>NZ_JBPKBI010000003.1:257380-276903 GCF_051388935.1 Yinghuangia sp. YIM S10712
CCGCCCGGCGCCCGGTGTGGGCGGGGCGGCGGCCTGCGTATTGTCCGCTTCGTGCCGCCGGCGGGGACAAGCGGGCGCTCTGCCGATGCGGCGGCGAGCGCCACGGGTCGTCCCCGCGTGGGCGGGGTCGACCGCTTCCTGCCACGTCGCCGGACGCGGGTGCGCGACACCTCCCCGTGACGGCGGGGCCGAGTCGCGCCGCACGACGAGTTACTTCTTGTTGCGCCTTTGGACGCGCGTCCTCTTCAGCAGCTTGCGGTGCTTCTTCTTCGCCATACGCTTGCGACGCTTCTTGATGACAGAGCCCACGGGCAACCCTCACTCACGTGTATGTACAGACGACCCCGCCTGCGCGGAGAGAACGGATCGCCCCGCAAGGCGCGGGGCGCATTCCACTGCGCGGAGCCGAGTCAGCCCGCACGTCTGGCGCATAGCGTACTCGCCGTTCCCGGGCGTACCGAAATGAGACCGAAGTGAGGGTGCCCGAGGAGCTGTGTGTCCTGCTTGTCCGCTGCTACGCGGTCTCCACGTAGGAGTCCCGCAGATAGTCGTGGACGGCTTGTTCCGGGACCCGGAACGACCGACCAACCCTGATGGCGGGCATCTCGCCACTGTGCACCAGCCGGTACACGGTCATCTTCGACACCCGCATCACCGCAGCCACTTCGGCCACGGTCAGAAAATTGACCTCGTTGAGAGGCCTCTCTCCAGAAGCCATGCCGCACCTGAACCATTCAGCACGCGACGGGCACCGGCTTCCCCTCCGGTGACATCCACACGCACGTGCGTCCTTTCAGGGTAGTGGCGGGTGGTACCAGTGGGGAAGAGGAGGAGTTATCCGTCCCGTTTCGCCCATCCGGCTTGTTTCAGGACAGTCCCGCCCTATTCAGAACGTACGCCAGCAACGGCCGGTACAGATGAGGCTCGACGTTGTCGTCGAGCGGCACGGCGACGGCGACCTTGCCTTCCTCCGCGCCGACGAAGAGCGCCGGGTCGTTGCAGTCCGCGAAGCCGATCGCGGAGATGCCGGCCTGACCCGCGCCGCCCGCCCAGCCGTGGTCGCCGATCACGAGGTCGGGGAGCGCCTCGCCGTCGTCCGCGAGCCTGGCCAGGATGGCGCGTATCGGCCGTGCGGAGTGTGTGTGGCGGGGAGCGCCCACGTCGTCGACGACGACGGCGACGGGGCCTCGGTAGTCGACGGCGCGGAGCTTGGCGCCTTCCGACGCGGGGGTCTTGTACGTCCACTCGCGCGCCGGACGCAGGAGCGTACACCCGGCGTCCTGCAACCCGCGCGCGATCGCCCGGTAGAAGTCGAGGAGTCCGTCCGGGTGGCCGGTGGCGACGATGACGCGTTCGCGGCGGCGGGCGGCGAGGGCGAGACGGTCGGCGTAGGCATCGAGCCCGCCGAGCGTCAGGTCCGGGTCGATCGTGTCCTGCCCGCTGAGGTGGGCGGGGTCGGCAACGACTCCGCAACGGCGGACCATCAGGGCGAGGACTTCCTCGGGCGTCCAGGTCCCGTCCGGTTCCAGGCCGAAGAGGTAGCCGGGGTGGCGCTCGCTCATCAGGCGGAAGTTCCGCAGGTTGTTGTCGCGCGGTGTGGCGACGTCGCCGGCGATGCGGCTGCGCACGAGGTGGGCGCGCAGTTCGGCGCGGTCGGGGACTCGTCGGTGGCCTTCGGCGGTCACATGCACCTCTTCGCTTTCCGCGGTCAGATGTCGAACAAGGGTTCCAGGCCGTGCGTGGGGAAGACCGCGCGGCGCGTGGCCAGTACCGCCTGGTCGAGGCGGTCGGCGGGGTCGTAGCCTGCGGCGAAACGCCGGAAGGCCGGGGTCTGCCCGTCGGTCATGCGGCGGGGGGCCTCGTGGCCGGTCATGCGGCGGACTTCCTCGCGCCAGGCGGGGGGCACCTCGGAGACGGGGTCGACCGGCGCGTGCGCGGCCTCGGCGACGAGGTGGGTCCACGTACGCGGCACGACGTCGGTGGCCGCGTAACCGCCTCCGCCGGTGGCGATCCAGCGGCCGTCGGCGAAGCGGTGCGCGAGGTCGTGCACGGCCGCGTGGACGAGCCGTTGGCCGTCGATGGTGACGCCGAGGTGCGCGAGCGGGTCTTCGAGGTGGGTGTCGGCGCCGTGCTGGCTGACGATCGCCTGCGGGCGGAAGGCCTCGACCAGCGGCGGCACGATCGCGTCGAACGCGCGCAGCCAGCCGGCGTCGGCGACGCCCGGAGGCAACGCAACGTTGACCGCGCGGCCTTCGGCGTCCGGGCCGCCGATCTCGTCGGGGAAGCCGGTGCCGGGGAACAGGAAGCGCGGCGATTCGTGCAACGAGATCGTCAGGACGCGCGGGTCGTTCCAGAAAACGGTCTGCACGCCGTCGCCGTGGTGGACATCGACGTCGATGTAGACAACGCGTTCGGCGCCGAGGTCGAGCAGGCGCGCGATGGCGAGGGCGGCGTCGTTGTAGATGCAGAATCCGGCGGCGGCGGACGGCATCGCGTGGTGCAGGCCACCCGCGAAGTTCACGGCGTGCGGTGCGGCGCCGGACCACACGGCGTCGGCGGCGGCGAGCGAGCCGCCGGCGATGAGCGCCGACACGTCGTGCATGTCCTTGAACGCGGGGGTGTCGTCGGTGCCGAGGCCGCGTGCCGGGTCGGCGCACCCTGGGTCGGCGGACGCGGCGCGCACGGCGGCGATGTAGTCGGCGGTATGGACGAGGCCCAGCTCGTCGTCGGTGGCGGGCCGCGGCGCCAGGACGACGAGCTCCGCGTCGAGCCCGAGCGCGCGGATCAGGTCGATCGTCAGGCGCAGCCGAATGGGCTTCATGGGGTGCCAGGGGCCGAAGTCGTACCCGGTCATCCGGTCGTCCCACAGAAGGTGTACGGCTCCGCTCATGAGCTGCACGCTACCGGCCGGACACGATTCGGGCGGGCGTCCGTGACCGGCTTCACCCCGCGGCGCAGTCTGATGTGCCGGGGGTCGCCCGCGGGGCCCGGCGCGGCGTAGGGGGCGGGGCGCGGCGACACGCGAAATTGACCCACGGAAATGGCTCGTGAATGCACCCTTCTACAGGTCTTTCCGGCTTCTAGATTCGCTGTACCGGCGGAGAAACCGCAGGACGGAGACCTTGGGAGCAGCCATGACCCGCACCGGAAACACCACCCCGAACCAGCCGGTCCTCGTGCGTGCCGGGGACGCCGAAAGCCTTCAGGACGGCCCCACAAGTCTGATCACCCTGCTCGCGGACGCCGGCGCCACCGGGGGTGCGCTGACCGCCAACAAGGCGACGTTCCGGCCGGGGTCACCCGGTGCACCCGCGCACTTCCACACCCGCGCGAGCGAGATGTTCTACGTGCTCGACGGGACGATGCGGATTCTCGTCGACGACACGGTGCTGACCTTGGGCGCCGGCGACTTTCTGACCGTGCCGCCGACCGTGCCGCACGCTTTCGCGCCGGCTCCGGGGTGTGCGGCGGAGATGCTCGTGGTCTTCACGCCGGGTCTGCACCGCTTCGACTACTACCGGCTGCTGGAGCGCGTCCATCGCGGCGAGGCGACCGTCCAGGACATCCGGGACAGCTCCGAGCGGTACGACAACCACTACTTCGAGAGCCCCGTGTGGCAGGAGGCGCTCGCCGAGCGCTGAGCCCGTCCTTTGCCCGGTTTCCGCAGCCTTCCCCCGAAAGCAGGTTCGCCATGAGCGCCCCTGGCGTCGCTCCGCCCCGCACACGGCTCGGCCTCACACTCGCACTGCTGGCGTTCGCTCAACTGATCATCTCGATCGACTACAACATCGTGTACGTCGCGCTCCCCGAGATCGGCACCGACCTGGGCTTCTCGGCGCACAACCTGCAATGGGTGGTGAGCGCGTACGCCGTCGCCTTCGGCGGATTCCTGCTGCTCGGCGGCCGAGCGTGCGATCTCTTCGGCGCCCGCCGGATGTTCGCACTCGGACTCGGCCTGTACGCGGGATCGTCGTTGCTCGGCGGACTCGCCGACACGCCCGGGCTGCTGATCGCCGCGCGGGCGGTCCAGGGGGTAGGCGGCGCGTTCCTCTTCCCCGCGACACTCACGCTCGTCTCCACGAGTTTCGCCGAAGGACACGAGCGCAACCGGGCGTTCGCGGTGTGGGGCACCGCGGGCGGGAGCGGGATGATCCTGGGCTCGCTGCTCGGCGGTGTGCTGACCGACGCCTTCGGCTGGGAGGCGGTGTTCTTCGTGAATGTGCCCCTGGCCGGGGCCGCCGCGTTGCTGGCGTTCGCGTTGATCGCACCGGACTCGCCGCGGGCGTCCGGTGGTTCCTTCGATCTGGCGGGGGCGTTCGCTTCGACGCTGGGTGTGACCGCTGTCGTCTACGCGCTCGTCCAGGGCCCGGAGGCAGGCTGGCTCTCCGGGCCCGTCCTGACCGCCGCCGCGGTGGGCGTGGGTCTGCTCGCCGTCTTCGTGGTGATCGAACTGCGCTCGCGGGAGCCGCTGTTGCCTCTCCGGCTGTTCACGAACCGCAATCTGTCGGTGGCGGCCGCCGTGACCTTCCTCTTCATGGGCACGTTCGGGACGTTGCAATACTTCCTGACGGTCTACTTCCAGGGCGTCCACGGCTACGACGCGCTGACGACCGGGCTCGCGTTCCTGCTGCCGATGGTCGCGATCGCGATCGGCTCGCAGGGCGCGGGGCGGCTCGCGACGCGGTACGGCATCCGCCCGGTCCTCGGTGCGGCGCTGGCCGTCGGCAGTGTGGGAACGGTTGTGCTCGCACTCGGCCTGGCTGCGGACGCGTCGTACGTCGCCTTGGTCCCGGGGCTGTTCGTGATGGGCCTCGGCCAAGGTGCCGCGTACACCCTGATGTTCGGCGCCGCGTCGCTCGGCGTGGACGCCGGGGAGCAGGGTGTCGCGTCGGGTGTCGCGTCCACCAGCCAGCAGGTCGGCGGCGCCGTGGGCCTCGCGCTGCTGGTCGCCGTCGCCAACTCGGGCCTCGACGGCCTGACGGGGGACGCGCTGCGCACGGCGACGACCGACGGTCTGCGTACGGCGGTGCTCATCGCCGCGGCAGGTGTCGCCGCCACCGCGCTCGTGGCCTTGGGCCTGCGCAGGCCGGATCCGGCCACGATCGCGGAACAGCCGCCGGAGTCCGCGGAGCGGCGCCCGGCCGTGCATGTCTGAGGCCTCGTACTCCCCCGTGTGCCGCTCCTTCGTGGGGCGGCACACGGGGTTTGCCGATGAGCCGTCACGCCGGGGGCAGGGATCGGACCAACGCCTCCAACGCGGCCTCGTAGCGGTGCTCCGGGGGTGTCGCGTAGCCGACCACCAGGCCGTCGTGGTGCGGCACTTCCGCATCCGGGTGGCGGAAGCCGGCCAGCACGTCGAGGGCGATGCCGCGCTGTGCGGCCGCTTCGAGCGCCGCTGCCTCGCTGCCGGGAGGGAGGCTCAGGACGGCGTGCAGGCCGGCGGCGATGCCCGTCGCGGTGATGTGCGGGGCGTGGTCGGCGAGTACGCGCACGAGCTGGTTGCGGCGGCGGCGATAGCGCTGGCGCATGCGGCGGACGTGGCGGTCGTAGCCGCCGGAGTCGATGAACTCGGCGAGGGTGAGCTGGTCGGTCACGCCGGTCCAGGCTTCGCGTTCGCCCTTCGCGGCGAGCACGCTGTCCACAAGGTGGGGAGGCAGCACCATCCAGCCGAGCCGGACCGCCGGGGACAGGCTCTTGCTGACCGAGCCCAGGTAGACCACGTGGTCGGGATCGAGGCCCTGGACCGCGCCCACGGGCTCGCGGTCGTAGCGGAATTCGCCGTCGTAGTCGTCTTCGATCACCAGCCCGTCGCGCTGCCGGGCCCAGTCGACGGCGGCGGCCCTGCGGGTCGCGTGCAACGGCCCGCCGGTGGGGAACTGGTGGGCGGGGGTGAGGAGTACGCGGCGGACACCGGCCGCGCGGCGGGTCGTCAGCTCGTCGGTGGCGGTGCCATGCCCGTCGAGTCCGAGTGGGATCGTGCGCACTCCGGCGGCGGCGAAGATGCCGCGGTGGAAGGGCAGTCCGTACGCCTCGACCGCCACCGGCCCGGCCGGAACACCGCCGGACAACAACAGTCTCAGCGCGTGTGCGACACCAGCGCAGACGACGATCTCGTCGGGCGTGCAGCGCACTCCGCGCACGCGCGCGAGGTAGCCGGCGAGTGCCGTGCGCAGTTCCGGCCGCCCTCGCGGATCACCGGGCCCGAAGGCGTCGTTCGGGGCGGCGCTGATCGCGCGCCGAGCGGCGGTGGCCCAGGCGGTGCGCGGGAAGGACGACGCGTCGGGTTGGCCCTGCCGCAGGTTGTGCACGGGTGGGGTCGTCGGCTGCCGGGTGCCGCGCTGCGGCCTCGTCCGGGCGGCAACGCGTTCCGCGACGCGGGTCCCCGAGCCCTGACGGGCCGTCAGCCAGCCTTCGGCGACGAGTTCGGCGTACGCGTCGGCGACGGTGTTGCGCGCCACCCCGAGGTCGGCGGCGAGCGCGCGGTACGCAGGCAGCCGGGTCCCCGGGGCCAGGCGGCCGGTGCGCACCGCGTCCCGCAACGCGGCCGCGACCGCCGCCCGCCTGGGTCCGGCGGGCGGCAGGACGAGGTGCAGGTCGACGCCTGTCGCGGGCACCGCGTCGGTGGGCCCCGGTGATTCCGGCATCGGGCTGTGCCCCACGTTCTCCCTCCGGGGTCGTCCCCGCGTCGTCGAGCCGCCCGTGTGTTCGCCGTCGCGGGATTCCGTACGGCGTCAGAATCCGCACGAGGGCCGCGCCGGCGAGGAGTTCGCCGGCGACACGGTCTGAGGCTCCGTCACTTCAGGCCTTCGGCGAGCTCCTTGGAGCGGTTGGCGGCGGCTTCGATGGCGGCGAGCAGGGCCGCGCGGACACCGTGGTTCTCCAGTTCCCGGATCGCGGCGATCGTGGTGCCCGCGGGGGAAGTGACGGCCTCGCGCAGCAGCGCGGGGTGTTCGCCGGAGTCGCGGAGCATGACGGACGCGCCGACGGCGGCCTGCACGATCAGGTCGTGTGCGGCGGCCCGCGGCAGGCCGAGCAGGATCCCCGCGTCGGTCATGGCCTCGACGAGGAGGTAGAAGTAGGCCGGACCGGATCCGGACAGCGCGGTGACGGCGTCCTGCTGCTTTTCGGGAACGCGGATCGTCTTGCCGACGCCCTGGAAGATCTCCTCGGTGCGCTTCAGGTGCTCCTCGGTGGCGTGCGCGCCCGGGGAGATGGCGCTCATCGCCTCGTCGACCAGGGCCGGGGTGTTCGTCATGACCCGCACGACGGGGGTGCCGGAAGCAAGCCGGCGTTCGAGATACGCGGTGGGAATGCCGGCCGCGCCGGAGACCACGAGCCGGTCGGCGGGGATCTGTGCGCCGAACTCGTCGAGGAGCGTCCCCATGTCCTGCGGTTTGACGGTGAGGATGAGCGTGTCGGCGGTCTTGGCCGCCTCGGCGTTGGACACCGCCTCGACGCCGTAGCGCTCGTGGAGTTCCGCCGCCCGCTCGGCGCGGCGCGCGGTGACCACCAGGTCGCCGGGGCGCTTGCCGCCGCGGAGCATGCCGGACAGCAGCGCCTCCCCGATCTTGCCCGTGCCGATCACCGCGACCCGCTGGGTCATCTGTTCACCTCTGCCTTGTCATGTGCTGTCTGTGGCGTGCGTTCCCGGTCAGCCCCGGCCGGCCAGGGAGCGCAGGAAGAACGTCATGTTGGCGGGCCGCTCCGCGAGGCGGCGCATCAGGTACCCGTACCACTGGTCACCGTACGGCACATAGATCCGCACCCTTTCGCCCTGGGCGGCGAGCCGGGCCTGCTCGGCGGGCCGGACGCCGTAGAGCATCTGGTACTCGTACGTTCCGGTCGCACGGTTGTTGCGGGCCGCGAGCACGCCGGTCAGCTCGATCAGGCGCGGGTCGTGGGTGGCGACCATCGGGTAGCCGTCGCCGGCCATGAGCACCTTCAGGCAGCGGACGAAGTTGCGGTCGACGTCGGCGCGGGCGGTGAACGCCACGGAAGCGGGTTCGTCGTACGCGCCCTTGCACAGGCGCACCCGCGATCCGGTGGTCGCGAGGTCGCGGCAGTCGGCCTCGGTGCGGCGCAGATACGCCTGGAGCACCGCCCCCACCCACGGGTAGTCGGCGCGCAGTGTGCGCAGCGCGTCCAAGGTGGCGTCGGTGGTGGTGTGGTCCTCCATGTCGAGGGTGACCGTGGTGCCGTACCTGCCGGCCGCGTCGCAGATGGCGTGGGCGTGGTCGAGGGCGATGGCCGGGCCCGGGCCGGGGAGGTACCGGCCGATGGCCGAGAGCTTGACCGAGACCTCCGCGCGCCGGGCGAGGCCCGCGGCGTCGAGGCGGCGCAGGAGCGTGAGGTAGGCGTCGCGTGTCGCCCTCGCGCGCTCCGCGTCGAGGGTGTCCTCGCCGAGGTGGTCGATGCTGGCGAACAGGCCTTCCCCGGCGAGCCGTTCGGTCACCCGGACCGCGTCGAACGCCCGCTCCCCGGCGACGAAGCGGTGGACCAGGCCGCGCGTGACGGGAGCGGTCTCGACAAGGGTTTTGACCCTGTCGCTGCGGGACGCGGAGAGCAGGACCTGACGCAGCACGGGACCTCACTTCACGACGCGGGCCTTGGCGGTCTCACCGGGGGCCGGGCACAACCCCACGATGCACCCTAAAACCACACAGCGCGCATCAAAACCAACAGCGCGCATCAAGATCGAGGGAAGGAAGTGCCTTCCAGGGCAGTTCCTTCCCTCGATCCTGGTCGCCTGTCCGGGGGACGCTCAGTCGAGCAGGCTGACGTCGCGCACCGCGCCCTTGTCGGCGGAGGTGGCCATCGCGGCGTAGGCCTTGAGGGCGGTGCTGACCTCGCGGTCGCGGTTCACGGGGCGGTACTTGCCGAGGGTGGCGAGCAACTTCTCACGCCGAGCGGCGAGTTCGGTGTCGGAGACGTCGACGCTGATGGCCCGGTTGGGGATGTCGATGGAGATGGTGTCGCCGTCCTCGACCAGGGCGATGACACCGCCCGCCGCCGCTTCGGGGGAGACGTGGCCGATCGACAGGCCCGATGTGCCGCCCGAGAAGCGGCCGTCGGTGATCAGCGCGCACTTGGCGCCGAGGCCGCGGCCCTTGAGGAACGACGTCGGGTAGAGCATCTCCTGCATGCCGGGCCCGCCCTTGGGGCCCTCGTAGCGGACGACGACGACGTCGCCCTCCTTGACGCGCTTGGTGAGGATCGCCTCGACGGCCTCCTCCTGCGATTCGACGACGACCGCCGGGCCCGAGAAGGTCCAGATGGACTCGTCGACGCCCGCGGTCTTGACGACGCAGCCGTCCTCGGCCAGGTTGCCGACGAGGATGCCCAGGCCGCCGTCCTGGCTGTAGGCGTGGGCCACGTCGCGGATGCAGCCGTTCTCGACGTCGAGGTCGAGCGTCTCCCAGCGGGCGGACTGGCTGAACGCGGTGGCCGAGCGGACGCAGCCGGGGGCGGCGTGGAACAGCTCGACGGCCTCGGGCGACGGCGAGCCGCCGCGGATGTCCCAGGTCTTGAGCCATTCGCCGAGCGAGTCGGCGTGGACGGCGTGGACGTTCTCGTGCAGCAGGCCGGCCCGGTGGAGCTCGCCGAGCAGCGCGGGGACGCCGCCCGCGCGGTGCACGTCCTCGACGTGGTACGGCGCGTTGTTCGGCGCGACCTTGGCCAGGCACGGCACGCGGCGCGACAGCGCGTCGATGTCGGCCATGGTGAAGTCGACCTCGCCCTCCTGGGCGGCGGCCAGCAGGTGCAGGATCGTGTTGGTCGAGCCGCCCATCGCGATGTCGAGCGACATGGCGTTCTCGAACGCGTCGCGCGAGGCGATGCTGCGGGGCAGGACGGTCTCGTCGTCCTGGTCGTAGTAGCGCCGGCACAGCTCGACGGCGGTGGCCCCGGCCTGCTCGTACAGCGCCTTGCGGGCGGTGTGGGTGGCGAGCACCGAGCCGTTGCCGGGGAGGCCCAGGCCCATCGCCTCGACCAGGAAGTTCATCGAGTTCGCGGTGAACATCCCGGCGCACGAGCCGCACGTGGGGCAGGCGGCTTCCTCGATGCGTTCGAGGTCCTCGTCGGAGACCGAGTCGGACGCGGAGTCGGCGATCGCGGTGATCAGGTCGAGGTGCGCGCGGACGGTGCCGTCGACCATGACCGCCTTGCCGGCCTCCATCGGACCGCCGGAGACGAAGACCGTGGGGATGTTGAGCCGCAGGGCGGCCATCAGCATGCCCGGGGTGATCTTGTCGCAGTTGGACACGCACACGATGGCGTCGGCCTGGTGGGCGTTGACCATGTACTCGACGGCGTCGGCGATCAGCTCGCGCGACGGCAGCGAGTAGAGCATCCCGCTGTGGCCCATCGCGATGCCGTCGTCGACGGCGATCGTGTTGAACTCGCGCGGGATACCGCCTGCCGCCTTGATCGCGTCGGAGACGATGCGGCCGACCGGGGCGAGGTGGGTGTGGCCCGGTACGAACTCGGTGAAGCTGTTGGCGACCGCGATGATCGGCTTGCCGAAGTCCTCGCGCTCCACGCCGGCGGCGCGCAGCAGCGCACGGGCGCCTGCCATGTTGCGGCCGTGGGTGACCGTCCGAGACCTCAGTTGCGGCACTGGGCACACCTCGCTTTGAGTCCGAGTCGTCGTCCGCGACACCGGGCCACGAGGACGGGCCGGGGGCGATCACGGATCGCGGTACCCACGAGCTTACGTCCGGTCCGCGGTGGGCGGCGGTGTCGTCCAGAATGCGGCCACGCCGGCCGCGCCCGCCACGTCCGCAGGCCGGCGCCGCGCGACCTGCGGTACACCGGCAGCCGGTTCCGTTCCCGGACCAGGTCCGCGCCGACTCGGACCGTCCCGCGTCAGGGGACTTCGGCCGGGGCCGCGAGATGCAGCCGGGTGAACGCGAGGGCTTCGGCGAGGTCGGCCTCACGCTGCGCGCGCGAGGAGACGCGGCGCGTGTTGACCTCCAGGACGATCGTGCCGTCGAACGACTGGTGGGCCAGTTGTTCGAGCAGCGCGGCGCACGGCTGCGTGCCGCGGCCGGGGATCAGGTGCTCGTCCTTGATCGACCCGCTGCCGTCGGCGAGGTGCACGTGGCCGAGGCGGCCGTCCATCTTGGCGGCGAGCGCCATCGCGTCGGTCCGGGACGTCGCGGTGTGCGACAAGTCGAGGGTGAAGTGCCGGAAGTCCTCGTCCGTCGGGTCCCAGTCGGGGGCGTACGCGGCGACCTCGCGGTCCCGGTAGCGCCACGGATACATGTTCTCCACCGCGAACATCACGTCGGTCTCGTTCGCCATGCGGTGGATGCCCCGCACGAAGTCCCGTGCGTACCCGCGCTGCCACCGGAACGGCGGATGGACGACGACGGTCTTCGCACCGAGGCGCTCGGCGGCCACGCGGGCACGCACGAGCTTGTCCCACGGGTCGGTGCCCCACACCCGCTGCGTGATCAGCAGGCAGGGGGCGTGCACCGCGAGGACGGGTACGCCGTGGAGGTCGGAGAGCCGGTTGAGCGCCTCTATGTCCTGGCTGACCGGGTCCGTCCAGACCATCACCTCGACGCCGTCGTAGCCGAGGCGGGCCGCCATCTCGAAGGCGTCGGCGGTGGTGTCCGGGTAGACGGACGCGGTGGACAGGGCGATTTTGGCGTCCGGGACGCGCAGCACCGCGTCCGGGGCACGTCCCTCGGCGGCAGGCACAGCCGCGCCGGGCCCGGCCGCGGACGGAGGCGCCGCCGCGGGCCCGTCCTGCGGGCGGCGCGCGGGGTGATCGAGAGGATCCCTGGGGTCGGCCACGTCGCCAAGAGTAGAACGCGCGCACAACGCCGTGGCCCGCCGAGCATGTCGGCGCCCTCCGGTCGGCACGTGCCGACCGGAGGGCGCCGACATGCTCGGCGGGCCACGGCGTTGTGCGCGCGTTCTACTCTTGGCGACGTGGCCGACCCCAGGGATCCTCTCGATCACCCCGCGCGCCGCCCGCAGGACGGGCCCGCGGNGCCTGCCGCGAATGCGGCCAACGGCCTCGGCGAGCCCCGAGCCGACCGGTCAGGAGCGGTCGGCCATCCAGTCCAGGCGCCGCAGGATGATGCCCTCGCGCAGCGCCCAGGGACAGATCTCCAGCTCCGGCAGGTCCAGCAGGTCCAGCGCCGCGTCGGCGACGACGGCACCCGCGACGAGTTGCGACGCGCGGCCCTCGGACACGCCGGGCAGGGCCGCGCGTTCCTCGGTCGTCATCGCCGCGAGGCGCGGAAGCCATTCGGCGAGCGCCGCGCGGGTCAGCACCCGCTCGACGTACGGGCCCTGGCTCGTGCCGGGGGCGCCGGCGATCCGGGCGAGCTGCTTGAAGGTCTTCGACGTCGCGACCACGTGGTCCGGCCGGCCCAGGCGGCTGAAGTCGACGACGGTGCGCGCGATCTCGGCGCGCACGTGCTTGCGCAGCAGTCGGACGTCGTCGGCGTCGGGCGGGTCGCCGTGCAGCCACGTCCTCGTCAGCCGGCCGGCGCCGAGCGGCAGTGACACCGCCGCGTCGGGGTCCTCGTCCATTCCGGCGGCGACTTCTAGGGACCCGCCGCCGATGTCGAGCACGAGCAGGCGGCCCGACGACCAGCCGAACCAGCGGCGTACCGCGAGGAAGGTGAGCCGGGCCTCCTCGGCACCGGTCAGGACCTGGAGGTCGACCGCGGTCTCGCGGCGCACGCGCGCGAGGACGTCCTCGCCGTTCGGTGCCTCGCGCAGCGCGGACGTCGCGAACGGCAGCAGGTCCTCGACGCCTTTGTCCTCCGCGATCTCCAACGCCTCGGCGACCGTCTCGACCAGGCGTATCGCGCCCGGATCGCCCAGGCTGCCGTCCGCTTCGAGGAGTTCGGCCAACCGCAGTTCGGTCTTGTGGGAGTAGGCGGGCAACGGCCGGGCGCCGGGATGGGCGTCGACCACGAGCAGGTGGACCGTGTTGGAGCCCACGTCGAGAACACCGAGTCGCATGGGCTGACGCTAGCCGACGGTGCGGTGGAGCCGGCACCGAGCGGTCCGCGTTTACTCTTGGCGCGTGCCCGAAGTGAGTCTGGATTTCCCCCGTGCCTGGTTCGAGTTCACCGACCCCGCCCCGCGCGAGGACCCCGAGGACGCTGAGCAGGTCTTCCGCTGCGACCTCACATGGCTCACGTCCCGCTGGACGTGCGTCTTCGGCCGAGGCTGCCAAGGGATCGCGGAGGGTCGCGCGAGCGACGGCTGCTGCACGCTCGGCGCGCACTGGTCGGACGATGATGACGAGGCGCGCGTCATGGAGTGGGTCGAGCGGCTGACCCCCGAGACGTGGCAGCACCACGCCACCGGGACCGCCGACGGCGTGACCGAGCCGGACGAGGACGACGAGCCGCGCACGCGGCGGGTGGACGGCGCCTGCCTGTTCCTCAACCGCCCGGGGTTCGCGGGTGGCGAGGGGTGCGCGCTGCACGCGCAGGCGCTGCGCGAGGGGCGCCACCCGCTGGAGGCCAAGCCGGACGTGTGCTGGCAACTTCCGATCCGCCGGACGTACGACTGGGTCGACCGGCCCGACGACACCCGGGTGCTGCTCGTGGGCATCGGCGAGTACGACCGGCGCGGGTGGGGGCCGGGCGGGCACGACCTGCACTGGTGGTGCACGGGTGCGCCGGAGGCACACGGGGGTGCGGATCCGGTCTACGTGTCGTACGAGCCGGAGCTGCGCGAGCTGATGGGCGATCCGGCGTACGAAGAGCTCGCGAAGGCGTGCGAGGCGCACATGGCGGCCCGCTACGCGCCCCATCCCGCCGATCCTGTCTGATCGCCCGTCTCTCGAAGGCGCGGGACCGGCTCGGCGCTCGATCACACGCGGCTTGGTTATACGGGGCGCGACGGCGCGAGCGGGACGAACCTCGTCGGCGGGGGCGGCCGCTGATCCACCGGCGGCGGTCAGCGCCCGCCCGCGGGCTCGGAGGGTGGTGCCGAGGTGACCGGCGGGCGGCCGGTCGCCGTCGGCTCGGCGGTCGACGTCGGGCTTCCGCCGCCGGTGCTGCCCTCGATCCACACACGCGAACCACCGGGCTCGATCAGCACGTTCGCGGACCACGAGCCACTGGGCGCGGTCGCCGAATCCACCGTGACGGTGATCGTCTCGGCAGCGCCGGGCGCAAGGGTGCCGGTGGTTCGGCTCAACCGGAGCCAGTCGGCCGACGGCTCGGCCGTCCAGTCGACCGGCGTGGCGCCGGTGTTGCGCAGGGTGACGACTGTGCGTTCCCCGTTGTGCGCCGCCTCGACGACCAGGGGGGAAGCGCGGCGGTCGGCCGCGCTCCCGGAGGCGGACTGGGGTCGGAGCGGTTTGTCCTCGGCAGCCGCAGAGGCGGTCGGCGCGACCGGCCCCTGACCCACAGTGCCCACCACGGTGGCGCCCGGGAGTGCGCTCGGGCCCGGGGCGGCCTCGACGACCGCCGGCCCGGACGTGCCCGACGCCGACGGCAGCGGCTCCGCGTCCTCCCCCGGCGGCCCGGACGACGGCGGCGCGGGCGGGTCGGGGTGGTGCGTCGAATTCGCTGCGGATGATGTGGTGGCCATCGGGGCGGTGTGCCCGGCGGATTCTCCGGCGTGCCCGGGCTCCGGTGCCAGGCTCGTGACCCGTGCCGCCGAGATCGTGGTGCCCCGCGCGGTGTGGCGGTCGCCGCCGTGCGCCGCCTGCCAGAGCACCATCACGGGCACGGTCGCAATGGTCGCCACGGCCACCGCGACAAGCGTCATCCGGGTCCGATCGGTCCGCCGCCGCCCGGTGCGGGAGTGGAACACCGGGAAGCCCGTACGGTCGAACTCCGCGACCCTGCCCTTGAGTTCGGCCGGTCTATGAGCGGACCTGCCGCGTCCCACGTCCCCCAGCACGGCCGCCCGCAGGCTTGCGGGCGGCGCGACCATGGGCAGGGTCCGCGCAAGCGCCGCGGGGCCGGTGGTCGGTGTGAGGCGCGCGGCGGCGAGGCGGGCGTACGGCCGGCAGCGGACACATTCGTCGACGTGTGCCACCAGGCGGTCGCGCGCCCCGGGGCCGGCCACGTCGGCGACGAGCCCGGGACCGTCGGGGCAGCTCATGGCGGCGCGCGCACCTTCCAGCGCGGCACGCGTGCGATCCACTTCGCGCCCGGCGAGCTGGACCACGCGGCGGGCGTGGGCTTCCTCCCAGCCGAGCACCGCGCCGAGGCCGCGCGAGTCGAGGCCGTGGCGCACCGCGAGTTCGAGTGCCTCGCGGTGCTCGGGAGCGAGGCCGACCGACTCGGGCCAGGCGAGCAGCGCGAGTTCGCTGCGTTCGCGATCGGGAGTCCGGTGGTCGGGGACCGGCTCGGGGATGTGGCCGGTGTCGGCGGCCGGGTCCGGGGCGGACGCGGCCGTGGGCAGCGCGACGGGTCCGCCCGCGTCGAGACGGACCAGGCACTCGAAGCGGGCCAGCGCGTACAACCAGGGCTTGAGGAGACCGAGGTCGGGAAGGCGGCCGATGTGGCGGTCGGCGAGGACGAAGGTGCTGCGCAGTGACGAACCGGCCGCGGTGTGGTCGCGCAGCATGGAGAGGCAGTACGTGAAGAGCCCTTCGGCGTAGGCGTCGTAGGCCGCTCGGCCCCACGATTGTGCCGCGTGCGGCGTAACCGGTTCCGTCACACGGCGAACGTAGGCGGCATGTGCCCGGGAACCCGGGTTTATTGCACTTTCATACGCCTTGCGGGAGCGATAATCACACTTCCGAGTGAACTATGAGAACCAGGACACGTCACAGAAACCGGCGCCGGCGCGTGCGCGGGAAGCCGTCTCGCTGCGCGGGCACGGCACGCCCGAGGACATGCCCGGCGTCCCGGTGCGCGCGCGGCCCGGTGCCGCGCAGGAGTTCCGCGCGCACCGACAGCGGCGCGGGCCGCGGGGGGCCGGTGGAGACCAACGCGTCGACGGTCGCCGCGAACACGGCCCGGCCAGACTGTCCGGCCTGGTCGGCCTCGGGTGCCAACTCGGCGGGAACGAAAGGCGCACACGACGGGCAGGAGTCCACGTGCAGTCCGGCGGGAACGCGCAGGGCGGGGTCGACGGGTTCCGGAACAGCGGCGCCGGACGCGACCCCGCCGGGCAGCAGAACCGCCAACTCGGCGCATTCCTGCTCGGGATGCACGCACACCGAATGAACCCGAAGGCACGTCGCGAACTGGTCGCGGGCACCGTCGACCAGTCGTGCCACCCGGCGTTGGGACACGTCCAGTACCCGGGCCGCTTCGGCCTCGTCGAGGCCGTGCCGAACCACGAGTTCGAGAGCCTCGCGTTCGGCGGCGGCGACACCCGCCAACGCCACGGGGATCAGTGGCAGCAGCCGACCGCGGTCGCGCACCGCGAAGCCGAGCACGACGACGCCGGGCCGCCGGACTTGGCACGATTGGGCCGCCGGCTGCGGCAGGGCGCTGCTGCGGTGATCCCCGCCGCGGTGCATGCACTCGCTTCGGGCCACGGCGTAGAGCAGCGCGCGCAGTTGCGCGTCCCCGTCGAGAAGATCCGCCCGGGCCCGGACGATCAGGACCGTGTCGTGCAGGATCTCGGCGGCGGTGCGCCCGTCGCCGGTGAGCATGCGGCAGTACGCGAACAGCCCGTCCGCGTAGGCGTCGTACACCTCCGCGACACCGTGCGCCGACCCCTCCGCGTACCCGCGCGCCAGGGCCGCCGCCGCTCCCGGGCGCGCGCCTGGTGCTCCCCCACCCCGCATGGGGCCTCACCGTACGCACGCCCGGGGTGCGGCGCCGCGGTTTTGCCGAAGCGGGCGCCTCTCCGGCGGCGAAACCGCCTCGACACAGCGGATGTCGGTGGCGACCGCTACCGTGCCGCACATGGCCAAGACCTCCGGGGCGTCCGCGAAAGCCCGCCCGTCGTACCGCTGTACCGAATGCGGTTGGACCACGCCGAAGTGGCTGGGCCGATGCCCGGAGTGCCAGGCGTGGGGCACCGTCGAGGAATACGGCGCGCAGTCGAAGCTGCGCACGGTCTCCGCGGGCCCCGTCACCTCGCCCGCGCTGCCGATCGGGCGCATCGACGTCGAGGCCGCCCGCTTCCACACCACCGGGGTCGACGAGCTCGACCGGGTCCTCGGCGGCGGGGTGGTGCCCGGCGCGGTGATCCTGCTGGCCGGCGAGCCCGGCGTCGGCAAGTCGACGCTGCTGCTGGACGTCGCGAGCGCGTTCGCCACGCCGCAGGCTCCGACGCTGTACGTGACCGGAGAGGAGTCCGCATCGCAGGTCCGGTTGCGCGCGGGCCGCATCGGCGCGCTGAACGACCACCTGTATCTCGCTGCGGAGACGGACCTTTCGGCGCTGCTCGGCCACGTGGACGCGGTCAAGCCGGCGCTGCTGGTGGTCGACTCGGTGCAGACTGTCGCGTCGCCGGAGATCGACGGCGCTCCCGGCGGGGTGTCCCAGGTCCGCGAGGTCGCGGGCGCGTTGATCCGGGTCGCGAAGGAACGCGGCATCGCCACGATCATCGTCGGCCACGTCACCAAGGACGGTTCGATCGCGGGCCCGCGCCTGCTCGAACACCTCGTCGACGTCGTGCTGCACTTCGAGGGTGACCGCCACGCCCGCCTCCGCCTGGTCCGGGCGATCAAGAACCGGTACGGCGCCGCCGACGAGGTCGGCTGCTTCGAGCTCCACGACGAAGGCATCAAGGGCCTGCCCGACCCCAGCGGCCTTTTCCTCACACAGCGTCAGGAACCGGTCGCGGGAACGTGTGTGACGGTCACTCTGGAAGGCAAGCGCCCGCTGGTCGCCGAAGTCCAGGCGCTGGTCGCCCCGTCGCAGATCCCCACCCCGCGCCGCGCGACGTCCGGGCTCGATTCGTCGCGCATGTCGATGGTGCTGGCGGTGCTGGAACGACGCGGCGGTGTACGCCTCGACAAGACGGAGATCTACACCGCGACGGTCGGCGGCGTACGCCTGACCGAGCCGGCCGCCGACCTCGCTGCCGCACTCGCCCTCGCGGGTGCCGCCGCCGACCACCCCCTGCCGCCGAAACTGGTCGCGGTCGGCGAGGTCGGGCTGGCCGGCGAAGTGCGCCGGGTGACCGGCGTGCCAAGGCGGTTGGCCGAGGCGCACCGACTCGGTTTCACGCACGCGTTGGTGCCGCCCGACCCCGGAAAAGTCCCTGACGGCATGCGTGTGACGGAAGTGGCCGACATCTCCGGGGCGCTGCGCGCATTCTCCCTTGTGTCGCAACGCTAGACTTTTCCACCGATCTTTCTCAGCGGTAGCGGGGCCGGCCACCGGGCGACAACCGGCGCGCGGCAGCCGCCACCGCAGCCGGGGACGGCGACGACCACGGGGAGTTCTGTGGCAACGAATGACCGGACCGACCAGGAGCTGGTGCGGGCATCGCTGATGGCGGTGGCGCCGGGCACCGCCCTGCGCGACGGTCTCGAACGCATCTTGCGCGGAAACACCGGCGGCCTGATCGTCCTCGGCTTCGACAAGTCGGTCGAGTCGCTGTGTACGGGCGGGTTCGTGCTCGACGTCGAGTTCTCCGCGACCCGGTTGCGCGAACTGTGCAAGCTCGACGGCGGCCTGGTGATCGACAAGGACTGTACGAAGATCGTCCGGGCCGGTGTGCAATTCGTACCGGACCCGTCGATCCCCACCGAGGAGACGGGCACGCGGCACCGCACCGCCGAGCGCGTCAACAAGCAGACCGGCTACCCGGTCGTCTCGGTCAGCCAGTCGATGCGCCTGATCGCGCTGTACGTCAACGGCCGCCGCTATGTCCTGGAGGACTCCGCGGCGATCCTGTCGCGCGCCAACCAGGCACTCGCGACGCTGGAGCGCTACAAACTGCGCCTCGACGAGGTCGCCGGCACGCTCTCCGCCCTCGAAATCGAGGACCTGGTGACCGTGCGCGACGTCTGCGCCGTCTCTCAGCGCCTGGAGATGGTGCGTCTGATCGCCCGTGAGATCGACGGCTACGTGGCCGAGTTGGGCACCGACGGGCGCCTTCTCGCCCTGCAACTCGAAGAGTTGATCGCGGGTGTCGAGCCGGACCGCTCGCTGGTGGCGCGCGACTACATCCCCGAGCGCGCTCTCAAGCGGGGCCGCACCGAGACCGACGTGCTCGACGAGTTGGACGACCTGACGCACACCGACCTCCTCGACCTTCCCACGGTCGCCCGTGCGCTCGGCTTCACGTCCAGCGCCGAAGTGCTCGACTCCGCGGTCAGCCCGCGCGGCTACCGCCTGCTTGCCAAGGTTCCCCGGCTGCCACCGGTGGTCATCGAGCGCCTCGTGGAGCACTTCGGCGGGCTGCAGAAGCTGCTCGCGGCGAGTGTCGACGACCTCCAGGCGGTCGACGGCGTCGGCGAGGCGCGGGCGCGGAGCGTACGCGAGGGCCTGTCCCGCCTGGCGGAGTCGTCGATCCTGGAGCGGTACGTCTGATCCACGGCACCACAACGTGAAAGGGCCCCACCGAGTCGGTGGGGCCCTTTCACGTTGCCGGCCTCGCCGCTACGAGGCGACCAGCCA
>NZ_JBPKBI010000003.1:277102-324489 GCF_051388935.1 Yinghuangia sp. YIM S10712
CCGGGTCGCTGCGCGACCAGTTCCACGTCCAGGTGTGCGTCACGGACTTGCCGGGCTGGATCTGGGTCAGCACCTGGGCGCTCGACGCGCAGTGGGCGGGCGACCAGATGAGGTCGTTGCCCGACCTGATCTCCACGGTCGCGGACGTCTGCGCCATGTCGACGGCACACGTCTCGGTGCCCGTGTTGCGGATCTCCAGGGTCAGGTTGACCTGCTCGCCGACCCGGTACCTGGTGTTCTCCGGACGGTCGCCGGTGAGGACCAGGGTCGCGTTGCCCGGGTACAGGCACGGCAGCAGTTGCGGCGCCCCGCCTTCCTTGCCGGCCTGGCCGCCGACCGCGCCGCCGTTGGCCGCACCCGGCTGCTGCGGAGCCTGGCCCTGGCCGGTCGTGCCGGTCGCGCCGCCGTTGGCCGCGCCCGCAGTCGCTGCACCGGCCGCGTTGCCGGCTGTTCCGCTGCCCGCGGTTCCCCCGGCCGTGCCGGGCACAACGGGGGCACCGTTGCCGCCCGAGTTCGCTCCCGACGCGGCACCGGGCTGTGCCGGGTTGGTGCCGGCGTTCGCTCCGGTCGCGGCGCCGGGGCCGATGACGCCGGGGCTGGCCGGCGCGCTCGGCGGCGGCGAACTGCCTTCCGACGATGCGTTCTTCTTGTCATCACCACCACCGCCGGCGGTGCACGCCCACGCGACAAGCGCGATCAGCACGGCAAGGCCGACCAGCACGATTGCCCGGCGGCGCCAATACACGGACGGGGGCAGATGGCCGACAGGGCGCGTCACAGAGTCCACCGGGAAACTCTATGGCCGCCGACTACGCCGTCTGGGTCAGCCGCGCCGCATCCGACGTGGGATTTTGGATGTTGAGACGCCCTTGTGGAGGGTGGTTTCCGGCAAACCACCGCAAGCGTCGCGAGTGATCGTGGCGTACCTCATCCGGGTGACTTTCGGGGGATGCCCGGCGGCCCGTCCCGGCGTGGGAGGATCGGGGGGTCATGCCGCACGCACTCAACGACCTCGTGATCGACTGGTACGCGGAAAACGCCCGCGACCTTCCGTGGCGCACAGCCGACGCCACGCCGTGGGCCGTCATGGTCAGCGAATTCATGCTCCAGCAAACGCCGGTGAACCGCGTCCTGCCCATGTACCAGACGTGGCTTGCCCGTTGGCCCACGCCCACCGACCTCGCCGACGCGGAGCCAGGCGAGGCGGTCCGCGCGTGGGGCCGCCTCGGCTACCCGCGCCGCGCCCTGCGCCTGCACGCCGCCGCGACCGCGATCCGCGACCGGCACCGAGGCCAAGTCCCGCGCGACCACGACAAGTTGCTGGCACTCCCGGGAGTCGGCGAGTACACCGCGGCGGCCGTCGCGTCGTTCGCGTTCCGGCAGCGGCACGCGGTCCTCGACACCAATGTCCGGCGCGTGTTCGCCCGCACGATCAGCGGGGTCGAGTACCCACCGCAGTCCACGACGGCCGCCGAACGCCGCACCGCGACGGACGCCATGCCGCTCGACGCCGCCACCGCCGCCACATGGGCGGTAGCCGTGATGGAGCTCGGTGCGCTGGTCTGCACCGCACGCACGCCGCGCTGCGGCGACTGCCCGGTGTCCGCGTTGTGTGCGTGGCGACTGGCCGGGAAACCGGCGTACGACGGTCCGCCCCGGCGCGGCCAGACGTACGCCGGGACGGACCGCCAGTGCCGCGGGCGCCTGCTCGCCGTGCTGCGCGAGAGCGAAAACCCGGTCGGGCAGGCGGCGTTGGACAAGGTCTGGGAGGACCCGGTGCAGCGCGCCCGGGCGCTGGACGGCCTGGTCGCCGACGGACTCGTGGAACCGCTCGCCGACGGCGTCTACCGCCTGCCCTCCGGGTCGCCGGTCTCCGCGTGACCCACCGCGGTCGCGGACGCGGCGGCGTGCCGCCGCCGCACCCGCCCGCCTGCGGTCAGCCCTCCTCGGGCGCCGGCATGTAGCGCCACGCGGCCGTCACGTACTCCGGCTCCGGACACATCGCCGCCGCGAGCCGGAAGTACGGCGCCGCCTCCACCGCCCGCCCGGCCCGCTCCAGCGTGCGGCCGAGGGCGTGCAGAGCCCACGCGTCGCGGGGGTCGAGTTCGATCACCCGGCGCAGCGTGCCCTCCGCACGGCTGAGCTGCGCGGACCCGAAGTAGGCGCGCGCGGCGAGGAGTTGCACGGACAGGTTGTCGCGCTCGGCGTCCAGCGCGGGCTCGATGAGCTTGAGCGCGCCCAGCGGGTCGCGGGCGTCGATCAGTTCCTGGGCCCGGCGGTAGCTCTCCACGGTCATGCCGGACATCTGTGTCGTCACGTCGGCTCCCTTCGCGCGTCCGGGCGATCAGGACACCGGCGTCAACCGGCACGGGCCGCATTGTGTTCCCACCGCCCGGGCAGACGTCACGGACTGTCGCTTCGCGCTTCCGGTGCGTCGCGGAAGCCTTCGAGGCCCTTGAACGCGAGGGCGAAGGTCCGGTCGATCATTCCCGCGCGGGCTGGCTGCGGGAGAAATGCCAGGCTCGTGTCGAGCAGCAGCGTCGCGATGCCGTGGACCGCGGCCCAAAGTGCGACGTCGGTGAAGGGCCGCAGTTCCGGTGCCAGGGCTCCGGTCGCCACGAGCTCGTCGAGGGCGTCGGACATGACCGCGTAGGACTCGTCGTTCACCGCCGGGGGCATGTCGATCTCGCCGGTCGGCGCGTTCGGCGCGTCCGAGGGCTCGCCGCGGTGGCCGTTGCGGAAGATCAGCCGGAACAGCCCGGGCTCGGCAAGGGCGAAGTCGACGTAGCCCTGTCCGCTGGCACGGATGCGCCGCAGCGCCTCGTCGGTGCGGTCGGCGCAGGGCGTCCCGGCGTCGAGGTTGGCGCGCACGCGGGCGGTCATCATGCCGAGCGCGTGGTGCTTGACCTCCTCAAGGAGATCGCGGTGGTTCTCGAAGTGCCGGTACGCGGCCGTCGAGGACACGCCCGTGGCGCGGGCGACCTCGCGCAGCACGAGAGCCTCGGGCCCGCCGGCGCGCACCAGCTCGGTGGCGGCCTCGACCAGGGCGTTCCGCAGGTCGCCGTGGTGGTACGCGCGACGCGGCGCCGCCCCGCCTCCGGTCGTTTTCCGTGGACTCATCACGCGCCTCCCAGTTGATCTCGCTCCCCATGTTGACAGCGACAACATTGGATGCCAAGTTATCAGTGCAAACAATGTTGACGCCATAAACATCCAGGTTGGGCAGCCACCATGCTTGAACGCATCGGAAGAATCGCCGCATACCGCGCACGCACTGTCCTCATCACCTCCGTCGTCCTGCTCGTGGCCGCCGCCATCGCCGGCTTCGGAGCGTTCGGCGTCCTCAAAGGCGAGGGGTTCGACGACCCCGCCTCGGACTCCTACAAGGCGAGTGAGCGACTGGAGGACGTCTTCGGCCAGGTCCCCGAGTTGATCGTCGAAGTGCACGCCCGCGGCGGGTCCGTCGACGCGCCCGAAGCCGCCGACGCCGGGCGGCGCCTGACCTCCGCACTCGCCGGCGAGGAGGACATCGAGGGCGCGATCTCCTACTGGACCACCGGCGTCCCCGCGCTCAAGGCGGAGGACGGCACCAAAGCGCTCGTCATAGCGCACACCGACGAGGACTTCGACGCATTGCCGGACGGTGTGCGCTCCGCCCTCGCCGCGGACCTCGCGCCGGACGGCCCCATCACAGTCAAGATCGGCGGCGGCGCCGCCCTCGGCCCCGAGGTCAACGGCCAGGTCGGCAAGAGCCTCGCGATCGCCGAGGCCATCGCGGTGCCGATCACGCTCATCCTGCTCGTGCTGGCGTTCGGCAGCGTGGTCGCGGCACTCGTCCCGCTCGCCATCGGCTTCGTCGCCATCATGGGGACCTTCGGCGAGCTGTTCGTCCTCGGTTCGCTCACCGACGTGTCGGTCTTCTCCATCAACCTGACCACCGCGCTCGGCCTGGGGCTGGCAATCGACTACGGCCTGCTGATCGTCGCGCGGCACCGCGAACTCGTGCACGGCGGCGCGACCGTGCCGGAAGCGGTGGTCCGCACGGTGCAGACCGCGGGCCGGACGATCGTCTTCTCGGCCGCCACGGTCGCCGCCGCGCTCGCGGTACTGCTGGTGTTCCCGATGTACTTCCTGCGGTCGTTCGCCTACGCGGGCATCGGCGTGGTGGTGATCTCCGCTCTGGCGGCGCTGTTCATCGCACCCGCGCTGCTCTCGGTGCTCGGCCCGCGCGTCGAGTACGGGCGCATCAAGGGCGTCAAAGGCGTCCAGGGCGCCGAGACGCCCTTCTGGAGCAAACTCGCCGGCACCGTCGCCAAACGCCCGCTGCTGACCGCAGCACCTGTGCTGGTGATCCTGCTGGTCGCCGCGTCGCCGCTGCTCGGCGTCAAGTTCGGCACCCCCGACGAGCGCGTGCTGCCGGACAGCAGCGCGATCCACCAGGTCGGGGACTCACTGCGCGAGGACTACCCGAGCGACGAGACGCACACGATCGACGTGGTCGTGACCGGGTCCGGCGCCGAGAACGACCTCGGCGCGTACGCGACGCAGATCTCGGCACTGCCCGGCGTCGCACGCGTCGACACCGCGAACGGCGTCTTCGCCTCCGGCAACCCCGCCGGCGGTGCGCCGAACTCCGAACTGGCCCGCCCCGAGGCGCAACTCCTGTCCGTGGTCACGTCGTTCGCCCCGAAGTCGGACGAAGTGCAAGACCTGGTGCGCGACATCCGCGCGGTGCCCGAAGCCCCCGACACCGACACCCTCGTCGGCGGCGACGACGCGCAACTGGTCGACACCAAGCAGGCCATCGCGGACCGCATCCCGCTCGCCGCGGCCCTCATCGCCCTGACGACGTTCCTGGTGCTGTTCCTGTTCACCGGCAGCATCGTGCAGCCGCTCCGCGCCCTCGTCCTCAACGGCCTCAGCATCGCGGCGGCCATGGGCGTCACCGTGTGGGTGTTCCAGGACGGCCACTTCGCCGACTTCCTCGGCTTCACACCGCTGCCCATGGACACCTCCATGACGGTGCTGCTCTTCTGCATCGCCTTCGGACTGTCCATGGACTACGAGGTGTTCGTCATCAGCCGCATCAAGGAGCTGCACGACGCCGGCCACTCCGGCACCGACGCGGTCACGCAAGGTCTGGCCCGTACCGGACGCATCGTGAGCACGGCCGCCGTGCTGCTCGCGGTCACTTTCGTCGCCTTCCTCACCAGCTCCGTCAGCTTCCTGCAACTGTTCGGGCTGGGCGCCGCGCTGGCGATCCTGATCGACGCGACGCTGGTGCGCGGCATCCTCGTACCGGCCACGATGCGGCTGCTGGGGCCGGCCGCGTGGTACGCGCCGAAGGGGCTGCGGAAGGCGTACGAGAAGGTCGGCGTCAGCGAGGCCTGAAACGACCGGAACGACGTCACCCGACGGCGAGGGCCGCGCGATCCGTCGCGCGGCCCTCGCCTGCCCACAGCTCACAGCTCACAGGAACCGGTCGAACTCCCCCGCCTTGACACCGGCGACGAACGCGGCGAGCTCGTCACGGGTGTAGCAAAGGGCGGGACGCGACGTGTCCTTGGAGTCGCGCAGGGCCACCCCGCCGGCGATCGGGGCGAGTTCGACGCACGAGGTGTTCTGCTCGGGAACGACGACTTCGTCCATCCCGCGTGCGTCAGATCCGCCTGGTAGAGCTCGTTCTTGTCCATGAACCGCTTTCTGCTCGCTCAAGGAGCAGCGCCACCGAGTCTTCCGGCGACAAGGCCGCCGATTGGATCTGGCCAAACAAGCGGTCACAGCGCCGGATATCGCGCTGCGTATCACGGGGGATAATACCGCCGATACTGTCCATGAATGCCACGGGCGGATCAACGGGATCAGCGAACTTAAGTACGACAAATCCCGCGCCCTGCACGGCACTTCGCCCCGCGTTGAACGGCACGATCTGCACTGTCACATTCGGCAGCCGGGCCATCTCCGCCATGTGCAGAAACTGCTCCCGCATCACCTGCGGACCCCCAACTCGAAGTTGAGCGCGGCCTCGGTGGTGATCCCGTGGAAACGCAGCACAGGTTCCTCGACAAGCCTGCGCTGGCGGGCGATCTGCCTCCGGGCGGACTACCTGCCCGCAGCGTGTAGAACTGCTGCGCCGGTTCGGGCGACAACCAAGTCTCGACCGGCCTACCGCCGGGCTGGCGGAAAGTCAGGTCTGTGGAGCTGATATAAGACCGATGGGCGGTACACCGTCCCTTGCTGGTAACCCGGGTCGGCGATCGGCCGCGAAGCAGAAAAACCAACTCGTGAGGGAAGGGGTCTCCCTGCTTCGGCTGGGAGAAGAAGCCAAGCTTTCGATCTGGTCGAACGCGCGTGAAAGCTCCTTCGCATGATCGTCTCGGTGTAATGCCGGCGTCTGCGACAGACCCCGGCATTACACCATCGGGAACACGAGCGCGCGCCGCCTCGCGCTGCTGATCTTTGACGCGCCGCCGGCCCCCGTCCGCAGCGGCGTCGCGCGTGACCTTGCGTGTGCGCGGAGTCTGCACAGTTTCTGGCCGAGGCGCTTGTTTCCCGATCTGGTGAGTGTTGTTCCCAGTTTCCTGCCGTGACTCCGTGGACGTGCCGGCTCCCTCACCGCCTTTCATTCAGGATTCTTCCGGAGTTACTTGCACAGGCAGTTTCGTGGGTGCTTCACTCATCCTGAACACGCTGTGCTCTTTCCATGACACGCAGAGCAATCATCGCGATGCACACGACGTCGCACCGCGCGGCCCCCAGGGAGAGCTGTGCACGCAACCGCTGCGTCTTCCGAGCCCGTCCACATCGTCCGGTTGCCGTCCGACCCCGGCTCGGTCGCCGCCGCCCGGGAACACGTCGAAGTGCTGTGCCGCAAATTCGGCTTCGACGCGTTCGCTCCCGTGCAAGTGGTGTCCGAACTTGCCGGGAACGCCGTCGAACACGCCGGAATGCGCGGCGGCATCGAAGTATGGGTCTCGGTCGAACCCGGCTACCTGTGGATCGAAGTCGTCGATTTCGCCCCCGAATACGTTCCGGCCCTCGACCACATCGCCGAACCCGACGACGAGCAGGAGCGCGGTCGCGGCCTGTTGATCGCCCTGATGCTGGCGGAACGCGTCGAAGCCCAGGTCCTGGGCGACCGCAAAGCGCTGTGCGCATGCTTTCCGACAGCCGGCTGACGGCCGCCGCCGTCCCCGGGGCGCGGAAACGCGAAGGGCCGCCCCCGGTTTCCCGGGGGCGGCCCTTGCTCAGCCGTTTCCTGGCGCGCTCGGCGTCAGGACGCGTCGCCCTTCGACAGGTCCGGGCCGGAGCCCGCGGCCTCGACCGGCGGCACGTCCGGCAGCGCGGCCTTCTCCTCGCCGACGAACGTGAACTTCTCGTCCTCGCCGTCGCCTTCGGTGCCGACCACCACGATCGTGCCGGGGCGCAGCTCCGCGTACAGGATCTTCTCGGACAGCGAGTCCTCGATCTCCCGCTGGATCGTGCGCCGCAACGGACGCGCGCCCAGGAGCGGGTCGTAGCCCTTCTTCGCGAGCAGCTTCTTGGCGGCCGGGGTGAGCTCGATGCCCATGTCCCGGTCCTTCAGCCGCTCGTCCACCTTGGCGATCATGAGGTCGACGATCTGGATGATGTCGTCCTCGGAGAGCTGGTGGAACACGATCGTGTCGTCGACACGGTTGAGGAACTCGGGGCGGAAGTGCTGCTTCAGCTCCTCGTTGACCTTCGCCTTCATGCGGTCGTAGCCGGTCTTGACGTCCGACGAACCGCTGAAGCCGAGGCCGAAGCCCTTCGAGATGTCCCGCGTTCCCAGGTTGGTCGTCATGATGATGACGGTGTTCTTGAAGTCGACGACCCGGCCCTGCGAGTCGGTCAGGCGACCGTCCTCCAGGATCTGCAACAGCGAGTTGAAGATGTCCGGGTGCGCCTTCTCGACCTCGTCGAACAGCACCACCGAGAACGGCTTGCGGCGCACCTTCTCGGTGAGCTGGCCGCCCTCTTCGTAACCGACGTAGCCCGGAGGCGAACCGAACAGCCGCGACACGGTGTGCTTCTCGGAGAACTCCGACATGTCGAGCTGGATCAGCGCGTCCTCGTCGCCGAACAGGAACTCGGCGAGCGTCTTGGACAGCTCGGTCTTACCGACACCCGACGGGCCCGCGAAGATGAACGAGCCACCGGGGCGCTTCGGGTCCTTCAGGCCGGCGCGGGTACGCCGGATCGCCTGGGACAGCGCCTTGATGGCGTCCTTCTGGCCGATGACGCGCTTGTGCAGCTCGTCTTCCATGCGCAGCAGGCGCGCCGACTCCTCCTCGGTGAGCTTGAACACCGGGATGCCGGTCGCGGTCGAGAGAACCTCGGCGATGAGCTCCTCGTCGACCTCGGCGACGACGTCCATGTCGCCGGCCTTCCACTCCTTCTCGCGCTTCGCCTTGTCGGCAAGGAGGGTCTTCTCCTTGTCGCGCAGCGACGCCGCCTTCTCGAAGTCCTGCGCGTCGATCGCGGACTCCTTCTCGCGGCGGACGTTCGCGATCTTCTCGTCGAACTCGCGCAGGTCCGGCGGCGCGGTCATGCGGCGGATGCGCATGCGCGAGCCGGCCTCGTCGATCAGGTCGATCGCCTTGTCGGGCAGGAACCGGTCCGAGATGTACCGGTCCGCCAGCGTCGCGGCGGCGACCAGCGCGGCGTCGGTGATCGAGACGCGGTGGTGCGCCTCGTACCGGTCGCGCAGGCCCTTGAGGATCTCGATCGTGTGCGGCAGCGACGGCTCCGCGACCTGGATCGGCTGGAAGCGGCGCTCCAGCGCGGCGTCCTTCTCCAGGTGCTTGCGGTACTCGTCGAGCGTCGTCGCACCGATCGTCTGCAGCTCACCGCGGGCCAGCATCGGCTTGAGGATGCTGGCGGCGTCGATCGCGCCCTCGGCGGCACCCGCACCCACGAGGGTGTGGAGCTCGTCGATGAACAGGATGATGTCGCCGCGGGTGCGGATCTCCTTGAGCACCTTCTTCAGGCGCTCCTCGAAGTCACCGCGGTAGCGGGAGCCGGCGACCAGGGCACCGAGGTCAAGCGTGTAGAGCTGCTTGTCCTTCAGCGTCTCGGGGACCTCGCCCTTCACGATCGCCTGGGCCAGGCCCTCGACGACCGCGGTCTTGCCGACGCCGGGCTCGCCGATGAGCACCGGGTTGTTCTTGGTACGGCGGGACAGCACCTGCATGACCCGCTCGATTTCCTTCTCACGCCCGATGACCGGGTCGAGCTTGCCCTCCCGGGCGGCCTGCGTGAGGTTGCGCCCGAACTGGTCGAGCACGAGCGACGTCGACGGAGTGCCCTCCTGACCGGCGCCGCCCGGCGAGGCGGTCTTCTCGCCCGAGTAGCCGGAGAGCAGCTGGATGACCTGCTGCCGCACCCGGTTCAGATCCGCGCCGAGCTTGACCAGGACCTGGGCGGCGACGCCCTCGCCCTCACGGATCAGGCCCAGCAGGATGTGCTCGGTGCCGATGTAGTTGTGACCCAGCTGGAGCGCCTCGCGCAGCGAGAGCTCCAGAACCTTCTTGGCACGGGGCGTGAAGGGGATGTGCCCGGACGGGGCCTGCTGGCCCTGGCCGATGATCTCCTCCACCTGCTGACGGACCGCCTCAAGCGAAATCCCGAGGCTCTCGAGCGCCTTTGCGGCCACGCCCTCACCCTCGTGGATGAGGCCGAGGAGGATGTGCTCAGTCCCGATGTAGTTGTGGTTGAGCATCCTGGCCTCCTCCTGAGCCAGGACGACAACCCGCCGCGCGCGGTCGGTGAACCTCTCGAACATCGTTATCGCTCCTCAGAGCGGTCGTGCAGTTCGGGGACGGTCCCCTCCCTGTCCTTCCGCATGCTAGTCCCGCACGCGGGACCGCTCACTTCGTCCACATGGACGTGCGACCCACGTGTTGCAGGCCGCGCCGGACACCTAGTCAAACCTGATAGTGCGGGGCAGTGTTCCCCCGAACCAAGCAGAGTGACCGATTGCGAGTACGCCAGAAGCGAACGCGGCCGTCCGGTGCCGCCGACGACCGCCCGGCCCGCGGGCCTCCCACCGCCGTACCACCCCGCCCCGCGTCGCATCGGCGTCCCCTCCCACGCGCTCCTGACCGGCTCATACCCAGGGCCGCAGCGCCCATACGCCCGCCCGTCGCGGTCCGCGGCAAGGGGCGTCGCGAGACGTGCGGCACCTCGCCCGCGGTGTTCCGCCGGGGCCGGCGTCGACACGGAAACCCAACGCAATCGGTCAATCACCTTTCGTAACCGGAGCCGTTTTCCGGAGTTGAACACGCTATGGCAGCGACTCTCCTCTTCGCCCGCCGCTCGGCACCGGTGGTCCCCGGCCCGCTGGACGAAGCGCTTTGGTACGCCCGCGCCCTGGACTGGGCGGTGCTGCCGGACCAAGGCGGGCCGGCCGCCGTTGCCGCGCCCTCGCCCACCGGACCTGTCGTGCCGTCCGGCACCCGTCTCGGGGCTCACGCCGGGCCCGCCCCCGGATCGCACACACGCGCGGTGCGTCCGGTGCGGCCGGTCGGCGACGAGGCCGAAGGCGCCATGGTCCAGCCTACGGATTCAACGCGCCCGACGACGAATGACGCAGGACAGAGGGCTGCCGCGGGCGGGCAGGGGCGGTCGATCCACGCACTCGCGTCGGCGTATCTGACGTATCCGGCGTACCGGACGCCGGCCGGAGGCACACGCGTTCGCGGGTGCGGAGGGCGCCCCGGGCAGGGGATCGGCGGCGCCCCCGGTGCGACGGGCCGCGGCGCCTCGTCGGCGACCACGGATCCCGAGGTCATCCTGCGCTGGTGGCGTGCGCATCCGCGACGGGCGGTGCGGTTGGCCACCGGGGTGCGCTTCGACGTCCTGGACGTGCCGGGCGCGGCCGGGACACGCGTGCTGCGCCGGGCCGAACGCCTCGGGCTGCCGCTCGGGCCGGTGGCCGCGACCACGTCGGGGCGCGTGCAGTTCTTCGTCGCACCCGGCGTCGCGGAGGACCTGCCGGCGATGCTCGACTGGCTGGACTGGTCCGGCGTCGAGCTGGACCTGCGGGCCCACGGAGCGGCTGCATCCGTCCCGGCTCCGTCGCCGTGGCCCACGACGTGGCTGGCGCCGTGGCCGCGGGCGTGGGAGTCGTCCCGGTGGCTGCGGGCACCGGCGGGCTCTCGGCTGCGCTGTGCGGGCGACGCGGGACCGGAGAGTCTGCTGAGGTGCGACGTCCGGTTCGCGGACGTCACCCGCCTCCTGAGCGGCCTGGCGGACGCATGCCAGCACGTGCGGCTGCTGCCCGCACAGCGCGGCTGACGGTCGGCCCGGCGCCGGACAAGGCGAAGGGCGGTCCGCCCGGAGGGAGACCGCCCTTCGCGTCGTCCGTCAGGCGTGAGCCTTTTCGTACGCCTCTTTGATGTTCGCGGGCACGCGACCGCGCTCGCTCACCTCGTATCCGTTCGCCTTGGCCCACTTGCGCACGTCGGACGTGTCCGGGCCGGTGCCGGCAGACTTCGCCGTGCCTCGCGCGGCCCGACGGCCCGCGGCGCGGCCCCCGGTCTTGCGCGCCACCTGTACGTACGCGGCCAGCGCACTGCGGAGTTCACCCGCATTCGCTTCGCTGAGGTCGATCTCGTACGAGACACCGTCGAGGGCGAACGTCACCGTTTCGTCGGCCTTCCCGCCGTCGAGGTCGTCCACGAGAAGAATCTGGACCTTCTGTGCCACCGGTTTCCCTTTCATCGGGAGGGATCGCCACCAACCATGAAAAGGAAACCGCTTTTCCGGGAAAAATTCAAACCCGCGGAAGCGGAACCGAACGCACCGGCAATGCGTTTGACGAGATAGGAGAAGCCACCCGGAACCCGCCGACACTTCCGCTGCGTTGCCGACGCACGCGGCGATCCCTTGCGCGCAAACGCGAGTTCGCCGTCGTGGCGGCTACAGATGAAGCAGCATCCGCGTGTTGCCGAGTGTGTTGGGCTTCACGCGTTCCAGGTCGAGAAACTCCGCCACACCTTCGTCATACGAACGAAGCAGTTCCCGGTAGACCTCCGGATCCACCGGGGTCGCGTCGATCTCGACGAAGCCGTGGCGCGCGAAGAAGTCGACCTCGAAGGTCAGACAGAATATCCGGCGCACGCCGAGACGGCGGGCGGTCTCCAGCAACTTCGCGAGGACGAGGTGTCCGAGACCGTGGCCCCGGCATGTTGTGTCGACCGCAAGTGTGCGGACCTCGGCCAGGTCCTCCCACATGACGTGCAACGCACCACACGCGACCACCGCCTGGTCGGCGTCGCGTTCCGCGACCCAGAACTCCTGGACGTCCTCGAACAGTGTCACAGTCGGTTTGTCGAGGAGGATGCGCTTGCCCGCGTAGTCGTCCACCAAGCGCCGAATGGCCGCGACATCCGCGGTTCTGGCCCGTCGGATCGTGACTTCCATGCCGTGAAGGTATCGCGATCACGGGCATCGGCGACGCGGACCCCGGTGATCGCACACTGCATGCCCGGAATGCGGACACCCGCGGCTATCGGCGATTGGCCCGGGTTACCCGACAACCGACGAGCGACAGACTGTCGCGGATTTGCATACTCCTCGGAACCGGCTCCGGAATCGCCCCATTCGGGCCGTCGGAGGGGTCGACGGGGAGCCGACGACTCGGTGTGACTCCTTGCGCGCCCGCGCCGACAACGCGGCGCCGGGCAGCCGTCAGCAGCGGGATCATAACCATCAAAGCAGACATTTCACCCAAGGAAATTGAGGCCTGCTTTCCGGAACTCCTCGGCCCATGTGCGATTCGGCCCGATTCCCGGCTCACCGATCTTCGTCGTCTTCCGGCAGGGCCACCCGCAGGGCATCGCGCAGCGCGTCGACCTGATCCGGGGTCATGCCTTCCAGGAAATGGACCAACGCCCCCGCTCGACCGCCCCCGGAAAGCCAGTCCTCCCGCATCAACGCGGCGGTATGCGCCTCGCGGGAAAGCACCGGCTCGTAGTGATACGCGCGTCCGACCCGATGCCGGCGCAGCACGCCCTTCCGGTGGAGCTTGTCGAGGACGGTCATCACGGTCGTATACGCGAGTTCCCGCTCGGGCCGGAGAGCGTCGCGGACGTCGCGGACCGCAAGGGGCTCGGCCGCGGCCCACAGGCGCAGCATCACCTGCTCTTCGAGCTCCCCGAAGCGGGGCATGAAAGGTGCCTCCCGGCGGGAAAAATGCGTCGCGGTTGCCAGGTTTGGAGGTCGGCCAAACCTGGCTTTCCTGTGACGTGCCGCACAGCGATTTTTCGGTCTCCTATCGGCCATAGTAGCTCGATAACCCATCAAAACCGGCATATCGTCCAGACGTCGCCTGCTGCTACGACGGAGCGTCGTAGTGACGGCCCGCTCACCGGTTGGCTTCGGCGTCCTGCGGTCTGTTACCACTGATGAGCCGACACCGGACGCCGGGTCGCCCGCGCAGCGGACGACCGCGAGGCAACGTGCCGGGTCGGCGGATTCGTTCAAGGACGTTCGAGTCCGTCCCGCTCCGCCGCAAGGCCGCGCCGCGAAGACGCCGCGCTGCCGCGGCTGCCCGTGAGAGCCGTCCCAAGACGGCGACGGCACCGGCAGGAACCACCTGCCCGGTGGCGATGCCGTACGGCCGAAAACGGGCGCGCCCCGATATGACCCCGGCGGCTGTGCCGCAGGGGGGCGCGAGCATGCCGTCGAACCCCCTGAGGTATCCCGTGCAGAACCCTTTTGACCGCTCGCGTACACCCGACTCCCGCACCGACCGCCTCCCCGCCCTGCGCCGCCCCAGCCGACCCGTCGTCATGGTCGCGGGGATCGCCGCACTCGCCTCGGCGACCGGCGTCGGCATCGCGTCGGGCAGCCCATCGGGCGGCGACACCGCGAACTTGGCGGCGGCGTCGACCGTGGCGAGCGGCGACGTGAGCGGCAACGCGGCGGCGCGGCAGTCGCTCGCCGACCGCGTGCAGGAGGTCGCCGCCCGAGGTGCCGTCCGCGAGTCGCTGCCGGGCAGCTCGCTCGCCGCGCGCCAGGCCGCCGAGGCCGCCGAGATCCGGAGCGCCGCAGATGTCCGGCGGCAGGCCGCCGCCGAAGCAGCCGCGGCCGCGGAGGCCACCCGGGCCGCGGAGGCCGCCCGGGCCGCGGAAGCCGCTGCCGCTGCCGCCGCGCAGTCCGCGGCAGCCGCCGAGGCCGCCCGCATGCAGGCCGAGCAGAAGGCCGCAGCCGACCGTGCAGCGGCGGGTCAGGCCGCAGCCGCAGCCGCCGCGCGGAAGGCCGCAGCCGCCTCCACGGTGTCCGCCTCCGGTTACGTCCGTCCGGTTACCGGCACGCCGCACGGCAGCTACGGACGGTCCGGTTCGCACTGGTCGCACGGCCACACCGGCGAGGACTTCACCGCGTCGTCCGGCACGTCGGTCAAGGCCGTCGCCGCCGGAACGGTCGTCAAGGCCGGCTGGGGAGGGGCGTACGGCAACGAGATCGTCATCAAGCACGCCGACGGCAAGTACACGCAGTACGGCCACCTGTCGAAGTTCTCGGTCAAGGCGGGCGCGAAGGTGAACGCCGCGCAGCAGATCGGCCTGGCCGGCTCGACCGGCAACTCCACCGGTCCGCACCTGCACTTCGAGGTCCGCACCGGGCCCGCGTACGGTTCGGACGTCGACCCCATCGCGTATCTGCGCGCCAAGGGCGTCCGTATCTGAGCCGACCATATCTGATGCACCGTCAATTGGCAGGTGCGTCAAAGAAGCAGCCGCAGGGCGGGGTTTCGTGTGAAACCCCGCCCTGCGGCTTTATGCGTGGCCGAGACCGGGCCGACGACTACTCGCCGCGCCCCCGGGACGCGTCGTCGCGGGAACGCCGCGGGTCGGTGCCCCGGAAGATCGTCACCATGACCCCGATGAACATCGCGGCGACAACGGCCGACGGGATGAGTGCGGCAAGTGCGTCCATGTCGATTACTCCGGCTTCACGAGCGGGAAGAGAATGGTGTCGCGAATACCCCGGCCGGTAAACGCCATGAGCATCCTGTCGATGCCCATCCCCATACCGCCCGAAGGCGGCATCGCGTACTCCAGGGCACGCAGGAAGTCTTCGTCCAACTGCATCGCCTCCGCGTCACCGCCCGCCGCGAGCAATGACTGCTCGGTCAGGCGCTTGCGCTGCTCGACGGGGTCGACCAACTCCGAATACGCGGTGCCCAGCTCCATGCCGAAACCGATCAGGTCCCACTTCTCGGCGAGTCCGGGCGTCTCCCGGTGCTGCCGGGTGAGCGGAGACGTCTCGATCGGGTAGTCGCGCACGAACGTCGGTTGGACCAAGGTGTGTTCGACCAGGGCCTCGAAAATCTCCTGGACGAGCTTGCCCTGCCCCCACGTCGGCTCCCACGCAATGTCGCGGGCATCGGCGAACTTGCGGACCTGCTCGATAGCGGTGGCGGGAGTGATCTCCTCGCCCAGCGCTTCCGAGACCGATCCGTACACGGTGATCTGCGGCCACTCCCCCGCGATGTCGACCTCTTGGCCGTGCCACTCGAACACCGAAGAGCCGAAGACGCGTTCGGCGGTGTACTGGTACACCTCGCGCACCACGGTCGCCATGGTGTTGTAGTCGCCGTACGCCTCGTATGCCTCCAGCATCGTGAACTCGGGGTTGTGCGTCGAGTCGGCGCCCTCGTTGCGGAAGTTGCGGTTGATCTCGTAGACCTTCTCCGCGCCGCCGACCACGAGCCGCTTGAGATACAGCTCGGGGGCGATGCGAAGAAAGAGGTCCATGTCGTACGCGTTGATGTGCGTCACGAACGGCCTCGCCGTCGCCCCGCCGTGGACCGGCTGAAGCATCGGCGTCTCGACCTCCAGGAAGTCGCGGCCGTTGAACCAGTCGCGGATCGCGCGCACGACCTCGCTGCGGGTGCGGAGCATCCGGCGGGACTCGTCGTTGACGATGAGGTCGACGTACCGCATTCGGACCCGCGCCTCCGGGTCCGTCATGCCCTTGTGCTTGTCAGGCAGCGGCCGCAGGCACTTCGCGGTGATCGCCCAACTGTCGACCATGACCGACAGCTCACCGCGCCGCGACGTGATGACCTCGCCCTCGACGCCGACGTGGTCGCCCAGGTCGACGTCCGACTTCCACGCCGCGAGCGATTCGGCCCCGACGCTGTCGAGCGACACCATCACCTGGAGATCACCGCTGCCGTCACGCAGCGTCGCGAAGCAGAGCTTCCCGCCGATCCGCGACAACACCACCCGCCCGGTCAGCCCGACCCGCTTGCCCGTCTTGACGTCCGCCTCAAGCGCGGGGAACTCGGCACGCAGCTCGCCGACCGTCGTCGTGCGCGGAAACCCCACCGGATACGGATCGACACCCTCCCCCCGCAAACGCTCAAGCTTCTCGCGTCGCACGCGCATCTGCTCGGGAAGGTCGTCAACCTGCTCGGTGGTCGGCACAACGTCAGCCTGGGCGTTCTCGGTCACCAGGCAAGGCTACCTGCGGCACTCGACGGGCCAGTACCGGATTACCTTCACGGCGGTCAAGGGCGGCCACGGCAACGGGACCGACACACTCCGCACCGGCCCACATCCCAATCCACCACCCGTCAGACGGCCGCGGCGGCCTTGCTACGCCGCACGACATCCGACACCGCACACGCCCCGACGGGCAGCACCCACCGATCACCGCGCCCCCCGGTCGCCGAAAACCCACCCGTTTCCGCAAGCTCCGCCCCGCCGCCCGCAACCGTCTGCACCCCACCGACGGCTCGGGGCGCCCGAGATCCGGTCGCGAACCCACGGCTCACGTGGACCACGGTGTCGTTCGCCGGATTGCCGTTCAGGTCTCGTGGACGATGTCCGAGTCCATTGCAGTCACGTTGTCGGCGGTGCCGATATCGGCCGCAATCGCCGTACGCAGCCCGGGCTTCTCCTTCCACGTAAGCCGCTGGCGGGGAGGGGCCCTCAAACCGAGATACACGTCGTGAACCTGCCCCCGGAAAACTCAGACCGGTCCACCTCGGCGATGCCGGGCGAGCACGGAATCGGGTTCCGCTGCGTCGGCTGGAGCAACCTGTGGCAAAGACGGAAGCCGCCGTCGGCGCCATGGGCTATCCGACAACGGCTCGGTCGAACTTGGCGATTCGTCAGGAAAATGGCCCGGTAGATCGTTTTCGTGCCCGTGCCCGCTCTGCGAGACGGCATTCCATGGCGCGCTCGGCAAGGTAACTGCAACGCTCCAGGAGAACCCGGCGACGAGTGCGTTCGGCGCCGCCGCAAGGAAGTTCAACGAGGGATCGCAGCGCGGCGAGGTCTTCTGCGGTGGGGGTGTAGGCGTACGACGCGACGAGGCGTTCGAGGGCGGCGAGGTACGTCGCGGCGGTGCCGGGGAGTGCGGCGCGGTGGTGGGTCAACTCCGTGAGTTCGAAGTCGCGGAGGCGGTCGCGTTCGGCTTCGGCTTCGGCGATGGCCTGGTCGAGGAGCCAGAAATCGACGGGAGCGGGGGCGGAGCCGGGACCTGCGCCCACCGACTCCCCCTCCTCCCCGGGTCGTCCGCCTGCCTTCATCGCCAACATCAGTGCCCGGCGCAGCACCCTCACTTCATGCGTCGCGAAGGCCAGCCCGTGATCTCCGTGAGGTGTCGGCATGCCCCCGACGTTAAGGGGTTAACTCCGGCAAAAAGGAGTATTTGGACTGCGGCTTGCAGGAGAGCCGCACGGTGTGGCGTCGAACAGTGCCCGCCATCCAGCCCCCGAGGCCCGGCAGCCCCTTCGCCCCGGCAGGCGAGGGGAGCCGCACCGACACGCCAAACCCAAGGGCGGGGCGAGGGTGGGCATCGATCCGCCGAACAGCGAATAGGCGTACGAACCGCTATCACTCTTCGTGATTACTTTGTCGCCCTCCGTCTTCCTTGCGGTGTTACTGTGCCTCGGCCGGACGCCGACAGATCGGGGGGTCAGCCGTGCCGAATCGTTTCGAAGTCCAACCGTGGGAACTCCGCGCTTCCGCAAGCGCGTCGCGGGACGTGGCCGAGAGCCTGATCCAGCGCGGCGATATCGCCGCCGACGAAAGCATCGCCTGTCTATCCACGTTGGGCGGCTTCACATCCGTGAGCGCGCTCGCGACCATTGCGCGGTCGTGGCAGGGCCAAGTCAGGTATATCGGCGAGGGCTACTTTCAGGCAGGGAACGCACTGCGGATGAACGCGGACGCGTACGAAAGCGCGGAGGCCACAGCGGTCAACGCACTGCAACTCCCGCACGGCTGACGGTGGTACGCATGCCCACCGCCACTCAACTGTGTACCGCGAACCTCAACGCGCTCTATAACGCCCGCGTCTCCTGGGCAGCTCTGCTCGCCGCGCTGGAGGGCGCCCAGCGGGACGCCGGGGCCAAAGTGGGAGGCCCATTGCGTGCCTCGAACTGGGTCGGGCTGAGCGCTGATGCCGCGTACCGCAATCTCGACCGCTTGTCCGACGACTTACTGCATGCGACGGTCCAGGCTCGCTTGGTCTACACGCTGCTGGACGACATACACGAGTTCTTCCATACGAGCCGGCAGCAGCTCAGGCGGTTGCTGGACACAACCTCCGACGAACACGCCGACAGGGCGATCGCGGCACTTTTGCGCACGGTCAACGAAACCGACGAACGCTACGCGGCAGCGCTCCGCCAACTCGACGTCATTCCACGAACCGACACCAATTCGACGAGCTGGCAGGGCCACGCCCAGGACAGGAAAGCCGTCGCGGCCCTCAGCCACCTCGACCTGTCGGCGATTCCACGCAACGACCCGGCGGCCGCCGCCGCATGGTGGGCTTCGCTGACCGAAGACCAGCGACACGAGTACATCGCCTTCGCGCCCCGGCTGATCGGAATGACGGACGGACTGCCGGCCGCCGTCCGGGACCAGGCCAATCGACTGGCGCTGAAGGAAGAACGCACCGCGCTGCAACGGCAGTTGGAGCAACTCAATCACCTGCCGAACGCCCCGGCCCGCAGCAACTTGCCTCCGCAGTACCGGGATCCACGCAACGTGGAGCTGGCGAGAGAGGAATTGCACCGGCGACTGGACGGAATCACTGCGCTGGAGAAGGTACTCGATTACCAGTTGGGCGACCAGGAGAACCCCTACGGGCAGGCGGTTCCACCGGCCTTTCTGCTCAGTTACAGCACCGAGGGGAACGGGCGGGCGGTGGTGGCGCTGGGAAATCCGGACACGGCTGACAATGTGGTGATCAACGTCCCGGGCACGGGAGCGAAGCTTGCCGATGTAGCGGGTGCGATCGACCGGACTTCATATGTACTGGCGTCAGCCACCATCGCCGCCCCGAGGCAACCGACGTCCTCGATTTTGTGGATGGGCTATGACGCACCGCAAAGCCTCGTCAAAGATTCGACTCGTGAAGCGTTTGCGGAGAACGGGGCGCCCAGACTGGCACGCTTCGACGCAGGCCTCGACGCCGTCCGAGAGGGAGATCCGGCGCACACCACCGTCATTGCACACAGTTATGGGAGCTTGGTGGCCGGGCGGGCTTTGGAGCATGAGGGGATGCAGGTCAACAGGTTTATCATCATCGGGAGCCCGGGGGTCGGTGCGGAGCACGTGAGCGAGTTGAACATGCCCGCAGAAGATGTCTACGCAGGAACAATCGCTAACGATCCCGTCGACGAGTATGCGCTCCCTTTGAGCCCCAGAAAATGGGACGAGATCGAGCAAGTTCGGTTTGGCATCAACCCGACATCGGACCAATTCGGCGCTCAAGACCTTCCGGTCGGCCGTGCGCCAGGGGGAGACGATGTCTTCAATTTCAGCGCCCACTCATACTACTGGCAGCAAAGGTCCCCATCGCTCGTGGCGATGGGCGAGATCGCCGCAGGACAACGGCCGTGAGCAAGCGACTTTGGGCCACCAAATTGCTACTCACAGCGATGGCGACGACAGGCTGCGGGGCTGGGACGCAGAGTGCTGTGAAAGCCGATGAAATTCGACCCATCGTCGCGCAGGCTTTCGACAAATCATTGGCGACGCTGAATAACCCGAATTTGGGAATCAAAAATACATATAGCAGCGACTGCACCGACGTGGGTGGGGCTCCAACAGGGGCAATCGACCTCGGCTGGGCATACAACGCTAAAGGTGTGCCGCGAGAAAACGGCGTAGAGGATCTACTCGCACTCGAAGCAGCATGGGCTAAAGCTGGATATCATCAAGTATACCCGGCCAAATGGAACAGCGACTACATCGTGTTGCTCTTTCAAGACGCTTCCACGGGAATTGGTCTCCGTGCGCACCTTACGCCAATCGGTGAATTCCACATCGGCATCCACTCTCCCTGCGTGGAACCCAGCGAATCTGCCCTCCCCGCTTCGTCCTCGCCCCGTCCCCCTTCTCCCTCTGCCAAGGACATCCCCGCGTCCGCGGCTGCGGTCCCGGGCTACGCGCCCGCGTTGCGCTCGTAGACCATTCTCAGGCCGATCAATGTCAGCCACGGCTCGTGGATGTCGATGACGCTTGCTTCGCCCAGGACCAGCGTGGCGAGGCCTCCTGTGGCGACGACCGTTACGGACTCGGGGTCGTCCGACAGTTCCGCGGCCATGCGCCTTACCACGCCGTCTACTTGGCCGGCGAAGCCGTAGAGGATTCCTGCCTGCATGGCCTCGACCGTGCTCTTGCCGATGACGCTGCGGGGGCGCATCAGTTCGATTTTGCGGAGTTGGGCGCCTCGGGCGCCCAGCGCGTCCACGGAGATTTCGATGCCGGGGGCGATGGCGCCGCCGATGTATTCGCCTTTGGCGCTGACGGCGTCGAAGGTGGTCGCGGTGCCGAAGTCGACGACGATGCAGGGGCCGCCGTACAGCTTGATGGCGGCCAGGGCGTTGATGATGCGGTCGGTGCCGACTTCCTTGGGGTTGTCCATGAGGACCGGGACGCCGGTCTTGACGCCGGGTTCGACGACCACGGCGGGGATGTCGCCGTAGTAGCGGCGGAACATGTCGCGCATCTCGTGCAGGACCGACGGGACGGTGGAGCAGACGGCGATGCCGTCGACGCCGCCGGGGTCGATGAGGGGGTGTTGGCCGAGCAGGCCTTGGAGCACCACCGCGAGTTCGTCGGCGGTGCGGCGCGCGTCGGTGGAGATGCGCCAATGCTCGACGATGTCGTCACCGTCGAACAGGCCGAGCACGGTGTGCGTGTTGCCTACGTCGATCGTCAGGAGCATCGTCGCGTGTCCTTGGCTGGGGCGGTGAGTCGAAACTGGGGTGGGCGGTGAAGGAGTGCACAGTACCCGGCGCGGGTTTGGGGTGTTCGGCCGCGTCAGCGGAGGTCCACGCCGATGTCGAGGATCGGCGCGGAGTGGGTGAGTGCACCGACCGCCAGGTAGTCCACGCCGGTCGCGGCAACGTCGCGGGCGGTGTCGAGGGTCAGGCCGCCGCTGGATTCGAGGCGCGCCCGGCCGGCCACCAGGGCGACGGCCTCGCGGAGCTGATGCGGCGTCATGTTGTCGAGCAGGATGAGGTCGGCGCCCGCTTCGAGTACGGGTGCGATCTGGTCCAGGCGGTCGACCTCGACTTCGACCGGCACGTCGGGAAACGCTGTCCGCACTGCCCGGAACGCCTCGGCGACGCCGCCCGCGGCCACAACGTGGTTGTCCTTGACCATCGCGGCGTCGGACAGTGACATGCGGTGGTTGACGCCACCGCCGCAGCGCACGGCGTACTTCTCCAGCGCACGCAGCCCGGGGGTTGTCTTGCGGGTGTCGCGGATCGCGGCGCCGGTGCCCGCGATGGCGTCGACCCACTCGCGGGTGAGCGTGGCGATGCCGGAGAGCCGGCACAGCAGGTTGAGGGCGGAGCGCTCGGCCGTCAGCAGTTCGCGGGTCGGGCCGGAGGCGGTGAAGAGCACCTGGCCCCGGGCGACGCGGTCGCCGTCGGCGACGAAGGTGCTGATGTCGGCGGCACCGCCGCAGACCACGTCGACGACGGCTTCGGCGACGGGGATGCCTGCCGCGACGCCGATGGCACGGGCGGTGAAGTCGGCGTGGCCGCGCGCGTCCGCGGGCACGGTGGCGACGGATGTGACGTCGACGCCGCCGTCCAGGTCCTCGGCGACCGTCGCGCGGACGAGCGCCTCGACCGCGGCGGGGTCCAGTCCGGCTTTGGCCAGGCGGGAGGCGAGGTCCGGGCTGAGCGTCACGGCTACTCCTTGGGCTGGGGCGTTGTCGCCGGGGTCGACGGTGTCGGCTCGTGGAGCTTGGGCTCGTACGGCTCGTACGTCAGATCAAGGCGCCCGGCGGCCATCGTGGTCACCACGTGCCCGCGCCAGTCCTTGTCGTCGCGGTCGGGGAAGTCCTCGCGCCAGTGGCAGCCGCGCGTCTCCTCGCGGTCGTACGCCGCGGCGGCCAGGGCGCTCGCGACGGTGTGCAGATTGGTCGCCTCCCACGCCTCGGTGCACGGGTCGGTGCCGGTCCGCAGCGCGAGCTCCGCGAGTACGCGCGTGGTCTCGCGCAGGCTGTCCCGGCTGCGCAGCACACCCGCCCCGGCGGTCATGGCGCGTTGCAGCGGCAGGCGTACGCCGGCGTCCAACAGCCCTGCCTCGCCCGGCGGTTCGACTGGTTCGCGGCGCGGGGGGAGGTCGCGGGCGAGGTCGGCGGCGATGCGTTCGGCGAAGACCAGGCCTTCGAGGAGCGAGTTGGACGCGAGGCGGTTGGCGCCGTGGACGCCGGTGCACGCGACCTCGCCGCACGCGTACAGGCCGGGGACGGTTGTACGCCCGTGCAGGTCGGTGCGCACTCCCCCGCTCGCATAGTGCGCGGCCGGGGCGACCGGGATCAGATCGGACACCGGGTCGATGCCGTGTGAGCGGCACGCGGCCAATATGGTCGGGAACCGTGCGGCCCACATGTCGGCGCCGAAGTGCCGCCCGTCGAGGTACATGTGCTCGGTGCCGGTCTCGGCCATCCGCCGCGTGATGCCCTTGGCGACGATGTCGCGCGGTGCGAGCTCCCCCAGCGGGTGACGGCCCGTCATGAACCGTATGCCGTCGGCGTCGACGAGGTACGCGCCCTCGCCTCGCACGGCCTCGGAAACCAGCGGCTGCTGCCCTTCGGCGCCCGGCCCGAGCCACAGCACGGTGGGGTGGAACTGCACGAACTCCAGATCGGTCACCGACGCCCCGGCCCGCAGCGCGAGTGCGACGCCGTCGCCGGTCGACACGTGGGGGTTGGTGGTCGAGGAGAAGATCTGGCCCATGCCGCCGGCCGCCAGGATCACCGCGCGGCCGTGCACCGCACCGACGCCGTCGCGCGCACCCTCGCCCATGACGTGCAGGGTCACGCCGCACACGCGGTCTTCCGCGTCCCGCAACAGGTCCAGGACGAGGGCGTGTTCGATGACCTCGATGCCGGCGTCGTGGACCGCGTGCACGAGTGCCCGCGATATCTCCGCGCCGGTGGCGTCACCGCCCGCGTGCGCGATGCGGTTGCGCAAATGCCCGCCCTCGCGCGTGAGCAGAATGTTGCCGTCGGCGTCGCGGTCGAATTCGGCACCGACCGACATGAGGCGGCCGACCGCGCCGGGGCCCTCGGTGACCAGGACGCGCACGGCTTCCTCGTCGCACAGCCCGGCACCCGCGACGAGCGTGTCGTGCATGTGCTGTGCGGGAGTGTCGCCTTCGCCGAGTGCCGCAGCGATGCCGCCTTGCGCCCACCGGGTGGAGCCTTCGTCGAGGACCGCCTTGGTGACCACGAGGACGCGGTCGACCACGTCGGCGGCCCGCAGCGCCGCGGTGAGGCCGGCGACGCCCGAGCCGACGACGATGACGTCCGCGTAGGTGGACCAGCCGGGCGCGGGGGCGGCCAGCCGGGTCGGGTGTGTGGTCACCGGCCTGTCTTCCCGGCCCCGGAGGCGGACCGTGCCGCCGCTTTCCCGGCGGCCTTCTTCGCGGCGTTCCGCGCGGTCTTGGCGGCGGTCTTGCGGGACGCCTTCTCGGCCGACTTCCTCGCCGACTTCTTCGCGGTCTTCTGGACGGCTTTCGCCGGGTTCTGCTCCTCGCCCGGCGAAGGCTCGGTGGACGCGGCGTCGCGCGGGGTGGGGATGTCGCCGCGCAGCAGCCCGTTCCCGGCGGGCCCGGCCGGGACCTCGGCCGCGTCGTGGCCGGTCCCGGTGATGCGGTTCTCGCCGTCGACGAACACCACGCGCGGCTTCATGGCACGGGCCTCGTCATCGGTGACCTGGGCGTACGCGATGATGATCACCAGGTCGCCGGTGTGCACGAGGCGCGCGGCGGCGCCGTTGATGCCGATGACCCCGGTGCCGCGCGGGCCGGCGATCGTGTACGTCTCCAGGCGGGCGCCGTTGTCGATGTCGACGATGTGCACGAGCTCGCCCGGCAGCAGGTCCGCGGCGTCGAGGAGGTCCTCGTCGATGGTGACCGAGCCGACGTAGTGCAGGTCGGCCTGGGTCACCGTGGCGCGGTGGATCTTGGACTTGAACATCGTGCGCATCATGACCGTGCTCCTGCGATCACCAGGGGGACATTGTCGATCAGACGGGTCGTGCCGACCCGGGCGGCGACGGCCAGGACAGCCGGGCCGAAGTGGTTCGCGGGCACCTCGGCGAACGTGGTGGGGTCCACGAGGGCGAGGTAGTCGAGGACGAGCGGCGGAGTGGCGTGCGCGGCCTCGGCGAGCACCGCGGACGCCGCGTCGCAGACCGCCGCGGCCCCGTGTGCGGCCTCGGCTTCGCCGGCGCGCAGCGCGCGGCTGAGCGCGAGGGCCGTGGCACGGTCCGCGAGTCCGAGGTAGCGGTTGCGGCTGGACAGCGCGAGGCCGTCGACCTCCCGCACGGTGGGTACGGCCACGACCTCGGTGCGGAAGTTGAGATCGGCGACCATGCGCCGGATGAGCGCGAGTTGCTGCGCGTCCTTCTGCCCGTAGAACGCGATGTGCTCGGTGCCGGTGTCGAACGGCTCGGTCAGGTGCAGGAGCTTCGCGACCACGGTGAGCATGCCGTCGAAGTGGCCGGGGCGGGACGCGCCTTCGAGTACGGCCCCGACCGGCCCCGCCGAGATGCGCACCAGCGGCGCGCCGTCCGGGTAGACGTCCTCGACCGACGGGGCGAAGACCAGGTCCGCACCCGCTTCCTGGCACACGACCAGGTCCGCGTCGAGGGTGCGCGGGTAGCGGTCGAGGTCTTCGTTCACTCCGAATTGCAGCGGGTTGACGAAGACGGTGACCAGCACGGCCCCGTCGTGTCCGACGCGCTCGCGGGCGGTGCGGATCAGCGTGGCGTGGCCTTCGTGCAGCGCGCCCATGGTCATGACGACGGCGACCGCGGGCGCGGAGGCGTACGCGGCGTACACCTCTTCGAATTCCTCACGCCCTTGGGCAAGGACGGTGTTGCGGGTGTCGGCCATCAGGCACCTCCTTCGGCCAGCACGTCCAGCAGTGCCGTGGCCAGCTCGGGCTTCAGCAGCCCGGCCGTGAGCGCGCGGTCGGCGGTGAGCCGGGCCATCGCCACATAGGCGGCCAGCCCTTCGGGCGCGGTCCGGCGAAGCTCGGCGAGGTGGGCGGCGACGGTGCCGGCGTCTCCTCGCGCGACCGGGCCGGTCAGGGCGAGGTCCCCGGAGCGCAGGGCGTTGTCGAGGGCCGCACCGAGGAGCGGGCCGAGCATGCGGTCGGGGGCGCGGACGCCGGCCGCGGTGAGCAGGTCGAGGGATTGCGCCACCAGGGTGACCAGGTGGTTGGCTCCGTTGGCGAGCGCCACGTGGTAGAGCGGGCGCGCGCTCTCGTCGATCCATTCGGGCTCGCCGCCCATCTCGACCACCAGCGCCTCGGCGACCGGCCGCAGCACCTCGGGGGCGGTGACCCCGAAGGAGCAGCCGACCAGCCGCTGGACGTCCACCGAGGTGCCGGTGAACGTCATGACGGGGTGCAGCGCGAGCGGCAGCGCACCGGCGCGCGCGGCGTCTTCGAGGACGGAGACGCCGAAACGGCCGGAGGTGTGCACGAGCATTTGGCCGGGTTTGAGGGCCCCGGTCGTGGCGAGGCCCGTCACGAGGTCGGACAGCGCGTCGTCGGGGACGGTGAGCAGGACGAGGTCCGCGCGGGCGATGACGTCCTGCGGGCTGGCGAGGGGGACACCGGGGAGCAAGTCCTCGGCGCGGCGTCGGGACGCGTCCGAAACACCGGAGGCGGCGACGACGGTGTGGCCGGCGAGGGCCAGGGCTGCGGCGAGCGGCGCGCCGACGCGGCCCGCGCCGACGACGCCGACCGCGAGGCGGGCGGGTCGGTCGGCGGGATCCGCAGGCCGGGGCCGCCGTCGGGGTACGGCGGGGGAGTCGTTCTCGGTCACGATGGCCTTCCGTTCCAGTCCGCGGTGGGTACCGGACGAGTACTGGCCCATTCAGCGTACTCAGGTGGGGGGCGGACCGAATCGCGGGTGGCCTCCCGGACCGCGCAGAAATGCCGGGGTGTATCCCATATCGAGGATGTCGTCCACAACGGTCGAGCGCCGGAAGAGGACCGGGCCGCGCATCCCGATGGCCCCGAGGGCCGTGAGGATGAGCCCGGTGAGCAGCAGCGTCGCGGTGACGACGCGAGCCGCCATGGCGGCTCGGGGCCCGTTTTCGGTGCGGAGTGTGTACGACGACGCGGCGGGTGCGCCGGGCTCCGTCACGGGTCGGCCTGCGGGGTCGCCGACGGCCACCTGGGTGGAGAACTTCGGGGAACTCTTGTTCGGACCGTTCGGGGTCGCGTCGAACACGCCTGCGGCGGCGACGATGCCCACTGCGGATATCGCGAGCGCGGACCTGAGGACCACGCGAGCCATGAGCTTGCGCATGAGAACCTCCGAACCTCAGGGGATCACATGGCGTGATAAGCCGCATATCGAGCGTTCCCAAGAGTGTTGGGGAAGCCGAAGCGGGCCGCCCCGCCCGTGGGTGCGGCCCGCTGGTGTCCTTCGGTCGGCCTCCGCTCGTCGAGGGGTGGTCGCGGCTCACGCCCTCCCGAGGCGTACCGGAAGCCTGGTCAGCGCGTTGTTGAGGTTGGAGCGGAGCCTGACCGGTTCGCCCGTGGCCTCGATGTCGGGGAATGCCGCGAGAAGTTCCTCGAAGAACACCCGGCCTTCCAAACGCGCGATGTGCACGCCCAGGCAGAAGTGCTCGCCGAAGCCGAACGAGAGGTGCGGATTCGGTCGACGCGCGATGTCGAACGCCTGCGGGTCCGCGAAGACGTCCTCGTCGCGGTTGGCGGACGTGTAGTACATGGCCACCTTGTCGCCCGCCTTGATCCGGGCGCCGCGCAGCTCGACGTCCCGCCTGGCGGTGCGCCGGAAGTAGTGCAGCGGGTTCGCCCAGCGCAGGATCTCCTCGACCGCCCCCGGCGCCAGCGACGGGTCCGCACGCAGGGCCGCGAATTGCTCCGGATGGGTGAGCAGTGCGTGCAGTCCCGCCGACAGCATCGTCTTCGTCGTGTCGTTGCCGGCCGTCACCAACTGCACGAAGAACATGCCGAATTGCAGGTCGGTCATCGGTTTGCCGTCGAACTCCGACTCCAAGATCAGTGTCGTCAGGTCCGCGCGCGGTGCATCGGCGCGTCGGCGTGCGGCGAAGCCGATCGCGTACGCCGCCATCTCCGCCGACGAGGCGCCGGGCCCGTCGTCCGGGCCGGTGCCGCGGACCTCGGGGTCCTGGCCGCCGGTGTTGCGTTCCGCGAGGCGGTGGACGTACGCCCAGTCCTCGGGCGGCAGGCCCATCAGCTCGCCGATCACCCGGGTCGGCAGCCCGGAGGTCACGTCGTGCACGAACTCGACGTGCCCGTCCGCCGGAACGCGCGCGAGGATCTCTCGGGTGATCCGCCGTATCCGGTCCTCCATGCCGCCGACGACGCGCGCGGTGAACGACGTGACCAGCGGCTTGCGGTACGCGCGGTGCCGCGGCGGGTCCATCGCCAGCAGCGTGCCGCGCAGAGCGTTCAGGCGTGTCTCGTCGAGGTCTTCCAGTACGACGCCCCCGCGTTCGGCGGAGAACAGCTCCGGGTGCTGCGCGACGTACTCGACGTCGGCGTGTTTGAGCACCGCCCAATAGCCGGGCTCGCCGGGCATGTCCTGCCAGAAGACAGGTTGCGTGCGCCGGAGTTCGGTGAACAGGGCGTGCGGGGGCGCGGCAGCGTACACGTCAGGTGAGTAGATGTCGGGCGCGGGCGAGGGCTGTGTCGACGCGGCGGTGGTCATGGCATCGGCTCCTGACGGGGCGTCAATTGTCACGGCGTTACAGCGTGCCCGAGCACGTCGCCGGTTGCGAGGCCGGTTTCGAGTTCAGACACGGCGGGGCAGGATGGGGCGATACGCGCGCGCCGGCGGGCGCACCGATGCGCCGGGCGTGCGGCTCGGGAGGGGTACGGCTCATGGTGTTGGGGCAAGGCGACGGTCTTCTGGCGGGGAAGGTCGCGGTTGTCACGGGCGGCGCGAACGGCATCGGCCGGGCATGCTGCGAGCGTTTCGCGGCGGAGGGCGCCGACGTCGTCGTCGCGGACATCCTCGACGAACGCGGCATCGACACGATCGCCGCCGTCGAGAAGAAGGGCCGGCGGGCGGCCTACGTGCATGCGGACGCGAGCAGTCCGACCGACAACGAGACCGTGATGCAGCACGCGGTCGACTTGTTCGGCGGCATCGACGTGCTGGTCACCGCGGCCGGCATAGCCACCGCGGACTACCGCGGCGACCGGCCGGAGGGCGTCGCGCGCAGGTCGGCCAGACACGCGCGCGAGCACGACCCGATGCGCCGCTTCAGCGAAATGCTGTTGTCGGACTGGCAGAAGGTCCTCGACGTCAACCTCACCGGCACGATGCTCGCGGTGCAGGCCGCGGCCCGCGTGATGCTCGACCTCAAGCGGCGCGGCTCGATCATCACGATCGCGTCGATAGCGGCGAAGCACCCCGCGGCGGGCGCACCGGCGTACTCGGTCTCGAAGGCCGGGGTGTGGATGCTCACGAAGTACGCCGCGCGCGTGCTCGGCCCGGCCGGGATCCGCGTCAACGCGATCGGCCCCGGCTTCATCGAGACCAACATCGGCGACGTGGTCCGGGGCCTGCCGGACCTTGAGGAACGCCTGCTCGCGGACGTGCCGCTGGGCCGTCTGGGCACCGCGCGCGAAGTAGCGGACGCGGCGTTGTTTCTGGCCGGCCAGCAGTCGTCGTACTTCACCGGCGAGATGCTGCACCCGGACGGCGGCTTCTACACGGACTGACCCGCGTACCGGCGGCGGCTCAGGCTCCGCGGGCGCGCACGAGTCCGGTCTCGTACGCCATGACCACCGCCTGGACGCGGTCGCGCAGCCCGAGTTTCATCAGGATGCGCCCGACGTGGGTCTTGACCGTGGTCTCGGACAGGAACAGCTGCGCGGCGATCTCCGCGTTGGACAACCCCTGCGCGACCAGCAGCAGCACCTCGCGCTCGCGCTCGGTGAGCGTCCCGACGGCGTCCGGCCGGGTGTCCGACTCGCTCGGCAGGATCGGCGCGAAGCGGTCCAGGAGGCGGCGGGTGGTGCTGGGGGCGACCACCGCGTCGCCGGAGGCCACCGCGCGGATGCCGGACAGCAGTTCGGTCGGCGGGACGTCCTTCAGGAGGAATCCGCTCGCACCCGCCTTTATCGCGGCGAAGGCGTACTCGTCGAGGTCGAACGTCGTCAGCATCAGCACCTTCGGGCGTTCGTGCCCGGGCGGCGGCAGGACCGCGTCGGGGCCGTCGCCGGCGATCCGGCGGCAGGCCTCGACGCCGTCCATGCGCGGCATGCGCACGTCCATGAGGACGATGTCCACCGCGGTCGTGCGGACCTTGTCCACCGCCTCGGCACCGTCGCCCGCCTCGGCGACCACCTCCATGTCGGGCTGGGCCTGGAGCACCATGCCGAATCCGGTACGCAGCAGTTCCTGGTCGTCGACCAGCATCACCCGGATGGTCATGCGGCTCCTCGTGCGGTGAAGGCGGTGGTTGCGGTGGGGGCCGCGGGCGCGGCCGGGGAGGTCAGTCGGGCGCCACGCTTCCCGGCGGGCCGGTCGGGTCCGGGTTCGCGGGCCGGTCGCGGCGGTCTGGGGCGCCGCGACGTGTCGGCGTCCGCGACGTACGGCAGCACGGCGTGCACCCGCCAGCCGCCTTCGTCGGCCGGGCCGGTCTCCAGGCGCCCGCCCAGCATCGCGACGCGCTCGCGCATGCCGACGAGGCCGTGCCCCATGCCGTCGCCGGGAGCGTCGGCACCCCGACCGTCGTCGGTGACCACCATGTCGAGGGCGTCCTCGCCGTAGCCGATCACGACCGACGCCGTCGCGGTCGGCCCGGCGTGCTTGCGGGTGTTCGTCAGCGCCTCCTGCACGATGCGGTACGACGCGAGCGCGACGCCCTTGGGCAGCTCGACCGGGACACCGGTGACGCGCAGGTCGACCGAAAGGCCCGCGTCGCGGACCCGGTCGACCAGGTCGCCGAGCTGGTCGACGCCGGGCTGCGGGGCGTACGGCCCCCGGTCGGCGTCCGAGCGCAGCACGCCCAGGAGGCGGCGCATCTCGGCGAGCGCCTCACGACCGGTCGTGGAGATGGTGGTGAGCGCTTCCCGGGCGCGGTCGGGGGACGTGCCGATGGCGTACGCGGCACCATCGGCCTGCACGACCATCACCGACACGTTGTGCGCGACCACGTCGTGGAGTTCGCGGGCGATCCGGGCCCGCTCCGCCGCCGCGGCCACCTCGGCGTGCGCGTCGCGCTCGCGTTCCAGGCGGGCCGCCCGGTCCTCCAACTCGGCGTAGTATGCGCGCCGCGTCCGCATCGAGTCCCCGAGCACCCACGCGATCAGCAGCATGAAGATGACGAACGCGCAGCCGAACAACGTCTCCTTGATCCCGGCCGGTTTGTCGGGCGGGAAGCGCAGGACCAGCAGGACAGGCGCCACGAAGGCCAGCACCAGGCCGATGCGTGACAGCCACCGGGGACCGGACTTGGCCGCACAGTGCAGGACGACGATGATCGCGAGGTCGACAGGCCCCGTCATCACGCCCGTCACGAGCTGCGCGAGCCCCCCGACGACGACACCCGCCGCGGCAACGCGCAGATGTACGCGGCGCACGGCCATCGAGGCGCACAGCACCAGCGCGATGAGTCCGGACGCGACGTCATCTCCTCCCCCGGCCTCGGCGGCGACGATGACGAGGGAGACCATGAGCAGAAGAGAGGCACCCGTCGCGTCCACGACGAACGGGTGCCTGCGCAGCCACTCGTAGATCCCTTGCATGCCATCGAGGTTATGGAGCGACTCGGGTGGCGGCGTCCGCCTCGGTGGGGAGACGGCCGTACGACGCAGGTATCAGTCGTGGTGCCTTCGGTACGACGGCCCGGCCCGTAACCCGCCGGCCCGGACCGACGAGATCAGACCGACTCGGTGATCGCCTGCCGGGCCGCGCGGTCGGCGACGACCGTCACGAGATCGCCGATGGTCGCGGCGTCGTCGCACAGGTGCGTCCCGTCGACGGGCAGGCCGTAGCGGTCGGCGACCAGCCGCGCGATCTGCGCGTACGTGTGCGCGTCGGCGCCCAGGTGGTCCACGAGCCGGGTTTCGGGTGTGAGTTCTTCGGGCCGACGGGACGTCGCGCGCGCGACGATTCCGGTGACGCCCTCGGACAGGGCGGTGTCGGCGTGGATGCGCATGGCGTGAACCCTTCCCTCGGATGAATCGGGACCATCTGTTCCAACGGGCATGTGGACGCGCACCTAGCGTAACTCTCCATCATCACCTGATTACTTGACGCGATTGTGGGTTTGTCCGAGCCGTCACCCCGGGCCGGCCCGGACAACGCCGTCGCGAGCGGGATGAGCGGGCGGCGGCGGCCCCCCGAACGTCCCCGCACCGGGCGCGGGCCCGGTAGCGTCGTCACCGATGAACACCTGGTCGACCTGGCGGGACGCCACCCACCGGGCCCTGTACGGGACCGGCGGTTTCTATCTGCGGCCCGAAGGCCCCGCCGGTCATTTCCGCACGTCGGTCCATGCCTCGCCGCTCTTCGCCGGCGCCTTGGCGAAGCTCGCCCGCGAGGCCGGCCTCGACACCGTCGTCGACGTCGGGGCGGGGCGCGGCGAACTCCTCGTCGCCCTGCTGCGCATCGATCCCGCGCTCCGGCTGCACGGCGTGGACGTCGCCGCCCGGCCCGAGGCTCTGCCGCCGTCGATCGGCTGGACGGCGTCGGTACCGCCGGGCGTGTCGGCGCTGCTGGTGGCCAACGAATGGCTCGACAACGTCCCGGTCGACGTGGCCGAGGTCGACGCCGAGGGCGTCGCCCGCATCGTCGAGGTCGAATCGGGGTCGGGGCACGAACGCCTCGGTGCGGCGGTCTCCGGCGCCGACGCGGCCTGGCTGGAGCGGTGGTGGCCGCTGCGCGGGGCCGCGCCCGGCACGCGCGCCGAGATCGGGGCGCCGCGCGACGCGGCGTGGACGGCCGCCGTCGCGTCGCTGGCCCACGGCGTCGCGGTCGCGATCGACTACGGCCACGACCGCGCGTCGCGTCCCCCGCGCGGCACGCTCACCGGCTACCGGCAGGGCCGGGCCGTCGCCCCGGTGCCGGACGGGACATGCGATGTGACGTCGCACGTCGCCGTGGACGCGCTCGCCGCCGCGGCCGGCGAGGCGACCGGCGTCGGGGCGGCCGTCCACCTCTCCCAGCGCGAGGCCCTGCACGCGCTGGGCGTACGCGCCGCCCGGCCTCGGTACGACCTCGCCCGCACGGACCCGCGCGGCTACCTGGCCGCGCTGCGCGACGCGGGCGAGGCGGGTGAACTGACCGCGCGCGGCGGCCTCGGCGACTTCCGCTGGGTGGTGCACGGCGTGGGCATGCCGCCGCCGGAGATCCTGACACCCGCCGCCCCCCGCGCGGCGGGCAGCGGACTGGGGTGACGGGCCGGGCCGACACGCCCCGGGCGATGGTCCGGCCCCCGGCCGCACCACGGGCGCTCAGCTTGCCCCGAGGACCCCGGCAGCCCGCAGTTCGGTGATCTTGGCGTCGTCGTAGCCGAGGACGTCGCTGAGCACCTCGGCGCTGTGCTGGCCGACCGTGGGGGCCTTCGTCGGGCGCGGCAGTTCCTCGCCGACGAAGTGGATCGGGCTGGAGAGCTGGTCCGCCCCCAGTTCCTCCTTGGGGAACCAGGTGAAGCGGTGCCGGAACTGCGGGTCGTCCGCGATGCTCTTCGGGTCGTTCACCGGCGCGATGGGGGTGTTCGCCTCGTTCCCGAAGGCGAGCCATTCGAGCGATGTGCGCGTCGCGAATATCTTCCGCAGCTCCTCGCGGAGCTCCAGGTTGCCGAGGGCGTGGTCGGCGTACGTCGAGCCGGGCCACTTCTCGAACAGATCGGGGCGGCCGACCGCTTCGCAGAAGTTCTTCCACAGCGACCGCTCGGACGCCATGAAGAGGATGTAGCCGTCGGACGACTTGTACATCTGGTAGCGCACGCCCTCGGTCATCCCCGCGGTGCCCGGCGCACGACGCACGTAGTTGTCGGTCTTGTTGCCGGTGACCTCCGACTCGGGGCGCTCGTACGCGCGGTACGTCTCGCTGCGGAGCCAGTCCATCGCGGCGGCGGCGTCGGACTGGGCGATGTCGATCTGCCCGCCGACGCCGGTCTCGCGGGCACGGATGATCGCGGCGAGCATGCCGAGCGCGCCGAAGAGCGGCCCGGCGTGGATGCCGATGGACGCATGTTCGGGCGTGTACGGGTGCCCCTCGTCGGTGAAGGCCGGCTTCACGACGCCGGCCCAGGTGTCGTACGCGACGCCGTGCGAGGGCATGTCTCGGTACGGACCGGTCGCGCCGTACCCGGAGATCGTGCAGAAGACGATCTTCGGGTTGACCGCCTTCAGGTCCTCGAACCCGAGTCCGCGCCGGGCCAGGCCGCCGGGCCGCATCGCCTCGACGACCGCGTCCGCGCCCTTGACGAGCTCCTTGAAGGTGGCCGCGGCCTCGGGCTTGCGCAGGTCCAGGACCAGCGACTTCTTGCCCCGGTTGATGTGGAGGTGCATGAGGGAGACGCCGTCGATCATCGGCCACGTCATGTCGCGGATGTAGTCGCCGTTGGGCGGTTCGATCTTGATCACTTCGGCCCCGAGATCGACGAGCGCCGAAGTGATCGCACCAGGGCCCAGCATCGAACACTCGATGATCCGGACTCCGGCCAGCGGTGCCGGCACCTGACCCATCGCGACCTCCCGAGAAATATGACGATGCGTCAGATCTTACGGACGATCGCCTCCGAGGGAACCCCCGGAACGCGCCGACCACCGGTGCGGCCCCTCCCCACGGCGGCCGATTCGCGACCGCTCGGCCTGCTCGTCGACGATGCGGAGGGCCTCGTCGACATCGCGCAGGGACGCCGTGACGCGCACCGGCCCCGGCGTCGAGTCCAAGTGGACCGTGGCCAGCCGCAACATGCGCTCGACAGGACCCTGCGTCCAGCGCACGCTCTGCACCTTGGCGTGCGGGATGACGTCGGTCTCGCGGCGGAGGATCCCGCGCCGGGCCACGAACACCCGGTCGTCGGCACCGCAGGCCATCCCCAGGCGGCGGACCGGGCTGTGCCAGCGCGCCCGCTTCGGGACCCGCGCAAGCGGCACGGCCCCGACGTCCACACCGGGAAGGATGCGGCTCAGGACACCGAGCGCCACCTCGCGCGTCGCCACGGGCAGCAGCGTCGACTCGCGGTTCTCGCTGTTGTTCTCGTCCTGGCCGTAGCCCGCGACGTTGACCTCGACCCGCACCCATCCCTTGGGGCGCCACAGGAACGGCTGCACGATGCGCACCGCCTGCACACGGCCCGGCGGCACCGTCTGGTGGCGGTGCTCGATCAGGCCGTGCGCAAGGCGGAGCCCGTCGGGCGACTCGGACAGGGTGAAGTCGAAGTAGCGCAGTACGCGGCCGACCGTGAACTGCCAGGCCGCGACGAACAGCGGAATGCAGCCGAGCAGCAGCGCGGTGTTGCCGGTCGCGGTGCCCACGAAGATCAGGCCGATCGACGGGAACAAAAACGTCCAAGTGGCGAACGACAGCAGCACCGATCCGATCAGAACCGGCATCGGAACGGCGACGAACGGACGTTCCGGGGCCTCCCCCGCATCCGGCCGCACACCCGCCGCGCGGGCCAGCAGCTCGGCCCGCAGCGCTTGGGCGTCCCGCTCGTGCACATACGACAGCGACCCCTCCGCCGAATCACCCCCGGCGACCTGGAGCTTCAGCTCCGCGAGGCCGAGCAGCCGGGCGATGAACGGGCGCACGACGTCGACGGCCTGGAGGCGACCGAGATGCACGTGCCGGGTCCGCCGGAACACCACGCCCGAATCGATCCGCAGGTCGTCGTCCTCGATCCGGTAGACCGTGAACGACCAGCTCAGCAGCCCCCACAGCAATGCGCCGAGGAACACCGCGCCGGCCACCGCGATGCCAAGTTGGGTCTCCTGCGTCCGCGCGGCATGCTGCCCGAAGATCGCGATGGCCGCGGCCATCGCCGTCCAGCCTTTCGCCACCGGCGTCAGCGGATGCAGTCGGCGCGGCTCGGCGTTGTCGGGCGGCGGCTGGGGCGGGACCAGACTCGCAGGCGGCTTCTCGGAGGCGCCGCCGGTGACGCGGGAGACCTCCGCGGACGTACGGGGGTCGGCGGGGTGCCGCCTCCCCCGGACTCCGTCAGCCGCGTCGACCTCGTGGGCGGCGGCCGAAGTCCCTTCGGCATCAAGGGACTTGACACCATCCGCCCCCTCGGGAACCGGCGCGGCCCCCGACCCTCCCGACTCTCGGTCCACGGTCACGGTCCTCGCCTCACACGCCCGCGGAACGGGCTTCGCCCCGTTCCGCGAGGCGGTCGCGCAGCCGGGCCGCCTCCTCGGGAGGTAGTCCGCGGATCACCGCGTCGGTGCCCGCGGAGGCGGTGTGCAGCTTGATCGTCGCGATGCCGAAGCGCCGCTCGACCGGGCCGGCCGTCACATCCACGAACTGCATGCGGCCGTACGGCACGACCGTCAGCCGCCGGAACTGCACCCCGTGGGCGATCAACAGGTCGTCCGCGCGCTCCGCATACCGCCACGACCGCTGGTTGCGCCGCAACGCGACGATGCCCCACGCCAGCGCCACCGCGGCCGCAGCCACCGGCAGCACCGCCAGCCACGGGGTCGCGAGGACGGCCAGGAGCACGCCGCCCGCGACCGCCGTCGGCGCCAAAACGACGACCAGCAAAAAGCGCCGGACGCGGAAAAGCTGCTCGGAGACCGGATGCCAGGCCTGCTCGGGCGGCGCCAAGGCGTGATCCATACGTTCAGCGTATGTGCCGGGCCCGTGCGCCGACGCCCCGCAAAGCGGGCAGGTCCGCGGCGCACTGGCAAAATTCGAGGTATGACCAAGGCCACTCTCGGCGTCGGCATCGGCGCGGACCAGCTCGACACCACCGACATGGTGCTCAACATCGGTCCGCAGCACCCGTCGACGCACGGGGTGCTGCGGCTGCGCCTGGTGCTCGACGGCGAGCGGATCGTCAGCGCCGAACCGATCGTCGGCTACATGCACCGGGGCGCGGAAAAGCTCTTCGAGGTGCGCGACTACCGCCAGATCCTGGTGCTGGCGAACCGGCACGACTGGCTTTCCGCCTTCTCGAACGAACTCGGCGTCGTCCTCGCGGTCGAACGCATGCTCGGCATGGAGGTCCCCGAACGCGCGGTGTGGGCGCGGACGCTGCTCGCCGAGCTCAACAGGGTGCTCAACCACCTGATGTTCCTCGGCTCGTATCCGCTGGAACTCGGCGCGATCACCCCGATTTTCCACGCGTTCCGCGACCGCGAGGAGATCCAGGCCGTGATGGAGGAGATCTCCGGCGGGCGCATGCACTTCATGTTCAACCGCGTCGGCGGCCTCAAGGAGGACCTGCCGGCCGGCTGGCTCGGGCGCGCCCGGCACGCGGTCGCGGACGTGCGGTCACGCCTGCCGGTGCTGCACGACCTCGTGCACGGAAACGAGATCTTCCGCGCCCGCACCTCCGGGGTCGGCGTGCTGAGGCCCGAGACAGTGCGCGCGTACGGCGTCAGCGGTCCGATCGCACGGGCCTCCGGCGTCGACTTCGACCTGCGCCGCGACGAACCGTATCTGGCGTACGGCGAACTCACCGACGTGCTGCGGGTCGTCACGCGTGACGAGGGCGACTGCCTGGCCCGGTTCTCGTGCCTGCTGGAGCAGGTGGACGTCTCCCTCGACCTCGCCGAAGCGTGCCTGGACCGGCTGGCCGACCTGCCTCCCGGGCCCGTCAACCTACGGCTGCCCAAGGTGCTCAAGGCACCCGAGGGGCACACGTACGCCTGGACGGAGAACCCGCTCGGGCTCAACGGCTACTACCTCGTCTCGCGCGGTGAGAAGACGCCGTGGCGCCTGAAGCTGCGCTCGGCGTCGTTCAACAACGTGCAGGTGCTGTCGGAGATGCTGCGCGGATGCCTGGTGGCGGACATGGTCGCGATACTGGGCTCGTTGTTCTTCGTGGTCGGCGACATCGACAAATAGCGCGCCACCCCGACGCATCCGGCCCGGCGTGACGGGCTGTCACGCCGGGCCGGGTTGCTGCGGGGTCAGGCGCGCTTGCGGGTGTCCACTATCTGCGGCAGTTGCTCGGTGTCGTCGTGCGCGGTCAGATCGACCGGGATGGCTCGGCCGGTACGCGGCTCATGGGTGACCAGCGGACGCGCGGTCGCGATCTCGAACCGGGCCGAGGCGTCACGCACGACGCGGTGGGCGCGCGACTCGACGAACGCGTCCTCGCCCGCGGAAACCGGCGCCTCGACAGCCTGCGCCCCGGATCCGACCGTCGCCGCCGCTCGGTCCTCCGGCTCGGCTTCCTCCAACTCCGGCCGCTCGGGGCCGGCAGCGACGCCGGCATCCGATTCGGTCTCGGCCACCGGCTCCATGCCGTCGCCCGCCTCCTCGCCGCCGATCTCGCCCCGCCCGAAGAAGTCGAACGAACTCCCGTCCGCAGCACGGGCCATGCGTTCGCGGACGGCACGTACTGTCTCCACCACATCGCGCATGATGAGGGCGACCGCCTCATCGGGCGGCAGCGCGGCGACGGCTGGTTCCAACGCATCGACGCCGAAGTCGAGCTCGGCAGCGGCCTCTTCGGCCGCCGGCTCTCCAGGCGCCACGACCTCGGCGCGCGTGCGCGGCACCGGCAGATTGCCGACGGACGCGGCGACGGGCTCGGCGACGGGCTCGGCCGTCTGCTCACCAACCGGCTCTCGGACCTCGGACCCGTGGGACTCGGGGCCCATCTCGGGCACGGATTCGGGACGCGGCCGCAGGAACCTCGCCGCCGGAACGACGGGACGTGGTACGAGCGGAACCGGCTCCGCCGAAGCGGCCTCCGTCACCGCCTCCGCCATCGCGTGCGCCCTCGCCTCTGCCTCCGCCTTGGCCTTCGCGGCGGCCGACTTCTCCAGACTGCGCAGCACGGCCGCGCCACCTGCGAAGAGCTCGGCCGTCAGGCGCACCGGGCGCGGTGCGGTCGTCCCCGCGCCGGCCTGGAGTTCGGCCACCCGGGCGGTGAGTTCCTCCGCACGAGCCTCCAACTCGCGTACGCGGACCGCCGCTTCGCCGAGGCGGTCCTCGGCCTGACGCGCACGCGCCTGTGCGACGGCGATACGCCGGTCCGCCTCCTCGGCGTGCTTGCGGGCCTCGCCGGCCCGCGCCTCCGCCCCGGCCACGCGTGCCTCGGCTTCCGTCAGCCGCGCGCGTATGGCGGCCACCCGCTCGCGGGCGGCGGCCATCTGCCGTTCCTGAGCGGCCGTCCGGGCAAGCGTCTTCTCGTGTGCCGCGCGTATCTCCGCCTCCGCAACGGCCAACTGCTCGCGGTCGCGGCGGTGCCGGGCGAGGTCCTCGCCGTAGTTCCGTCGGCTCTGCCGCAGCAGCACGACGAGCGCGACGGCCGAGGCAGCCGCGCACAGCGCGGCGACCCGAAGAACTCCCGTGCCGCTGCCGACCGCCGCGAGCACGACCGCGACGAATGCCGGCGCGAGTACCGCGATGAGCACTGATATGCGCAGGAGTGCGGAGGACTGGCGGTGACGTCCACGTGACATGAGCGTGACCCTAACGCGGACCCGCACGCGAACGCATCGCGCCACACAGTGTTCTGACGACGTATCGATAATTCAAAGAACGAATCACCGCAAACCGGACGGGCGTTCGCAGTCTCGCGCCTCCCGCGGAACAGATGAGGCGATCGGTCCCGGCAGCCCTGGGCGAAACGTGGCCTGATCGCGACCACGGTCGGCGGCGGAGCACACACGGGAAGCCGCGTGGCGCGGCAGGGAATCGCGGAATGCGCGCGCGGTCAGCGCGGAGTCGAGGAACCGCGCGGGTGCCCCGGCGGCTCGTCCGGGTCGTCCGGAATGCGGCAGATCCGCTCCAGGAACAACCCGGCCAGGATCAGCAGAATCGCGGCGCCGACCGAAAACCCACACCGCGCCGCTTGTTCGCGGCGCGCATCGTTGTCCAGGTGCAGCCACAGCCACAGGCCGTAGCCGCCGTACAAACCCGCGACAAGCGACCCGACAAGGGAGCTCGCCTTCGCGAAAACGACCGCCCGCGCCGCCGTCAGCGGGTCGACCGGCCTGGCGTCGACGCGCCGCTCGCGCTGCGCCCGGAACCGCGCACGCAGCGAGAGTCCGGTCGACAGCGCGACAACGGCGAGCAGCAAAAGTACGAAAGGCGCGAGCACCGGCACACCGGGCGGGGTGCCGCGCGTCTGCCAGAGATCGACGGCGCCATACGCCAGCGCCCCGGGGGCAAGCGCCAGTCCGAGCAGCAAGGCGGGACGCGTCGGCTTCACTCCGGCAGCCTCAGCTCCAGATCGTCGCGGCGCTCGACACCGGTGGTGCCGAGTTTCGCCAGCAGGTCGGCCGCGCGTCCGTGGCCGGGGATCTCGGCGTCCGGATCGGCGTCGACCCACGGCGCCAGCACAAACGCCCGCTCGTGCGCCCGGGGGTGGGGGATCGTCAACCGCGGGTCGTTCGAGACCTCGTCGCCGTAGACGATGATGTCCACGTCCAGCGTGCGCGGGCCCCAGTGCTCCTTGCGGACGCGCTGGAAAGCCTCCTCCACGGCGTGGACGCGGTCCAAAAGCATGTCGGGCGGCAGAAAGGTGTCGACCAGCACGACCGCGTTGAAATACTCGGGCTGTTCCTCGGGCCCGCCGACCGGCTCGGTGATGTAGAGCGGCGAGACGACGTTGACCCGGATCCCCGGGGTGTCGGCAAGCGCGTCGATGGCCCCTTGCAGGTTCTCCTGGCGGTTGCCCAGGTTGCTGCCCAGCGCCAATACCGCGCGGTGCGGGCCGCTGAGGGCCTGCAACCGCATGAGCGTATCCGTCCCCAAATCCGTCACACACGACTCCGAACAATCGTCACGGTCACATCGTCGAACGGCACGGTGATCGGAGCGTCGGGCTTGTGCACGACGACCTCGACCTCCTCGACCGGCTTGTGTGCCAAACAGGCGTCGGCGATCCGCCCGGCCAGCGTCTCGATGAGGTTCACCGGCTCGCCCTGCACGACGGCGACGACCTCCTCGGCGATGACACCGTAATGCGCGGTCAGCTCAAGGTCGTCGCCGGCCGCCGCCGGGCGCGTGTCGACGCCCAGCACCAAGTCGACGATGAAGGTCTGGCCCTCACGGCGTTCGTGGTCGAACACCCCGTGGTGGCCCCGGGCCTTGAGCCCACGCAGCGCAACGCGGTCCAGCATCAGGTCCAGCCTCCTTGAGCGCACTACTCTTTCCGGCGCGCTTCAAGGGCTGCACGGCGGTCCCCGACGGGCCCTCGTTTGCCTCGGCGCCCTACCGAATGTACCCAGACGCACCCTCACGCCCCCCGGGGTGGGGTGCTGTCGGGCATTCCCCTTCGGCGTGCTACGCAAGACCAACCGCCGGACGGGCGCCGGTGTTCCCGCCGGCGCGCCCGAATCCCGGATCACACCGGACCTCGGGGGTGACCCGCGAGATCCCGCAGGTCACCGCCGATCCGGGCAGGTCGCGTCAGGACGTCAGATCTCGTCCTCGGTGTCCGCCTCCGCCAGCACCGGGGACGCGTGGTGCAGCCACAGACGCCACTCGCCGTGCATGCGCCGGAAGACGTTCGTCACGACCGCCTGCCCGCCGGCGAAGCCGGTGTCGTCGTCGCCGTCCTCCTCGCCCATGCCGGTGAGCAGGCTGGCCGTGCACGACAGAATCGCCACGTCGCCGTCGAGGGTCACCTGCACATCGGTGAGGAAGAACTGCACGTAGCTGGTGTTCGCCATGATCAGCGCGTACGACCGCAGCACCTCGGCGCGGCCCCGCAGGACCGGCCAGCCCGGGTGCACGCAGGTGACCGTCGCCGCCTCCGGGCCGTCGGCCCATATGGCGCCCAGCCGGTCGAGGTCGCCTTCTTCCACCGCGGTCCACAGCGCGAGGTTGAGGTCGCGCACCTCGGCCGCCTCGGGGGACAGCAGCTCGTCCTCGGGGCCGTTCATCGGACTGTTCACCGGGCGGCCTGCCACGCTGCCGCCACCCGCACCGCGTCGCGCGAGGCCGGGACTTCGTGCACTCTTACCCCCCAAGCCCCGGCGAGCGCCGCGAGGGCGGTCACCGCGGCGGTCGCGTCGTCTCGGCCGCGCGGCGGGCGCAGCCCCTGGTCGTCGGCGAGCAGTCGGCCGAGAAACGCCTTGCGGGACGCGGCCACCAAAAGCGGTCGGTCGAGCTCCACAAGCGCCTCCAGGTGCGCCAGCAGCGCCCAATTGTGGTCGGCGTTCTTCGCGAAACCGAGACCCGGGTCGAGGATGATCGCCTCGGGATCGACGCCGGCCGCGACCACGCGGTCCATGCGCTCGGTGAGTTCGGCGCGCACTTCACCGACGACGTCGTCGTAGTGCGCCTTGTCCTGCATGCCGCGACTGTGCCCACGCCAGTGCATGACCACGACGGGCACCCCGGCCTCCGCGACGAACGCGGCCATCGCGGGGTCCGCGAGCCCGCCGCTGACGTCGTTGACCAGCACGGCCCCGGCCTCGACTGCGGCGCGCGCGACTTCGACGCGCATGGTGTCGACGCTGACGATCGCACCTGCCGCGGCGAGCCCGCGCACCACCGGGACCACCCGGCGGAGCTCTTCGTCCAGCGGCACGCGCTCGGCCCCCGGCCGGGTCGACTCACCGCCCACGTCGATCAGGTCGGCGCCCTCCGCGCGCAGCGCGTGGCCGCGCGCGATGGCCTCGTCGGGGTCGAACCACAGGCCCCCGTCCGAGAAGGAGTCGGGGGTCACATTGACCACGCCCATGACCGCGCAGCGGCCGAAGTCCGGGAGTCCCCGCACGCTGGGTGGTTTCGCGTCCCGCTCCAGCCCTCGGCCGGCGGCACCCCCCTCGGGCTTGGTCGTCGCTGTCATGGCCCCAAGCGTAGGGGCAAAGACGGGCCGGTCAGGCGAGGCGGGACGGTGCGGCGCAGGACGGGCCGAGGGCGGATTCGGCCATCCACCTCGACAAATCAGAAAAGACCGGTCAGACGGTGCACGGTGGCCGGCCCGGGCGGGCGCGACTCGCAGGTTCCCGGCACGTGCCGCGTCCAGGCCAGGGAGACGGGAGTTGCATCTCGCACACGCAGCACGTCCCGGGCGGCACGCCCACCGTGTTCTCGGGCCATCGCAAAACCGCCGCTTGCTCTCGGTCTCCTGCGCGTCCAACGCGCGCCTGGCCAACCCCCGGCGGCAGGCGGTCGCCGGCTCCGCGGCGATACCGGCCCCGACACCGTCCGGCGCGGGCGCCCCGGCGGTTTTGCGGACGGAGGCGGACACAGCGCGAGATCCGGGCCGGAAGGGGCACGCGCCCGGGCCGCTTCGACCGCCAGATCGCGGTCGAGCGCCCCGGACGCGTGCCTCCGGGCCGGTGCTCGAAAGCGGGTATCGCCTGGGTGCACGGAGCCGGGCTCGACCGACGTCGGCCCCGGCGGCAACGCGAACGCCCCTCGCGGGCGGGCCGTGGGCCCGGTACCCGTGAGGGGCGTCATCGCGTGCGTGCCGAAGCGAAACCGGCGCGGCCGTCAGCGCTCCAGGATCAGACTCATCGCCTCCGCGCGCGTTGCCGCGTCGAGGAGTTGGCCGCGGACCGCGGACGTCACCGTCTTCGCTCCCGGCTTGCGGATGCCGCGCATGGTCATGCACATGTGTTCGCACTCGAAGACCACGATCACCCCGCGCGGGCGCAGAATGCGCACGAGCGCGTCCGCGACCTGCGTGGTGAGGCGCTCCTGCACCTGAGGGCGCTTGGCATAGACATCGACCAGGCGGGCCAGCTTGGACAGACCGGTGATCTGGCCGTCCTCCGAGGGGATGTAGCCGACGTGCGCGACGCCGTGGAAGGGCACGAGGTGGTGCTCACACGAGCTGTACACCTCGATGTCCTTGACCAGCACCATCTCGTCGTGGCCCAGGTCGAACGTCGTGGTCAGGACGTCCTCGGGGTTCTGGTTCAGCCCTGCGAATATCTCGCGGTACGAGCGTGCCACCCGCGCGGGGGTGTCCTTGAGCCCCTCGCGGTCGGGGTTCTCCCCGACCGCGATCAGCAGCTCGCGTATCGCCCGCTCGGCGCGGTCCTGGTCGAACTCACCCACGGCGCCGCCGTCGTCGAGGGTGACCGGGTCGATCGTCACGTTCACTTCTCCGCTGGGTCGGACGGGCCCTCGGGAACAGCCGCGGGCCCGCCGGTGGCTCCGGTGGTCGCCCCGCCCCCGTTGAGCACCGCGCCGCTGCCGTTGACGGTCAGTTCCCTGGGGGTCATGACCGGCGGACGACTGGACGGCTGGCGGCGGCTGGACCCGGTCCACGCGGGACGAGCCGGACGCTTGGCGACCGGGGCGAAGATCTCCGCGACCTCGTGACGGTCGAGGGTTTCGCGTTCCAGAAGGGCGAGGACCAGGTTGTCGAGCACGTCGCGGTTCTCGACCAGGATTTCCCAGGCCTCGTTGTGCGCCGCCTCGATGAACCTCTTGACCTCTTCATCGACGATAGCGGCGACTTCCTCCGAGTAGTCGCGCTGGTGTCCCATCTCACGGCCGAGGAACGGCTCGGAGCCGTCCTGGCCGAACTTGATCGCGCCCAGACGCTCGGTCATGCCGTACTGCGTGACCATCGCACGGGCGAGTGCGGACGCCTTCTCGATGTCGTTGGAGGCACCGGTGGTCGGGTCGTGGAAGACCAGCTCCTCGGCCGCACGGCCGCCCAGCATGTACGCGAGCTGGTCGAGCATCTCGTTGCGGGTCGTGGAGTACTTGTCCTCTTCCGGCAGCACCATCGTGTAGCCGAGGGCCCGGCCCCGGGACAAGATCGTGATCTTGTGCACCGGGTCGGTGTTGGGCAGCGCGTGCGCCACCAGGGCGTGGCCGCCCTCGTGGTACGCGGTGATCTTCTTCTCCTTGTCGCTCATCAGACGCGTCCGCTTCTGCGGACCGGCGACCACGCGGTCGATCGCCTCGTCGAGCGACTTGTTGTCGATCAGCTTGCTGTTGGACCGTGCGGTGAGCAGCGCGGCCTCGTTCAGCACGTTGGACAGATCGGCACCGGTGAAGCCGGGCGTGCGCTTCGCGACCGCCTTGAGGTCGACGTCCTCGGTGACCGGCTTGCCCTTGGCGTGCACCTTGAGGATCGACAGGCGGCCTTCGAGGTCGGGGCGCTCGACCGCGATCTGGCGGTCGAAGCGGCCCGGACGCAGCAGCGCCGGGTCGAGGATGTCGGGCCGGTTGGTGGCCGCGATGAGGATCACGCCGCCCTTGACGTCGAAGCCGTCCATCTCGACGAGCAGCTGGTTGAGCGTCTGCTCGCGCTCGTCGTGGCCGCCGCCGAGGCCCGCGCCGCGGTGTCGGCCCACGGCGTCGATCTCGTCGACGAAGACGATCGCGGGGGCATTGGCTTTGGCCTGCTCGAACAGGTCGCGGACCCGGGACGCACCGACACCGACGAACATCTCGACGAAGTCGGAACCCGAGATCGAGTAGAACGGCACCCCCGCCTCGCCGGCGACCGCGCGGGCGAGCAGGGTCTTGCCGGTGCCGGGCGGGCCGTAGAGCAGCACACCCTTGGGGATCTTGGCGCCGACGGCCTGGAACTTGGCGGGCTCCTGGAGGAACTCCTTGATCTCCTGGAGCTCCTCGACGGCCTCGTCGGCCCCCGCGACGTCGGAGAACGTCGTCTTCGGGGTGTCCTTGGAGATCAGCTTCGCCTTCGACTTCCCGAAGTTCATCACCCGGGAGCCGCCGCCCTGCATCTGGTTCATCAGGAACAGGAAGACGATGACGATGAGCGCGAACGGCAGCAGGGAGAACAGGATGCTGACCAGAGCGCTCTGCTTGCCGATCTTGACGGTGTAGCCGTCGGGGATCTGGTTCGCGGCGGCCTTCTGGGTCAGCAGATCGGCGATCCTGTCGCCTTGCTGGTCGTTCAGGTACGACGACTTGATCTTGCTGCTGCCGTCGATCTTGATCGGCTTGCCGTCGGGACCGTCCTTCAGGGACAGCTCCACGGCCTGGTCGTTGCCACCGATGATCTTGGCGCTCTTGACCTGGTTGTTCTCGATGGCCTGGATGACCGTGCTTGTGTCGACACCCTTGTAGCCGCTCGACCCGCCGACGAGCTGCATCAGGACGAAGACAGCAAGTACGGCCAGCACGACCCACATGATCGGCCCGCGGAAAATGCGCTTGACGTCCATTCATGCGGGGCTATAGCCGCCCCGTCCCTCCTGCCAGCTCCCTACCCGAGGACCTGATGGCCCCGGGCTCACTGCCCTGTCCGGTGTCGACCAAGTGTCGCCTACGAAGTGTCGCCTTACGAACTGTCACTGCGTACGAAGGTACACCGGAGGTAGCCGCCACACCGCGCCCGCGCGTCGCCCGTAGGCGGCACGGCACGGAGACGACTCCCGTCGACCTCTCCAACGAGGGAAAACGGTTCGCTTGTTCCCCAAGCCGGGACAGTGGTGTCGCGGGTCACCCCGCGGCAAGGGTCAGTGCGGCTTCACGCTGCCGTAGACGTGCTCGGCGAGGGTTCCGACGAAGGGCAGGTTGCGGTAGCGCTCGGCGTAGTCGAGACCGTAGCCGACGACGAATTCGTTCGGGATGTCGAAGCCGAGGTATTTGACGGGGATGTCGACCTTGGCCGCCTCGGGCTTACGGAAGAAGGCGCAGACCTCAAGCGACGCGGGGCCGCGCGACGCGAGGTTCGCGAGCATCCAGGAGAGTGTGAGCCCCGAGTCGATGATGTCCTCGACGACGAGGATGTGACGGTCGGCGATGTCGGTGTCGAGGTCCTTGAGGATGCGTACGACACCCGAGGACTTGGTGCCTGAGCCGTAGGAGGAGACGGCCATCCAGTCCATCTTGACCGGTGAGTGCAGGGCGCGGGCGAGGTCGGCCATCACCATGACGGCGCCCTTGAGAACGCCTACGAGGAGGAGGTCCCGCCCCTCGTAGTCCCGGTCGATCTGCTCGGCCAGCTCACGCAGTTTGGCGTTGATCTCGTCCTCGCTCACCAAAACGCGCGCGAGGTCGGTGCCCATGTCTTTCTCGTCCACCTGTGCTCTTCCTGTCGGAGTCCCCGTGATCCCTGTCAACGCCGTAACGCCGTCAAAGCTGCGAGGGCCGGTGGAAGAGAAGCTTTCCACATCGCCTGCGTATCTCGACGCCGCCCGGCAGGTTGATGGGTCCTTGGCCGCGCCACGAGGTCACCAGGCGCTCGACCATGTCGACGTGCCGCGCGAACAGGTCGCCGGGAGGGGAGCCCGCCCTGACCGCGCTGCGGCGGAGCACACGACGGCGTACGGCGGCCGGCAGTTCGGCGAGCGCACAGACGTCCAAACCGCCGTCTTCGAGCGTGAGTTCGCGTTGGACGCGGTCGGCCCAGGCGTCGAGTGCGTCGGCGTCGTCGCGGAACAGCCGCGCGGTGCGCGCGAGCGATTCGCTGATGCCGGGGCCGAGCGCCTTCTCCATGACCGGGAGCACGTCGTGCCGCACGCGGGCCCTGGTGTACGCCGGATCGGCGTTGTGCGGGTCGTCCCATGTCGGCAGGTTCTGGGCGACGCAGGCGGCGCGGGTGGTGTCGCGGTCGATGCCGAGCAGCGGGCGGTGGAAATGCCCTATCACCGCGGGCATGCCGGCCAGTGACCGGGCGCCCGACCCCCGGGCGAGGCCCAGCAGCACGGTCTCCGCCTGGTCGTCGAGCGTGTGCCCGAGGAAGACCGCGCGGGCCTGGTGACGGGCGGCGGCGAGGTCGAGTGCTTCGTAGCGCGCGGAACGCGCGGCGGCCTCGGGGCCC
>NZ_JBPKBI010000003.1:324621-360939 GCF_051388935.1 Yinghuangia sp. YIM S10712
GGACACCCAGTGCCTCGACGGGGTCGAGGTCCAGGTCGCGCAGACGCGCGACCAGGTCGACCGCGCGGCGGGTGGAGCCGGGTTGCAGACCGTGGTCGATGGTGATCGCTCCCGCGCGGATGCCCGCGCGGGGGGCTTCGAACGCGGTGGCCGCGGCGAGCGCGAGCGAGTCGGCTCCTCCGCTGCATGCCACAAGCACGAGGTCGCCCGGGTTCATCGAGCGCAATATGTCACGAACGGCCACGCGGGTGGCTGCGACGGCAGGGTGCGGTCCCACGCTCTCCTCCTGGGGTGTCACGGGGGCGCGGATGCGGACAGCTTTCGGGGCCGGGCCGCTGTCGTACGCGCTCCCCGGCCCCGCGGGCGGATCGTGCCCAAGCCTGCTTCAACGCTACGCCACGGACTGGACCGACTGCGTGATGCTTTCCGGAGTGTCGCACCGGAAAGTAATCAAACGGATACGCTCGGTTGATGCTTTCGAGTGTCCGTCCGACGTGCCGTGCCCGCGCGCCCGCCTGCCAGGAGGGTCAGGAGGGAGCGGACCGGGTGCCGTGCACGCGGTCGACCCAGGTCTGCGGGTCGGCGATCTCGCCGCGGGTCGGAAGGGTGTTCGGCGAGGTCCACACGCGGTTGAATCCGGACATGCCGACCTGGTCGACGACGGTACGCACGAAGCGCTCGCCGTCGCGGTACTGCCGGAGCTTGGCGTCCATGCCGAGGAGCTTGCGCAGCGCGAGGTCGACGCGGCCGGTGCCGCGCGCGCGGCGCTGCTGGAACTTCTCGCGGATCTCGGCGACCGTCGGGATCACCTGCGGCCCGACACCGTCCATGACGTAGTCGGCGTGGCCTTCCAGCAGGGACATGACGGCGGTGATGCGGTGCAGGATCTCGCGCTGCACCGGCGTCTGGACCAGTTCGACGAGCGAATTGTCACCGCTCCTGCCCTCGTCGTCGCCCTCGCCGCGGCGGCCGGTCACGAGCGCCTGCGCCGCCTCGCGGAACCGGCGCATCATCGCGGACGGGTCCACCTCGGTCTCGGTGAGGAACGCGTGGACCTCCTGCTCCAGGTGGTCGCGCAGCCACGGCACGGCGGTGAACTGCGTGCGGTGGGTCTCCTCGTGCATGCAGACCCACAGGCGGAAGTCGGTGGGATCGACGTCGAGCTCGCGTTCGACCTGGACGATGTTCGGCGCCACGAGGAGGAGGCGCCCGGGACCGACGCCGGGTGTCGTGCCGACGCCCGGTGCGAACGTCTCGTACTGCCCCAGCACGCGGGCGGACAGGAACGACAGCAGCGTGCCGAGTTCGAGGCCGGTGACCTTGCTGCCGACGCCGGACAGGGCGTTGGCGCCGGGGATCGTGTCGCGTCGCTCGTTGACCTTGTCGAGCAGGGGCCGCAGCACGTGCCGGAAACCCTGGACGTTCGCGCGGACCCAGCCGCCCCGGTCGACGATGAGGACCGGGGTGTCGTTGCCCCGGGTGTCGAGCCCGGTGAAGCTGCGCACGTGGCCCTCGGACTCCGTCGCATGCGCCCTGAGTTCCGCGACGACGGCACGTGCCTCGTCCCGGCTCACCTCCGGTCCGGGGCGCACCAGCCGATTCGCTGTGGAAACGGCCAGGTCCCAGTCGATCATGTCCGCACCGCTCGTCATACGGCCACCGTACGTGCAAGTGCGCGTCCCGCGCTGCCCGAACCCCCTCGGTGGTCCTCGGGAGGCCCGTATCCGGGCCGGTTGCCGGTCAGCCGGCGGCCTGCGCGACGGGGGTTCCGCAGCCGCAGCCGGCCAGCGCGGCGGCCATCCGGTCCAAGGCGGGGCGGGCGAGGTCGGCGGCTCCGGGGACATCGTCGGCGAGGAACGCGAACGCGAGCAGGCGGCCGTCGCTGTCGCGGACGAGGCCGGCGAGTGTGCTGACGCCGGTGAGCGAGCCGGTCTTGGCACGGACGATTCCGGCGGCGGCGAGGCTGGCCTGCGCGTCGAAGCGGTCGCTGAGGGTGCCGGTGAAGCCGGCGATGGGCATGCCGGTCAGGGTCGGGCGCAGTTCGGGGTGGGCCGGCGACGACGCGAGGGTGACGAGCTGCGTGAGCACGGCCGGAGGCAGCTTGTTGAGCCTGTCGAGGCCGCTTCCGTCCTTGAGGTCGGTGGCGCCGAGCTTCACGCCGAGCCCGGCGAGGACCTCGTGCACGGCCTGGGCACCGCCCACGAACGAGGCGGGCTTGCCCCGCGCGATCGCGATGTGCCGGAGCAGGGCCTCGGCCATGTCGTTGTCGCTCGCCGTCATCATCCGCTCGACGTACTCGGGGATGGGCGGCGACTGGACCGCGGCAAGCTGCGCTGCCGCGGGCGGTGCCGTTCCGGCGGTGGGCTTGCCGTTGACGGCGATGCCCTCCTTGGCGAGCATCTGCGCGAACTGTGTTGCGGCCCCGCCCGCCGGGTCGGTCAGGCGTTCGCTCGGGACGCCGGTCTTCGTGGCGTCGACACGGCCCTCGTCGGTCATCAGCGGGACGACGGGGGCGATGTTGACGTTCGGGCTTATCGGGTGGTTGACCGGGCCGGTGAACAGCGATGTGTCGTACGTGAGCCGGATCGACGTGCGTCCTGCGGCCTTGAGGGCGGCGGCAGTCGAGGTCGCGAGCCGGTCGAGGCGGGCCGGGGCGAACTGACCGGCGTACTGGGCTCCGTCGAGGGCGGTGAGCGTGGGGTCGCCGCCGCCGACCAGGACGACGGTGTCGGGGGCCGCGCCGAGGACCGTGCTCGTCGTGAAGCGGTGGTCCTCGGGGAGCGCGGAGAGGGCGGCGACCGCCGTCGTGATCTTGGTGGTGGACGCGGGGACGGCGCCGCGGTCGGCGTCGGCGGTGTACAGCGGGCGGCCGGTGACGGCGTCGACGACCGAGACGGCGACGGCGTCGCCGAGCGACGGGTCGTCCAGCAGCGGGGCGAGTGCGGCGCGTACGCCCGCGTCGGTGGGGGCCGCCCCGGCCGGGTCGGCGTCGACGGGGAGCAGGACCGGCGGTGTGACGCGCCTCTCATCGGGGGCCACCGCGGTGGCGCCGCCCGATTCCGCGGCGACGGACTGCGTACCGCGGTCGCCGTGGTGCTCGGCGACGCGGTAGCCGTCCTGCCACGGGCCCACGGCCCACACCACCAAGAGCGCGAGCACGACGCCGGCGATGGTCGCCGCCAGGGCCACCGTCCTCACCCTGGGCACGGGCGACCAACCCCTTTCGACAGATCCTCTTCGTCGGCCCCGACAGGCATGCGAGACACTGTCAGCAGACTAGGTTCTGTTCGGGGCTCCGGCTGGGCTCCCGCCACCCTCACGGGTGGCGGATTGTCTCCGGCCGTAACGCCATCCGTCGTGCTCCGCACGGGGTCGGCTGTTGTCCGCGTTGCGCGTCCTGTCGGAACGCGCCCCACCGCGGACTTCACGGACAGACCCTAACAATCCCGGACGAACAATGGATGGAATGGAGGAGCCTTGGAGTTCGACGTCACGATCGAGATCCCTCGGGGTTCGCGGAACAAGTACGAGGTGGATCACGAGACGGGGCGCATCCGGCTCGACCGCATGCTCTTCACCTCGACGCGGTACCCGGCCGACTACGGCTTCATCGAGGACACCCTCGGTGAGGACGGCGACCCGCTGGACGCCCTGGTGCTGCTGGAGGAGCCCACGTTCCCGGGCGTGCTCATCCGCTGCCGCGCGATCGGCATGTTCCGGATGACGGACGAGGCCGGCGGTGACGACAAGGTCCTGTGCGTGCCCGCGACCGACCCGCGCATGGAACACCTTCGTGACATCCACCACGTCCCGGAGTTCGACCGCCTGGAGATCCAGCACTTCTTCGAGGTCTACAAGGACCTCGAACCCGGCAAGTCCGTCGAGGGCGCCGACTGGGTGGGGCGCGTCGAGGCGGAGGCCGAGGTCGAGGCGTCGTTCAAGCGGCTGAAGGAGTCGGGCGGGCACTGAGCCCGCTTCCGCGCCGCGACCGTGCGGCGCACGCGCGAACACGGAGGGCGGCCCGGCGACGGGTCCGCCCTCCGACACGTGCGGGCCCCGCCCGGCCGACGGATCTACCGGCCGAGCATTCCGGACTGCTCCGCGTGCCACAGGCGGACGGAGCCCGTGTCGGGGTCGGCGGTGACCCAGGTGCCGTCGTAGCGGACGACGAGCCACGCGCGTGAGGCGTCGTCGGGGTACTCGACCTCGGTGATGGGCCGCAGATCGGGCACCGAGAAGACGATGTGGCGCTGCGCGGACGACGCGGCGAGGACGCGGTCCGGGCCCAGGAAGCCCGCATAGAAGTCGAAGACCTCGTCGTCGTCGGCGAAAAGCGCGTCGTGCCGCCGGGCGGCGACGATGCCGCCGTCGGGGGAACGCAAGAGCGCGAGGGGGCCGGCGCCGTACGGCGTGGTCAGCATCAGGCCCGAACCGGGCTGGATGTCGATGAGGATCCGGGCCTCGCCGGGCAGCTCCCGGGCCGGACCGGTGTCGCCCGACGCCACCAGGAAGACCCGGTACGCCTCGTCGCCGTGCCCGGCCGCGACGCCGACGTGGACGCCGTCGGGGTGCGGCAGCAGCTCCGAGCCGACCGTCTGGGCGGGCAGCGGCGCGGTGCGGAGGACGGTGCCGTCCTGGGCGTCGAAGAGCACGCACGTGTCGGCCTCTTCGGTCCGCACGACCGCCCACACCCCCCGCGCGTCGGTGGTGGCCACACACGAGCCCGATTCCTCGAACTCCCAGTCCGCGTGCGGGCGCGACCATATCTGACGCCCTGTCATGTCGAGGGCGCACACGCGGTCGGGCCCCGACGCGGCAACGAACGACAGGTCGGGGGCGACCGCGTGGCCGCCCTTCCACTCGGCCGGCAGGGCCACCTTGCGCAGCACCGCGAGGGCGTCGTCCAGAACGAGCAGTTCGCCGTCTTGCGTGTGCGCCAGCCATACGGACGCGCCGGGCACCCGGTCGAAGCTCCACAGAGGCGGCAGGGAAGTCTGCGCGACGAGTTGAGGACGCATGCGCAGACGCTACCGCCGCCGCGGCCCTGATTCGTATGACGTGCCGTGCCGTCCGGTCAGGGGAGGCGGTGCCGGCCGTGGCCGCCCACGGACGCGTCGTCGTCCGACGAGGACGCGGCGTCGTCGGACGCGGCGGCCTCGCGGCGGTTCGCGGCGCGGGCGCGCAGCACCTCGATGATGATCGGCAGGACCGACAGCGCGACGATGGCGATGAGGATGAACTCGATGTTGTGGTGGACAAAGGAGATTTGGCCCAGGAAGTAGCCCAGCACCGTCACGCCGCAGGCCCACAGGATGCCGCCGATGACGTTGTAGATCACGAACGTGCGGTACTTCATGCCCGCGACGCCGGCGACGATCGGGGTGAAGGTGCGCACGATCGGGACGAAGCGGGCCAGGATGATCGAGCGGGGGCCGTACTTCTCGAAGAATTCGTGGGCCTTGACCACGTTCTCCTGTTTGAAGATGCGCGAGTTGGGCCGGGTGAAGAGGCTGGGCCCGACTTTGCGGCCGAACAGATAGCCGACCTGGTCACCGGTGATCGCCGCGACCACGAGCAGGATGCAGACGAGCCACAGCGGCTGGTCGATGTATTCGCCGTCGGCGATGAGGAGGCCGGTGGTGAAGAGCAGTGAATCGCCCGGCAGGAAGAAGCCGATCAGCAGGCCGGACTCGGCGAAGACGATCGCCATGATGCCGATCAGGCCGAACGTCGAGATCAGATACTCCGGATCGAGCCAGCTTGGCCCGAGGGCGAGAGTGGTCGTGGTCACGGGCGACGGCCTTCCGACGGAGTGCGGTTTTCCGGGCATGCCCGAGACGACCCTCGGGTCATGGAAGCGCAAAGGGAGAGTCTGGCAAGAGTAACGCCGTTGGGGGGCCGTCTGGTTCCCGGTCCGGCGCTCGGAACGGCAATCGGTTCGGTGATGGGTTCGGTGATGGGTTCGGTGATGGGTTCGGCGAACCTCGCTCGAACCTCCTGGCGTATGGGCGTATCACGTTTTTTGTCGGTGTCTGATGCGATTTCGGCGACATGTTCCGTCGATCATGGGACGCTGCGCACCGAACCAGGAAACTCCGGACGGGGTGACGATGCCGCTCCACCTGCACGACACGTTGGCCGCACTGCCCGCGTGGGCCACGGCGGCCCCACCCGACACAAGGATCGAGACCGACCCGATCCGGTTGGTGATCGGCTGGATGGTCGGGGCGTTCATCGTCACCTTCCTGATCACCCGCCTGGTCACCCGGATGATCCGGGCGGGCAAGGGGCCGTTCAGGAACGTCGAGTTCGGCGACAGCGGCCTGCATGTGCACCACCAGGTGTTCGGCATCTTCCTCATGCTGCTCACGGGCGCGGCGGAGTTCGCGTACCAGCCGAGCGGGTGGGGGGAATCGGCACTGGCCGCGGCGTTCGGAGCGGGTGCGGCGCTGACGCTCGACGAATTCGCGCTGTGGTTCCATCTTGACGACGTCTACTGGTCGGCTGAGGGCCGCCAGTCGGTCAACGCGGTGCTGATCGCGGCGGCCTGCGGACTTCTGCTGATGCTCGGCGCAAATCCGTTCGACGTCGGCTCGGGTGACAGTCGGCCGGCCGTGGCCGCGGTGGCGCTGATGAACCTGGCGTTCGCCCTCGCGGCGATCTTCAAGGGCAAGGTGGCCACGGGGCTCATCGGCGTCCTGATCCCGCTCGTGGCCATCGTGGCGACGCTGCGGATCGCCAAGCCGAACTCACCGTGGGCGCGCCGGCGCTACCCGGAGGGCTCGCGCAAGCATGCGAAGTCGCTGCGCCGGTTCCCGCCGGGCGAGCGGACGCTGTGGGACCGCGCCAAGGACGCGGTGGGCGGCGCGCCCAGCTCGTGACGGCGCCGCCGCAGCCCCGCGCGTCTCGGGCGGCGTCCCACATGCGTCGTCACACGCACCTCACAAGTGCGGGATGACCTCCGTTTCCAGCAACTTCAGGCTCTGCCAGGCGAGTTCGGGTGGGATGCCGCCCATCATCGGGTGGAACAGGCCGAACGCGGCGGCACCCATCGCCTTGAGCTCGTCGACGTACTGCTCGGGGGTGACGACCCGGTACTGGCCGGTTGCACGCAGGGCCTCGGCGCTGTCCGCGGACGCGTAGCCGCCCACGTCGGTGCCGGAGGTGCCGGCCTCGGCCATGATGGCGCCGTACGCGTTGGCCTCGTGCAGCGCGAAGGGCGCTATGCGCTCCCAGTCGGCGTCGGGGTCCTTCGACAAGTGCAGGAATCCCGTGTCGCCGCCGAAATACGGCCCGGGGTCCTCGTGGCCGAGACTGACCCGCTCGTCGCGGTAGAACTCCCACAGCCCCGGGCTGGACGGCAGGAACCCGTCCGCGATGCGGGCCGCGCGCCGCGCGGCGGCCTCCACGCTGCCGCCGAGCACGATCGGCGGGCCGCCGGGCTGGAACGGGGCCGGGGTGACCCGGACCGTCCGGCCGCGGAACTCGAACGGCTCACCGGTCCAGGCGGCACGCAACGTGTGCACCATCTCGGTGGTGAGCCTTGCGCGGTCCTTCGGCGAACGGTCGAACATCGCGAACTCGTCGCCCGCGTAACCGTTCGCGAGGACGACGCCGACCCGGCCGCGGCTGATCAGGTCGACGACGGCGATCTCCTCGGCCATGTGCAGGGGATCGTGCAGCGGCGCGGGGATGGCGGCGATGTTGACGAGCATGTTCGTCGTCCGCGCGGCGATCGCCGCGGCCAGGGGCAGCGGGCGCGGGAGGTAGCCGTCGGCGGCCCCGTGGTGCTCGGACAGCACCACCATCATGAAACCGCGGTCCTCGGCCCAGGCGACCATGTCCAGGGCGGCGGCGTAGCGCTCGGCCATGGCGGTGCCGGCGAAGTCCGGATTGCGTAAATCGAAGCGGAGCGCGAAGACGGCCATGCGGGTCTCCCGGTGCGGGTCGGGGCGCGGGTGCGGGTGCCGTGCGGACGCCGCGCCCGAGACTGCGGACGCACGGCATCTGATGGCCCGTCAGGTTACCTGAGGGAAAGCGCTCCGGAAATGCGTGTGGGCGGTGCCATGGCACCGCCCACACAATTTCTCCCCCGGCCGCGGCCGAAGATCCCGCTACGAGCGGTAGACGATCACCTTGTCGCCGATGCGCGACTCGTTGAACAGCTTTTGGATCAGAGGCTTGTTGCGGACGTTCACACAACCGTGCGATGCGCCGTTGTAACCGTTGGCCGCGAAATCCGGCGAGTAGTGGACCGCCTGACCGCCGCTGAAGAACATCGCGTACGGCATCGGGGTGTGGTAAATCGTCGACACGTGGTCCCGCGACTTCTGGAACACACTGAACGCGCCCTCACGGGTGGGCAGTTCCTTGGAGCCGAAGCGAACCTCGAACGAGTACTGCGGCACTCCGTCGATGACCCAGGTCAGCTTGCTCGTCGTCTTGTCGATGCACATCGCGCGACCCGTCATGCAGCGCGGGTCGAGACCCGCGACCGGCTTGACCGGGGGCTTGCTCGTCGTCGGCTTGGTGGTGGACGGCTTGGTCGACGGCTTGGTCGTCGTCGGCTTGCTCGTCGTGGGCTTCGTCGTGGCGGGCTTGCTCGTGGAGGGCTTGGCAGTCGGCGACTTCGACGGTGCCGCCGAGGTCGCGGGGGTCGTGCTCGGCGCGGCCGAGCTCGGGATCGCACTGGGGGACGCGCTGCTCGGGGCGGCGCTCGACGGCGCCGGCTCGGTGGGCACCGGCGCGGCGGACGACGACGGGGCGGCGGGGGCGGTCGCGGCCACGTTGGCCTTGTCTTCATCGCCGCCGGACGAACCGGAGCTGCACGCCGAGGCGGCCAACACGACGGCCACCGCCGCGGCCAAAGTTATGCGCTTCTTCTTCAAGTCCGTCCAGCCCTTCTGATTCCTACACGACCTCGCCCGGGTTGCTTACGCCCGATTGACGCCGCGGAGAGGATCGCGGGTTGCACGCCTTATGTCTCAGGTGTGTCACTGCGGAAAAAGATGGCACGACGGGCAGTTGGCGCGGTGTGCCATGAGGGTTCGTCAGGTCTCCAGCGGCAGCAGTTCCTCAGTGAATTCCGCGAGGAATTCCGACCACGACCCAGGCGGGGTCGCCGGGCGGATGACGAACTTGCTGATTCCCCCGTCGACGCACGCCCGGATCATTCGGCGGGCCGCTTCCCAACCATTCGGGATCAGTTCGTCGGCGGCGACGTCCGGGCGGCGTTCGCGCAAACCGCGCAGCAGAGCTTCGGGGGCGTCGCCGAAGGCCACCGGCAGGCTGAGGCCGAAGTGGTCGTCGTCCACGACGCGACCGGCCTCCGCCGCCGCGGCTTCGATCACGGTACGCCCGGCCGCCGCCTCCGCCGCCGTGACGCCTGCCGCGAGCCAGCCGTCCGCGAGCCGCCCGACACGCCGCAGTGCGGCGGGGCCGCCGCCGCCCAGCCAGAGGTCCAACTTGCGTGCCGGGCGCGGGCGTACGGTCATGCCCTCGCAGCGGTACCAGGTGCCCTCGAACGTGACGGCCTCCTCGTCGAGGAGCCTTCGTACCAGCGTCAGGGCCTCGTCGAAGACATCGCCGCGGCGACCGGGGACGGGGAACGACGGTCGCTCGAACGCACGTGCGTGTTGCAGTCCGAACGCGGGGAGGATGCGGCCCGGCGCGAGGTCGGCGAGGGTCGCCAGTTCCTTGGCGACCGCCACGGGGTTGCGCCCGGGAAGCACCGAGACGCCCGTGCCGAGTTTGAGGCGGGTCGTGCGGCCCGCGGCGAAGGCCATGCCGACGTGCGGATCGGGAAGATCCGCGGTAACGGTGTCGGGCAGCCACAGCGAGTCGACGGCCAGCTTTTCGCAGAGGTCGACAATGCCCGCGAAGGTCAGGTCGTCGTCGTCGACGGCGCGCGGGCCGAGGCCTATGCCGATGCGTATCTTCACCGGAACACCGTTGCCCCGGACTGACAGATCGTCAACCGCCGTCGAGGCGGGGCCGAATGACCGCGCGGACGGGCCGGGAGCCGGGCGCGGCCCGTCGCGGCTGACGCGTCGGAAGCCCGGGCCTTACCCCGGCCGCCCCTCGGCGGCAACTCCGCGGCGGCTCGACGGCAACTCCGCTTGCAGGCCTTCGACAGCGGGACCGGATCGTCCAACTCGCCAGGAAAGTTCCTCAATGTCCACTTAGGATCAGACCAGATCGCACATGAGCGCTATCCGTGAGCGACCGTCGCCTTTTCGACTCGTTTGGCGCATTCGCTCCTGGTTAGCCGTCAGAAGTAACGGCAAGGCACCAAGGCACGGTACGGACGGTCCACGCGACCCCCGCGGCCTTCACCCCCCGACCTCAGGCGGCGCACATGTACCTCGTCTTCGCCCTCTTGGCCCCGATCGCCATGTTCGGACTCCTGCCGGGACTCGCGTGGTTCGAAGAACGCATGCTCGGCCCCGCTACCTCGCGGAAGCCGGACGCCACACCCGATTCCACACCCGATGCCGCGGCCGATACCGCCGACACCGCCGAGACCACGACGGCTGCGGCACCGACCGCGCGGCCGAGCCGGGTCGTCCCGGCCGCCGCACCGCTCCGCCCCTCCCCTATCCCGCTCCAGCCGGGACAGTCCACGCTCGCGCTGCCGGTCACGCCGCTGACCGCCCTGCCGGACCCGGCGCCGCGACATCCGGGACACCGCGCCGTACGGCACACGACCGGCAGGGCCTCGCAACACCACCGGCAGCGGCACACGCTCAAGCGCCGCCGCGGCCTGCGGGCGGCATGACAGCCGACACGGCGCAGATCTCCCCGGCGCCCGGTCTCCCGCCGAAATCCGGCAGGGGCCGGGCGCCGATTCACGTCCGGCCGCCGAGCTCCCGCTCGATCCACGCGACACCGAAGTCGACGACTTCCGCGGCCTCGAACAAATGGCTCTCCGCCGCGCCCACCAAGCCGCGTCGCCCGATGCCCGCCGTGACCATGTCGCCGGCGATCACGTCGAACGGGTCCCGGCCCTCGGGGACGACCCCGGAGTAGTCGAACGCGCCGTTCTCGGAATCGATGTCGCGGAACCGCCGCCACGTGCGGCGTCCGTCGACGAAGATCGGCTGCTCGTACTCCACGAACCGCTTCCCGGGCGCCTCGGCCAAGGCCTCCGCGTGATGCAGCACGGTGAGCGTGTCGAGCGGAGCACCAAGCATCAGCACCTTGCCGTCGCACGCGACCAGGCGGGCCAGCGGGCTGTCCGGCCCGTGCGGGTCGTCCCAGGGGTGGTCGTCCATGAGCGCGCCCGCCGCCGGGCCGAGGGCGGCGAAACTCACGTCCGGGTGGCGGCTGCGCACGGCTCCCGGTCGGCGGCGCAAGGCCTCCGGAAGGCGGCCGTTGGAGCTGTCGGCCTGGCTGACGACCGGGTCGTAGGCGGGGTGCTCCGCCCGCACGGCGTCCTGCCAGGGCTGCGGCCACGTCGTGAAGTCGTACGGCGGCGCGTCGTTCCAACCGCAGGTGACCATCAGCGTGCCCGCGGCCCCCACGGCGTCGCGGAGTGCGTCGATGACGGTCGGCGGGCCGCCCGCCACGTAGCCGATCGCGGACATCCGCGTGTGGAACATCACCACGTCGCCATCGGTCACCCCGAGAGCGGTCAGGTCGGCGGCGAGCCGCCCTCGGGTCACCGGGCCACCGGAGCGGGTGAGCAGGGTTCTCTCGTCCATGGCCGCGAAGTTAACCGGGGCACGGCCGGACGTGAACAGGTTTTCGGAATACCCGGCCCTACACCCGCGCGGTCCGTGCCGCAACCGGACGGGCCGCACGGAGCAGCGCGTTTGGCGGACGGCCGACCGGACAGCCGAAGGAGTGATCCGACCGCGCGGGCCGCAGGCGGTGGCCTGCTCGGAAGGCCGGGCGGCGTGCCGAAAACGACGAATCGGCGGGGCCACCGCGCCACCGCGACGGAACCGCGACAGAACAGGACCCGACATGAAGGCCCTCACCTGGCAAGGCCGCCGGGACGTACGTGTCGAGGACGTCCCCGATCCCGTGATCCAAGACGCGACCGACGCGGTCGTCCGGGTCACCTCGACCGGCCTCTGCGGCTCGGACCTGCATTTGTACGAGGTCCTCGGCCCGTTCCTGACCCCCGGCGACATCTTGGGCCACGAGGCGATGGGGGTCGTCGAGGAAGTCGGGTCGGGTGTGACGTCGCTGCGTGCGGGCGACCGCGTGGTCGTTCCGTTCAATGTGGCGTGCGGAACCTGCCGCATGTGTGCGTCGGGACTCCAGTCGCAGTGCGAGACAACGCAGAACCACAGTCAGGGCACCGGCGGGTCGCTCTTCGGCTACACCCGGCTGTACGGACAAGTGCCGGGCGGCCAGGCGGAGTTCGTGCGCGTGCCGTTCGCCGACCATCTTCCGGTCAAGGTCCCGGAGGGGCCGCCCGACGACCGGTTCGTGTTCCTGTCCGATGTGCTGCCCACCGCGTGGCAGGCCGTCGACTACGCCGCGATCCCCAAGGGCGGCACGCTCGCCGTCCTGGGCCTCGGCCCGATCGGCGACATGGCCGCCCGCATCGCCCTGCTCCAGGGAGCCGAACGCGTGTTCGGCGTCGATCTGGTGCCGGAACGCCTGCACCGCGCCGCCGCGCGCGGCGTGGAGGCGCTGGACCTGCGCGACCACGACGACATCGCGGAGACCGTGCGGTCGATGACCGACGGGCGCGGCCCGGACGCGGTCATCGACGCGGTCGGCATGGAGGCGCACGGAGCGCCGGTCGCCAAGGCCGCGCAACAGGCCACCGCGCTGCTGCCGAACGCGCTCGCCGCGAAAATGATGCGCAAGGCGGGCGTCGACCGGCTGAGCGCCCTCTACACCGCGATCGACATGGTGCGGCGCGGCGGCACGATCTCGGTCGTGGGCGTCTACGGGGGTATGACCGATCCCCTGCCGATGCTCACGATGTTCGACAAGCAGATCCAATTGCGCATGGGGCAGGCCAACGTGCGCCGCTGGGTCGACGACCTCATGCCGCTGCTGAGCGACGACGACCCGCTCGGCACCGAGCAGTTCGCCACGCACCATGTGCCGCTGGCGCAGGCGGCGGAGGCGTACGAGATGTTCCAGGCAAAGCGCGACGGCGCGGTCAAAGTCGTCATGCAGCCGTGAGCCGTGGCGGCCCGAAGGAGGCGAAATGAACGCATCCAAGATCGCGTACAAGCCCGTCGGCATGGTGCTGGGCGCAGTTGGCGGCGCGCTGGCCGGCGCGGTCTTCAAGCAGGTGTGGAAGGCCGTCGGCTACGAGGAGGACGCGCCGGACGCCACCGACGAGGAGCGGACCTGGGGTGAAGTGCTGCTCGCGGCGGCGATCCAGGGCGCGATCTTCGCGTTCGTCAAGGCGGCCGTCGATCGGGGCGGCGCGGCCGCGACGCGGCGCATGACCGGTGTCTGGCCGGGATGACGGGAACGCTGACTGTGACGACCGAGAAGTTGCCGCGCCCGCGGGGCGTGGTTTCCGAAGCTGTGTTCGAGGCGTTGCGGTCGCCGGCCGGCGGCGGCGTGGCGGCCGTGCCGACCGAACGGCTCGATCCGTGGGGCGACGACCTGCACTTGGCGTTGTACGCCTGCCACGAGTTGCACTACCGGTCGTTTCCCGGCGTCGATCCGGAGTGGGAGTGGGACATCGCCCTGCTCGATCTGCGCGCACGGCTGGAGGCCCGGTTTCTGGACGCGCTGCGGAGCGAATGCGGCAGCGGGTCCGAGGCGGCGGACGACGTTGAGGCCGCGTTGGCGCCGCTGTTGTACGCCGAGCCGGCGGACGGCACCGGCGTTTCGCATTACCTCCTCGCCAGGCCGGACCTCGAACGATTCCGCGAGTATGTGACGCACCGCTCGATCTACCACCTCAAAGAGGCCGACCCGCACTCCCTGCTCATTTCCCGGCTCAACGGGCGGGCGAAGGCAGCGGTGGTCACCGTGGAGTTCGACGAGTACGGGGGCGGGCGGGCCGAGCGCATGCACTCCGCGCTGTTCGCCGACCTGATGCGCGGGCTGGGCCTCGATGCGACGTACGGCGCGTACCTCGACCGGGCGCCGGCGCCGATGCTCGCAGTGGTCAATCTGATGTCGACATTCGGCTGGCACCGGGCGCGGCGCGGCATGATGGTCGGCCATTTCGCCGCGGCGGAAGCGGGCACGCCGCCGAGCGCGGCACGGCTCGCGAAGGCGGTCGAGGCCCTCGGCATCGAGGACCCGGCCTGCACGCTGTTCTTCACCGAACACGTCGAGGCAGACGCGGTGCACGAACAGCTCATGCGCCGCGAGGTGATCGGGGGGCTGCTGGACGAGGACCCCAACCTGGCCGCCGACATCGTCTTCGGCGTGCACGCGACGGGGCGGGTCGAGGAGCGGTTCGCCGAACATGTGATCGGTGCCTGGGAATCGGGGCGGTCGTCGCTCTTGTAGGTCGAGACAGTCGAGATTGGTCGAGATTGGTCGAGACAGGAGCCGGCCTCGACGGCTCATGCATCCCGGTGTGCACCACCCCGGTCGTCTGTGTCCCGGTCGCCTGTCTCCCGGTCGCGCGGCGCGCTGCGGCGCACACGGTGGCTCGTGTCGCACCACGGCATGCGCTTGCTGCGGCGGCAGGTGCACACGGCCGCCACGACGCGGTCCGAATGCGCGTACGAGCCGTCCGGGAGCTCCACGTCGACCGGGCCCGAGACGAGCACCGGGCCTGCGGGCACGACCGTGACCGTGGTGGTGCGGTCGTCCCCGTCGGCGCTACGCCTGCCGGTCGGCACGGACGACCACCAACTCCTCCTCGCGGCAGCCCGGTTCCACCAGACCGCCGTCCTCCAGGTAGCGCACACGGGCGTTGAGCACCGGTCCGAACGGCTCGCGGCTGCGGGCCACGACCCGCGCCCGAAGGCCGACGGATCCGAGCATGCGCAGTGTGGCGTCGACGCCGCACAGCGACGACTGCACCAACAGCACGGACCCGCCGGGCCGCAGTACGTGCGGGATCTGTCGGCACAGCCGGTCGAGGAGCAGCCGGCCGTCGTTGCCGGCGTCCCAGGCTCGTTCGGGGCCGCGTTCGGGGAGGTTGCACGCGGGGGCCGGCACGTACGGCGGGTTGGCGAGCACGACGTCGAACATGCGTCCGACAACGGGCTCCAGCAGGTCGCCGTGGCGCACCGCTACGCGGCGCCGTCGGCACAGGCTGTTCGCACGGGCCGCCCATACGGCGCGTCGCGAGATGTCCACGGCCGTGACGTGGCAGTTCCCGCCGCCTGCTTCGGCCGCGGCCATGGCCACGACGCCTGTGCCGGTCCCGACGTCGAGCACGGTGCGGGCAGCGCGCGGCAACCCTTCGTGCACGTACGCCGAGACGAGCAGGCGCGTGTCCGCCTGCGGCCGGTACATGCCCGGCAGACGAATCAGCCTCATGGTCGAGCGGCTGCCCGGCCGGGACTGCTGCAAACGGCGCAACGTCGCGGGTCAGTGGTCCGGATACGAGCGGCGCAGGTGTTCGTGGACCGCTTCGGCTGCGGCGTCGGGACGGCCGGCTTCGATGGCGGCGAGGATGCGGTCGTGGTCCTCGCGCAGAGCGGCGGCCGAGTCCGGCCAGCCGAGGCGTTCGACGGCCTCCACGGCGTGCCGGCCCACCGAGTCGCGCAGGCCGTGCATGAGGGTGGCGACGACCGCGTTGCCCGAGGCCTCCGCCAGGACGATGTGGAAGTCCGTGTCGGCGGCATTGAACTGATCGGGCGTCAGGTCCGGGGCGGACATGCGGCCGACCGCGTCGCGAAGGCGGGCGAGATGCTCGGGACGGGCGTGTTCGGCCGCGGAGCGGGCTGCCCACGTCTCGATGACCCGCCGAGTCTCGACGATGTCGTGCAACGAGAAATGCGCGAGCCCGACGTGCAGGCGCAGCACGTCGGCCAGCGCTTCGGCGGGGCGGCCGGCGAGGACCGCGCCCGCGTCCGGTCCTCGGCCCGTCGTGGAGACCAGGACGCCCATGGCCTCCAGCACGCGCAGCGCCTCACGGACCGAGGCCCGGCTCACCCCGAGCGATTCGGCGAGCTGCCGCTCCCCCGGCAGGCGGTCGCCCGGCCGCAGGCGCCCGGCGGTGATCTGCTCCTCGATCCGCGCGAGCACCTCCTCGTGCGCGCGCAGCCGTCGCACCGGCCGCCAGTCGGGACCGTCGGTCGGGGAAGTGCTCACGGGTTCTCCTGCGGCCGGTCGGGTGGTCGGGTGGTCGGATCACAGGATGACATGGTGCATCATGGATGGACCAATGTATGGTCAGACCATTCGATCGGATCCGTTCCCCGCCTGATGGCCCGGACGAGGAGGCCGCACCCGTGCGCGTCGCACTGTTCATCACGTGTGTCAACGACACGCTCTATCCCCGGACCGGGCAGGCCGTCGTACGCCTCCTCGAACGACTCGGCTGCACGGTCGACTTCCCCGTGGAGCAGTCGTGCTGCGGCCAAATGCACTGGAACACCGGCTACGGGAAGCAGATCGAGCCGCTGGTCCGCCACTTCGCGGACACCTTCGCCGGCTACGACGCCGTCGTGACGCCGTCCGGCTCGTGCGGGGCGATGATCCGCGACAACCACCCCAAGGCCGCCGCGCGCGCCGAGGATCCCGCGCTCGCGGACGACGTCGCGGCGGTGGTGCCGAAGGTGTACGACCTGAGCGAGTTTCTCGTCGACGTGCTGGGTGTCACCGATGTCGGCGCCTACTTCCCGCACAAGGTCACGTATCACCCGACCTGCCATTCGATGCGGCTGATGAAGCTCGGCGACCGCCCGACGACCCTGCTGCGCAATGTGCGCGGGCTTGAGCTGCTGGAGCTTCCGGGGGCCGACGAATGCTGCGGCTTCGGCGGCACCTTCGCGGTCAAGAACCCGGACGTGTCCGCCGCGATGGGCGCCGACAAGGTCCGCAATGCGGCCGGGACCGGCGCGGAGGTGCTGTGCGCGGCCGACAACTCCTGCCTGATGCACCTGGGAGGAATGATGAACCGTCAGCGCACGGGCGTACGCACGCTGCACCTCGCGGAAATCCTGGCCTCCACCGAGGAGTTGCCGGCATGAACGAGCGCAGCGAGTTCATCGGACACGAGAATGCTCCGTGCGGGTGCGGCGCCGAGCGAAGCGAGGTGTCGGCATGAGCGGCACGTTCCTCGGCCTGCCCGCGTTTCCCCGGGCCGCGCACGACGCGGTCAACAACGCGCAGTTGCGCCACAACCTGCGCAAGGCGACACACACCATCCGCGGCAAACGCGCGGTCGTCGTCGACGAGTTGGACGACTGGGCGCAGTTGCGTGCGGCCGGCAAGGCGATCAAGGACCACACGCTGCGGCACCTGGACCGCTACCTGATCCAGGTCGAGGAGGCGGTCATCGCGGCGGGCGGGCACGTCCACTGGGCCGCCGACGCGGAGGAGGCCAATCGCATCGTCACCGAGCTGGTCCGGGCGACCGGCGAGCGCGACGTGGTCAAGGTCAAGTCGATGGCGACGCAGGAGATCGGCCTCAACGAAGCACTCGCCGAAGCGGGTATTCGGGCGTACGAGACCGACCTGGCCGAGCTGATCGTGCAACTCGGCGAGGACCGTCCGTCGCACATCCTGGTGCCGGCGATCCACCGCAACCGCAGTGAGATCCGCGAGATCTTCCTGCGCGAGATGGGCTCCTGGGGCGAGCCGGCGCCCGCCGACCTGACCGACGAACCGCGCGTGCTCGCCGAGGCGGCACGCCGGCATCTGCGCGAACGCTTCCTGAGCGCCAAAGTCGCCGTCTCCGGCGCGAACTTCATGGTCGCCGAGAGCGGCACCCTCGTGGTCGTCGAGTCGGAGGGCAACGGACGCATGTGCCTGACGCTGCCCGAGACGCTGATCTCGGTCGTCGGCATCGAGAAGGTCGTGCCGACCTGGGCCGACCTGGAGGTCTTCCTCCAACTGCTCCCCCGCTCCTCCACCGGCGAGCGGATGAACCCGTACACGTCCACGTGGACCGGCGTGACACCCGGAGACGGCCCACAGGACTTCCACCTCGTGCTGCTCGACAACGGCCGCACCGGCGTGCTCGCCGACGAGGTGGGCCGCCAGACGCTGCGCTGCATCCGCTGCTCGGCGTGCCTCAACGTGTGCCCGGTGTACGAGCGCGCCGGAGGGCACGCGTACGGCTCGGTCTATCCGGGGCCGATCGGCGCCATCCTCACCCCGCAACTGCGGGGCACGGCGAACGAGTTGGATGCCTCGCTGCCGTACGCCTCGTCTTTGTGCGGGGCGTGCTACGACGTGTGCCCGGTCGCCATCGACATCCCCGAGGTGCTGGTGCACCTGCGCGAGCAGGTCACCGAAGGGCCCGGCCACCGCGCGGAACGAGCCGCGATGAAGGCCGCCGGCTGGATCTTCGCGGACCCGTCCAGGCTGTCCCGGGTGCAGCGGCTGGCCGGCCGTACGCGCCACTTGATTCCCAAGCGCCTGCCGGGCCCCGGCTCGGCGTGGACCGACACACGAGACATCCCCGAGCCCCCCGCCCAGTCGTTCCGCGACTGGTGGGCGAAGGAACACGGCACCGACGCCGGCACAACACCCGGGAGCCCCCAATGAGTTCGCGCGCAACCGTGCTGGGCCGCATTCGCGCGGCGCTGGCCGACGCCCCCGCCGACGACGGCGTACCGGCCCGCAACTACCTACGTCGCCACACCGGTTCCGAGGGCGTCCTCCCCCTCCTCGTCGAAAACCTGCGCGACTACCGGGCCATCGTCCACGAGGTGACACCGGACCAGCTGCCCGCAGCCGTCGCCGACGCACTCCGCAGACGCAAGTGCAGCCGCGTCGTGGTGCCCCCCGGCACCCCCGAAGCCTGGACATCCGCCATCACCGACGTCGAACTCCTCGGCGACAAGCCGCCTCTGACGATCGATCAGCTCGCCTCGGTGGACGGGACCATCACCGGCTGCGCGGCGGTGATCGCCGAAACAGGCACGATCGTCCTGGACGCAGGCCCGGCCCAGGGGCGACGCGCACTGACCCTGGTCCCCGACTACCACCTGTGTGTGGTCCACGCCGCCGACGTCTACGCATCCGTCCCCGACACGATCGGCCGGCTGGACCCCAGCCGCCCCCTCACCTGGATCAGCGGCCCCTCCGCCACCAGCGACATCGAGCTCGACCGCGTCGAGGGCGTCCACGGCCCTCGGACACTGGAAGTGCTGGTGGTCGCGCCCGATTGAGTCTGCAAAGGAGACAGTGATTGCTCCGGCGATGACAGTCGCGGCTCTCACTGGCGGAGCAAGGCCGAGGAACGGCCAAGCGTGCCGTTTCGAGGCTCGTTCAGGGTTGGTCGAGGTAGCCCGCGAGTGTCGTGCGGTTGCGTTCCAGCTCGCCGATGCGCTCCTCAGTGGCCATCAGCTCGCGTCCGAGGATGGCCCGTACGTCGACGCACATGTCGATCTCCGGTGCCTCACCCCGGACGCAGGGCATGACCGCGCGGATCACCTCGGTGGACAGACCGGCGTCCAGCAGCGCACGGACCTGCCGGACGGTGAGCACGGCGTCCTCGGCGTATTCGCGGTAGCCGTTCGGGCCTCGCGCGGCATCGAGAAGGCCCTGCTCCTCGTAGTAGCGCAGCATCCGGGGCTTGACTCCCGTCCGCCTGGACAACTCCCCGATCAGCATGTGCTCCACCTCGTCCGCGCTTGACCTTGCCACCGGTGTAAAGGCTTAACGTCGCGCCCATGAGCACCGATTCCGGCTTCGCGCCGAACAACGAGACCACCGGCCGTGCAACCTCTTTCGTCGTTCACCACGACGGCCGCGCGGCGAGCGCCGACGAGCTGGCACCACTCGCATTCGCGGGGTACGCGCACTTCACGGCCATGCAGATACGCGGCGGCCGAGTGCGCGGCCTGGATCTCCATCTGGAACGTCTGCGCCGCGCGTCCCTGGAGTTGTACGGCCGGGCGCTGCCCGACGAACGCATTCGTTCCCTGCTGCGGACCGCGATCGACGCCGGTCCTCCGGACCTGTCGCTCGTCGCCACGGTGTACTCGCCCGCAGGTGAGTTCACCGTGGCCGACTCCGGTGTCGAACCCGAGGTCTTGATCCGCACCGGACCGCCCGCGAACGGGCCCGCGGGCCCACTGGCGCTGGCGGTCGTCGAGTACGAACGCGTTCTCCCGACGGTGAAGCACGTCGGCGAGGTGGCCAAGACGTACTACCTGCGCCAAGCCGTCGCGGAAGGCTTCGACGACGCGGCCTTCATCGACCGCCGAGGCCGGTTCAGCGAGGCGTCGATCTGGAACCTCGCCTTCTGGGACGGCACCACAGTGGTGTGGCCCGAAGCCGAGATTCTGGGCGGAACCACGATGGGCATCCTCCGCCGGCAACTCGACCACCTCGGAGTGCCGCAACAGGTCCGGGAAGTGCGGCCGGCGGACCTGCCCGCGCTCTCCGGCGCGGTGGTCATGAACTCCTGGAACCCGGGCATCGCGGTCCACCGGATCGGCTCGGTGGACCTGCCCGATGCGCCGACGTTCCTGGAACTGCTCCACCGCGCCTATGGGGCCGAGGCGCTGACGACGCCGTGAACGTTGTGCTCCTCGGACGCATCCCCAACGACGCCGGAAAAATGATTCTGACGCCTATGATAAATTCAACTATCATAGTTGGAAGAATATAGGGGACGGCTGTGCTGGGCAAACCGGAGCGGTTGTTCGCGCGGGACGCGGAGTGGCGCGAACTTTCCGAGTACGCGGCTTCCGAGCAGCCCGGCGCATCGCTGGGACTGGTGTACGGGCGGCGACGGCAAGGCAAGACGCTGATGCTGGAGCTGCTGGCACGCCGGGCGGGCGGATTCCTTTTCGCCGCGACACAGCAGAGCGAAGCGCAGAATCTCGCGGACCTCGGCGCGGCCTACGCGGCGTTCCGCGGGATACAGCGCCCTGTGCTCTTTGGCGACTGGGGCGAGGCGCTGGAGGACTTGCTGCGCATCGGCGAGGACGGCCCGGTGCCCGTGGTCATCGACGAATTCCCGTACTTGGTGAACAGCACGCCCGCGCTCCCCTCCTACCTCCAGCGCGCGCTGAGCCCGATGGGCCACGCCAAGGAACACACGCGGACGCGCTTGATCCTCTGCGGCAGTGCGCTGACGACGATGGCGCAACTGCTCGGCGGCGGTGCGCCGTTGCGTGGGAGGGCGAACATGGAACTGGTGGTACGCCCCTTCCGTTTCCGAGAGTCGGCCGCGTTCTGGGGGACGGACTCCGATCCGGAGTTGGCTTTCCGTCTCCACGCCCTGGTCGGCGGGACTCCCGCGTACAAGGAGATGTGCGGAGGCGTCGGTCCGCAGGATGCGGCGGGTTTCGACGAATGGGTGCAGCGCCGACTGCTGAACCCCGCATCGGCGATGTTCCGCGAGGGCGGGCTGCTGCTGCGCGAGGAGCCGTCGATCACGGATCCGACCTCCTACGCTGCGGTGCTGACAGCGGTCAGCGCAGGCAGCCACCGGCGCTCGGAAATCGCGGCGACGCTCGGGCGGCCGAGTAGTGCGCTGGGCCACCTGCTGTCCGGATTGCAGGACATCGGACTGCTGGACCAGGTCCAAGACGCGCTGCGGGAGAAACGCAGCGTCTTTCGGATCGCCGAGCCCGCCGTACGGCTGCACCAACTGCTGATCCGGCGTCACGAACCGGAGCTGGTCATCGGCCGGGCGAAGCAGGTCTGGGACGGCAATGCCGACACCGTCGCGGGCAAGATCTACGGCCCGCACTTCGAAGACCTCGCCCGGCAATGGTGCTTCGAACACGCGTCTCCGGAAACCCTGGGTGGCACGCCCAGTTGGGTACGCCCCACCGAAATCCCCTGCCGGGAACACCGCCACGGCCACGAACTGGATCTTGTCGTCGCGCAGACCTCGGCGTTCGAGCCCGAGCGGATCACCGCCATCGGAGAGGCCAAGGGCACCACCAAACTCGTCGACACATCGGAACTCGAACGCCTTGAGCACCTGCGCGGCCTCCTCCCCAGCGCACGTGTCGCGGCCCTGCCCAAGCTCCTCCTCTTCTCCCGCGCCGGCTTCACCACCGACTTGCGGCACGTCGCGGACAAACGCAGCGACGTCGAACTCATCGACCTGCACCGGATGTATCACGGCGATTGACGGACGCCTGAGCGGCACTTCCCGTACCGCTCGCACTACGACAGCCTCGACGGTAGCCCGTCGAGATGGACGAATCCCGCGAAAGACCACGGCTTTCGTACATCTCGATGCCGTCGGTGCGGCGGAACGTGGCGAGGGAGGTCAGGTCGCGGAGGTGGCGGCGGTGAAGGTCGCCCAGGCGGCGGGGGTGAGGGCGAGGGGGGTGATGCGGGTGTCCTTGGAGTCGCGTACGCGGACGGCTTCGGGGTGTACGGCGATCTCTACGCAGTTGCCGCCGCCGGTGCCGCTGTAGCTGCTCTTGAACCAGTGCAGACGGATCGCAGTGATAGCGCCTCTCGCATGTGCTCTGGCAGGTCGACGGATGCCTCAGGGCTGAGAGCCTGCGAACGCATCCTGCCATAACGCCGGAGCAACGAACTTACTTGATCCGGACGGCTGCAGAAGGCGCTGTGGTCATGGCCTTCGAAGTAGCCGATCCATCGACGGTCTTGGGTTTCGGCAAGGTACAAGGGGCCGTCCAGTCCCACATGATCCGGTCGCCGCAAAGGCATGATCTGCACTTCCACGTTCCGCAGTTCGGCGCGCTCGATCAAATGACCAAGGAGACAGCGAGTGGTTTCGGTCCCGCCCGTCTGACGTTCAAAAACCGCTTGCTCGATGATGAATCCGAACTCCGTATTGGGTCTTTCGTTCAGCAGGCGCTGCCGATCCAAGCGTGCCGCAACTTGGGACTCGATCTGTTCATCAGAAAGCGGAGGGAGGCGACTGTTGCATACTGCGCGGATGTAGCTTTCGGGCTGTAGCAGCCCTGGAACGACTCTGCACTCATACGCGTACAGCGTCACGGCGTCCTCTTCGATCCCGGCCCAGTGCAAGAACCTCGACTTCCTCCCCCTCGTGAACGAGGGGGAGGAAGTCAAGCCGCTGGTGATCGGCTTCCTGATGCCCGACGTGGTCACCACGGTTACCGAGGACGACGACGGCCTCAAGACGCGTTATCTGCACCGGATTTCGGCTGCGGAACCATCCTGCGCGGCGATCTCGTACGGCGAGGGACGAACCGTTTCCACGTACGCGTTCGGGCCCGACGACCTGGCCGCCGAATTCCTCCGCGCGGTCCGCTGGTTCCGCAACCACGGCCCGAGCGACGGTCAGGTGCGGTCATGGCGCGCGGAAACCGGTGTTGTCGTGAGCTCGTTGACCGCCTGATCCGCGGCCCGGCCTGTGGATGACCCAAAAGGGCTTCAGTCCACGGGAAGTTCCTCCTGGCGGCGCAATCCCGCACCGTCAGCTTGCGAACGCTTCGAGGGTGTCCCAGGCCCCCGAACTGCCGGTGGGCTCGTAGCGGTGGAGGGTGTTGGTCGCGGCGATGAGGGCTCGGGTTTCGGCCAGGTCCCCTACCACGCCCGCCGCACGGGCCTGCATCATGAGGTTGCCGATGGCGGTTGCCTCGACCGGGCCGGCCACCACCGGGATTCCGCAGGCGTCGGCGGTGAGTTGGCACAGAAGCGTGTTGCGGGCGCCGCCGCCGACCAAGTGGATCGTCCCCACCTGCGTGCCCGAGAGGCGCGCTGCGTCGCGGACTGTGCGGCGGTAGGCCAGCGCCAGGCTTTCGATGACGCAGCGGACGATTGCAGCGGGGGTTTCCGGGGTCGGCTGGCCCGTCCGGCGGCAGTAGCGGGCTATGCGCGCCGGCATGTCGCCGGGGGGCAGGAACTCCGGGTCGTCGGGGTTGATGACGAAGCGGAACGGAGTTTCGCGAGCGGCTTGTTCGAGGAGAGTGGGGAGGTCCGCAGGGTGGCCTTGGGAATTCCAGACGCGGACGCACTCTTGAAGGAGCCACAGGCCCATGACGTTGCGCAGGTAGCGGATTGTGCCGTCTACGCCTACCTCGTTGGTGAAGTTGGCTTCGCGGCTTTCGGGGGTCAGGACCGGCTTGTCGAGTTCTACTCCGACCAGAGACCACGTGCCGCAGGAGATGTAGGCGAAGTCCCGTCCAGTGGCTGGGACTCCGACTACTGCTGAGGCGGTGTCGTGGGAGCCGACGGCGACGACCGGGGTGTCAGGGTCGAGGCCGGTGGCTTCAGCGGCGTCGCAGGTGAGCGGGCCGATGACGGTGCCGGGGTCGCGGAGGGGTGGCAGCAAGCGGGCGGGGATGCCGGCGCGAGCAGCCAGTTCGACCGACCAGGTTCCGGTGCGCACGTCGTACAACTGCGTTGTCGAGGCGTTGGTGCGTTCGGCGCCGGAGCAGTCGGTGAGCCAGTAGGCCAGCAGGTCGGGGATCAGGAGCAGGCCGGTTGCCTCGTCGAGGCGGGCGCCGGACTCGGCGGCGAGTTGGTACAGGGTGTTGAACGGCAGGAATTGCAGGCCGGTGACGCCATAGACGTCGGAGCGCGGGATCGACTCCAAGACGCGGTCCATCACGCCGTCGGTCCGGGTGTCGCGGTAGTGGACGGGGTTCCCCATCAGGCCGCCACGCGCGTCGAGCAAGCCGTAGTCGACGGCCCAGGTGTCGATGCCGATCGAAGCAGGCGTACTGGTCGTGGCCAACTTCCGCAAACCTTCGAGGGCTTCCCCGTACAGGCCGAGGATGTCCCAGTGGAGAGTGCCGCGCACGCGGACCGGCCGGTTGATGAACCGGTGGACCTCGTCCAGTTCGAGCACTCCGGGGGCCACGCGTCCCGCGATGACGCGTCCGCTGGAAGCGCCGATGTCGACGGCGGCGAAGACGGGTGGCGGGGTGGTCACGGCGATTCTCCAGGGTGAAGCGAGTCGGAAACAGAGGTCAGACGGTCACGAGGGCGATGCCCGTCAGGTCGGAGACCGCGCGCAGGTCCTCGACCAAGTGGCCGGTGGCCAGGGCCCAGTGGTGGTGGATTCCGGTGGCGCTCCATGCGTCGGTCCACTCGCCGGGGTCGCGGCCGAAGTCGACGCGGGAGGTGGTGTTGCCGATCGCGAGGAGCGGGCCGTCGACCACGGTGCCTTCGGACGCGACGAGTTCGTAGCGGCCGTCGTAGGTCTGGGAGAGGCCGACCAGAGTGACCGGGCCGTGTTTGACGTCGAATTCGACCGACACGCCCCAACCGCGCTTGCCGTGGTAGACGCCGAGGCCGCGCAGCAGGGGACGGCGTTCGCTGATCGCCAGGTGGCCGGGGCCGTCGTGGCCCATCTCGACCACGCCGGCGCGGAAGTCCAAGGCCTGGAGTTCGGTGAACGAGCCGCCTGCGCCGAGGCGGTCGGCGATGAGCATCGCGAGCGACGTACGCAGCTCGTACTCACCGCAGGTCGGAATGCCGCGCGCAGTCAGCAGTGACGCGCCGAGGATCATGCCCGCGCCGAGGCGTTCGTGAAGCTCGCCGTCGAGCCCTCGGTGGTAGTAGGCGAGCGTGTCGAGGTCGAAGTCGGTGACGAGGTGGTCGAGGCCGACGGAGACGCGGGCCGCCCATTCCAGGTCATCGGCGACAACGGACGCGTCGAGTTCGAACGTCTCGCGGGTCTCGGCGAGTTTGGCGGCGACCTGGTCATCGGTGACGTCGGCGACGCGGACGCGCAGGTCGTCGAATTCGACGATCTCGACGTGGCCTCCGCAGTGTGCGGCGACCATGGTCGGGTCGGTGGAGACGTCGTACATGCCCGGGTAGAGGTGGCCCATCAGGCCGTGGCGGCCGTTGCGCAGCACGGAGCGCACGCCCGCGGCGCGGATCCAGCGCCCGATGCGCCGCCAGGCGTTCTCGTCCTCAAGGTGCCCGGACACCGACCGGAAGTCGACGCCGACGCGGCGGAACGCGTTGGCCATCTCCGGAAGCGGGCAGGCCCCGCAGTAGGCCAGCCACGCACCCGTGTCGAAGGTCGCGTGGTCCATGGACTCGGTCGGCTGGAGGTTGATCAGCAGGACCGGCGCGCCGGACCGCTGCGCGATCGGTACCAACATCGTCGCGGTCATGTAGGTGGTGAGGAAGCCGACGATCAGATCGCAGCCTTCACGCCGCAACCGCTCCGCTGCCGCCGCTCCCTCCTGCGCGTCGGAGATGAACCCGACGTCGATCACGTCGGCGTCGAACGCGCCCATGCGTTCCGCGACGCGCGCGGCCGAGCGCCGCAACTGCGGCAGCAGTTCGGGGAACTGCGGCCAGTACGCGCCGAGTCCGCCCGCGACCAGGCCGATCTTCGGCCGGCGTGCCACCGCGGGAACGCGCGTGAAGGCGGCAGCGGTGTCCGTGGTGACGGCCATGGTGTCGCGGTCCTTTCGAAAGCTGTCGTACGGATGTCGCAGGGCTGGCGGGACGGACTCGTCGAGATGGCAAAATCCCGTGGTTGCGCGCGGGATTCTGCGATCTCAGCGGAGGGGCCCGCCCCGCCAGCGGTCACGGGGGCGGGTCAGCGCAGGAACGCCGCGGCGACTCCGGCGTCCACCGGGATGTGCAGCCCGGTGGTGTGCGAGAGGTCGCCTCCGGTGAGCGCGAAGACGGCGTTGGCGACGTGTTCGGGGAGCACTTCACGCTTCAGCAGCGTGCGCTGGGCGTAGAACTCGCCGAGCTTTTCCTCCTCAACGCCGTAGACCGCGGCGCGCTTGGCACCCCAGCCGCCGGCGAAGATTCCGGAGCCGCGCACCACGCCGTCGGGGTTGATGCCGTTGACGCGGACGCCGTGCTCGCCCAACTCGGCTGCCAGCAGGCGCACCTGGTGGGCCTGGTCGGCTTTGGTGGCGCTGTAGGCGATGTTGTTCGGCCCGGCGAACACCGCGTTTTTGGACGCGATGTAGATGATGTCGCCGCCGAGCTTCTGGTCGATCATCACCCGGGCCGCCTCGCGCGAGACGAGGAACGAGCCGCGTGCCATGACGTCGTGCTGGAGGTCCCAGTCACGCGCGGTGGTCTCCAGGAGCGGCTTCGAGACCGACAGGCCCGCGTTGTTGACGACCAGGTCGACCCCGCCGAACGCGAGCGCGGCGGACGCGAACGCGGCCTTGACCTGCTCCTCGTCGGTCACGTCGACGGTCACGGCGACCGCCTTGTCCGGTCCGCCGAGTTCGTCGGCGACGGTCGCGGCGGTCTCCGCGTTGAGGTCGGCGACGACCACACACGCGCCTTCGGCGACCAGGCGCGTCGCGATGGCCTTGCCGATGCCGGAGCCCGCCCCGGTCACCAGCGCGACGCGGGTGGCGAGCGGCTTCGGCTTGGGCATCCGCGCGAGCTTGGCCTCTTCGAGCGCCCAGTACTCGATGCGGAACTTCTCGGACTCCTCGATGGGGGCGTACGTCGAGATGGTCTCCGCGCCGCGCATCACGTTGATCGCGTTGACGTAGAACTCGCCGGCGACGCGCGCGGTCTGCTTGTCCTTGCCGTACGAGAACATCCCGATCCCGGGCACCAGCACGATCGCCGGGTCCGCACCGCGCATCGCGGGCGAGTCGGGAGTGGCGTGCCGCTGGTAGTACGCGGCGTACTCCTCGCGGTAGGCCTCGTGCAACTCGCGCAGTCGGGCGGTCACTTCGTCCAGCGGCGCATCGGGAGCGGTGTCGAGGACCAGCGGGCGCACCTTGGTGCGCAGGAAGTGGTCCGGGCAGGACGTGCCCAGCTCCGCGAGCCTGGGGTGTTCGGCGCGGGACACGAAGTCCAGGACCACGTCGCTGTCGGTGAAGTGCCCGACCTGCGGTCGGTCGGTCGACGCCAACCCGCGCAGCAGCGGGGCGAGTTCGGCGGCGCGGGCGCGGCGCTGCGCGTCGGGAAGCGGGGCGTACCCGGGCAGTCGGGCGCCGAAGGGGTGCCGGGCCTCGTCGAACCGCTCGGCGATGAACGCCTCGGCGGTGCGGATGATCTCCAGCGAATTGGCCTGGCATTCCTCGGAGGTGTCACCCCACGCGGTGATGCCGTGCCCGCCGAGGATGCAGCCGATCGCCTGCGGGTTCGCCTGCTTGATCGCCGAGATGTCCAGGCCCAGTTGGAAGCCGGGGCGGCGCCACGGCACCCACACCACGCGGTCGCCGAAGCACTCCGCGGTCAGCTTCTCGCCGTCCGCAGAGGTGGCCAGCGCGATGCCGGAGTCGGGGTGCAGGTGGTCGACGTGCGCGGCCTCGACCAGGCCGTGCATCGCTGTGTCGATCGAGGGTGCCGCGCCGCCCTTGCCATGGGCGCAGAAGTCGAACGCGGCGACCATCTCGTCTTCGCGCTCGACGCCCGGGTAGACGTCGACGAGCGCACGCAACCGGTCGAGGCGCAGCACCGCGAGCCCGGCCTCGGTCAGCGTGCCGAGGTCGCCGCCGGACCCCTTGACCCACATCAGGTCGACCTGCTGTCCGGTGACCGGGTCCTCGTCGGTGCCCTTCGCGGAGGTGTTGCCTCCCGCGTAGTTGGTGTTGCGCGGATCCGCTCCCAGAGTGTGCGAGCGGTTCAACAGGTCTTCCACCGCCGGGTGGGTCGGTGGCTTCATACGGGTGCCCCTTGGCGTGAGAAGGTGTGAACATCTTTGGCCGGAAAGGTAGTTCAGGTCAGGCGCCCCAGCCGGCCTGGGTGCCGCCGACGCGCTCGGCGCGGATGCGCTCGGCGTAGCCGGAGGCGGCGTACGCGGCCATCGGGTCGGGGGCGAGGCCCTGCTCCGCGCGCAGCTCGGCGAGCAGCGGGCGCACGTCGGTGTTGTAGGCGTCCATCAGCACGGCGTTCGCGCCGAGCACGTCGCCGGATCGCTGGGCGGCGGCCAGCGCGTCGGCGTCGACGAGCAGCGCCTTGGCGGTGGCTTCCTGGACGTTCATCACCGAGCGGATCTGGCCGGGGATCTTCGGCTCGATGTTGTGGCACTGGTCGAGCATGAACGCCACCTCGGCCGCGTCGTCCAGGCCGCCGCCGCGCACGACCTCGTGCATGATGCGGAAGAGCTGGAAGGGGTCGGCGGAGCCCACCATGAGGTCGTCGTCGGCGTAGAAGCGGGAGTTGAAGTCGAAGGCGCCGAGCTTCTGTTCGCGCAGCAGGAACGCGACGATGAACTCGATGTTGGTGCCGGGCGCGTGGTGGCCGGTGTCGACGACGACCTTGGCGCGCTCGCCGAGTTTGAGGCAGTGCGCGTACGCCGTGCCCCAGTCCGGCACATCGGTCGTGTAGAACGCCGGCTCGAAGAGCTTGTACTCCAGGATGATCCGCTGATCACCCGTCAGCCGCGCGTACACCTCGGCCAGCGCCTCGGCGAGCCGGTCCTGACGGTCCCGGATGCTGTCCTGTCCGGGGTAGTTCGTGCCGTCCGAGAACCACAGCTTGAGGTCGCGCGAACCGGTCGCGTCCATGATGTCGACGCATTCGAGCAGGTGGTCGGTTGCCTTGCGGCGCACGCGCGGGTCCGGGTTGGTGACCGACCCGAGCATGTAGTCGTCGTCCTGGAAGACGTTCGAGTTGATCGCGCCGATGGAGACGCCCAGTTGCTCGGCGTGCTTGGCGAGGGCCGCGTAGTCGTCGACCTTGTCCCACGGGATGTGCAGGGACACACTGGGCGCGACACCGGTGTACTTGTGCACCTGCGCGGCGTCCGAAAGTTTCTCGAACGGGTCGCGCGGGACGCCCTGTTGTGCGAACACCTTGAAGCGCGTACCGGAGTTCCCGTACGCCCACGACGGGGTCTCGATCCGCTGGGCCCGCAGCCGGGCCTTCACGTCCTTCTCGGTCATTCGCGTCAACACTCCTGCTGCGTATGGGGTTCTGCGTGGGTGGTGCGGGGGCCGGGCTCAGTCGAGGTGGAAGACCTCGTCGAGCGGGGCCATGGCCTCGTCGGGCCGCAGCCCGTCCAGCGGTTCGAAGAGGTCGCCCATCTCGGCCTGCCAGCGGGCGTTGACCTCGGTCGCGTCCATGGCTGCGCGGGCGGCGTCGAAGTCGTCGGTTTCGAGGTAGCCGACGAGCAGCCCGTCGGGGCGCAGGAAGAGCGAGTAGTTGTGCCACCCGGCGGCGGTGAGTGCCGCGCGCATGTCCGGCCAGACGGCGGCGTGCCGTGCCCGGTACTCCTCGATGCGTTCCCGACGGACCCGGAGAACGAAGCAGACGCGCTGCCTGCCGTTCGCCGTTGTGCTGCTCGTCATGGCTGCCTCCGTCCCGCGTTCGATCAGAAGTCGTACTGGTCGACGTTGTCCTTGTTGAACACGGTCGGCGGGCCGAGGATGATCTCGCCGTTCGCGCCGATCGTGTACTCGCCCAGGTCGCCGGCGGTGAACTTCTCACCTTCGGCACCGGTGATCTGGCCGGAGACCAGCGCCGCGGACGCGTGGACCGCGAGCTTGCCGAGCTTCTTCGGGTCCCACAGCGAGAACTGCTCGACGGTGCCGCTCTTCACGAACTGCCGCATCTGGTTCGGGGTGCCGAGGCCGTTGACGACGACCTTGCCCTTGTACTGCGAGCCGTCGATGTAGCGGGCCGCCGCCGAGATGCCGACGGTGGTCGGCGCGATGATCGCGCGCAGGTCCGGGTTGGCCTGGAGCAGGCCCTGCGTCTCCTGGAAGGACTTCTGGTCGTCGTCGTCGCCGTAGGCGACCTTGACGAGCTGCATGTCCTTGTACTCGGGCTTCGCGAGCTCCTGCTTCATGTAGTCGATCCAGGTGTTCTGGTTCGTGGCGTTCTGCGTCGCCGACAGGATCGCGATCTTGCCCTTGTAGCCGATCTGCTTGGCCACGTTCTGCACCAGGCTGCGGCCGACGTCCTCGGACTTCGCCTGGTTGATGAAGAGCTGGCGGCAGTCCTTGGCGGTGTCGGAGTCGTACGCGACGACCTTGATGCCCTTGGACATCGCCTGCTTGAGCGGACCACACACGGCGTTGGCGTCGTTCGCGGCGATCATGATCGCGTCCTGGTCCTGCTGGATCAGGGTGTTGATGTACGACACCTGCGACGAGGCGTTGGCGTCCGACGGACCGACGCGCTTGGCCTCGCTGCCTATCTCCTTGGCCGCCGCGACACCCGACTCACCGGTGATGGTCTCGTACGGGTTGTTGATCTGCTTGGGCAGGAACGCCAGTTTGAGGCCGGTCTTGAGCGGCGCGTTCGGGTCCGCGCTCGCGGTGCTGCCCGCGGCGGCGCCGGAGCCGGAGTCGTTGTCGTCCTTGCTGGTGCCCGAACAGCCGGCGACGGTCAGGCCGAGCACGGTCGCCGCGGCGACGGCCGCGGTGGTGCGGCGGCCGGTGATTCTGAGATTCATGGTCGTCCTTCGGGGGTTCTGCGTTTCCGGGGGGTGGGGGCGGGGTCGTGCGGGGCGGCTCAGGCGGGACTGCCCTGTGCCGTGGCCGGGCCGGATGATCGGCGGCGCCGCTGACCGATGGCGTGGATCGCCCTCGGGGTGAGCACCGACACGACCAGCAGCACGCCGGTGACGATCGACTGGACCTCGTTCGCCACGTCGTTGAGGGTGAGCAGATTGCGCAGCACGGCGATCAGCAACAGGCCGGAGACGACGCCGAGAAGCGTGCCCTTGCCGCCGTCGAAGTCGACGCCGCCGAGCAGCACCGCCGCGATGACGGTCATCTCGAAGCCCATGCCGTTGTCGGCGCGTGCGCTGCCGTAGCGCAGCGTGAACACCAGCCCGGCGAACGCCGCGACGACACCGGTCAGGGCGAACAGCGCGAGCTTGATGCGCTTGACGCGGATTCCGGCGAAGTACGCAGCCTCCTCCTGCGCGCCGATCGCGAACATCGCCCGGCCGAGGCCGGTGGCGTGCAGCACGACGGCGGTGATCGCCGCGAGGACCGCGAACAGCGCGATCGGGAACGGGATGAACCCGAACACCGTCTGCTGGGTGAGGTCGGCGTACTCCTGCGGGAACTCCGCGACCGCCTTGGTGCCCAGCACCACGGAGGCGAGTCCGCGGTAGAGCGTCATCGTGCCGATGGTGACCGCGAGAGACGGCAGGCCGACCTTGGTGACCAAGAGCCCGTTGACCAGGCCGCCGACGAGTCCGACGAGCAGGACGACCGGGATGATCATCTCGAACGTCCATCCGGCGTCCCACAGCGATCCCGCCAGCGCGCTGGACAGGCCCAGCATCGACGCGACCGACAGGTCGACCTCGCCGCACACCACGAGCAGCGTCATCGGCAGCGCGATGATGGCCACTTCGGCGATGTCGTTGAGTGCGAACGACAGGTTGCCGGTGGTCGCGAACGACGCGTTGTCGGCGCTGCCGAAGCCGAACACGGCGATCAGGATGATCGTGACCGCGAGGTCCCAGCGCAGGAAGCGCTGCCAGCCCGCGGACCGGGTGCCGGGCGCCTCGGCCCGTGCCTCCGGCTGTTTCGTCAGGGTGTCAGCCATGGCGGGCGTTCCTCCTCCGCAGTGCGCGGGTCACCCGCACCTGGACGATCCGGTCGATGCTGATGGCGGCCAGCAGGAGCGCGCCGTTGATGGCCTTCTGCCAGAAGGAGTCCACTTTGAGGACCACCAGCGCACTGGCGATCGTGGTCAGCAGCAGCGCGCCGAGCGCCGCGCCCCACACCGTCCCCACCCCGCCGGTGATCGCGACGCCGCCGACGACGACGGCGCTGACGACCTGGAGCTCCCACCCGGCCGCGGCGTCCGCGACGACGGTGCCGAACCTCGACAGCCACAGCGCGCCGGCGAGACCGGCGATCGCACCGGAGAAGACGTACGCGGCGAACACCCGCTGCCCGGACCGAACACCGGCGAGACGCGCGGCCTCGGGGTTGGAGCCGATCGCGTACAGCTCCCGGCCGGTGCGGTAGCTGCGCAGGTACCAGCCGGTCGCCACGAGCACGACGGCCGCGATCAGCGGAAGGTACGGGATGCCGAGCACGCTGCCGGTGCCCAGGTCGAGCACACCCTCGGGCAGCGTCGCGGCGTTGATCTGCTCGCCCTGCGCCCAGTAGTAGTCGATGCCCTGGATGATGTAGAGCGTCCCGAGCGTCACCACCAGCGACGGCACCTTGCCGAGACTGACCAGCAGGCCGTTCAGCACACCGCAGGCGACGCCCACGAGGACGCCGATCAGGATCACGGTGAACACGCCGTGGCTCGACCCCGACGCGAACTTGCCGCACGCGAACGCCGACAGGCCCACGACCGAGCCGACCGACAGGTCGATGTTGCGGGTGACGACGACGACCGACTGGCCGACGGCGAGCAGCACCAGGATGGAGGCGTTGAGGAAGAGGTCCTTGACGCCCTGCTCCGACAGGAAGCGCGTGTTGCTGAGTTGGGTGCCGACCACCAGGGCGACCAGCGCGACCAGCAGGGTCAGCTCGCGGGCGCGGAAGACCTTGTCGACGAGACCGCGCGACGCCGCGGCTTTCTCCGGTTCCGCCGCGGGCGGCGATATGAGCGTGGCCGTCATGCGGCGGCGTCCCTTCCGTTCGAACTCGCGGAGGCACCGGAACGGCCGGTCGCCGCCGCCATGACGGTCTCCTCGGTGGCGTCCGCCCGGGACAGCTCCGCGGTGATGCGGCCCTCGTGCATCACCAGCACCCGGTCGGCCATCCCGAGAACCTCGGGCAGGTCGGAGGAGATCATGAGGATGGCCAGGCCCTCCGCCGCGAGCCCGGAAAGCAGACGGTGCACCTCGGACTTCGTGCCGACGTCGATGCCGCGGGTCGGCTCGTCGACGATGAGCACCTTGGGACCGGTGGCCAGCCACTTGGCGAGGACGACCTTCTGCTGGTTGCCGCCGGACAGGACGCCGACGGCGTCCGAGAGCCGGGAGTACTTCAGTTGCAGGCGCAGCGCCCAGTCGCGGGCGGTGCCGTGCTCGGCGCGGCGGTCGATCAGGCCGGCCTTGCTCAGCGCCTGGAGCCGGGTCAGGCCCATGTTGTGCTCGATGGACAGATCCATCACCAGGCCCTGTTGGCGCCGATCCTCGGGAACGAGCGCGAGGCCGGCGGCCATCGCGGCGGTGGGCGAGGCGGCCTTGTACGCGCGGCCGTCCACCTCGACACCGCCCGCGTCGTACCGGTCGACGCCGAACACCGCACGGGCGACCTCGCTGCGGCCCGCGCCGACCAGGCCGGCGAGCGCGACGATCTCGCCGCGGCGCACCTCGAACGAGACGTCGCGGAAGACGCCCTCGCGGGTGAGGCGGTCGACGCGCAGCGCGGTCTTGCCGATCTCCGTGTCCTGCTTGGGGTAGAGCGAGTCGAGGTCACGACCGACCATGCGGCGGACCAGGTCGTCCTCGGTCAGCCCCTCCAGGAGCTCCGAGGCGATCCAGCGGCCGTCGCGCAGTGTCGTGACCCGCCGGCACAGCGCGAAAATCTCTTCGAGCCGGTGCGAGATGAACAGCACGGCCGCGCCCTGCTCCAGCAGGGTCCGCACGACCGTGAACAGCCGGGCGACCTCGCTGCCGGTCAGCGCCGCGGTCGGCTCGTCCATGATCAGCACGCGCGCTTCGAACGACAGCGCCTTGGCGATCTCGACGATCTGCTGGTCGGCGATCGACAGGCCGCGCGCAGGCTGCTCGGGGTCGAGCGCGACACCGAGGCGGCGGAACAGCTCGGCGGTGGTGCGGTGCATGGACTTGCGGTCGATCCGGCCGAGCGCGCCGCGCGGCTGGCGACCCATGAAGATGTTCTCCGCGACCGACAGGTCCGGGAACAGCGTCGGCTCCTGGTAGATCACCGCGACCCCGGCGTCCCGGGCGACGGCCGGGTTGCCGAACGTCACCGGCTCGCCGTCGAGCAGCACCTGACCGGCGTCGGGACGGTGTACGCCCGCCAACGTCTTGATCAACGTCGACTTGCCGGCACCGTTCTCGCCGGCCAGGGCGTGGGCCTCTCCCGCGAACAGTTCGAGCGAGACACCGTGCAGCGCCCGCACCGCGCCGAAGGACTTCTCGACGTCGCGCAGCGCCAGCACGGGCGTCGCCGGCGGGTCGCCCCCGGGAGTGGTCGGTACAGCGGTCATGAGGTTCAGCTCCTCGTCGCCCGTCAGGTCGCGTACATGTAATGAAACGTTTCATGCACGTTGCGAGGAAGTTAGGTCGGTGTGCCGCGTTGCGTCAAGAGCTGCTACGGCGGAAATTCCGGCGCATTGTCGTATTGTGACCTCGGGCCACGGTAACCCCTGGCCAAGAAGGGCCGTCTCCGGGCCTTCCCCGGCCACTCAGGGTGGGTGTCTACCCTCACAGAGGGTTGACACGTTTCAATTCGCATCATCACAGTTGGCGGCATGACGACCAGCATCAAGGAAGTGGCCCGGCACGCGGGCGTCTCGGTCGGCACGGTCTCGAACGTGCTGAACCGGCCGGACCGTGTCGCCGAGGCCACCCGCAACCGGGTGCTGGACGCGATAGAGCACCTCGGCTTCGTCCGCAACGACTCCGCGCGGTCGCTGCGCTCCGGGCGCACCAACGCGCTCGGTCTGATCGTGCTCGACGTCGCCAACCCGTTCTTCACCGACGTGGCGCGCGGGGTCGAGGACGTGTCCAGCCACACCGGCTCGGTCGTGATCCTGTGCAATTCGGACGACTCGGTGACGAAGCAGGAGACGTATCTGCAAGTGCTCCAAGAGCAGCGCGTACGCGGCGTGTTGGTCACGCCCGCGCACGAATCCACGCTGCCGATCGACGCGTTGCGCAGCCGCGGCATGGCCGTCGTGCTGCTCGACCGCAGCGGCGAACGCCCCGACCTGTGCTCGGTCGCCGTCGACGACGTGGCCGGCGGGCAGTTGGCGACCGACCACCTGATCGCCGCCGGACACGAGACGTTCGCGTTCGTCAGCGGCCCGCTGACGATCCGTCAGTGCGACGACCGCCGCAACGGCATGCGCCGGGCCCTGCGTGCGGCCGGATTGCGCCTCGGCTCCTCGACGCGCGACGTCCTGGTGCCGGCCATGAACGCCCGCTCCGGCGCCGAGGCCGCCCGGCGCCTGCTGGCGGGCGGTCGGGAAAACCTCCCTCGCGCGGTGCTGTGCGCGAACGACCTTCTGGCGATGGGATTCATGCGCGAGATGCTGCGGGCGGGCGTGCGCATCCCCGAAGACCTGGCGCTGGTCGGCTACGACGACATCGAATTCGCCGCAGCGTCCGCGATCCCGATCACCTCGATCCGCCAGCCCACGTACCAACTGGGCCAAACAGCCGCCGAGTTGCTGCTCGACGAGTGCGAGAACGCGGACACGCACGCGCACCAGCAGGTGACGTTCCAGCCGGAACTGGTCGTGCGCGAGTCGTCCGGCGGGGGGGGGGGG
>NZ_JBPKBI010000003.1:361028-385039 GCF_051388935.1 Yinghuangia sp. YIM S10712
CGGCTCAGCCCCATGCCCCGGCCGGGGAAACGCCGTAACCGCACCCGCCGTTCCGCCGTGCGTCCAGCGCCCGCCGCAGTCGGTCGTACGCGACGTCGGGCAGCAGCTCCTTCGCCTCCGGCAGCGTGCACCAGCGGGCGCTCAGCGACTCGTGGTCGAGCACGATCGGCGTGTCGGCCGGGATGCTGCCCCCGTCGAACAGAAACTGCGCGACCGGCGCGGCCAAGTGCTCCTCACGCGGATCCGCCCCGCGCCAATCGACGTCCAGCAGCGCCCCGATCGGCAGGTCCAGCCCGGTCTCCTCGGCCAGCTCCCGCCGCGCGCACTCCTTGGGGTCCTCGTCGTCGGAGAGGCAACCGCCCGGCAGCAGCCAAGCCTTGCGGAACGACGCCTCCAAAAGCAGCACCCGCCCGTGTTCGTCGGTCACGAGCACGGCCGAGCCGCTGTAGACGCGGGGCAGTTCGGCGAGCCAGGGGTTGAGCGGAGCCATGGACAAGGGCCTTTCGGGACGACGCAGCGAGCAACCGATTGTCGCCCGGGACACGGGTGTTGGTGTTGTTTTCAGCCGTCTTGCCGGAGCGTTGCCGGTGCCGCGTCACCGGTCGGTCTGGAGACGCCACAGCTCCGCGAACAGGCCGTCCGCCTTGAGGAGTTCGGCGCATGTGCCGCGCTCGACGACACGGCCCCGGTCCATGACGACGATCTCGTCCGCGTGGGCGACGTTCGTAAGGCGGTGGGTGACCAGGACGACCGCGCGATCGGCGGCGTGTTCGCGCAGGCGCGTGAAGATCTTGTGCTCGGTTCGGGGATCGAGGGCGCTCGTGGGTTCGTCGAGCACCAGCAGCGGACTGTCGCGGTAGAACACGCGGGCGAGGTTGATCCGCTGGAACTGGCCGCCGGAGAGCATCGTCCCGCCGATGAACTCCTGGCTGAGAAGCGTGCTCATGCCGCGCGGGAGGGTGGCCGCCACCTCGTCGGCGCCGGAGGCCTCCATCGCGAAGGCGAGGGCCGCGTCGTGGTCGGCGCGCGGCTGGCACAGCGTGACGTTCGCGTGGAACGGCAGCGGCCAGCGCACGACGTCCTGTGTGAGATAGGCGACGTACCGGAAGGCCTCCTCGGGGTCGAGGTCGCGCACGTCGTGGCCGTCCCACGTGACGCGCCCGCCGTCCGCGAGGTAGAGGCCGGTGAGGATGTTCGCCAGCGTCGATTTGCCGGACCCGTTCTCGCCGACCAGTGCGACCACGCGGCCCACCTCGACTTCGAGGTCCACGCCGTCGAGGGCGCGCCGCTTGTCGTCGCTTTCGTCGGTGGCGTACTCGTACGTCACCGCCTCGGCGCGGAACGTGCGCGGGCGGCCGATGACGCGCGTACCGCGCCGCGCGCTCATCCGGTGCCCGCCGGCCTGGGCCAGGAACCGGTCCCAGTCGTCCAGGTAGAGGCCGATCGCGTACATGTCCGTGCCCGCGACGACGATCCCGCCGAGCGACGTGCCGACGGTCCGCAGCGCGATCACCGCGGTGCCGGCGGCGGCGACGCTCATCCGGTCGGTGGCGAGCAGCCAGAACACGGCACCCCACACCAACCCCGCGGCCAGCCCGCCGGCCAACGCCCCGGCCACCGACACCCTCGCCTCGCGCATCGCCGCCGCCTGCACGACGCGCTGCACGCGGTCGCCGACCCGCTCGTACCGGGCCAGCAGATGCGGTGCCAGAGTCGACGAACGCAGTTGGCTCGCCTCCCACTTGTCGGTCAGGTTCCAGCGCAGGACCGCCAGGATGTGACGCTCGTTGCGCGTGGTGACCATCGACTCGTACTCGATCCGCGCCGGCCGCGATGACGTTCTGCGACTGCGACAGCAGCCTGCGCATCTGCTGGACACCCTGCTCGGCGGCCTCGTAGTCGTGCATGAACTGAGGGCGGTCGTACGCCGCCAACTCCGCCTTGGTGGTCGCCTCCAGCAACAGCGCCTCGGCCTTGCGGCTGATCATCGGCACCAACCGCTGGGACAGATACGCCACCGCGATGCCCAGCCCCGCCCGCGCCCCCACCGCCAGCGCCAGCACCACCAGCGCGGGCGCGGCCTCGCGGAGCCGGTCGCCGATGTCCCCGGACGAGATCACCGCCGTGATCGTCGAGGTGGTGGCCATCAGCCCCGCGGCCTCCAGAATCCCCGCCGCCAACTGGCAGACCAGCAGCGCGACAAGCACCCGCCGGTCCGCATCCCAACCCAGCCGCAGCGCCTTCCCCACCAGGTACGGCAGCCGCGCCGCCATCGCCCGCGTGGTGACCTTCGCGACAACGGCGTCGTTCTGGTACCGGCTGTGCCCGACGGCGGCGTAATCGTCGTCGTCATCCGGCGACGCCGCACCCGGGTCCTCGTCGCCGGCGTCCTGCCGCTGCCGCGGAACCGCGCCCGCAGGGCTCCCACCGTTCGGCCCCCCGCTCCCCGTCGTCGCGTCGGCGGCCTCCGTCACCTCGCCCTCGCGCGCGGCTAACGCGGGCGATTCGACGCCTCGTTCCCCATCGGTCGCGGCCCGGTCGGCAGGGGGTCGGTCCATGCGAGTCCTCCTGATCACGGCGTGGGCGAACCTGCTCGACGGCACGCACAGAGCTGGTTGCGTACCGTGGCGCTCGCGTCGGCGCTCGCCATGATCGACCGATCGGATGGCCGCGCGACAGGGCGCACAGAGGCGAAACCCGCGCCAATCAGCCCTCGAACGCACGCTCGACCAACCGTGCCGCTGCCCCGCATGCCTCAGGGCCGCCGGCCCGCGTCCGCCCGACCGCCGACCGCCCTTCAGCGGCGCCAAGGACGCTCGGCGGTGTGCAGGGCATCGAGGATGTCGAGGGGGCGTCCGCGTTCGGCCACGATGACGGGACACGGGAGCTCGCGCGCGGCGCGGGTGAGAAAGGCCGCATTCGCCACCGGCGCGGTGGCCCCGGCCCTGGGCCAACGGCACGCCGCCCGGCGCCCGGGCCGACACCCCGGCGTCGGCCCGATTCCTCCGGGAAGAATCGCCCGGCAGCCCCCGATCGTCCCGTGATCCAGCGTTCTCGCCGACGCGTGTCCTCGGGCCGTGTGGCGCCGAGCTGTCCGATCGCACGACGGCCCCAGGTGTAGCCGCCGCTCCTGCGGACAGCCGCCGCACGAGGTTCGCTCGACACTGGAGGACAAATCGTGATCATCAAGAGGCTGCACAAGATGGGCCTGCGCAGCGAGCACGCCTACACGGCGGCGTTTGCGTCGATCGGTCTGACGTTCGTGTCCTGGCTGACCAGCAGCTCGGCCGAAAACGTCGAGCGTGCGGATCGCTGGGGTATTTTCATCGGCGAGTGGGCCCCGACCTTCTTCGGCCTCGGCTTGGCCCTGGCGCAGTACGAACAGAAGGCCGAGCACGAGCAGCAGGCCGAAGCCAGGAACCCCGCCAGCCGAGAATTCAATTTCGCCTCGCAGTGACCGCACCCCGGCAACTCGGGCGCGTTCGGTTTGCGCGCCGGCGCCCCTCGGCGTAGTCGGCAAAGCGTCGCGGAAGAAGCCCTCAGCCGACGAGCACCGGCCGCAAAGCGGTCATGGCGGTGTCTCACTCCCGCCGCTGTACGCACACCGCCGACCCGTGTGAATCGGCCGGTCTCGGGCAGCCGTGATCGCGCGGGCCGACGGAGGCTCGCCATGTTGGAGGAGGCGTCCATGCGAAGCAAGGCCGCGGTGATGGGCCATCCGATCCATCCGATGCTCATCCCGTTTCCGATCGTCGGCTACACCGGCGCACTCGTCGGTTATGCCATCTACGCCGGAACGGACGACCAGTTCTGGCTCAACTTCGCCATCGTGATGAACATCGTCGGCGTCGGCGGGGCGGTACTCGCGGCACTGCCCGGGCTGGTCGACCTCATGGCAGCCGTCCCGAAGGGCAGCCCCGCCAAGCGTGTCGGCACGACGCACGCCATGCTGAACATCCTCACCCTGGCACTGTTCGCGATCACCCTGGGCGTGTACGCATCCCACTGGGACGGCCCGGCCCGCAGCGCGTCGCTGGGCATCACCCTCGCGGCGATCGGCGTCGCTTCGATGCTCGCGGCCGGTGGCCTCGGCTGGTCACTTGTCCAGGACCACCAGGTGGGTATCCGCACCGCACGCGAACAAGGCGGAGCCGAATGGCAGGCAAGCGCCGCTGCCGCCCGACACCATCGGCGCTGAAACCGTACGACGTCCCGGATGTACGACCTGCGGCTCCCCGACAAAGGCCGCAGGTCGTTTATCAAGCCGCCCAAGGCAGTCAACCCGTGAGCCACGCATGACTCCGCCGTGCGAAAACCGCTCGGTGCCTTTCCAACCGGTTGACGCGCGCCCACCACCACCGCACGAAACACGCACGAAGCACGCACGAAGCACCGACGGGACGTTGCGCGTTGCTAACTGCGCTGGGTGGGGGGTTCCGTGACCTCCTCGCCGAGAGGCGTGAAGCCCAGTGCGGGATGCGGAGTTCCTCGCGCATGGCATCCGAGGTCGCGATGACCGAGCGAAAGTAGCGGTGCTGGGCGGTTTGGAAGGCCCCATCGGAGACCTGTGCGCCGTCGGCCAACAGGTCGCGCAGGTCCCGCACCCGCCGGAACGCATCCACACCGGCCTCGACCACAGCGGGCGGGGCCAGCATGGTGAGGCCGTATCTCTGCTCGAACAGCCCTGTCTCGGAGAACGCGCCGCGTATCGCCCTCCGGCGCTCCTCGGGGGTGTCGTACGCCGCCTCGGCCGCGTACCGCATGTTCTCGACCGCGCGGGCGAGGTGGGACAGATAGGCCACGAAAGTCTCGCGCAGGATCTGGTTCGACTCGGCCTCGCGCGTCTGCTTCCAGCGGCCCCGGTCCACGACGTACGTCGCGACGATGCCCGCGAGGGCTCCGGCAATGGCACTCAACGGCGCGGCCCAGTCCATGGGCCGCGACTCTAGCGGCGCGTGCCGGGCCCCGAGAGTGGCCCGCCGGAGAACCCTGCTGTCCGAGCACCGCACGCCGTCTTTCGCGTCCTCGATGAACTGCGGCAGAGGCGACCTCTCCATCCACCTCCATCCACCGAACCGAAAGCGACCGTGTGATGTGCCGCGCCGTGCGCGTGCACCGGGCCCGCTGGACAGCGACATCAACACGTCCGCTCACGCCCCCGCACCCACCCGCCCCCAAAGCCGGCGGTTGTCGGGACGCGAAAAACCAAATGGCCAGGTCAGACTTTGTCTGACCTGGCCTTTGTCGGAGCCGCCTAAGGGAATCGAACCCTTGACCTACGCATTACGAGTGCGTCGCTCTGGCCGACTGAGCTAAGGCGGCGTTTCCCCGCCGTGGTGGTGGGGACGGCGACAAGCATACACAGGGGTCGGGGTGCTCAATCACAGGTTTTGCCGTCGGGGGGCAGGGCGCCCGTGAGGAGGTAGGTGTCGACGGCCGAGTCGACGCACGTGCTGCCTCGGAGGTAGGCGGTGTGGCCGTCGCCGTCGTAGGTGAGGAGCCGGGCGGAGTCGAGTTGGCCGGCGAGGGCCTGGGACCAGGCGTAGGGGGTGGCCGGGTCGCGGGTGGTGCCGATGACGAGGATGGGGGCGGCGCCCGGGGCGTGAATCTCGTGGGGGCGGCCGGTGGCCGGGATGGGCCAGGTGCCGCAGGCGAGCCCTGCCCACGCGAGGGTGCGGCCGAATGTGGGCGACGCCTGTTCGAATTCGGCGATTTGCGGCCTGACCTGCTCGGGCGTGGTCGCGGACGGGGGGTAGTCGAGGCAGTTGACCGCCGCGTTGGCGTACATGAGGTTGGCGTACTCGCCGTCCGCGCCGCGCTCGTAGTAGGTGTCGCTGAGGTCGAGCAGCAGGCTGCCGTCGCCGCGGAAGGCGGCCTGGAGGGCCAGGGTGAGCCGTGGCCACTGTTCGCTGGTGTAGAGCGGCGACAGGATGCCTGTTGTGGCGATCGACTCGGTGACCTGGCGCTTCGCATCGCCGGGTAGCGGGCGCGCGTCCAGCTCGGCGAGGAACGCCTGGATGCGAGCGAGGGCCGCTTCGCGGGTGGCGCCGAGGTAACAGGAGCCGCCGGCCAGGCAGTCGTCGATGTAGGAGTTCAGCGCGGTCTGGAAGCCGCCGCCCTGCACGCGGTTGGCGACGGCCGCGGTCTGGTTGGGGTCGATGCCGCCGTCCAGCACGAAACGGCCGACCCGGTTGGGGAAGAGCTCGGCGTACACCGCGCCGAGGTATGTCCCGTACGACGCCCCGAAGTACCGGAGCTGTTCCTCGTCCAGCGCCTCGCGGATCTGGTCCATGTCGCGCGCGGCGTCCGCGGTGCCGACGTGGGCGAGCAGGGGCGCGGCGTCGGCCTGGCAGCCGCTGCCGAAGCGGGTGAAGCCGTCGACCAGCGCGGTTTCCTCCGCAGGCGTGTCGGGGGTCTGGTCGAGCTGCGTGTACGCATCCATATCGGCGTCGGAAAGGCATTCCACCGGAGCGCTGCGCCCCACGCCGCGCGGGTCGAACCCGACGATGTCGTAGCGCTCGCGCACGTTCTCGGGGAACGCCGACGCGGCGTAGCGCGCGAACGAGATCCCGGAGCCGCCCGGGCCGCCGGGGTTGACGACGAGCGTGCCGATCCGTTCGCCGCCCTTGGCCTTCGCCCGCAGCAGCGCGATGTCGATCTTCGCGCCGTCGGGGTCGGTGTAGTCGATCGGAACCGACAGCGTGCCGCACTCGTAGGCGCGTCCCTCGGGGCAGTCGCCCCAGTCGATCGACGAGGCACGGGGCATGGGAACGGTGTTCGCGGAGCCGGGAGCCGGTGGAGTCGTGGGGGTCGCCTCGTCGTCCGAGTCGGTGCAGCCCGCCAGCAGACCCGCCAGCAGACCTGCGGTGGCCAGCGCCACGCCGACGCGTCGCCTCACACGTACCAGCCCCTCGTTCGCGCGGCTCTCGGCCACGCATCGGGGCCGACCTGTCGGACGAGCGTAACGGCACGCGCGCGGATCTCCCGCGCCTGCGCACGACACGCACGGGAGCGTCCGGTTTCGGCGTTGCCGCGCGCGTTTACCGGACCAAAGTGATCGCGCGTGACCGCCGGCGGCTCAGGAACACCGCGTGCCGGCAGCCGGCAGTGTGCCGGAGACGAGGTACGCGTTGACCGCGTCGTCGATGCATTCGTTGCCGTGGCCGTACGCGGTGTGCCCCTCCCCGTCGAGAGTGAGCAGCGTCGCGTTCTCGAAGCCCGCCGCCAGGCGCTCCGCGGCCGCGTACGGCGTGGCGGGGTCGCCCGTCGTGCCGACCACGAGGATGGGGTTGCTGCCGGGCGCCTTGACCGCGTGCGGCTTTTCGGTGGTGCGGAACGGCCAGAACTCGCAGCTCGGGTCGTCGAAGTCGGCGGCGGTGACGTCGCGCGAGAACAAGGGCGCCTCGCGGCGCATGCGCTCCAAAGCCTCCTGGACCCGTTGCGGTGACGGCGCCTCGGCCATGCTGTCGGCGCAGCTGATCACCCGGAACGCGTCCATCATGCCGTCGTAGCGGCCGTCCTCGTCGCGTCCGTTGTAGGCGTCGGCATACACCATGAAGGCCGTACCGTCGCCGTCCATCGCCATGTTGAAGGCCTCGCGCAGCGCGGGCCAGCCCTGCTCCGCGTCGCTGTAGAGAAGGCTGATCATGCCGGTCCACCCCAGGTTGGACGTCAGCTCGCGGCCGTCGCCCAGGCGCGTCCGCAGCGGCTCGTCGCGCAGCCCGTCGAGGAAGTCGATGCCGACGAGCGCCGCGCGGTCCGGGTCGGTGCCGAGCGGGCAGCTCGCACGTGTCGCGCAGTCCTGCGCGAAGCGGGTGTACGACTGTTCGAATCCGACCTGTTGCCCGATCGTGTCGTCGAGCGGGTCCGCCGCCGGGTCGACGGCGCCGTCCAGGACGAGGCGGCCGACGCGTGCGGGGAACTCCTCGGCGTACAGCGCGCCGAGGTAGGTGCCGTACGAGTAGCCGAGGTAGTTGAGTTTCTCGTCGCCCAGCAGGGACCGCAGTATGTCCATGTCGCGCGCGACGTTGCGGCTGCCGACGTGCGGCAGCAGCTCGCCGGACTTCTCCTGGCAGCCGGCCACGAACTCCTTGTCGAGGGTGTCCTCGAACTCCTCGGCCTCGGGGTCCTGCGGCTCGGGCCCGTCCTCGGCGTTCATCCGGTCGCGGGCGTCGTCGTCGAGGCAGGACACCGGCGAACTCTCGCCGACACCTCGCGGATCGAAGCCGATGATGTCGAAACTCGCGTGGATCGCGGGGTCGACGTCGACGAAGCTGTTCTTGAGGTAGTCGAGGCCGGACCCCCCGGGACCACCGGGGTTCGTCAGCATCGAGCCGACCCGCGGTCCGGAGCCGTCACTTCGAAGACGCATCACCGATATCCGGATTTCCTTGCCGTCCGGGTCGGCGTAGTCGAGCGGCACCCGGAGCCGGGTGCACTCCAGGTCGCGCTCGTCGCCCTCGGTCTCCGGGTCGTCGTCGCAGGCCGACCACGCCAAATCCTGTGTGTAGAAAGCGGCCAGCTCGGGGTCGTTCGAACCCTTGCCCGCGGAGTCCTTGATCCTGCCGGCCACGCTTCCGCCCGGCCCCGGACTGCATCCGCCGACAAGCGCGGTCGCGACAAGGGCGGCGGGTATCGCGGTCCGCATACGGGCGGCGCGGCGGTTGATGGTCCTCACGCGCCATGACTACCACGTACTGGCGTTCGACGTTCCACCGGCTTGGGACGTCCGTGTGAACGCCGTGCGGGGGTACGGCACCGCACTGACGTGCGACGCAGCGCCAACCGCCGTTTTTCGCCCGGAGATTGACGGTCGGCGAGTGGCGGTCAGGAACTCGTCGCGCGCCGCGTGGCCGTCGCGGTTGCGCCGGCGCCGGCCGTCGTAGGCGCTCCGCTCGGTGAGCCCGACGCCGGAGCGTCGTCGTCGACGAGCGTCGAGTCGGTCACGTTGCGCTCGAAGAACGCGAGTGCGGACGGGAGTTGCCGAGACGTGTCCGACGAGGTGTTCGTCGCGGTCTCGACCACGGTCGGAGATTGCGCGGCGTCCTTGAGGGCCGTGGACGCCTGCCGCCCCGCGGTGTCCGACGCCGTGTCGACCAGCAGGAGGTTCACATCGGGGCGTTGGGCCACCAAGGTGAGCGGTTCCTGCGGCTGACGCACTCCCGCGCCGGTCGGCCACAGCGGCGAACGCAGTGTGGTGCCGCCCGACAGGCTCGCAGCGGTCGCGTAGTACTGCGGGTACTGCAACGCGTACTTCGCGGCGCACAGCCCGCCGGCCTCCTCGCCGAGCAGCGCCCACGACGAGCGGTCGGTCGCGACGCGGAATGTCGCGGCGACCGCCTCGCGCACGTCCTCGTTGTGGAAGGTGGCCATACGCGGTCGGCCGGGGATGTCGCTGCACTCGGTGTCGAGGGCTTCCGGGGTCGACGCCGCGTCCAACTCCGACTGCTGATAGGGCGTCAGCTCAGGGGCCACGACGATGAACGGCGGCAACGTCCCGTCCGCCACCCCGGCGACGAGCTTCGCGAGCAGCCCCGAATCGGTTTCCAGAAGGGAGTTCTCGCCGATGCCGGGGTACGCGGAGTGCACCACGAGGACCGGGAACCGCTTCGTCCGCAGGGCATCGCTCTGGTACTGCGGCGGCAGCCACACCCACACGTCGGCGGTGACTCCCGATCGACGGCCGTCCAGCAGCAGGTGGTTCAGCGTGCCGCCCGAACGGGTGCCCTGCGCCTCGAACTTCTGCGGTGCGAGCGGGCCGAACGTATCCGTCGGACCGGCGGACGGACGCTGCGTGGAGTCCGAACTCATCGCCGCCGCAGGAGCGGTGCCGTCGTTGTCGTCACCGTCGATGCTGTCGTACGCCAGCACCCCCACGGCGCAGGCCACGACCACGAACGCCAACATGACCGCGCCGACGACGAGTTGCGAACGCCGCCTGCGCGCCGGACGCGGCACCGGAGCGGCCCGGTCGGGAGCGATCTCGACGACGTCGGAGGCGACGGCGATCGGAGCGGTGCCGGAAGTGTTCGTTCGGGTGGCACTCGGCGACGCAGCACTCGGCGGCGCGGCAACCGGCTGCCCGGCAACGGGTTTTCCGGCCGCGGTCCTCTCTTCGGCGGGCCGTTCACCGGCAGAGCCGTGGGCGACGGGCTTCCCGAGGAGGGGCCTGTCGGCTGCCGGCTCGGGGGCGGATGGGGCGGATTCCGTCGGGGCGGCCGTCAGCGGAACCGGAGCGGGGGGTCTGCCGGGTGGTGACGGGGGCAGCGTCTTGCCGGTCTCGTCCGTGAAATCGCCTGCCGGAGCCGGTTGTTGCGCCCCCTGGGACGCCGCGCGTCGCGCACGGACGAAGAGGGCGACAGCGAAGCCCAACGTCACCGCGATGAGCAGGCCTTTGAGCGCCTTCCGTGTCACCGGTCGCACCGACTTGCACCGTCCTTGGCAATAGGAAGTAAGCGTTCGGCAGGGGGCGATGGACGCGAGGCGAACACCCGGGGTCCCAGGGCCCACTCCCGGCCGCCGGCTGCCGTGGGAACTCTCCCACGTCGACGCGCCGAACACGGCTCCGGGTTCCCGTCTTCGCCCGTTCGGGCGCCGCCCGCCGCAGAGTGCCGCGCCCACCCGGCGAGCGGCAGACGGGTGATCCGCGTACGGTCAACCGGCCCGCAGGCTCAGCGTCATCGCCTCCACCGCGAGCAGAGGCGCGACGTTCGCGTCGATCGCGCGCCGACACGCGAGAATCGCCTCTATGCGGCGCAACGTGGCCTCCGGCGTCGACGCACGAGCCACGCCCTCCAACGCCGGTCGCATCTCCTCGTTCGCCAACGACACGTCGGCGCCGAACTGCAAGGCGAGCACGTCGCGGTAGAACGCCGCCAAGTCGGTCAGCGCGAGGTCCAGCGAATCCCGCTGGGTGCGCGTCGCCCGCTTCTTCTGACGCCCCTCCAACTCCTTCACCACACCCGCGGTGCCCGACGGCAGACGGCCCCCCGGGCCCGTGGCGCCCAACGCGCTGCGCAACTCCTCGGTCTCGCGCGCGTCGAGGTCCGTCGTGATCTCCTTGGCCTCCGCAGCCGCCGCGTCGACGAGGCGCTGCGCCGCAGCCATGCAACTGCCGATCTCGGCGAGCTGAAGCGGCAGCCGCAGCACCTCGGCCCGCCGCAACCGGGTCTGTTCGTCGGTGGCGAGACGCCTGGCCCGTCCGATGTGACCGCCGGTCGCGCGGGCGGCGTACGCGGCCATCGCCGGGTCGACGCCGTCGCGGCGCGCCAGCATGTCGGCGACGGCGGCGACCGGCGGCGTGCACAGTGCGATGTGGCGGCAGCGGGAGCGGATGGTCGGCAGCGCGTCCTCGACCGAGGGCGCACAGAGCATCCAGACCGTACGCGAGGCGGGCTCCTCGATGGCCTTGAGCAGGACGTTCCCGGCGCCTTCGGTGAGGCGGTCGGCGTCTTCCAGGACGATCACCTGCCACCGTCCGCCCGATGGGGACATCGCGGCGCGGCGTACCAGGTCGCGGGTCTCCTTGACGCCGATCGACAGCAGCTCGGTGCCGACCACGTCGACGTCGGCGTGCGTACCGGTCAGGGACGTGTGGCAGCCGTCGCAGAACCCGCAGCCCGGTTCCGCGCCGAGTGCGAGGTCAGGGCTCACACACTGCAGCGCTGCGGCGAACGCGCGCGCCGCAGTCGACCGGCCGGAACCGGGCGGCCCGGTGAACAGCCAGGCGTGCGTCATACCGCCGGCGGCCTCCCCGGCGAGCACACCCTGCGCGGCCGAAGCAGCGGCGCGCAGTTGGCCGACGACGCGGTCCTGGCCGACCAGGTCGTCCCAGACGGTCACGTGACGCGCTCCTTCTCGGGCTGTACAAGCGGAAACGGAACCGGTCGGCACGCGACGGCTCCGCCCCCGAAGGTACCGGGCGGCACGGACACCAGGCGACGGCGTCGTGTCGCGGCGGAACGGCGACGCCGCCCTCCCCCGACGGGTGAGGGCGGCGTGGTGGCCGCCGCGCGCCCTGCCCGCCGCATCCGTCGCACCGGGCACAACGGCGGGCAGGGCGGCGGCGTCCGTCACCGGCGCAGGTCGCACACCGACCCGCCGTGGCACGCGGAGCGCACCGCCACGGGCTCAGGGCTTGCGTCGCCAGCGGCTGCGGCGCGACGCCTTCCCCTGCTGCTCCTGCTGTTCCTCCTGCGACGGCTCCGGCGCCGACTCCGCGTCCGTCTGCGGCGTCTCTCCGGCACTCCACGAACCGAGGAGGTCGTCGGCGAGCTCACGCCCGTCCCGACCTCCCTCGCCGCGCGGCTCCTGCCCGCTCTGCGGCAGCACCGCGGTTTCGTCGATGCGCACCTTCGGGATCTGCTGCGTGTCGTCCTCGGACCCCGGCGGCGGTTCCTCGACCGGACGCGGCCGGACGATCTCCAGCTCCGCGGTGTCGGGCTCGACGACGGTCACGACCTTCAGCTCGGTGGTGTCCGCCTCGACCGCCGGCACCACCAGCGTCTGCCCCGGGGACGCGGAGTCGGCGGCCGACCGCGCGGCGCCGGTCGGCGTACTCCCGCCGCCACCGCTCGGCGAGTCCGTGTCGTCGTCGTCCCGGTCGTCGTCGGCCTCGGCGGCCAACGCGGCGGCCTCCTTGGCCGCGCGCGCCTGCGCCGCCGCCGCGGCCACGACCGCTCGTGCGGCGTCCGCTTCCGCCGCGCGGCGCTCCTCCTCGGCGAGCCGCAGCGCCTCCTCGGCCTTCTCGCGCTCCTCGGCTCGGCGCTTCGCCTCCTCGGCGCGGCGCGCGGCCTCCTCCCGGCGGCGCTTGATGTCGGCGGCGGCCTCCTCCTCGCGGCGGCGGCGCTCCTCGTCGGCCCGGCGGCGGCGCTCGGCCTCGGCGGCCCGCTCCTGCTCGGCCGCGAGGCGCTCGCGCTCGGCGCGCAGCGCGGTTTCCTCCTCGATCCGGCGCGCCTGCTCCCGGCGGATGCGCTCTTCTTCCTCGGCCTTGATCCGGGCCTCCTCGGCACGCCGAGCGGCCTCTTCCTCCATGCGCTTTTGCTCGGCGGCGCGGCGTGCGGCCTCCTCTTCGAGGCGTACGCGGTCCTCTTCGGCACGCCGTCTGGCCTCCTCGGCCAGCCGCGCCGCCTCGGCGGCGAGGCGCTCCTGCTCCTCGGCACGCCGGCGTACTTCCTCCTCGGCGCGCTGCCGCTCCTCTTCCGCCCTGCGCGCGGCCTCCTCGGCCAGGCGGGCCTGTTCGACGTACCGCTGCCGCTCCTCGCTCTCGGCGCGCAGCCGCGCGATGAGCGCCTGCTTCTCGGCCTCCGCCTGGGCGCGCTCGGCCTTGCGGCGTTCCTCTTCCTCACGCTCGCGCCGGGCAAGCTCCTCGGCCTGGCGCTTCTCCTGTTCGGAGACCGGCAGTTCGCGGTCGAGGCGGTGCCGGATCGTGGTGGTGACGGCGTCCGGCTCCTGAGCGGCGTCGACGACGAGGTAGCGGTCGGGATCGGCCGCGGCCAGGTCGAGGAACGCGCTGCGGACCATGTGGTGGAAGCTCTGCGGCTCGGACTCCAACCGGTCGGGTGCCTCGGTGAAGCGGCTGTGGCCGACCTCGGGGTCGAGGTCGAGCAGGATCGTCAGGTCGGGCTGGAGACCGTCGCTCGCCCACCGGGAGACGCGGGCGATCTCGCGCGTGCCGAGCTCGCGGCCCGCGCCCTGGTACGCGATGGACGAGTCGATGTACCGGTCGGTGATGACGATCGCACCACGCTCCAGGGCGGGCCGGATCACCGTTGCGACGTGCTCGGCGCGGTCGGCGGCGTACAGCAGCGCCTCGGCACGAGGGTCGATCCCGGTGTTGTTGATGTCGAGGAGCATCGCGCGCAGCCGCTTGCCGACCTCGGTCGCACCGGGCTCGCGGGTCACCACGACTTCGTGGCCCTTGCTGCGGATCCACGACGCCAGCGCCTCGACCTGCGTGGACTTGCCGACGCCCTCGCCGCCTTCGAGGGAGATGAAGTAGCCGGGGGCCTGCTTGGGGCGGCCGCCGACGCGGTCGGTGTCGCGGGCGGAGTCGACGAGGTCGCGCACGAGCGGGGTGCCGCGCCGGTCGTCGACGGCGCGCAGGGTCAGGAGCCCCAGCAGCGCGACGAGCACGCCGGCCCCCATCAGGGTCAGTGCGGAACCGTTGTACGTGAACACGTAGCGGTCGACCGTCCACGTGTGCAGGCCCAGCGAACCCGCGACCAGCGAACCGGCGGCGAGACCGACGAGCAGCATCACGCGTACCGCGGCCTGCACGAACGCGAAAGCACGCGGGCGCAGTTCCTCCCCGACCTCCAGGCCGAACAACGTGTAGCCGGTGACCCACGCGACCCCGCTCAGCACGCCGAGCAGCGCGGTGAGCAGCACGGTGACGACGACGTTGGGGAACGCGCCGGTCAGCGCCAGGGTCAGCCCGGCTGAGATGACGGTGAGGCCGAAGAACCGGCGGCGGCTGAACGACGGAAGCACGCGCGGGCCGCACATCAGCCCGACCGCGACACCCGCGAGCAGCGTCAGGAACACCGTGCCGTACGCCGCGTTTCCGGCGCCGAGCTCGGCGGTGTAGAGGGGCACCAGGCCGACCAGGACGCCGCCGCCGAGGAACAGCGCGAGAAGGCCGAGAGCCAGGCCGCGGGCGGTCCGCGAGTGCCCGAACACCCGCGGCGCGTCGGCGAGCACCGTCACCGGGTTGGCGCGCCGCGTGCCGCCCGACCGGCCCCGCGTCGGCATGCGCAGCAGGTAGACGAGGACCGCCGACACCAGATGGACCGCAGCCGTGACGAACAACGCGAGGTCGGACGGGTGCTTGTCGAACGTCTCGAACGACGGGGCGAGCAGTTGCGTGACGAGCGCGAGCGCGACGAACAACGCCGCCGCGACCGGGGCCGCCGCGTAGCCGGTGACGAGGTTGAACTGCGCGGCGGTGGCCAGGCGTTGACGCGGCACCAGATTGGGCACCGTGGCGTCGCGCGCGGGACCCCAGAATGCGCCCGCGATGCCGCCGAGAGCGGTCGCGGCAAGGATCCACCACAGTTCGTCGACGAACGGCACCGACGCGACGAGTCCGAAGCGGACGATGTCGCAGACGGCCATCGTCCAGCGCCGGTCGAGGTGGTCGACGATCTGCGCGGCGAGCGGCGCGACCAGCGCCGCGGGCAGCAGCCGCAGCACGAAGACCGCCGCCACGGCCGCCGCGTAGTCGAGGTAGTCGCCGTCGACCGTCCACAGCGCGGCCGAGGTCAGCGCGAGCAGGCCGAGCCAGTCCGCGAGTGTGGACGCTGCGACGGCGGTCCAGAAGCGCCGGTACGGAGCGATCTTGAGAACTCCCCCGATACCGGTGACGGGTTCCGGGGTCCGGGGCGGTATGACCGCCTCGGACTTGTGCTGCTCGGCGTGCGTCATGCGCTCAACCCTAGCCGTGTGTCGGGGCGGGGAAACGACGTTCTTTTCGGCGATTTCAGGGGCGCTCGGGGCCACATCGGACACCCGGGTGCCCCTGACGTGCGCAGTCGCCGACGGGCCGTCGGACTTGTGTCCGACGGCCCATCCGATCGTGCGACTCAGGTGGCCTTCTTCGCCGGTGCCTTCTTGCTCGCTGCGGTCTTCCTCGCGGGTGCCTTCTTGGCCGGAGCCTTCTTCGCGGCGGCCCGCTTCTTGGGCGCGGGGCCCTGCGCGCGCCTCTCGGCGAGCAGCTCGTAGGCACGCTCAGGGGTGATCGTGTCGACGCTGTCGCCGACGCGGATCGTCGCGTTGGTCTCGCCGTCGGTCACGTACGGGCCGAACCGCCCGTCCTTGACCACGACCGGCTGCCCGCTCACCGGGTCGTTGCCCAGCTCCTTCAGCGGGGGTTTGGCCGCCGTGCGACCGCGCTTCTTCGGCTGCGCGTAGATGGCCAGTGCCTCGTCGAGGGTGACGGTGAACAACTGGTCCTCGTTTTCGAGCGACCGCGAGTCGGTCCCCTTCTTGAGGTAGGGGCCGAAGCGGCCATTCTGCGCGGTGATCTCCTCGCCGCTCTGCGGGTCGACTCCGACCACGCGCGGCAGCGAGAACAGCTTGAGGGCGTCCTCCAGCGTCACCGTGTCCAGCGACATCGACTTGAGCAGCGACGCGGTACGCGGCTTCGGGCCCTTGGCCGCGGCCTTCTTGGCCGTCTTCTTGGCGGTCTTCCTCGCGGGCGCCTTCTTCGCCGTGCCGGCGGTCTTCTCCGGGGCCTCGTCCGCCGCGGGCTCCGGCTCGGCGGCCGGTGCCTCGGGCTCGGGCAGCACCTCGGTGACGTACGGCCCGTAGCGGCCGTGCTTGGCCACGATGAGGTGGCCGCTCGCCGGGTCGGTGCCGAGCACGTAGTCGTCGGTCGGCTTGTCGAGCAGTTCCTCAGCCTTCTCGACGGTGAGCTCGTCGGGCGGCAGGTCCGAGGGCACGTCCGCGCGTTTGTCGCCCCGCTCGACGTACGGCCCGTAGCGGCCCACGCGCAGCACGATGCCGTCGCCGACCGGGAAGGAGTTGACCTCGCGGGCGTCGATCGCGCCGAGGTCGGTCACCAAGGCCTTGAGGCCTTCGAGGTGGTCGCCGCCGTCAGGGGTGTCCTCGCCGAAGTAGAACCGGCGCAGCCACGGCACGGACTCGGTCTCGCCGCGGGCGATCCGGTCGAGATCGTCCTCCATCTTGGCGGTGAAGTCGTAGTCGACCAGGCGCCCGAAGTGGTTCTCCAGCAGGCCGACGACGGCGAACGCGATGAAGGAGGGGACCAGCGCGGTGCCCTTCTTGAAGACGTACCCGCGGTCGAGGATCGTGCCGATGATCGACGCGTAGGTCGACGGGCGGCCGATCTCGCGCTCCTCCAACTCCTTGACCAGCGACGCCTCGGTGTAGCGGGCCGGCGGCTTGGTGGCGTGGCCCTCGGGGGTCAGCTCGGTCGCGGTGAGCGGGTCGCCCTCCTCGACCATCGGGAGGCGGCGTTCGCGGTCGTCGAGCTCGGCGTCGGGGTCGTCGGAGCCCTCGACGTAGGCCTTCAGGAAGCCGTGGAACGTGATGATCTTGCCGGACGCGGTGAACTCGGCGTCGCGCCCCGGGAGGTTCTCCGCCTCGGCCGCCGTTCCGCCGATGCGGACGGTGACGGACTGGCCGACGGCGTCCTTCATCTGGGACGCGACGGTGCGCATCCAGATCAGCTCGTACAAGCGGAACTGGTCGCCGGTGAGGCCGGTCTCCGCCGGGGTCCGGAAGCGGTCGCCGGAGGGGCGGATCGCCTCGTGTGCCTCCTGGGCGTTCTTGACCTTGCCGGCGTACGACCGAGGCGCGTCCGGGAGATATTCGGCGCCGTACAGCTCCCGCACCTGGGCCCGGGCTGCGGTGACGGCGGTGTCGGACAGCGTCGTGGAGTCCGTGCGCATGTAGGTGATGAAGCCGTTCTCGTACAGCTTCTGCGCCACCTGCATGGTCGCCTTGGCGCCGAGGCCCAGCTTGCGCGAGGCCTCCTGTTGGAGCGTCGTGGTACGGAACGGCGCGTACGGCGAGCGGCGGTACGGCTTGCGCTCGACCGCGCGCACCGCGAACGCCGCTGACCCGAGCGCCGCGGCGAGGGCACGGGCTCCGACCTCGTCGACATGCAGGACGTCGCGGTTCCTCAGCTGCCCGTCGGGGCCGAAGTCGCGGCCCGTCGCGACACGCTTGCCGTCGAGGCCCACCAGGCGGGCGTTGACCGTGCGCGGGTCGGTGGCGTCGCCGGCGCGCCCGGTGTCGAACGTGCCGAGGACGTCCCAATAAGAAGCGGAGCGGAAGGCCCGGCGCTCGCGCTCGCGCTCGACAACCAGGCGAGTCGCCACAGACTGCACGCGGCCCGCCGAAAGCTTGGGGCCGACCTTCTTCCACAGGACCGGCGAGACCTCGTAGCCGTAGAGCCGGTCCAGGATGCGCCGCGTCTCCTGCGCGTCGACCAGGCGCTGGTTCAGCTCGCGCGGGTTGGCGACCGCGGACTGGATGGCGTCCTTGGTGATCTCGTGGAAGACCATCCGGCGGACCGGGACCTTCGGCTGGAGGACTTCCTGGAGGTGCCACGCGATGGCCTCCCCCTCGCGGTCCTCGTCCGTCGCGAGGAAGAGCTCGTCGGCGTCCTTCAGGAGCTTCTTGAGTTTGGCGACCTGCTGGCGCTTGTCGGTGTTGACGACATAGATCGGCTCGAAGTCGGCGTCGACGTTGACCCCGAGGCGGGCCCAGGACTGGCCCTCGTACGCGGCCGGGACCTCGGCGGCGCCGTTCGGAAGGTCGCGGATGTGACCCACGCTGGCCTCGACCACGTAGCCGGGCCCGAGGTAGCCCTTGATCGTCTTCGCCTTGGCGGGCGACTCGACGATGACGAGTCGACTGCCTTCGCGCGCGGTCTCGCTGCTCGGGGACACCTTCGCTCTTCTCTCCAGGTCGCTGCTGCGGCGTTGCGGGACGGCGGAAGCCGTCGGGGACGGTAGCTGTCGTGTGGCGGAGTGTGACCGTATCTCAGCCCCCGATGTCAAACCGGCCCTGCCCGGTATACGACACAGAGCGCCCCGACGCCACTGGAACGGTAACGCGCAGCCGACGGTTCCCGCTTCCCGGGCCGTCAACCATCCGCCTCACGAGGGGTACCAAGGGGATATTTCGGACGGGTTTGACGTACTTCTTGTCCCCTACGTAGGGATTTACCCGGTGATGCCGAAGCCTCCCACGGGTTCCGCTGCGCGATCGGGCCAATGCACGCCGTAACCGCCGCAGAGCGCGGGGTGACCGCCGTTACACACCGGCCGGGTCGTCGGGGAACAGCAGGAAGCCGTCGGCGACCAGCGAGCGCAGCGATTGCGGAACCGCGTCGCGCAGCGCCGTCCGGTCCTCCCCGAGCAATTCGGCGATGGCGTCAACGATCGCTCCGGCCGTCAGCCGTCCGTCGCTCGCCCCCGCGAGCGCCGCTCCGACGGTGTCCACGCGGTCGGCACGGCACATGCCGCGCTGTCGGCGCAGGACGACGTATTCGGGGTCCTCCGCACCGGGCTGCCCGGTTTGCTCCTGGAGCACGTCGGACGCCAGCCGGAAAGCGGTCTCCAGCAGCGCCGCGTCGTCGTGCTCGCGCAATGCCTGCCGCCGCCGGAACCACGCTGCGATTTCGGCGCCCAGCGGCTGCTCGACGGCGTGCGGCCACTCCTCGATGTGCACGGTCGTATCGGCGCTGTCGGTGCGGCGGATGCTGATCCAGCCGAACCCGACGCCCTCGACGCCGTCCTGCTCGAACGCCTCCAGCCAGGCGTCGTACCGGGCCGCGTAATCGGAGTTGTGGTGGTCGCCGGAGTCGCGCAGCCACAACTCGGCGTACTGCGCGGGGTCCTGCACCTCCCGCTGCACCACCCAGGCGTCGAAGCCGCTTTGCGGCAGCCACTCGCGGATCCGTTCCTTCCAGTCCTGGCCTTTGACGTGCTGCCAGTTGGCCAGGAGCTGGCAGGTGCCGCCCGGGGCCAGGTGCCCGGGGACGAGGCCGACCAGGTGCGCGCACAACTGGTCGCCCTGGAGCCCCCCGTCGCGGTACGTGTAGCGGCTGTTCGGCGAGATGACGAACGGCGGATTCGACACGATGAGATCGAACCGCTCCTCCTCGACAGGCTCGAACAGGCTGCCTTCGGCCAGCCCGACGTTGGCGACACCGGACAGCGCCATCGTCAACCGGGTCAGGTCGAGCGCGCGCCGGTTGACGTCGGTCGCCGTCACCGACCGCGCGTGCCGCGAGGCGTGCAGCGCCTGTACGCCGCAGCCGGTCCCCAGGTCCAAGGCACGGTCAACCGGGTCGCGCACGGTGATGCCGGCCAGCGTGGTCGACGCGCCCCCGATGCCGAGCACGTGGTCGGGGCGCACCGGGCCGGTGACGCCGCCGATGCCGCTGCCGAGGTCGGAGACGACCCACCAGTCGGTGTCCGCCTCGCCGTACGGCCGGATGTCGAGCAGCGCGCGCACCTCGTCGCCGTCGCGGACCACCAGGCCACCCGCGATCGCCTCGTCGAGCGGCAGCGCCGCGAGCGCCTGCGCGTACGGCACCGGTGATTGCAGCAGGAACAGCCGGATCAGCGTCGCGAGCGGGCCGCCGTCGCCGCGCAGGGCCCGCAGCGCCGGTACGACCTCGCTGCGGGAGAGAGCGCCGTACGCCTGCCGTCCGAGCGCGTCGAGGCAGCCGTCGACGGTGTAGTCCGCGGCGCCGAGCGCGTCACGCAGCCGGGCCACCTGGGAGGAGTCGTGCATGGTCACGGGGTCCATCCTGCCCTCTCGCGATGCCGACGCGGGTGACGCACGGCCCGGCCGCGGCAGTTCACGACTCGGACGGGTCCGCGCTCGGCGAAGACGAGTCGGAAGCGGTGGCCGACGGTCGTTCCGAGTCGTCCGGTGCGGCCGAACCGGAGCCGGTCGACGAGGGCGACGCGGACCCCGAGGCGCTCGACGAAGGCGATGCCGACCCGGAGGGCGCCGCCACCGGAGACCCGGAAGCGGAAGGCGCCGTTTCGGAAGGCGTCGGCGCGGGCGGGGTCGACGGAGGCGGGGCGGACGCCGAGCCGACACAACCGGGGACCGCGGCGAGTGCCTGGCCGAGCCGGCCGGTGTGCAGCTTGTCCAGCGCGGCGTGCGAACTGGTCACGGAACCGGTGATCTTGGGCTGCAGCGCACGCAAGCCGTCCGCGAACGCCTTCTGGTCGTTGGTGGCCAGCGCCTCCAATTCGGCCTTGGCGGCGTTCCACCCCTGCGCGTTCGCACGCAACTCGTCGCCCAACAGCAGGACTTGCTCCTCGGCGTCCTTCACCTTCGGGTCCCCGGCGACTTGGAGGGCGGAGGCGAACGCACTGTTGGCGTCGGCGAGTTTGGTGAAATCGCCGACCAGCCGCGCCTTGAGCGCCTCGGGTGTCTCGCCCGGTATGACCAGGGATATATCGTTGAGCGCCACCTGCGACGCGTCGATTTTGCCGGTGACTTCCTCCCCACAGACCTTGGCGGCCCACGCGGCCAGTGCCTTCTTGTCTCCGTCTCCGCCGCCGTCACCGCCGCAGGCCGCCGTCAGCGCGAGCACCGCGGCGACCGCGGCAGCCGTCGGGAGTTTCACCGGTATCTTCCGTACCACGCTTCGTCTCCGTGTTCCGCTCGTGGGAAGTCCGAAGCGTGGCACACGGAACGGACGGAGGGCGACGCGGTCTCCCGCGTCGCCCTCCGGTCACCGCACCCAGCGGAGTGTCAACCACCCACCGGCTCCGCCTCCTTGGGCTCCTTGGGCTCGTTGTTCGGCGTGCCGACCGCGATCGACTTGCGCTTGCTGTACCAGACGGCGCCGATGACGACCACGACCGCCAGCACCGCGATCGCCGCGCGCAGGGCCCCACTGGCGTCCTCGCCGATGGTCAGCTTGACGACCGCGGGGGCGATCAGCAGGGCGACGAGGTTCATGACCTTCAGCAACGGGTTGATCGCCGGACCCGCCGTGTCCTTGAACGGGTCGCCGACGGTGTCGCCGATGACGGTTGCGGCGTGCGCTTCGGTGCCCTTGCCGCCGTAGGTCCCGTCCTCGACCGTCTTCTTGGCGTTGTCCCACGCGCCGCCGGAGTTCGCCAGGAACACCGCCATCAGCGTGCCCGCGCCGATCGCGCCGGCGAGGAACGCGCCGAGCGGCGCGATGCCGAGCGCGAACCCGACCGCGATCGGTGCCATCACCGCCAACAGGCCGGGCGTGGCCAGTTCGCGCAGCGAGTCGCGGGTGCAGATGTCCACGACCCGTCCGTACTCCGGTTGTTGCGAGCCGTCCATGATGCCCGGCTTGGTACGGAACTGCTCGCGCACCTCGAAGACCACCGCGCCTGCGGCCCGCGAGACCGCGTTGATGGCCAGGCCGCTGAACAGGAAGACGACCGCGGCGCCCAGGATGATGCCGAACAGGTTGTTCGGCTGGGAGATGTCGAGATTGAACGACAACGCCTCAAGCCGCGACATGCCCGCGTTGGCCTGTTCGCCGACTTCGACCCGTGCGGTCTCCACGGCGTCGCGGTACGACCCGTACAACGCGGTCGCGGCGAGCACCGCGGTCGCGATCGCGATGCCCTTGGTGATGGCCTTGGTGGTGTTGCCGACCGCGTCGAGGTCGGTGAGCACCTGGGCGCCCTCGCCCTGCACGTCGCCGGACATCTCGGCAATGCCCTGGGCGTTGTCCGAGACCGGACCGAACGTGTCCATCGCGACGATGACACCGACCGTGGTGAGCAGCCCGGTGCCGGCGAGCGCCACGGCGAACAGCGCGAGCATGATGATGCCGCCGCCCAGCAGATAGGCGCCGTAGACCGCGACACCGATCAGGACCGCCGCGTACACCGCGGACTCCAGGCCGAGCGAGATCCCCGACAGGATCACCGTGGCCGGGCCGGTCAGCGACGTCTTGACGACGTCCTTGACCGGGCGCCGCGACGTCTCGGTGAAGTAGCCGGTCAACTGTTGGATCACTGCGGCCAGCACGATGCCGATGAGCACCGCCACCAGGGCGAACACCCTCGGATCGCCGGAGTGGTCAAGGATCGCCCGACCGGTCTCGGTAGTCGCCGACAGACCGTCGAGCTCGGAGAACTTGTCGGGCAGGTACGCGAACGCGGCGATCCCGACGAGCACGAGCGAGATGACCGCGGACAGGAAGAACCCGCGGTTGATCGCGGTCATCCCGCTGCGGTCCCCCCGGCGCGGCGACACGGCGTAGATGCCGATGACCGCCGTGATCACGCCGATCGCCGGGACCATCAGCGGGAACACCAGCCCGGCGTCGCCGAACGCCGCCTTGCCCAGAATGAGCGCGGCGACAAGCGTGACGGCGTACGACTCGAACAGGTCGGCCGCCATGCCCGCACAGTCGCCGACGTTGTCGCCCACGTTGTCGGCGATGGTCGCGGCGTTGCGCGGGTCGTCCTCCGGGATGCCCTGCTCGACCTTGCCGACCAGGTCGGCGCCGACGTCGGCGGCCTTGGTGAAGATGCCCCCGCCGACACGCATGAACATCGCGAGAAGTGCGGCGCCGAAGCCGAAGCCCTCCAGGACCTTCGGGGCGTCCTCGCGGTAGATGATCACCACGAGGGCCGCGCCGAACAGGCCCAAGCCGACAGTGAACATGCCGGCCACGCCGCCGGTGCGGAAGGCGATCCGCATCGCGGTGTGCGCGGCCTCCGGCCCGGACCCGCCGGCCCGTGCTGCGGCGGCCACGCGCACATTGCTGCGTACCGCGAGCCACATGCCGGTATAGCCGGTGACGGCGGAGAAGACCGCTCCGACGAGGAAGAAGACAGAGCGGCCGATGCGTTCGTCCCAGCCGTCAGCCGGGAGAAGAAGCAGCAGGAAGAAGACCCCGACGGCGAAAAGCCCCAGGGTGCGGAACTGTCGGGCGAGATACGCCGCGGCGCCTTCCTGGACCGCGCCGGCGATGCGCTTCATGCTCTCGGTGCCCTCGTCGGCGGCGAGCACCTGGCGTACCAGGGCCGCTGCCACGCCGAGGGCGGCGAGCGCAATGACCGCGACCACCACGACGTACGTCAGATCGCTTCCGGCGACCTCGGCGGTCCCGGGTGCTGCGGAAACGGTGGCAAGTTCGGTGAGTTGGAGCCCGGACATGCGTCCTCCATCGCGAGGGATGTTTCGGACTGGCTGCTCAGACGGGCGCTAGACGATCTTTTACGACGTGAATGGAGTGTATGCAAATGATCAAGAACACACCACGGTATTCACCATGATCATATATAAATATGCATAAAATACTCGCGCATTGCCGTGATTCGGGCAATCATCGAAAACAGGTTCCAGCGCTCTGAAAGCACGTCTGAGAACGGGATATGAACCGGCGCCGGGCGCCCGAACAACCGGAACGACTCCGGAACACGGCAGAAGAGAGCACAGGAACACACAAGAACGGCGGGGCGCCCGTTTTCGGGCGGCCCCCCTTTCTCCCCCCCAAAGCCCGCCGATCCGGGTCC
>NZ_JBPKBI010000003.1:385118-388814 GCF_051388935.1 Yinghuangia sp. YIM S10712
CCCGCCGTTCTCACCTCAAGATTCAGCCGATCGGAGTCATGTCCGCGAAGGAGTCCCGCACGGCCTCACAGGCTCACCGGCTCGTCCTCGGCTTTGCCTTTGCCCGACGGCCACGACATGCGGATCCGCCCGCCGTCCGCCCCCGAGCGCACATCCAACTCGTCGACGAGGCCGAGGATCACCGCGAGACCCAGCTCGCTCTCCGCGACGTCGAGGCTCGCACCGTTCGCCGACCCCCCGGACAGGGGGCCGCCGGAATCGCCCGCGCCCACCGCGGCCGGCTGCGGCACGGCGTCGCGGACCTCGATCGAGAAACGGCCTTCGCCGTCGTCCAGCGTCACGGTCACCGGCTCGTCCGCGCCCATCTGACGCGTCAGGCCGACCGCGCGCGAGCACGCCTCTCCGACCGCCAGGCGCACCTCGTCCAACACGGACTCGGCCACGCCCGCCCGGCGGGCGACGGCGGCGGCAACGAGCCGCGCGGTACGGACGTGTTCGGGCAGCGCGGTGAAGCGCAGCTCGACGATGGCCATGGATCCCCCAGCCGTACTTGCCGACGTTCCGCCCGGCGGATGGTCCGGTGCGAAGCGCTGTCTGGTTGAGCGGTGGCGGGCGGAGCGCCCGTCCACGGAGCGGACGGGCCGCGGCCTAGTCCGTCGCGGCGACGGCTTCCGCCACCGACGTATGAATGGGGAACACCTTGGTGAGACCGGTGATGCGGAAGATCTTCAGGATGCGCTCCTGAGTACACACCAGACGCAGCGAGCCCTCGTGCGCGCGGACGCGCTTGAGGCCACCGACGAGGACACCCAGACCCGTAGAGTCCAGGAAGTCCACTCCCTCCATGTCCACGATCAGGTGGTAGCTCCCGTCATTGACGAGTTCCACCAATTGCTCGCGCAGTTTGGGGGCGGTGTACACATCGATCTCGCCGCCCACCTCGACGACCGTACGGCCGCCCTCGGTTCGGGTCGACAGGGACAGGTCCACGGATCCTCCAGCACCTTGCTATCGAGCGGTCGCCCCCCAAGGATCGGCAGCCGCCAAGGCATTCAACCACTTATGGGCGCTACAGGACGATGAATCCCGCGACTTTGGGTGCGAGACTGTGCCTGATGTCGCCCCTTCCACACTCCCAGGATGACCTGTTGAGCCGCTTGCTGGCGGCTCACGGGCGACCCGATCGAGTGACACACGTTCGGCGCATACCCCCGCGAAGGGGTCGACCGACCGCGTGGCCCGACGGGGCGCGCCGCGAAGTCGTGGACGCTTTCCGGGCGATCGGTGTCGACCGCCCTTGGGAACACCAGGCGCAGGCCGCATCGGCCGCCGTGTCGGGCCGGTCCGTCGTGCTGGCAACCGGCACCGCCTCGGGTAAGTCCCTGGCCTACCTCCTGCCGGTACTCACCGCCCTCCTGGAGGGTACCCAAGCACCGAACGGGCGTGCTGCCACCGCTCTCTATCTTGCTCCGACAAAAGCCCTGGCAGCGGACCAATTGCGCGCTGTCGACGCGCTCCGCGCAACCGGCACCGGCCTCGACGCCGTGCGGGCCGCCACGTACGACGGGGACACACCTGGCGAACTCCGCCGCTGGATCCGCGGACACGCCGCCTATGTGCTGACCAACCCGGACATGCTGCACCGGTCGCTCCTGCCCGCGCACCGCATCTGGTCCGCGTTCCTCAAGGCCCTCAAATATGTCGTGATCGACGAATGTCACACCTACCGCGGCGTCTTCGGGTCGCACGTCGCCCAGGTGATCCGACGCCTGCGCCGCATCTGCCGCCGCTACGGCTCCGATCCGGTCTTCGTCCTCGCGTCCGCGACGGTCTCCGACCCCACGGGCTCCGCCGCGCGTCTCATCGGCGAGCCCGCCGACGCCATCGCCGCGGTCACCGACGACGCCTCACCGCGCGGGGCGCTCACCTTCGCGTTGTGGGAGCCGCCGCTCACCGAGATCACCGGCGAACGCGGCGCGCCCGTGCGGCGTACGGCGACCGCCGAGGCCGCCGACCTGCTCACCGACCTCGTGGTGGACGGCGTACGCACGGTGGCGTTCGTCCGGTCCCGGCGAGGCGCCGAAGTCGTCCGGGTGATGGCACGCGACCAGTTGGCGCGCGTCGACGCCGGCCTCGCCGACCGAGTCGCCACGTACCGGTCCGGCTACCTCGCGGACGAACGACGCAGCCTCGAACGCGCGCTGCACGACGGCCGGTTGCTCGGCGTCGCCGCCACCACCGCACTCGAACTCGGCGTGGATGTGGCGGGCTTGGACGCGGTCCTCCTCGCCGGATACCCCGGCACCCGGGCGTCGCTGTGGCAGCAGGCCGGCCGCGCGGGCCGGGCAGGGCAGGAAGCGCTCGCCGTCCTCATCGCGCGCGACGACCCGCTCGACACCTTCCTGGTGCACCACCCCGAATCGCTCTTCGACCGCCCCGTCGAGGCGACGGTGCTGGACCCGGACAATCCGTATGTGCTCGCTCCTCACCTGTGTGCCGCAGCAGCGGAACTTCCCTTGCAGGAAAGCGATCTGCCGTTGTTCGGTCCGGTCGCGGCGGAGCTCCTGCCCGGCTTGGAACGCCGCGGCCTGCTTCGACGTCGCCCCGCCGGCTGGTACTGGACCAGCCCGGAACGCGCCACCGACCTCACCGACATCCGGGGCGCGGGCGGTCCGGCGGTGCGCGTGGTAGAGGAGGACACCGGCCGTGTCCTCGGCACCGTCGACGCGGCGGCCGCGCACACCACGGTCCACGAAGGCGCCGTCCACCTGCATCAGGGCGACACCTATCTCGTCGGCACGCTCGATCTCGACGCCGATGTCGCGCTGGTCCGCCAGGCCGCTCCTGACTGGACGACCACCGCCCGGGAAAAGACCGACATCCGGATCCTCGAACAGGTCCGCGCCGAGGCGTGGGGCTCCGGACGCCTGCACTTCGGCTCCGTGGAAGTCCTCAGTCAGGTCGTCTCGTACCAGCGACGCCGCATTCTCACCGGCGAAATTCTCGGCGAACACCGGCTCGACCTGCCGCGACGCTCTCTGCGCACGCGCGCCGTCTGGTGGACCGTCACCCCCGAACAGGTCGCGGACGCCGGGATCGACGAATCCGATCTCCCCGGAGCGGCCCACGCCGCAGAGCACGCCTCGATCGGCCTCCTTCCGCTCTTCGCCACCTGCGACCGCTGGGACATCGGCGGTGTCTCCACCGCACTTCACCCCGATACCGGCCTCCCCACAGTCTTCGTCCACGACGGCCACCCGGGCGGGGCCGGCTTCGCCGAACGCGCGTACGCGACCGCACCCGAGTGGCTCACCGCCACCATGGAGGCCATCGCCGCGTGTGAGTGCGACTCCGGCTGCCCGAGCTGCGTGCAGTCGCCCAAGTGCGGCAACGGGAACCAGCCCTTGGACAAGATCGGGGCCGTCCGCCTGCTGGCGGCGCTGCTCCGGGGCAGACCCTGAGGACGTCTTCGAGAGCTTCGGGACCGGAGTGTCCGCGACAGCCCGTATGAAGACCGGCGTGGCCGCCGGACGGATGGGCTACCGGCGACCACCGGCGAGCGGCGGCTTCCCTTCGCCCTCCCTCGGGCGCCCCTCGAAACGCCGGCTGCGCGGACCGGAGACCGGAGACGGTGCGGTCGGCGCGGACTCGTTCCGCGCCGTTTCGGCTCCGCATGCTGTAACTGCCGGACGGCAG
>NZ_JBPKBI010000003.1:388974-421234 GCF_051388935.1 Yinghuangia sp. YIM S10712
GCCGAAGACTCCGAGCAGGGGCGGCGGTCGGGCTTCGGCGACGATGTCGGCGAAGCCCGACCGGACGATGCAGTGCACCACTGTGGCGTTCTGGGCCTCGGCGACGGTCCGCGCTGCGGCGCACGCCTTGGACTGCCCCCTGTCGGCCTCTGCCGCGGCGGCCAGGGCTGCCGCGTCCGCTGCGGTGGCGGCGCGGTGCCGCGTGCCGACGGCCGCCCCATAGGCCAGGACGAGCATCGCCAGGCACAACGGCAGGAGCGCCCAGACTGCTGCCCACACAGTGGCCGAGCCGGTGTCCGATCGTTTCGGCGACGTCGGCGAATCGCCGCGCGTGGCCTCGACGGCTTCGGTCATGGTGCCGCCTCGTCGGCGGCGACCGCGGTGTGACCGACGCGAAGCACCAAACGCGACCAGGGGCCGCCTGTCAGGCGCACTTCGGTGGTGACCTGGAAGCGCACTTTGCCGTCTCGAACGGTGAGCTGCATGTGTGCCTCCTTCGGCGCCAACTGCTCGGCGACGGCTGTGGCCTGGGCGGCTTGCTCGCCGCGGGCTGCCGCGCGGGCTCCTGCCTGGGCGGCGTCGACACAGCGAATCTGGGCTGCCATCGCGGCGACTCCGGTGGCGAGCCCGAGCACGAGAAGCACGAGGGCCGGGAAGGCCACGGCCGCTTCGGCCGTGACGTAGCCTCCGTCCTTCGTCGGGCCGTGCCCGGGCCGCGCGTGCACCCGCTTCGGCGGCCTTCGGGGCCGGTCAGAACGTCGCATTGAGCGCCTTGGTGATGATCGCGCTCAGCCCGTCGAAGACGGCGTCGCTGCTGACCACTTTGTAGAGCACGGCGCCGAAGCCGACGGCGGCCACCGTTCCGACGGCGTACTCCGCCGTGGACATGCCGTCGTCGCGGCGCACGGTGCGGGCGAGACGGCGTGCGAGGGCGGCGGACCGCGTCCTGAGGCGACGCAGTGCGCGCCAGGTCTTCGCGGAGACAGCGGCTCGGGTGGCGACCGGTTCGGCAATGCCGGACACAGCGACGGTTTTCTCGGACACGGGGTTCTCCTCGGGTGTGCGGGTGTGTGGACAGGGGTGTTGCGGGTGCCTGGCGGGCTGCCGTCACGTGCGGCTCACGAGTGGTGCGGCCAGGCCGATGACGACCGGCACGACACCGATCAACAGGAAGGCGGGAAGGAAGCAGGCGCCGAGTGGAAGCGTCGCCCGTACTGCGGTGCGCCGTGCTTTGGTGGTCAATTCGCTTCGCCGGCGGTCCCGGCACTCGTCCGCGACATGGGCGATGCGTTCCGCGAGCGGAGCGCCGCCTTCGCCGGAACGGGAGAGGGCGCGGCCGAGCGAAGCGAGTTCCGGACGAGCGGACAGGGCGGCCCAACAGCGGGCCGGGTCACCGCCCAACTGCACAGCTGCTGCGGCGGCACGCAGCTCGTCGCCCACGGGACCGCCGACGGCCGTCGAGACGGTGACGACCGCGGCCACGGGGGGTGCTCCGGCGAGCAGGCATGCGGACAGCAGGTCGGCTGCCACTGGTAGGTCCGCGCCGATCCGTTGCCGGCGTATCCGTTCGGCGGAGGACGGCAGCCGGGCCAACTGCCGGTCCACCAGTGCCGCGACGCAAGGCGCCGCGACGCATCCGGCGACTCCGCCGAGGAACAACCCGGTCGCCAGGCCCGCGGAGAGTGCGGCGAGTCGGCGGCGTGTCCGCACCGCGGGCCTGCCCGGGATGCCGGGCAGACGCCTCGTGCGACCGGGGCGGTGCCGCCGGTCGGATCGGACCGGGAGTTCCGCATGCTCCGGCGGCTCGGGGAGCGCATCGCATGCGTTGGCCTCGGCCCCCAGTGCGTCGTGGGCCAGTGCGCGCCTGGGGCACGCTCCGGACCCGCAAGGGTGGCTCCGGCTCTCCGCGGCACCGGGGACCAGAGCCCAGGCCGCGTATCCGGCCATGAGGACTCCTGCTGCGAGCACGAGCGGAAGAACGGACGCGTTCACGGCGTGCCACCCCCGGCGATGCGGTCGGTCCAGGTGAGGCCGGTCGCGAGCAGTGCCAGGCCGAAGACAAGGCAGGCGATGCCGACCGGCGCGTGCAGGAGCAGGGACAACGGGTCCGCGCCGATGGCGTGGCCGAGCAAGATTCCGAACATCGGGAGCCCGGCCAACAATCGGGCGGTGGCACGGGCTCCGGAGAGCTCGGCCTCGGCTTCGCGCAGGCCTGTCTCCTCGGTGCGCAGCCCGGCGGCAACCCGGCCGAGGGCGGGGGCGAAACCCGCACCGCAGTCCGCGGCGACCCGCCAGCAGGCGGCGATCCGAACGAGCCCGTCCGCCCCCGGGGGCGCGGCAGCCCGGGACAACGCGGCCGGAACATCACCGCCGACCCGTGCGACGGACACCGCCTCACCGAGCCGCGTCCGAATCGGTGCGCCGGCGCATTCGACGGCGACGATGAACGCCTCGAACGGCGGCTGTCCGGCGCGTAGCTCACCGACCATGACAGACGCCAGCTCGGCGACTCCGGCACGCAGGAGGGCCGCTTCGCGCCGAGCCTCCACGTGTGTCTGGCGGTGCATCACGAACACCGCGACCGGCACGGCCAGGAACAGTGGGACGAGCGACCGTGTGGCAACCGCGAGCACGACGCAGCATGCGCCGACCAGCCCGCCGACCCGCGCACGCTTGGTACGGAACCAGGCGGGAAGGCGGTCGGCGGCCGGGGACGGTCGTTGCGCAGGCGGAGCACCGAAGGCCAGGTCACGTACGCGTGCACGGCCGACTCGGGCGCCCGCGACCCAAATCGCCGCGGCGGCGAGAAGAGGAGCGAGCAGCAGGGTCGACATGGCGAACCCCTTCACACCAGGCATGTCGTCCGCCGATCGACACGGCGTCGGCCGCTCTGGACCGAGCGCTTCGCGTCGGTGGTGGCACGGGGCCTTCGGTTGTTGTTCACGGCCGCCACCAGCCCGCCAGGAGCGCCGCGAGACGGGGGTAACCAGGGCCTGTACGCGGGGAGTTCGACCGGTCGAGGAGCAGAGCCGGGGTGGGGGCGACGTAGCCCTGCCCGTCGCGTTCCAGCACGTGGATCTCGGCGACCCGGCGCAGGCCGTCGCGGTCGCGGACGACGTGGACGACCACGTCCAGCGCGGCGGCGAGCTGACTGTGCAAGGCGGCGCGTGTGAGGCCCGCGGGCGCCGCAAGCGCTTCGAGCCGGGCGGGGACATCGGATGCGGAATTGGCATGGATCGTCCCACAACCCCCCTCATGTCCTGTGTTGAGGGAGGCCAGAAGCTCGGTGACTTCGGCACCGCGCACCTCTCCGACGACGATGCGGTCCGGACGCATGCGCAGGGCTTGACGGACGAGGTCCCGAAGTGTCACCGCCCCGGCGCCCTCGATGTTGGGCGGACGGGCCTCCAAACGGACCACATGGGCGTGGCGAGGGGTGAGCTCGGCGGAGTCCTCGATCAGGACGAGGCGTTCGGCGGGGTGTGCCGTGCCGAGCAGGGCTCCCAGGAGGGTCGTCTTGCCGGTGCCGGCTCCGCCGGAGATCAGAAAGGCGACACGAGCGGCCACCATGGCCCGCAGCAGCTCGGCGCAGTCGGGAGGCAGTGCCCCGCAGGACACCAGGTCGTTGAGCGACATCGTGGTACGCCGCGGGACCCGTAACGACAGCGAAGTCCCGCGCACCGCAATAGGTTTGAGGACCGCGTGCAGGCGGATGCCGTCGGGCAGCCGGGCGTCGACGTACGGTGACGCATCGTCGAGCCGGCGGCCTGCGGTCGTCGCGAGGCGCTGGGCGAGCCGACGCACGGCCGCGTCGTCGGGGAAGGTGACCGGGGCACGCTGCGGCCCGGCTCCGCAGTCGATCCACACCTCGTCGGGCGCGTTCACCATGACGTCGGTGACGGCCGGATCGGCGAGCAGGGCGTCCAGCGGCCCGGCCCCGGCGATCTCGGAGCGCAGGACCCGCAGCACGGCGGAGACCGTCGCGTCGCCGAGCACGCGCCCCTGTGTGCGCAGGATTTCGGCGACGGCGGCATGCGTCGGTTCGCGGCCGTCTGCAACGAGCCGCGCTCGAACGTCGTCCAGCAGCCGGGGATCGACGTGGACGCCGGGCGCCGGCCCCGCGCCCTCCGCCGACGGCGGGGCAGGGTTGGACGCCCGGTGCGCGACCGGCGATGCCGTCGTCGGGGGCCGAGCAGCGGACGGCGTGGCGCGCGACGAAGAGACTGTTCGGAAAACGCCGGTATCGGTGGCATGGGCGGTCATGGGTTGGCTCCTTGATGCGGGCTCGGTGCGGCTGGGGTACAGAAGCGCCGGCAGGGGCAGGACAGGGCAAACCGGCGAAGTCTCGGGTCGGGCCGTGGTCGCCGGGCGATCCGAACGGGCAGTATCGGCAGGGCGGTTCACGCGGCATGCCGATCCGGCTCGGCGGCCTCCAGGAAGTCGCGGCAGAACCTGGCCAGCGGACCGCGTGATCGGGCCCCCGGGGGTTCGCCGCGTTCGACGGACTCGACCAGGTGCGGTTCGTTGCGCAGTTCGCCCGCGAGTGGCAGGCCCGCATTGCAGGCCACCTCGTCCGGGCTCAGGCCACACGGGGACGGCGTACGGACGACCGCCCGCAAGTCGCGGACGATCGGGCGGACTTGGGCGACAACCTGGGCCGCGGCGGCAATGGCCCGCAGCTCGGAGGGAATCACGACCAAGCCCGTGCCGCACTGGGCGAGAGCCTCTTCGGCGACTGCGTCGGCATGGCGGGGTATGTCGACCACGACGACGTCGTGGCGACGGCGCACTGCGCCGACAACCGCGCGCATGGTGTCCGGCGGCACCGCCCCGGCAGCTCCGCGATCCCACGAGAGCACAGTCAATCCGTGCAGTCGGGGCAGGGCGGCCGACAAAGCGCCACCGTCGACGCGTCCCCGTGCCCCGGACAGGTCGGGCCACCGCAATCCGGATGCGGCCTCGCCACCCAGCAGGACGTCGATCCCGCCTCCGAGCGGGTCGGCGTCGACCAGTGCCGCAGCTCGGCCGCGCTGCACCGCGCCGACCGCCAGCGCACAGGCAAGCGTGCTCGCTCCGGCTCCTCCCCGCCCTCCCACCACGGCGACGCACAAGGCCGCGGGCGCTGCCGCGTCGGCGGTGTCGGCGATGTCGGCCAGGCGGTCGACGAGCCAAGCCTCCGCGTCCGGCAGGAAGATCACGTGATCGGCCCCGACCGCGACCGCGCGACGCCAGATGTCACCGTCGTCGAGGTCGGTACCGAGCAGCACGACATCGTCGCGGCGTGGAAACGCACAATGGATCGCCGGCTCGGACAGGTCGTCGCCGACGATCACCAGCGGGCTCTCGCTCCAGGCGCTTCGCGCGTCCTGCGGATCGCCGTGGACCTCAGGCTCGATCCCGGTGACGGCGCACAGGCGCAGAAGCTCGTCGAGCAGGCGCGGATGGGCGGTGACGAGGAGCGGTCGCGTCGGTGCGTTCCGACGGACCGGCGACAGCGAAGGCATGACGGACTCCCGGTATGCGTGGGCCCGCCACCGCGTGATTCTCGGCGGCGAAGGGCCGGTGGGCTCGGGAGGCCGGTGGGCATCGGCTGCGTTCACGGAGTCCAGGGCCACGGGTCCGGGTGTCGGTGGAGCTCGTCCGCGGTGTGGCCTCCCGAAGGTCTGCGTCCACGGTGCCTTGCCGCAGCAGCTCGTCCGTCCGGGCCGGGCAAAGCTGGGGAAAACTCGGTCTTGTGGATAACCGAATCACTCATTCGAGGGATGGCTCATGGCCATCCTGTCCCTTATTGGCGCGACAAAGAAGCAACTCGAATAAATACGGCGGAAGTTGCCGAAATGTTGCGGCAAATGAAAAAGTCCACCGAATTCGGAACCACGGCATCGGGCGGCAACCGACAGCAACGGACAGCGCGGCCCGAGTCACCATCGATCGCGGAGTGTCCAAGACGCAGGAAGGTCGGAGGCCCGTTCACCGGGCCTCCGGACGGCCGGCGGTCACGGATGCAAGCCCGCACCCCAGAGCGCGACCAAGCCGCGCCCCGCCCCGTGCTCAGACGGTCCGGACGGGCAACATCTCGCGTGAGACACGCCGAGAGGATCATGGCGAAACCCGCGAAGTGCAGCCTCCGAGGCCACGGCGAACAGGCCGTACAAACGCTGCCGAGACAAGCGACGACCCCCGCCGGGGGGGAGAGCGGGGGTCGTCTCCACGGCCGACTCGGGGGGGAGGAGCCGGACCGGGTTGGCACGGTCGCAGAACGATCCGTGGCTTCCAGGATGTACCCGAGAGGCTTCTCGGGCAAACCCGCACGCCCCAGTTTACGCCGAATGGCTGCCCCTATCCTCGACTACGTGGAAAACCACGTACCGATGCGGACCGCAGCCTTCTTCGATCTCGACAAGACCATCATCGCGAAGTCCAGTGCGCTGGCCTTCAGCAGATCGTTCTACCAGGGCGGTCTCATCAACCGCCGTGCCGTACTCAAGAGCGCGTACGCGCAGTTTGTGTTTCTCGTGGGCGGCGCCGACCACGATCAGATGGAACGGATGCGCGAGTATCTGTCGGCGCTGTGCCGGGGCTGGGATGTCCAGCAGGTCCGCGAGATCGTCGCCGAGACGCTGTACGATCTGATCGATCCGCTGATCTACGACGAAGCCGCGTCGCTGATCGAGGAGCACCACGCCGCCGGGCGCGACGTGGTCATCGTCAGCTCGTCGGGCGCCGAAGTCGTCGAACCCATCGGTGAGATGCTGGGCGCGGACCGCGTCGTGGCGACCCGCATGGTGGTCGAAGAGGGGCGCTACTCCGGCGACATCGAGTTCTACGCCTATGCGGAGAACAAGGCGCAGGCGGTGCGCGAGCTCGCCGAGACCGAGGGGTACGATCTGTCGCGCTCGTACGCCTACAGCGATTCGATCACCGATCTGCCGATGCTCGAAGCCGTCGGCCACCCCTACGTGGTGAACCCCGACCGAGGGCTGCGGCGCGAAGGTGTGGCACGTGGTTGGCCCGTCCTGACGTTCGACCGGCCTGTGCAACTGCGCCAGCGCGTCCCGTCGTTGCCGGTGCCCCGCGCGGTACTGGCGGCGACCGCACTCAGCGCGGGGGTCGCGGCTGCGGGTCTCGTCTGGTACACCGCCAAGCGCCGCCGCTGACCGCGTACCGGCAGCACCGACCAACCGAACCGCTGTTCGCCGATGCCCGATTGATCACCGGACGAGCGAAAAGTAAAGATCTTGGGCGGGGGGTTCCGCTGACTCCGGCAAGTCAGTAGAAAGGGGTCAGCGGCCCGCGAGACCGCGTCCGGGCGGGGTCGTCGACACCTCGCCGGGGCAGACGGTCCACGGACCCAGCACGGGCTTCGGGAACCCACGCGCGACCGACCCTCGTACGGGCCGAGCGCGCCGGACAACCGGGATGCGTCCCGGGCCGGCCGCCATAGCGGTGCACGCACTGGTAACCCGTCGGCTGTGCCAAGCGGCGGCGTCCTCCCCCGTGGGCGCCGCCCGTTCTTGTGTGGCCGACCGGTCTGCATCGGCAATGTGCGCCGGTACGCCGCGGTCTGACGGCGACTCACATGCCGCGCATGACCGCCTCGCACACTGCGACGCTTTCGCGCGCGCCCAGCGTGACCGCCTCCGCGCAGTGCAAGATCCAACCCGCGACACCGTCGGGCGTCCCCGACACATAGCCGCGCAGCGCCTTCTCGTACACGCCGGCTCCGAGATCCATGTGCCCCACTTCCGGCACGACCGCCGACTTGGGGTCGAGGCCGCGCGTGATGAGCACGAGGCGCTGCGCGGCACGCGCCACAAGCCCGTTGCCCCACACGAACGGCTGGAGCGCAAGGATCTCGCCGTGCACGATCGCGGCCACGACGAGTGCGGGGGCATCGCCGGGCACGAGCAGCAGCCGGGCGAGCCCGTCGAGGCGCGCGGTGACCTCGTCGGCGCTCGGCAGCAGCCCGGGGTCGGGGCGTACGGCCGGTTCTTCGCCCGCGAGACGGGGGCGTCCGAGCGCCTCGGAGCCGACGACGTCCGCCGCTGCGACCATGTGCAGCCTGGCGAGCACCTGAATAGGGCTGCGTCGCCATACGTCGGTGAGATCGCCGATCTCCGCGGACAGCCGAAGCGCACCACCGACGATGCCGGCCTCGGGGTCGTCCGTACGCGAGTAGTCCGTGCGCCGGCGCACCTCCTCCAACGACCAGTCGGCGCCTTCGAGGGCCGCGCTGGCCCTGGCCCCACGCAAGGCGGACTCGGCGCTGATCTCGGGGCTCCGGCGGCGCATAGTGCGGTGTCCGAGCAGTCCGTCGACGGCCTTGCGCGCGGATTCGACCGCCTCGGGCACGCCGGGCAGGGCAGCGACGGCAGCGAAGGGGTCCTGTCCCGTGTTTGGGGTGCTCACGTGGCGACCTTACGCGCGAGCGCGCACCCCCGCGCGTACGCCCCCTCACCCCGCCACGCCGCTCACGCTCCGATTTGACGCGGGCACGTATCGCGACGGATGATTTTCCTAGTCGAAAACGATTGTCAGTCTCGAAAAGGCCCCCGGGGCGCCTGGGGCGACCACCGCACGTGCACCGCACCCGAAAGGATCCGCTTCGTGAAGATCGCCTTCGTCGGCAAGGGCGGCAGCGGAAAGACCACCCTCTCGTCGCTTTTCATCCGGCACCTGGGCGCCGCAGGGCTGCCCGTCCTCGCCATCGACGCGGACATCAACCAGCACCTCGGCGTCGCACTCGGGATGAGCGACGAGCAGGCAGCCGCGATCCCCCCGCTCGGCGCGCACCTCGACCTCATCAAGGACCACCTGCGCGGCGACAACCCGCGCATCGGGTCGGCCGACGAGATGGTGAAGACCACGCCCCCCGGGCGCGGTTCGCGCCTGTTGCGGCTCGACGAGGACAACCCGGTCTACGACGCCTGCCGCCGCCCGATCGGAAGCTGCTGCAGCGGCATGCGCATCATGGCGACCGGCCCCTTCCAGGAAGGCGATCTGGGCGTGGCCTGCTACCACTCCAAGGTCGGTGCGGTCGAGCTGCTGCTCAACCACCTCGTCGACGAGGCGGGCGAATATGTGGTCGTGGACATGACAGCGGGTTCGGACGCCTTCGCATCCGGGCTGTTCACGCGCTTCGACATGACGTTCCTGGTCGCCGAGCCGACCCGCAAGGGGGTCAGCGTCTACCGCCAGTACCGGGACTACGCGCGCGACTGGGACATCTCGCTCGCCGTCGTCGGCAACAAGGTGCAGGGCCCGGACGACCTCGCCTTCCTGCGCGAACACGTGGGCACCGACCTGCTGACGTGGAGCGGCCAGTCGGAGTTCGTGCGCGAGGTCGAGAAGGGCCGGGCACCGGAGTTCGACCGGCTCGAACCGGAGAACCGCGCGGCGCTGGAGTGCATGCGCGAGGCCGTCGACGCGACGTACGAGCGCCGCGACTGGCGGCGCTACACCGAGCAGATGGTGGAGTTCCACGTCAAGAACGCGCACAGTTGGGGGAATTCGCGTACCGGCGTGGACCTGACCCAGCAGGTCGACCCCGACTTCGTGCTCGGTCCCGCGGCGCTCGCCGGTCGGGTCTGACGGCGACAACGCGAAGGGCGGACCCGGTCGGGTCCGCCCCTTCGCCCATGCCAGGCCCGGAGACCGGGCGCAGTTTCGATCAGTCGCGGTAGACGGCCGGCACCATGTGCGGCGCGGTGTCGGCCGGGGCCTTCGGTGCACCCGAACCGCCCGTGACCGTCGCCCAGTTCGCGGGAGCCTGGCCGACACCCAGCCCCTGGAGGTTGGCGACGACGCCCGGGTCCTGCGCGTCCAGCCAGTCGACGAACTGCCGGAACGACACGCAGCGCACCTCCTGCTTCACACAGACCTGGCGCATGGTGTTCTCCACGGCGTTCATGTAGACGCCGCCGTTCCACGTCTCGAAGTGGTTGCCGATGAACAACGGCGCGCGGTTGGTGGTGTACGCCCGCTCGAATCCACCGACGTAGAAGTCGGTCGCCTGCTTCTCCAGCGCGGGCCACTGCGCCTGCGGGACGTCGGATTTGCCGCCGGTCTGCTCGTACATGATGTTGAAGTCCATGGAAAGCTGCGTCCCGGAACTCCCCGGCCACGGCAGGGACTGCAGGGGGAGGTCCCAGATGCCGTCGATCTTCCTGGGCCAGACCTGGTTGCCGCCCTTCGAACTGGCGTCGTACCGCCAGCCATACTCCTTGGCAGCCTTGATCAGGTTCTTCTGCCCTTCAAGGCAGGGCGCCCGGCCACCGATCAACTCCTTCTTGTAGTCGAACGGCAGCGACGGGACGTCGGTCCAGCCGGTGTTGGTACGCCAGTTCTGGACGAATGAGTAGGCCTGATCGATCTCCTTCTTCCAGTCCTCGACCGACCAGGTCTCGCCGCTCTTGGGCGAGTTGCAGAAGTGCCCGTTGAAGTGCGTACCAACCTCGTCGCCTTCGAGCCACGCCTCGCGCAACTGACCGAGTGTCAAGCGGATGTTCTTGTCATAGATGAAGGAGATGTCAGTTGCGCCCGGCCCGTGCTTCGGCCCTTGGTACAAAGCCTTCTTCGACTCCGGCAGCACATAGATGCCCGACAGGAACAACGTCATATACGAATTGGTCTCCCTGGCCACCTTACGGAAGCGCGAGACGAGATTGACGCCGTCCATCTCGGCCGCACCGTCCCAGGAGAAAACGACGAACTGCGGTGGCTTCTCCCCGGGTTTGAGCTTTTCCACGGCGGGCTGGTTCGGCTGCGGGCCGGTGTCGCTCGTGGATCCGTCGCCGATCGGGACGGCCGGCCTGTCACTGCTGCCCGGCGGACCGGAGCTCCCCTGACCTGGTCCGGGGCTGGAATTCTGCGCCGCCGGGGTGCCTGTGTCGCCACCGTCGCCTCCGTCGGCGAAGACGACGAAACCGATGGCCGCCAGCACCGCCACGACCACCAAGACAGCGGCACCCCGTACAGAACGCACACTTCACCTCAAATGTTGATGAGACCCCACGGTCTAGGACGGATAAGGCAGCGTTGCCTGTCCACACACACGCAGCACGGCGCCCCACGGTTGCACAGGCCAAGCGATCACCCCCGCCTACCCCCGGGGTGACGACAACCACATATCGGCGATGTGAAGCAAGCCACAACTCGACGGCGAGAACCCGGTTTCGGCCAACACGGTCGGTTTTCGGACCAGCGAACGTTCTTTCACCCGTTCGGGTGACGGCTTTACCGTTTCTGGATGAGAAGCTGAAGGTAACGTAAGAACTACTTAGAGCAATCTTGGCAGTTCAATAACCACCTCCGAGCAGCCCGTCGAGCATTTCGCCGGACCGCTCGGTGGGCAGCAGACGCGGCAGTCCGCCTGTGCCGTTCCGTATGCCGACACCCCGACTGCGACCGTGAACAACCGGCTGCCGCAACGCCGCTCACCACCGACCGCCCACAAGGCGCCGGCTGAATCCGGCCACCCGCCAGACCCCGCCTGACCAACCGCCCAGGGCCCGCACGGGCCCGGACGGCTGACCACCCGGAGGAGACGGGACCATGCCCCGCCCCATGCGCCGCGCCGCACCGCGCGACCCCGATTCGGCCACCGCATCGCAGCCGAAAGACCCGACCGCAGCCACCGCACGCCGTACCGCCCTGCGCCACGACCTCGGCGCGTCCCTCGTCGTCTTCCTCATCGCGATCCCGTTGTCGCTCGGCATCGCTCTCGCGGCTGGTGCCCCGCTGACCTCCGGCATCATCGGAGCCGTCGTCGGCGGCATCGTGATCGGCGTGCTCGGCGGAGCGCCGTTGCAGATCAGCGGGCCCGCGGCCGGGCTCACCGTGGTGGTCGCGGGGCTGATTCCGACATACGGCTGGCGGGTGACCTGCGCGATCACGGTGGCCGCGGGGCTGCTTCAGGTGGCACTCGGCCTCGCGAAGGTCGCCCGAGCCGCACTCGCGCTCTCTCCCGCGATCGTGCACGGCATGCTCGCGGGCATCGGCATCATGATCGCCTTGGCCCAGCTCCACGTGGTGCTCGGCGGATCGCCGCAAAGCTCGGCGCTCGACAATCTGCGCGAGCTCCCCGGTCAGTTCGCGGAGTTGCGCGCCGCGGAACTCGCGATCGGCCTCCTGACCGTCGCCGTCCTCATGACGTGGCCCCTGCTGGCAAAACGATTCCTCGGACTGCGCAACCTTCCCGGGCCACTCGTCGCCGTGGCCCTCGCGACCGTCGTCACGGCGGTGTTGAGCCTCGACGTCGCACGCGTCGACCTGCCCGGGGCCGCGCTCGCGCTGCCGTCGCTTCCCACCGGCTTCGGCTGGGCGGGCCTGGCCACGGCGGTCGTGACCGTCGCGGTCGTCGGTGCGGTCGAATCGCTGCTGTCCGCCGTCGCCACCGACCGCCTGCACCACGGCCGCCGCGCCGACCTCGACCGCGAACTCGCCGCGCAGGGCGTCGGCAACATCGTCTCGGGCATGGTCGGCGGATTCCCGGTGTCGGGCGGTGCGATCCGGTCGACGGCGAACATCCGTGCGGGTGCCACCAGCCGGGCTTCGACGATCATGCACGGTTTCTGGGTCCTGCTCTTCGCCGGTCTGCTCGGCGGGATGGTCGAAAGCATCCCGCTGGCGGCGCTCGCGGGGCTCGTGATGGTCGTGGGCATGCAGATGGTCAACCGCGCGCACATCCGACACGTGCACCGCCACCGGGAGTTCCCGGCGTACGTCGCCACCGTGGTCGGGGTCGTCGCCGCCGGCGTGCTGCAGGGCGTGGCGCTCGGCGTCGTCGCCGCCGTCGTGATAGCGCTGGTCCGGCTGAGTCCGAGCACCGTGCGCACCCACGAACGCGACGGGGCACTGCACGTCGAGGTCCACGGCTCCCTCACCTTCCTGTCCGTGCCCCGGCTCTCCCGCGTGCTCGACAAGCTGCCGCCCGGCGAACACGTCGTGCTGGACCTGACCGTCGACTACCTCGACCAGGCCGCCTTCGAGGCCGTGCACACCTGGCGGAACGGCTACGTCGCACGTGGCGGGCAGGTCGAGATCGAGGAGATCCACGACGACCACTACGGGCGCGCCGCGGAAGGACAGCCCGGGTCCCGCCGGGTCGGTCCGACGCCGTCGGCGCGCTGGTTCGCACCGTGGTGGCACTGGCAGCGGCTGAACATCAGGCGCGGCCGACCGCCGGCGCACCCGCTTGTCGCGGGTGCCCGCGAATTCCAGTTGCGTACGGCACCACTCGTACAGCCCTTCTTCGAACGCCTGGCGCTCGAAGGCCAAAACCCCGCCCAACTGTTCATCACCTGCGCGGACTCGCGGGTCGTACCGAACCTCATCACCGCGAGCGGGCCGGGAGATCTCTTCACCGTCCGCAATGTCGGCAACTTCGTCCCCGTGCACCAGCACCCGCACGGGCCGGGTGACGCCGGCTCCCAGGCCCGGCACGACAGTTGTGAACCGTCAGGATCGGACGACTCGGTCGGCGCCGCGATCGAATATGCCGTGTCCATTCTCGGCGTACGCAGCATCACCGTCTGCGGCCACTCAGGCTGCGGCGCCATGCAGGCTCTGCTCACCAACGCGGCGGACCCGGCGGATGACGACGGCCGCGACCGCCCCGGCGTCACACCGCACCTGAACCGCTGGCTCGCCAACGGCAAGGCCACTCTCGACCGGTTCGCCGAACGCCCCGCGCCGAGACTGTCGGACCGCCCGGTGTCCCGCGTCGAGCAGTTGTGCCTGACGAACGTTCTTCAGCAACTCGACAACCTGCTCGGCCACCCGGTCGTCCACCGCGCTGTCGAAGACGGCCAACTGCGGCTCTTCGGCCTCTACTTCGACCTCGCGACGGCCCAGATGTACGTGCACGACGCCGCGACCGGGCATTTCGAGCCGGTCGACACCCCCGCCGAGCGCGCGGCACGCGGCGCGGACGCCGCCACACCGCCGGAAGCCCCGTTGGAGGTCATGCGGGCGTAGCCGCTCTGGGTCCCCGCCCGAAGAGCACAGAGGTCCGGACCATGCGCGTATGGGTGGTTCTTGTCACGTCGACCCGCTCACTGATTCGCTACAGGCGTTGGAATGTGTCACGCCCAATCTGGTCGACGAAGGAGAGCGCGTGAGCGACGCCGAGAACCACGAGGCCGCCCTGTCCAACCTGCTCAAGGAGGAGCGCCGCTTCGCCCCGCCCGCCGGGTTCGCCGCGTCGGCCAACGTGACGGCGGCGGCGTACGCGAAAGCCGATGCCGACCGCCTCGGGTTCTGGGCCGAGCAGGCCGCGCGCCTCACCTGGGCCACCGCACCGACGCAAACTCTCGACTGGTCGAACGCGCCGTTCGCGAAATGGTTCGCGGACGGCACGCTCAACGTCGCGTACAACTGCGTCGACCGCCACGTCGAAGCCGGTCGCGGCGACCGCGTCGCGATCCACTGGGAGGGCGAACCAGGCGACAGCCGAGCGCTCACGTACGCCGACCTGCACCGCGAAGTCGCCAAAGCGGCCAACGCGCTCACCGAACTCGGCGTGCGCGCCGGCGACCGCGTCGCCATCTACCTCCCGATGATCCCGGAAGCCGTCGTCTCGATGCTCGCGTGCGCCCGCATCGGTGCCCCGCACTCGGTCGTCTTCGGCGGCTTCTCCGCGGAGGCCGTCGCCTCACGCATCAAAGACGCCGACGCCCGCGTCGTCATCACCGCCGACGGCGGCTACCGGCGCGGCAAGCCGTCCGCGCTCAAGCCCGCGATCGACGACGCGCTCGCCGCCTGCCCCGATGTCCGCAGCGTCCTCGTGGTCCGCCGCACCGGCGAGGACGTCGCATGGACCGAGGGCCGCGACGTCTGGTGGCACGACCTGGTCGACGCGCAGTCCGACACGCACACCCCCGAGGCGTTCGAGGCCGAGCACCCGCTGTTCATCCTCTACACGTCCGGCACCACCGGGAAGCCGAAGGGCATCCTGCACACCTCCGGTGGCTTCCTGACGCAGACGGCGTACACCCAGCACGCGGTCTTCGACCTGAAGCCGGAGACCGACGTGTACTGGTGCACCGCCGACATCGGCTGGGTCACCGGCCACGCGTACGCCGTCTACGGGCCGCTCGCCAACGGCAGCACCCAGGTCATGTACGAGGGCACTCCGGACACCCCGCACCGAGGCCGCTGGTGGGAGATCGTCCAGAAGTACGGCGTCACCATCCTCTACACCGCGCCCACGGCGATCCGCACGTGCATGAAGTGGGGCGACGACATCCCCGCCGCGTTCGACCTGTCCACCCTGCGCGTCCTCGGCTCGGTCGGCGAGCCGATCAACCCGGAGGCGTGGATGTGGTACCGCACGAACATCGGCGGCGACCGCTGCCCGGTCGTGGACACGTGGTGGCAGACCGAGACCGGCGCCATCATGATCAGCCCGCTGCCGGGCGTCACCGAGACCAAGCCCGGCTCCGCGATGCGCCCGCTGCCGGGCATCGCCGCCGATGTCGTCGACGAGAACGCCAAACCGGTCCCCGACGGCGCGGGCGGCTACCTCGTGCTCACCCAGCCGTGGCCGTCCATGTTGCGCGGCATCTGGGGCGACGACCAGCGCTACAAGGACACCTACTGGTCCCGCTGGGAAGGCCTCTACTTCGCCGGGGACGGTGCCAAGAAGGACGAGGACGGCGACCTCTGGCTGCTCGGCCGCGTCGACGACGTCATGCTCGTCTCCGGCCACAACATCTCCACCACCGAGGTCGAGTCGGCCCTCGTCTCGCACCCGAAGGTCGCCGAGGCCGCGGTCGTGGGCGCGACGGACGCCACCACCGGCCAGGCCATCGTCGCGTTCGTCATCCTGCGCGGCACGGCCGCCGAGGAACCGGGCATCGTCGACGAACTGCGTGGCCACGTCGGTGCGACGCTCGGTCCGATCGCCAAACCGAAGCGTGTCCTGATCGTCCCCGAACTGCCCAAGACGCGGTCCGGCAAGATCATGCGCCGGCTACTGCGCGACGTCGCCGAAAAGCGCGAACTCGGCGATGTGCAGACGCTGACCGATGCCTCGGTCATGCAGCTCATTCAGGACAAACTGCCCTCGGCGCCTTCCGAGGGCTGACGGAGCGTCCCGTCGCGCAGCGCCGACCGACCGGCCCGGACTCGCCTCAGGCGGGCGCGTCCAGGCCGGTCAGCAGGCGCGCGACGTCCAGACCGGTGTTCATGTAGTCCACGAACACCTCGTTGTTGAGCGCGAACGGCGAACGGCGTTCGCGGATGATCTTGATCGCGGTCGGGGCGTCGTAGCCCAGCCCCACCAGGGTCTGCGCGACCACGAGGCCCGACCGGTTGTAGCCCGCGTGGCAGCGGACCAGCGTTCGCCGGCCGGCGCGCAGCGCACCCAACACCGTCTCCGCCATCACCTCGACGACCGCTAACTGCTCGGTGCTGAGGGGATCGTCCGGAATCTCCGTGCAGTGGTGCTCGACGCCCGGCCCCGGACCGTGCCCTTCGGCCGCGAACAGGCTGACCACGACCGCGAATTGGTCCCGGACCACAGCCGGTTCGAGAGCGCCCGTGGGCGTGCGGTAGAAATGCCCACCCATCCACAGGTTGTGGATGATCTCGTTCCACGGGCTGTCCGGCCCCGGTTGATCACGATCCCGCTGACGGACCCTCACAAACCTCACCCCTCCCGTCGGACCGCTCGTGACGCTACCGCCCGGCGCGATTCCCCAGTACGGAAAAGACGTTCGAAGGTCCGTCGCCCGTTCCGCCGGCACCGCCGACCACCCCGAACCACCCACAGGCACAAGCGACTTGAGCGCCACCGGAGGCCAAAACCCGCGGCGTGACCGGCAGTCCGTCACACCGACCGCCGGAGCTCCCGAGAAATTATCGATATACTGATGCGCGTCGGGGTTGTTCTCGCCTGTCCGTGGTCCTCGGGGCCATGGCGGCACCGGTGTCCGACACCAAGGGTCTCCGTCACCGGGAGGCACGCCGGGAAGCCTGGTCGGCAACGGCGCGCACACTGCGCGTTCGGCAGTTTGTCCGTTTTCGCAGTGCGGTTTCCGCCTGCGAGCCGTCGCGTCCCGGAGGCTTTTCGTGCGATCCGCGCTCCGCCGTACCTTCCTGCGCAGGCCGTCCACCCTCGCCGAGCGCAACTTCATCGCGGACGCGCTACGCACCGAGACCGTCGGCGGCGCACTCCTCCTCATCGCCGCGGTGGTCGCCCTGATCTGGGCGAACTCCGCGTGGAGCAGCGCGTACGAGGATCTGCGGGACTTCACCGTCGGCCCCGAATCGCTGCACCTGCACCTCTCGCTCGGCACGTGGGCGTCCGACGGCCTGCTCGCGATCTTCTTCTTCGTCGCCGGCATCGAACTCAAGCGCGAACTGGCGGTCGGCGAACTACGCACCCCCTCGGCCGCGGCGCTGCCGGTGATCGCCGCGGTCTGCGGCATGGCCGTGCCCGCACTGTTCTACTTCTCGGTCAACGCCGGCGGCGACAAGCTCGACGGCTGGGCGATCCCGACCGCCACCGACATCGCGTTCGCCCTCGCGGTGCTCGCGGTGATCGGCACCAACCTGCCGAGTGGACTGCGCGCGTTCCTGCTGACCCTCGCCGTGGTCGACGACCTGCTGGCGATCCTGGTGATCGCGGTCTTCTACACCGAGCAAGTGAAGTTCGGCGCCCTGGGCCTGGCCTTCGCCGGCCTCGTCGTCTTCGCCCTGCTGCAGCGCTTCCGGGTCCGCGGGTGGTGGTTTTACCTGCCGCTCGCCGTCGTCATCTGGGCCCTCCTGCACGACAGCGGCGTGCACGCCACGGTCGCCGGCGTCGCCATGGGCCTGCTCATGCGCGTACGACCGGACCCCGACGAGACCAAGTCGCCCGCCGAACACGTCGAACACCTCGTCCGACCGATCTCCGCCGGCATCGCGGTGCCGATCTTCGCGCTCCTCGCCGCCGGCGTGGCGGTGTCGGGGAGCGCACTGGGCGAGGTGTTCACCCAACGCATGCCGCTCGGCATCGTCCTCGGACTGGTGCTCGGGAAGGCGATCGGCATCTTCCTGGGCACGTATCTCGCCGCCCGGTTCACCCGAGCCGAACTGAGCGACGACCTCGCCTGGGCGGACATCCTCGGCCTGGCCATGCTCGCCGGCGTCGGCTTCACCGTGTCGCTGCTGATCAGCGAACTCGGCTTCCACGGTTCTCCCGCGCTCGTCGAGCAGGCCAAGGCCGCCGTCCTGGTCGGCTCGGTGATAGCGGCGCTCTCCGCGTCCGTGCTGCTGCGCCTGCGCAACAACAAGTACCGGGCCCTTGTCGAGGAGGAGAACCTCGACGCCGACGGCGACGGCATCCCGGACATCTACCAGGAGGACGCCGAGCGCGCACGGCGGGCGAAGCTGAACGGGATCGGCGACCCGTTCGGCAACTCGTCCCGCGACTGACGGGTCCGCCTGCCCGCGCGGGCGAGGCCGCGGCGGTCGCGGCGGCCACGGTCGTGCGGCGGGCGCCTCCCCTGCCCGCTCGTGCGGGCGGTGCAAGCTTTTCCCATCAGTCCCACCAGTACGCCGCGCCCCGCTGGATCGGGACCGCCGAGGCAGGGCATGATCGGGGCTACAGCCCGTAGCCAGGACGAGGAGAGAGCATGGCAGGCACCGAGAGGCCCCGCGCGCAAGACGTGCCCGTCGACAGCCAGCGGTCTCTGGGAGAGCTTTTCTCCGACGCCACTCGCGACATGTCCACGCTCGTGCGCAACGAGATCGAGCTGGCGAAGAGCGAGCTCAAGATCAACGCGATGCACGCGGTCAAGGGCAGCGGCGCGCTCATCGTCGCCGGTGCGCTCGCGTTCTTCGCCTTCCCCTTCCTGAGCGTGGCGATCGCGTACGGCATCCACGCGCTCGGCCTCGGCCTGGGCTGGTCGTTCCTGATCGTCGGCGGCGCGTATCTACTGCTCGCCGGTCTGCTGGCGCTGATCGGCATCGTCTTCTTCAAGAAGGTCCGGCCGCCGCAGCGCACGATCCGCACCACGCAGGAGACGGTGACGACCCTCAAGAGCGTCGGCTGACCCGGCCGACGCACCACCGTTTCCGGTGCACTTACGACGATCCGGGCGCGGCGCACCCCCGCACGCGCACGCCGAAGTGTGCGACTCTGCTGGGGTGACGGTTCCCGAGAGCGCTGCGGTCAACATCGACGGTCCCTGGACGCACCGGGACATCGCAGCGAACGGCGCGCGGTTCCACGTCGCCGAGCTCGGCGAAGGCCCGGTCGTGATGATGCTGCACGGCTTCCCCGAATTCTGGTGGACGTGGCGGCACCAGATGGAGTCGCTCGCCCGCGCCGGTTTCCGGGCGGTCGCGATGGACCTGCGCGGATACGGAGGCAGCGACCGGCCGCCGCGCGGATACGACCCGATCACCCTCGCCCTCGACGTCACCGGCGTGATCCGCTCACTCGGCGAACCGGACGCCATCGTCGTCGGCCACGGGGTGGGCGCGTCGCTCGCCTGGACGGCCGCCGTACTGCGCCCGAAGCTCGTGCGCCGCCTGGTCGCCGTCTCGATGCCGCACCCCCGTCGGCTGCGCAGCGCGATGCTCACCGACCGGCACCAGATCGCCGCGAGCAAACACATCTTCGCCTTCCAGCGCCCGTGGATCCCGGAACGCCAACTCGTCCGCGACGACGCCGCGATGGTCGAGGACCTGATGCGCTCCTGGGCCGCGCCGGGTTGGCCGGACGCGCCCACCGCCGCCCGGTACCGGCGCGCGATGCTCATCCCCGGCACCGCGCACTGCGCCGCCGAGCACTTCCGCTGGATGGTGCGCTCGGTGCCGCGCCCCGACGGCCTCCAGTACGCGGCGCGGATGAAGACGCCCGTCACGGTGCCCACGCTGCACTTGCACGGCGCACTGGACGCCGCGGTCCTGCCGCGCAGCGCCGCGGGGTCCGGCCGGTACGTCGAAGCGCCTTACCGCTGGCGGCTGCTGGACGGTGTGGGCCACTTCCCGCACGAGGAAGCGCCCGACGACTTCACCCGCGAACTGCTCGGCTGGCTCAAGGACCCCGAACCCGAGCGGTGACGCGCGCGCGAAGTCCCGCCGCGCGACGGCCGCATCGATCCGCGACTGGATGAAAGCGATCAACTCGACCGGAATTCCTGGCAGTTATCGACAAACCCGGATGAACGTCCGCATGACAAGCTGGAGTCATGGCATGGCGCGGTTATCCGCAGGGGCGTCTGGGTAGGCGCCGGAGCATGAGCCGGACGTACCAATGGTCGTCCCCCGACCGCGTGGGGCATTTCGCGGGACTCGTCGCCATACTGCGTCGGCGCGTGCGCTGGCTGACGTTGAGAATGCGCGCACCCCACTGACCGATCCCGGGGATTCGACCGCGTGCGTGCTACAGCGCGCACCCCTGGGTGTCGACGGGCTTGGTGTTGCGGATGCCCGCCTCGATGTCCTCGTGGATCTCCTCGGCGGTCAGCGCGTATCCGGTCGACTCGTCGTCGAGTGATTTGGCGAAGATGACGCCGTAGACCTTGCCGTTCGGCGAGATCAGCGGGCCACCCGAATTGCCTTGCCGCACCTTGGCGTACAGCGAGTAGACGTCGCGGCTGACCGTGCCGCGCTTGTAGATGTCCGGGCCGCCGGCCTTGATCTCGGCGCGGACGCGCGCCGGTTCGACGTGGAACGCGCCGTTCTCCGGGAAGCCGATCACCAGTGCGTCCGAGCCGGGTTGCACTTCCTGCTCGAACTGGAGTGGTGTCGCCTTGAGTCCGGGCACCGCGAGCACCGCGATGTCGCGTCGCCAGTCGTACAGCACCACTTCGGCGTCGTACTGCTTGCCCTCGCCGCCGATTTGCACGGTCGGCTCGCGTACGCCGCCCACGACATGCGCGTTGGTCATCACGCGGTTCGGGGCGTACACGAACCCGGAGCCCTCGATCACCTTGCCGCAACTCTTCGCCGTGCCCACGATCTTCACGATGCTGTCGCGTGTGCTCGTGACCGCCGACGAGGCCAGCAGCGCCGGGTCCGGCGGCGGCACCTGCGGGATGTCCTCGTGCACGAACGGGCTGAACACCTGCGGGAATCCGTTGCTGTCCAGCAGGTTGCTGAACGACGAGAACCACGTGTCGGCGCCCTGCGGCAGCACCTTCTGCACGCCCCCGAGCACCTGTGACCCGCGCACTTCGCGGGCGACCGTCGGCATCGTCGACCCGGCGACCGACGACCCGATCAGCCACACCACCACCAGCAGCGCGGACACGCTGACCACCGCACCGCCGGCGGCGTCGACGACCTTCGCCGGCGTCCAGGTCAGGTGCCGGCGCAGGCGGCTGCCGAGTGCGGTGGCCAGCGCCTGGGCGAGCGTGGCGAGGACGAGCACGACGCAGATCGCCGCGATCGACGGGCCGAGCCCCGGTTCGAAGTGCTCCAGGAGGAACGGCACCAACCACATCCCCAGCACGCCGCCGCCGAGGAACCCGATGAACGACAGCACGCCGACGATGAAGCCCTGGCGATAGCCGGAGACCGCAAACGCCACCGCGGCGACGATGAGGATCAGGTCGAGGACGTTCACCGTGTCACGTTCTCACGGTCGGACGCCTGATGTCCGCAGTGGTGGTGACCTCGTCGGGGTGGTGTGGCGCACGCACCCCACGGCCCGTCCGGCCGGAATGCGTCGGCCCGTGAGGTGTCGGCCACTTGACGCTACGTCAGTGCCCCGGCGCGCTGCGCGCGGGACCGTGCGGCGGGTCCGCCGCCGTCTCCTCGTAAGGGTCGTATCCGCGCCGCGCGAGACGCCACTCGGCCTCGCTCAGTTCGACGTGGCGCTCCTGGTCCCACGGCCGCTCCCAGCCGGCGAACGCGAGTATCCGGTCCAGCAGGCCGGCGGTGAACCCCCACACCACCATGTCCTCGACGAGGAACGCCGGGCCGTGGTGACCGTTCGGGTGGCGCAGCCGCGCACGGTTCGCCGGATCGGCGAGGTCGCCGAGCGGCACGCGGATGACCCGGGCGACCTCGCCCTGGTCGACCGGTGCCACCGGGCAGTCGTCGCGCCACCATGCGAGCACGGGCGTCACCACGAAGTTGCTGACCGGGATGTAGAGGGACGGCAGCGTGCCGAACACCTCGACGCAGTCCGGGTCGAGGCCCGTCTCCTCGCGTGCCTCGCGCAGCGCGGCACCGACCGGCCCGTCATCACCCGGGTCGATCGCGCCGCCCGGGAACGCGGGCTGGCCCGCGTGCTTGCGCAGTGTGCCGGCGCGCTGCAACAGCAGCACGTCCGGGCCGTCCTCGCCCTCGCCGAAAAGCACCAGCACGGCGGACTGGCGGCCACCGCTTTCCGGTGGCAGGAAGCGGCTGAGCTGCTCGGGCCGCACGGTGCGGCCGACGGCTGCGAACGGATGAAGCCACGCGGGCAATCCGTCGTCGACGACGCCCGTATTCGGGCTGCTCTCGGTCATGTGGCAGTCCCCTCCCCTGGTGCCGCCCCGATCACGGGTACGGCCCCGGTCGCGAGCACCGGCGTCGCCGGTGGCCGAAGGCGCTGGCCGGGCTGCCCGGCCAGTTCGTACTTCAACAGCTTCCTGGCCTTGTCCGGGTCGGTCTCGCCCTCGCCGTACGACGGACAAAGCGACGCTATGCCGCACGCCCCGCACGCCGGCTTGCGCGCGTGGCACACGCGCCGGCCGTGGAAGATCACCCGGTGGGACAACAGCGTCCAGTCCTTCTTCGGGAACAGCGCGCCGACCTCGTGCTCGACCTTGACCGGGTCGTCCTCGGCGGTCCAGCCGAAGCGCCGCGCGAGGCGCCCGAAGTGGGTGTCGACACTGATGCCGGGCACGCCATACGCCTCGCCGAGCACCACGTTGGCGGTCTTGCGCCCGACGCCGGGCAGCGTCACGAGATCGGCGTGCCGGCGCGGAACCCGGCCGCCGAAGTTGTCGCACAAGGCCTGGGCGAGGCCGGTCAGCGCACGCGACTTGGCCCGGAAGAAACCGGTCGGCTTGATGATCGCCTCAAGCTCGGCGGGCTCCGCCCCGGCCAGTGCCTCCGCGTCCGGGTACCGGGCGAACAACGTGGGTGTGACGTTGTTGACGCTGCGGTCGGTGGTCTGCGCGGAGAGCACGACGGCCACGAGAAGCTGGAAGGCGTCGTCGTAGTCGAGCTCGCAGTGTGCGCCCGGGTAGAGCTCGCCGAGCTCCCGGTTGATCCGACGGGCACGGCGGACGAGAGCCAGACGGCTCTCCGGCTTTTTCATGGGCACTCGGCCAGAGTACGCAGACGAGTGCTAAACATGTGGTGCACACCGCAGGTCCGCGACGGCGCCCGGCGGAGAAGGCCTTGCGCATACACCCGATCAGCCAGGGGGATATGTCCGACACACCCGGCATCTCCCGGATGGCCTCTCGGACCACCCGCGTGCACAAACCCGATCCGCGTGCGTCAGACTGTGACCGATCGCACTGTTTGACCGCCAGGCTCCGATCGGGTGATCGGAACCGGCAAGGAGGGACCCCTCGTGGACGACGTTCTGCAACGGGCGCCGCTGTTCGCGGCTCTCGAAGATGAGGACGCCGCCGAGCTGCGTGCCTCCATGACCGAGGTCGGGCTTGAACGCGGTGACTCGCTCTTCCACGAAGGCGACCCGGGTGACCGCCTGTACGTGGTCATAGAAGGCAAAATCAAGCTGCACCGCAGCTCGAACGACGGCCGCGAGAACATGCTCGCGGTGCTCGGCCCCAGCGAGATGTTCGGCGAGCTGTCGCTCTTCGACCCCGGGCCGCGTACCGCGACCGCCACGGCGCTGACCGACGTACGGCTGCTCGGCCTGGGCCACCAGGACCTCCAGCCGTGGCTCAACGGCCGCCCCAAGGTCGCGTTGTCGCTGCTGCGGGCCATAGCCCGCCGTCTGCGGCGCACCAACGAGAGCCTGGCCGACCTGGTCTTCTCGGACGTGCCCGGCCGTGTCGCGAAGGCGCTGCTCGACCTGTCCCGCCGTTTCGGCGTGCCGGCGGAGGAGGGCATCCACGTCGCGCACGACCTGACGCAGGAGGAGCTTGCCCAACTGGTCGGCGCATCGCGCGAGACGGTCAACAAGGCCCTCGCCGACTTCGCCAGCCGCGGTTGGCTCCGCCTGGAGGCCCGTGCCGTCGTGCTGCTGGACGTCGAGCGCCTGTCCCGCCGCTCCCGCTGACCGCGCGCGGCCGTCAGGCGCCCGGGCCGCGCTCCTTCAAGTAGTCGAGTTGCGCGCGCACGGACAGCTCGGCGGCCCACCACAGCGCCGGGTCGACGTCGGCGTACACGCGTTCGACGACCTCGCGGGCGGTGGTGTCGCCGAGGGCGACCGCCGCCTCGACCTGGGCCAGGCGTTCCGCACGGTGTTCGAGATAGAACTCGATCACGCCGTGCGCGTCGTCGAGGACGGGGCCGTGTGCGGGCAGCACGCGGCTCACCTCGCCCGCCCCCACGAGAGCGCGCAGGCGGGCCAGGGAGTCGAGATACGCGCCCAGCGTGCCGTCCGGGTGCGCGACGACCGTGGTGCCGCGCCCGAGGATCGTGTCGCCGGTCAGGACCAGGTCGTCGGCCGGGAGGACGAACGACAGCGAATCCCACGAGTGCCCGGGCGTGGCCATGACGCGCAGCTCCAGGCCGCCGGTCGTCACGACGTCGCCCTCCACCAGACCCTCGCTGCCCAGGCGGTGCGCGGGATCGAGAGCCCGGACACCGCAGCCGGCCAGCTCGGCGAGGCGCGGGGCGGCCTCGGAGTGGTCGCCGTGGCCGTGCGTCAGCAGGATCTCGGCGATACGCGCGCCGCGTTCCTCGGCGGTCGCCAGCACGGCCCGCAGGTGTCCTTCGTCCAGCGGCCCGGGGTCGATCACCACCGCGCGGTTCGCGCCCGGCTCGGCGACGACCCAGGTGTTGGTGCCGTCGAGCGTCATGGGGCTCGGGTTGGGGGCCAGGACACACGTCGTCCGGGGGGTGGCGGGGCCGGCCACGACCTGCCGGGGGTCTCCCGGGATGCGGTAAGAGTCCATGGTCCAGTCTTTCCGACGGCGGTCAGGCGGTGCCGAAGGGGTCCGGGATGCCGGGCCACGCGATGACCAGGCGGTCGCCCTCATAGCGCGGCTTCGCCATGATCGGTTCGAGGTCCCGGCCGTCGGCGGCGTCCAGGGCCTTCGCGGGGGCGTCGTACGCGGTCAGGTTGCGCAGGGTCTCGATGGTCGGCGGGAGCATGCCGTACCGTCCCGCCTTGAGGTCGGCGAGCGCGTCGGCGGGCCGCGCCCACGTGACCCGGTCGGCTTCGCCGGAGACGTCGCGGGTGCGCTGACCCTCGGGCAGGGCGGCGACGAAGAACCAGGTGTCGTACCGGTGTTCCTCGAACTCCGGGGTGATCCAGCGGGACCACGCGCCCAGCAGGTCCGAGCGCAGCACGAGGCCGCGGCGGTCGAGGAACTCGGTCAGGCCGAGGCTGCGTCCGACGAGGGCGGCTCGGTCGGCCTCCCAGTCGTCCCCGGTGGTGTCGGAGACCACCGAGTCGGTGTCCGGCCCGGCGAGCAGGACACCCGACTCCTCGAAGGTCTCGCGAACGGCGGCGGCGACGATCGCCCGCGCCTCGGACGGCGACGTCCGGAAACGCGCCGCCCACTCCTCCGGTGTGGGCCCCGCCCAGGCGACCTCATGGTCCGCGTCGCGCGGATCCACGCCGCCGCCGGGGAACGCGTACACGCCGGCGGCGAACTTCATGCCCGCATGCCGCCGCAGCAGGTACGTCTGGAGCCCGTCGGGGCGCCCGCGCAGCAGCACGACGGTCGCCGCACGGCGGGCCTCGACCGGGACCAGCTCGCCCCGGAGCATGGCGCGCGCACGCTCGAACCAGAATGCGGGGATGCCGGACGAAGTCATGCGCGGATGCTACGCGGCACCGCGAAGATCCGACAGGCCGTCATATGCGGGAACGGCAGCGGGCGACCGAACCGGCCGCCGCGACCGAACCGTTTATGCCGACACTCACACGACCTCGACGACGACCTCCACCTCGACCGGCGCGTCGAGCGGGAGCACCGCGACACCGACGGCGCTGCGCGCGTGCCGGCCGGCCTCGCCGAAGACCTCGCCGAGCAGTTCGCTCGCGCCGTTGACCACCCCCGGCTGGCCGGTGAAGCCGGGGTCGCTCGCCACGAAGCCGACGACCTTGACCACGCGGCGGACGAGGGCCAGGTCGCCGAGCTCGGACTTGACCGCGGCCAGGGCGTTGAGCGCGCACTGCCGCGCGAGGGCCTTGGCCTCGTCTGCGGTCACCTCGGCACCGACCTTGCCGGTCTGGAGCAACTTCCCGTCGACGCTGGGGAGTTGGCCCGAGGTGTGGATGTGGTTGCCGGTGCGCAGCGCCGGGACGTAGGCGGCGACGGGCGCGGCGACCTCCGGGAGGGACAGGCCGAGCGCGGCCAGCCTGTCCTCCGGGTGTGCGGACTCGTCGGTCACGACTGCTTCTCCCGCTTGAAGTACGCGACCAGGTTCTCCGGGTTGGGCCCCGGCACGACCTGGACGAGCTCCCAGCCGTCCTCACCGAAGGTGTCGAGGATCTGCTTGGTGTTGTGGATCAGCAACGGCGCGGTGAAGTACTCCCACTTCTTCATGGGACGCGACTCTAACGCGGCCCGTGCGTGAGACCTGTCACCCGCTCGGACCGCGGGCGGTGCGGCCCCTCGGCGGATGGTTAGTCTCGACAACGTGAGCCAGGTGACTGAAGCCGACATTCCCCGCGAGAACGACGCGGGCTCCGCGCCGGACGCAGACTCCGACTGGGAGGGAGTGCGCCTCCATGTGGTCAGCGGCAAGGGCGGCACCGGCAAGACCTCCGTGGCCGCGGCCCTCGCCCTCGCGCTCGCCCACGGCGGCCGCCGCACCCTGCTCGTCGAGGTCGAAGGACGGCAGGGCATCGCACAACTCTTCGAGACCGCGGAACTCCCCTATGAGGAACGCAAGATCGCGGTGGCGCCGGGCGGCGGTGAGGTGTATGCGCTCGCCATCGACCCCGAAGAGGCACTGCTCGACTACCTCGACATGTTCTACCACCTGGGCCGCACCGGAAAGGGCCTGAAGAAGCTCGGCGCCATCGACTTCGCCACCACGATCGCCCCCGGCCTGCGCGACGTGCTGCTCACCGGCAAGGCGTGCGAGGCCGTGCGGAGACGGGCGAAAGGCGACCGTGGCCAATGGGCGTACGACGCCGTCGTCATGGACGCGCCGCCGACCGGGCGCATCAGCCGCTTCCTCAACGTCAACACCGAGGTCGCCGGGCTCGCTCGGTTCGGTCCGATCCACTCGCAGGCCGAGGCGGTCATGCGCGTGCTGCGGTCGCCCGAGACCGCGGTGCACCTGGTGACGCTGCTGGAGGAGATGCCGGTCCAGGAGACCGTCGACGGCGTCGCCGAGCTGCACGGCACCGGGCTTCCGGTGGGCGGCGTCGTGGTCAACATGACCCGGCCTCCGCTGCACGTCGACGACGAAACCGACACCGGGGACGGGCTCACCCCCGACGTGCTGGAAGCCGGCCTGCGGGCGGCCGGCGTACGCCCGACCAAGCCCCTCGTCGCCGCACTCCTCGACGAGGCCGACGAGCACGCGAGCCGGATCATGCTGGAGACCGACGAGCGCCGCACCGTGCGCGGTCTGGGTCTGCCGGTGTACGAGCTCCCGCTGCTCCCCGACGGAGTGGACCTGGGCGGCCTCTACCGCCTCGCCGACGCACTGCGCGACCAGGGAGTGGCATGACCGCGGCAACGACACCGTCCGACGGCACCGGCCGCACGCGCGGCTCCGAGGGCGCTGCCGGGCGGACCCCCCGGAGGCCAGCCCGGCAGACGACCCGGCAGACGACCCGGCCACTGGACATCGACCCGCTCATCGACGATCCCGCCACCCGCATCGTGGTGTGCTGCGGCTCGGGCGGCGTCGGCAAGACGACGACCGCGGCGGCGCTCGCCCTGCGCGCCGCCGAACGCGGCCGGGACGTCGTCGTGCTCACGATCGACCCGGCCCGCCGCCTCGCGCAGTCGATGGGTCTCACCGAGCTCGACAACACGCCCCGGCGCGTGGCCGACGTCGACGAGACCAAGGGCGGCAGCCTGCACGCCATGATGCTCGACATGAAACGGACGTTCGACGAGATCGTCGAACAGCACGCGGACCCCGAGCGCGCCCGGCAGATCCTCGAAAACCCGTTCTACCAGTCGCTGTCGTCCAGCTTCGCCGGGACGCAGGAGTACATGGCGATGGAGAAGCTGGGCCAACTGCACGCGGGCAACACGTGGGACCTCATCATCGTCGACACTCCCCCGAGCCGGTCGGCGCTCGACTTCCTCGACGCACCGCAACGCCTCGGGTCGTTCCTCGACGGGCGGCTGATCCGGATCCTGTCGGCGCCGGCCAAGGTCGGCGGACGCGGCGCGCTGAAGTTCCTGTCCGCCGGCATGGGCCTGATGACGAGCGCGCTCAACAAGGTCGTGGGCGCGCACCTGCTCACCGACATCCAGACCTTCGTCGCGGCGCTCGACACGACGTTCGGCGGCTTCCGTGAACGCGCCGATGCGACGTACCGGCTGCTCCAGGCGCCTGGAACGGCGTTCCTCGTCGTGGCCGCGCCCGAGAAGGACGCGCTGCGTGAGGCGGCGTACTTCGTCGAACGCCTGGACGCGGAGTCGATGCCGTTGGCCGGGCTCGTGCTCAACCGCGTGCACGCGACGGGCGCGGGCCAACTGTCCGCGGAACGCAGCGCGGCGGCTGCCGAGACCTTGCTCGAACAAGCCCTCGACGAGGACGCCGAGCCGACCGAGGACGGTCCCTCGGCGAAGGAGCTGCGGCTGGTCGCCGGACTCCTCACCCTGCACGCCGAGCGCCTGCGGATGATCGGCCGCGAGGACCGAGTCCGCACCCGGTTCGCCTCGATCCACCCGGACGTGCCCGTGGTGGAAGTGCCCGCGCTGCCCGGCGATGTGCACGACCTCGACGGGCTCCGAGCGATCGGTCGCCACCTGGGCTGACGCCGACCAGGGCACGGGCCGAGACGCGCGTGCCCATGACGACGGAACCCCCGGCGCTCGCACCCGGGTCCTCGGACCGGGGCCTGACTCCCGGGCCCGCGGACCCTCAGGTGCGCGTCGGTGGTGCGGGTGGTGCGTGCGTCGGTCGTGCGCGCGTGCCGGTCGCCGAAACGGCCTGACATGGCGTCAGCCGGCAGCGCGCAGACCGAGGTTGTCGTCGTAGTCCGCGTGGATCTCCCGCTCGTACTCCTCGCGGGCCGTCTCCAAGAGCCTGCGCCAGGAAGTGACGGTCGGCCTTCGGCGCAACAACGCGCGCCGCTCCCGCTCCGTCATCCCTCCCCAAACACCGAACTCGACGCGATTGTCGAGGGCGTCGGCAAGGCATTCGGTACGCACCGGACATCCGGTGCACACCGCCTTGGCACGATTTTGGGCCGCCCCCTGCACGAACAGCTCATCCGGATCGCTGGCGCGGCATGCGGCCAGTGCGTTCCAGTCGGTAACCCAGCTCATGCTGGTGCCGTCCTCTCCCGATTCGAGGCTCCCCCTACGGCGGTGACGGGAAATCCCGTCGCCAAACAGGACGCTACGAAAAGACGGGCGCGCGCAACAGCCCCTACTGGGCAGTCATGAATGACCCGGACGGACTATGCGCGAATATGAACCCACCCGTACGGGTGAAATCCCTTGCGCTGCCTGGAGCTTCGCCCCCGAATAGGTCCACCGGAGTGCCCGCCGGGTCCATCCCGCCTTCGACCGAATTCACTCGAAAGAGTGAACGAGGAGAGGGGAGCTGTCCCCCGGCTGCTGTTACAGACTAGGCGAAGTACCTGCGCCGTGCGGGCTGTTTCGGCACGTAGTCTGTGGCGCATGGCCCGTACCCCCTCCGGCACTCCCCGCCCCGGCGCATCCGGTCGTGGGCCCGCACGCCCCAAGTCGTTCCTGGGATTCACCGGCCGAATCGCCGCGTTCATCGGCGCCAGCGTGCTGGCCGGCGCCCTCGTCGCCGGCATCGCGCTCCCCATCGTCGGCGGTCTCGGACTGACCGCCAAGGCCGGTGCCGAGAACTTCGACGAGTTCCCCGACGAGCTTGAGGCGCCGTTCCTCGCCCAGCCGTCGTACATCTACGACGCGGGGGGCAACCTGCTCGCGACGGTGTACGACCGTTACCGCGTGATCGTCAAAATCGACGACATCGCGCCGGTGATGCAGCAGGCCATCGTGGCCATCGAGGACTCGCGGTTCTACGAACACGGCCCGATCGACCTCAAGGGCACACTGCGCGCGCTCATCAAGAACCAGTCCGGCGGCGAGACGCAAGGCGGCTCCAGCCTGACCCAGCAGTACGTCAAGAACATCTTCGTCGAACTGGCCGGCGACGACCCCGCGAAGGTGGCCGACGCCACCAAGCAGGAGCTCTCCCGCAAGATCAAGGAGCTCAAGTACGCGATCGGCATGGAACAGCGCTTCAGCAAGCGGGAGATCCTGGAGCGCTACCTCAACCTCATCCCGTTCGGCCAGCGCGCGTTCGGTATCGAGGCCGCGGCGTACCGCTACTTCGGCGTCCACGCCCGTGACCTGACGCTGCCTCAGGCCGCTCTGCTCGCCGGCGTCGTCAACGCACCGACGAAGTACGACCCGATCGCACAGCCGGAATCGGCCCTGGAACGCCGCAACCTCGTGTTGCAGCGCATGGCCGAGGTCGGCGCCGCGCCGGAGGCCGAGGTGGAGGCGGCGAAGGCCACCGACCTCGGCCTCAACGTGCAGCCGCTGAAGAACGGCTGCATCTCGGCCAACGAGGTCAACGGCTCCGCGTTCTTCTGCGACTACGTCAAGAACGTCATGAAGAACGACCCGCTGTTCGGCAAGACGCAGGAGGAGCGCGACGCCCTGTGGCGCGCGGGCGGCCTGCGCATCAAGACGACGCTCGACCCGAAGATGCAGGAGGCGGCCTACAAGGCGGCCACCAAGGGCGTCCTTCAGACAGAGGACGTCGCCGACGCGGTGGTGATGATCGAACCGGGGACCGGTGAGATCAAGGGCATGGCTCAGAGCCGCCCGTACGGTTTCGAGGACACGAAGAACGAGACCGTCATCAACTACTCGGTGGGCAAGGCGATGGGAGGCTCGGAACTGGGCTTCCAGCCGGGCTCGACGTTCAAGCCGATCACAGCTGCGGCGGCGTTGGAGCGGGGGGTGAGCCCGGGGCAGTCGTATACGACCGAGTCGCACATCATGAAGTTCGACGACCAGGTGTTCACGACCTGCGAGGGCACCGCCAAGGGTGAGGGTTGGGATGGCAAGAAGGGCCTGAAGAACGAGACGGAGAGCGAGTTCGGCACGTACGACATGCAAACCGGGCTCAAGTACTCGATCAACACCTACTTCGTCATGCTCGAACAGCAGATCGGCATCTGCCCGGTGGCGACGCTGGCACAGAGCATGGGCGTCACGCTCGGTAATGGCGAGCCGTTGGATCAGACCCCGTCGCTGACGCTCGGCAGCGACTCGGTCACCCCGATCTCGATGGCCAACGCGTACGCGACCTTCGCGGCGCGCGGCAAGTACTGCGACCCGGTGGCGATCACCGAGATCACCCGCCTCGACGGCAGCAAGCTCCCAGTACCGTCGGCGAACTGCCGCCAGCTGATCAAGGCCGAGAACGCCGACATTCTCAACGCGCTGCTCGCGGGTGTAACCGAGAGCGGCACGGGTAAGAAGGCCGGGCTCGAAGACCGGGCCAGCGCCGGCAAGACCGGTACCACCGACTTCAAGACGAACGCCTGGTTCGTCGGCTACACGCCGCAACTGTCCACCGCGGTGTGGGTCGGCCACCCGAAGAAGCCGATCACGATGGAGCCCAGCGGCGGCATCATGATCGGCGGCAAGCGGGTCTACGAGGTGTTCGGCGGTTCGATTCCGGCGCCGATCTGGAAGAACGCGATGGTCGGCGCCCTCGCCGGCGAGCCGAAGCTGAACTTCACCCCGGTCCCGGCAGGTGTGATTCCGCCGCCGGTCGAGCAGCACGCACCGAAGACGCCGCCGCCGGGGCAGCCGGGCCAGCCGAACCAACCCGGACAACCGAACCAACCGGGGCAGCCCGACCAGCCGGGTCGCCCGAATACACCGACCATCCCCACCGGGCCGAACCTCCCGCCCGGGCCGAGGTAACCGAAGCGGCGGCACGAGACGACCCAGAACGGTGGGGGGCCACGCAACTTGCGTGG
>NZ_JBPKBI010000003.1:421365-423446 GCF_051388935.1 Yinghuangia sp. YIM S10712
GCCCCACCGTTCTGCTTACGGCCGTCACCCGAACCGAATCTCGTCGCCCGGCAGTTGCGCCCGTCAGCTCCCCAACTGCCTCTTGATCTCCGCCGCGATCCGGCCGCCCTCCGCGCGGTCGCCGATCTTCGGGCGCACGACCTTCATGACCTGACCCATCCCCGACGGCCCGGCAGCCCCCGTCTCGGCGATCGCGTCGGCGACGATCCGCGTGAGCTCCGCGTCGTCGAGCTGCGCGGGCAGGTACTCGGCGAGGATCTCCGCCTCGGCGCGCTCGCGGGCCGCGGACTCGGTACGGCCGCCGTTGTCGAACGCCTCGGCGGCCTCGCGGCGCTTCTTCGCCTCGCGTACGACGATCTTCAGCACCTCGTCGTCGGAGAGCTCCCTGGCCTGCTTGCCCGCGACCTCTTCGTTGGTGACGGCGGTCAACGTCAGGCGAAGGGTCGACGTACGCAGCTGGTCCTGCGCGCGCATGGCCTCCGTGAGGTCGTTCTGAAGGCGGCTCTTGAAGGTACTCATGGGCCCAGTGTCGCAGTCGCCCCGATCCGCGCCCCACCCAATTACCCGCCGCTCCCCCGCGCGGACGACCGGCGGCTCCCCGGACGGGCCGACCTCTGGAACGATGGGAAGAATGGACACGAAGTTTGCGCTTCCGCTGGGCATCGCCGGCGCGGGAGCCGCCTGCCTGACCTACGCCGCCGCCTACGAGGCACGGTCCTTCCGGCTGCGCCGCGTCGAGGTACCCGTCCTGCCCAGGGGGCTCCGCCCGGTGCGGGTGCTCCAGATCTCCGACATCCACATGGTGTGCGGGCAGCGAAAGAAGCAGGACTGGCTGCGCCGACTGGCCGCGCTCCGGCCGGACTTCGTGCTCAACACGGGCGACAATCTGTCCGACCCCGAAGCGGTCCTGGAGACCCTGGACGCCCTGGCCCCGCTCATGGAGCTGCCCGGCGCGTACGTCTTCGGCTCCAACGACTACTTTGCCCCGCGCCCCAAGGACCCCACGAGCTACCTGCGCCGCGACGACGGGAGCCGGCGCCTCGGCGTCGAAAACCCTTGGCAGGAGCTGCGCGACGGCTTCGACCAGGCAGGCTGGGAGAACCTGAACAACGCGCGCGGACGGCTCAAGCTCGACAGCCTGGAGATCGAGCTCGTCGGGCTCGACGACCCGCACATAGACCGCGACCGCTACGAGGTCGTCGCCGGCGGTCCCGACCGCTCGGCGCAGCTCTCGCTGGCCGTCGTGCACGCGCCGTACCGCCGTGCCCTCGACGCCTTCACCGCGGAGGGCTATCCGCTGGTCATCGCGGGGCACACGCACGGCGGCCAGGTGTGCGTCCCCTTCTACGGGGCCCTGGCCACCAATTGCGACCTCGACCGCAAGCGCGCCAAGGGCCTCTCGCGTTACAGCTCCGCCGGCCACGAGGCCTACCTCCACGTCTCGGCCGGCTGTGGGACGTCGCGCTACGCCCGCTTCCGCTTCGCCTGTCCCCCGGAGGCGACCCTCCTGACCCTGACCCCCGCCTGACCTGCGCCTTCTCCCCCACCGAAACCGGATTTCGCGTGGGCACCCGCGTCCGCTAAGCTGAACGCGCATCAATCGGGGTGTGGCGCAGCTTGGTAGCGCGCTTCGTTCGGGACGAAGAGGTCGTGGGTTCAAATCCCGCCACCCCGACCAGGTCAGGGCCCTGCCGGAGACATCCGGCGGGGCCCTGAGTGTTTTCCGCGGTACATGAGAGAAGCGGTCGGGGACGCCGCCGGTGGGGACGACGGTGGATGGACGGGTCGCTTGGTCGACGCACGGCCGGTGCGTGGGCGGCAACCTCACTGGCCGTCAACTTGTCGCATCTGCCGGGCCGTTCGCGGTCGCGGTGGCGTGGCAAGCGCCATGCGGACGAACGTCCACGCGTGACCGGTTTCTCTCGTCACGGCCGCTGACGGGGCCTCAGGCGTCACGGTGGTGGCAATTCGGCGGCTCTTGGAGAGATGCGGACACGGCCCCGGGGGGGGGGGGGGGGGGGGGGGGGGGGGGGGGGGGGGGGGGGGGGGGGGGGGGGGGGGGGGGGGGGGGGGGGGGGGGG
>NZ_JBPKBI010000003.1:423508-438111 GCF_051388935.1 Yinghuangia sp. YIM S10712
GAGGCCGGGGGTGGCCCGGCCTCGGCAGGGAGGGCATGCTGCGGTTCTACCGGGGGCTCGGACCGCTGCTCACCGGGGCGAAGGTGCGTGACGCGATGTGCTCCGGGCGGCGGCCCGGGGCGGCGAACGGCTCGGTGAGGGTGTTTTCGACGCTGTTGTAGACGATGAACACATTGGCGCGCTCGTACGGGGTGATGTTGCTGTTCGAGCCGTGCATGCAGTTCGCGTCGAAGAAGGTCGCCGAGCCGGCCGGGCCGGTGATCTGGGCGATGCCGTGCCGGTCGGCGAGGCGCCGTACGGCCGCCGGGCCCGGCGTGCCGATCTCCTGGCGGCGCAGGGACTGCCGGTGGTGGTCCGGCGGGGTGCTGCCGGGGCACGCGACGAAGAAGCGGTGCGATCCGGGCATGATCATCAGCGGGCCGTTGGTCGGCAGGTTCTCCGTAAGGGCGATCGAGACGCTCAGCGCGCGCATGCGGGGCATGCCGTCCTCGCTGTGCCACGTCTCGAAGTCGGAGTGCCAGTAGAAGCCGTTTCCGCCGTAGCCGGGCTTGTAGTTGACGCGGCTCTGGTGGATGTAGACCTCGGAGCCGAGGATCTGCCGTGCGCGGGCCACCAGGCGGGCGTCTCCGGCGAGTCGGGCGAGGGCGGGACTGATCTCGTGGACCGCGAAGATCGAGCGGATCTCGTCGGAATCCGGTTCGCGGACGGCGCGTTCGTCGTCGCGGAGCGAGGGTTCGGTGCGGAGCCGGTGCAGTTCGTCGAGGTACGCGGAAACCTCGTCGGCCGCGAGGAGCTGTTCGGCGGTGTGGAAGCCGCGCTGCCCGTACCGGTCCAGTTCGGCGGGGCTCAGCGGTCCCGGCGGTCCTCCGGGCCAGACGACGGGGTCCTGGCGGGGGCTCTCGGTGAGCGCGGACGCCTTGTCGCGGGTGGGGTAGGCATCGACGTGGGGCGTCGCGGTGGTGTCGGTGCCCATCAGACGGCCTCCTCGGTGAGAAGCGGGTAGACCCCGTTCTCGTCGTGGACCTCGCGGCCGGTGACGGGCGGGTTGAACACGCACACGAACCGCATGTCGGTCGTCGGGCGCATGGTGTGGTGCTCGTGGCCGTCGAGCAGGTAGAGGCTGCCCGCGGCGATCTTGTGCTTCTCGCCGGTCTCGTCGTTGGTGAGTTCGCCGTGGCCCTCGACGCAGTACACGGCTTCGATGTGGTTGGCGTACCACATCGACGTCTCGGTTCCGGCGTACATCACGGTCTCGTGCAGCGAGAAGCCGACGCCTTCGCGCGCGAGGACCATGCGGCGGCTGCGCCAGGTCGCCGCGTGGACGTCGCGGTCGGTTCCGTCGAGGTCGTCGATGGAAAGGACGATCATGATTGTTCGGTTCTTCCTTGTTCGTGGACTCAGGCGTTGTTCGTGGCCCGAGGCCGAGGCCTGGGACGCGGGGCCTGAATCGGGGACGCGGCGGTCACAGGGCGGACACGGTCGTGTGAACCGCGTCGGAGAGGATCTCCAGGCCTTCTTCGAGCTCGGCGGGCGTCGCGGTGAGCGGCGGCATGAGTTTGACGACCTCGCCGCGCGGGCCGGAGGTCTCCACGAGCAGGCCGCGCCGGAACGATTCCTCGCTGATGCGGTCGGCCAGTTCCGGGTGCTCGTCAAATGACAGTCCGCGGATCAGGCCGGTCCCGCGCTGGTGGGCGCCGAGGTGGCCGTACTTGTCGGCCAGTTGTCCGAGCGCGACTCCGATCTGTTCGCCGCCCGCGAGGGTGCTCTTCTCCAGCGTGTCGTCGGTCCAGTAGTCGAGCGAGGCGGTCGCGGTGACGAAGGCGGGGTTGTGGCCGCGGAAAGTGCCGTTGTGCTCGCCGGGCGACCAGATGTCGAGGTCGCGGCGGAAGAGCGTCAGCGCCATCGGCAGGCCGTAGCCGCTGATCGATTTCGAGAGACACACGATGTCGGGGGTGATGCCTGCGGTCTCGAAACTGAAGAACGGCCCGGTGCGCCCGCAGCCCATCTGCACGTCGTCGACGATCAGCAGGATGTCGTGGCGCTTGCACACCTCGGCCAGCTCGCGCAGCCACTCGGGGCGTGCGACGTTGACGCCGCCTTCGCCCTGCACGGTCTCCACGATCACGGCGGCGGGTTTGTTGAGGCCGCTGCCGCTGTCCTCCAGCAGGCTTTCGAACCACAGGAAGTCCGGGGTGCTGCCGCCGAGGTAGTTGTCGTACGGCATCGGGGTCGCGTGCACGAGCGGGATGCCCGCGCCGGCGCGCTTCATCGAGTTGCCGGTCACCGCGAGCGCGCCGAGGGTCATGCCGTGGAAGGCGTTGGTGAACCCGACGACGGATTCGCGGCCGGTCACCTTGCGGGCGAGCTTGAGCGCGGATTCCACCGTGTTGGCGCCCGTCGGCCCCGGGAACTGGACCTTGTAGTCGAGTCCGCGCGGACGCAGGATCACTTCCTCGAAGCGCTCCAGGAACGCCTGTTTCGCGCCCGTGGACATGTCGAGGGAATGGACGACGCCGTCGCGTTGGAGATATTCCAGCAGCGCGGTTTTGAGGCGCGGGTTGTTGTGCCCGTAGTTGAGCGCCCCGGCGCCGGCGAAGAAGTCGAGCCAGGAGCGTCCCTGTACGTCGCGGAGGCGGCTGCCCCGGGCGTGGTCGAACACGGTCGGCCAGCCGCGGCAGTAGCTGCGGACTTCGGATTCGAGGGTGGTGAATACGGAGGGAAGTTCCGTGACAGTCAAGAGTTCTCCAGGGTCGGAGGATGGGTGGGGCATGGATCGCCCCTGCCGGACGAGCCGGAACCGTCCCGGGGCGAGGTGGCCCGGCAAAACGAAATGCCCTGATGATTCGGACAATTCGCATGAAACGCATCTAACGGACTTGGCAGGCCGCGCTGTACGTCAGGTCCCCGCCGGGGAGACCGGGCCGATGCGGAACAGGACCTCGGGCTCGTGCGTGCCGCCCGGGAAGTGCTCGGCGGTGAACAGGTCCGTACGCCCGACAGGCACTCCGAGGTCGCGGCCGAAGCCGCTGAACAAGGCGATGGAAGCCGCGTTGTCCGGGGTGACCGTCGCCTCGACGAACACCTGGCCGAACGGCGCGCGGCGTTCGAGAAGCTCACCGAGCATGCGGGCGGCGACGCGCCGCCCCCGCACCCGGGGATCCACGGCCACCTGCCAGACCATGAGCGTGTCGGGGACGTCCGGGCGCACGTAGCCGGTGACGAAGCCGCACATGCGGCCGTCCAGGCGCGCCACCACCGAAGTCGCGGCGAAGTCCCGACACCACAGCAGGTACTGATATGCCGAGTTCAGGTCAAGCGACCCGACGTCGCGTGCCAGACGCCACAGGTCGGATCCGTCGTCCACACAGGGGGGTTCCAAAAGCAACGTGTCGGCCAAAGTGTTCTCGGACATGCCACGTCAACTTACCGAGAGCCTTCAAGTGGCCTGGAAAGCAAGGGGGTTCCGCATATGGAACGAGCCGCTTATGGTGTGCGCGCATGCGCACGCGTAACCCGGAGTTCGCCCGACAAACATCACACTTGAGTCACAACCCGAAAGCAGGCCGCCGGGCGGGCAATCGTCCGGAGTCGACCGAATATCACGGCTGTTCATCCGGCCGAGATTCGCTCCAGCGGAAACATTTTTTGTAATCCGCCGCTGACAACGCTTTGGGTACAGCCTTGTGAACATCGGGAAACCCGCCTGAAAGCCACCTGCGACCACTCTCGGTGCTACGGATTGTGACGATGGCCACTTAAAGCCATTCGGGTGACGCGCCGATGTTTCATGGGAACATGCGTGCGAGATCCCGGGGGAAGAGCGGCTGCCGGCCATCCGACGCACCGATGGAGTCAGGCCTCGGCCTTCTGCTTGCCGCGGCCGAAAACCAACATCCGCAGGGCGACGAAGCGACCGACACCGGCTGCGGCCGAGGCGGTCAGGTACGTCGCCTGTTCAGCGAAATTGCCCGGATCGTCGGCAACGGCGTCAAGCAGCAGCATGGCCGACGTGGTGAACAGGTAGCTGGCGATGGCCGTACCGCTCGACTGCATGTGCACGCGCCAGCCGGCCCGGCCGCGACGGAACGTGACGCGGCTGTGCAGTTCGTTGGTCACGAGTGTGGCGACCACGGTCACCACCGCGTTGGCGAGCGCGACGGGCACCGTGTCTGACATATGGGCCACCGCGGCCCCCGCGGCAACCCCGGTGCCGCCACCGCAGGCGATGAAGCGGACGAACGACGAGACGCGGCCGATCGGCGCGGGTCCCGGCGCCCCGGCTTCCGGAGCGGTCTCGCGGATCTCCACGACCGGCTCGGCCGCCGGCGTGTCGAGTGGCGCGGCGGATACGGCACGCCGGCCGAGCGGGGTGCGCGGGCGCTTGGGGCCGCTGCGGTCGAGGCGCCGGCTGCGTGCGCCGCGGCGGGAACCGGGGACGTCGGCCGACGTGGCACGGCGTCCCGGCGGGCGCCGCGTCGCGGTCGCGGCGGGGGAACCACCGGACGCAAGGCCGGGGCCGGAGCCCCGTGCGAGCAGGGCGGGCACCTGGCCGGGGAGCTGAACCGGCACGCGGACGGGCGTACAGGCGGGCACGTGCGCGGGCGGGGAGACGAAAGGCGCGACGGGCGACGGATCCGGCGGGCGGGCCGATCGTCTGGCCGACGCGAGAACCAGCTTGGCGACCGCTTGGCCGAGCACCTGCGGAACCGGCGGCGCGCACGAGCCCGGCGCCTGTGGCCGTATTGACGTCGTCCCCGACACGCGTCCCCGCTTTCCCCGGCTCGGCATCCGACCGGATGCGAACGGCCGTGCGTCGCGGGGCGGGTGCGGGCGCACCTCCCGTCGGGCCAGGCCACGAAGTAACCCTACAGATTTATAGATACGGATTCCGCACCGGGCAACAGGGTTTCGTGGCGAAGCCCGGCCATCTGCGGCCGGGCCCAGGCGTTTTCGGAGCCGAGCGGTACGCTCCGACAGCGACGACCGTCCCGTTCGACCCCATACGACCGGTCAGGGAGGCACCATGACGGACCCTCGGCAACCCCGGCCCCCGGGCACGCGTGCCGACCGCGTGCGTGCGGCAAGGCGCGGTCCCGGGGAGCTGGAGGCCGAGGTGCTGAACCTCCTGTGGTCGCAGCGCGAGGCACGCACCGCGACGTGGGCGCAGCAGCAGCTCGGCGACGACCTGGCCTACAGCACAGTGGTGACGATCATGTCGCGGCTGTACGAGAAGGGGCTCCTGACCCGCATTCGGCAGGGCCGCTCGTACGCCTACCGCCCGGTCTCGGACGAAGCCGGGCTGGCCGCGCGGCGGATGCGGCAGGTGTTGGACCGCGAACACGACCGGGCGGCGGTGCTGGCGAGCTTCGTCTCGGACCTGTCCGACGAGGACGAGCGAACGCTGCGTGCGCTGCTCGGCCGGCAGGCGCCCGGCGCCCCCGAGGGCTGAGAGGGCGAAACGGTGCGCTTGGCGGTCTATCTGCCCCTGGTCCTGCCGCTGACGGCCCTTCCGGTCGCCCGGCTCGCCACCGATCATCTGCATCCCCGGACGGCGACCCGGCTGCTGACCGGTGTGGCGGCGGTGCTCGCCGCGTGCAGCACGCTGTCTCTCGCGCTGCTGATGGTGGTGGGCACCGCGCAGGTCCCGGGCAACCCGCTTCCGGACGGCTGGGCGGATCCCGAGGTGCGGGACGAGGTGCCGCACGTGCGGGTGTTCGGCACGGCCGCGATCGTGGGGCTGCTGGCGGTCCTGGCCGCGGTCGCGGTGGTGGTGTGCCGGGTGGTCCGGGTACGCCGCGGCGCGCGCAGGGCCGTCGCGGGTCTCCCCGCCCGGGGAGGCGTCGCGGTGCTGCCGGACGCGGAGCCGTACGCCTTCGCCCTGCCCGGTGCGCGCCCGTGCGTGGTGGTGTCGACCGGGATGCTGGCGTGCCTGGACTCTCGTGAGCGGCGTGCGCTCATCGCCCACGAGCGTGCACACCTCGCCGGCGCGCACCACCGCGTCCTGCTGACCGCGCGGCTTGCCGCGGCCGGCCAGCCGTTGCTGCGGCCGCTGTGCACGGCGATCGCGTACACCGTCGAGCGTTGGGCGGACGAGGAGGCGGCGTCAGCGATCGGCGACCGGCGTACCACCGCTCAGGCGGTCGGCAAGGCCGCGCTCGCCGCGCGGCGGCCGGGACCCGCCGGGTTGCCCGCCTTCGCGGCACCGTCGCCGGGGTCCGTCCCCCGGCGCGTGGCGGCGCTGCTCGGTCCGACGCCGGACACCGCGTGGCCGACCCCGCGCTCGCGCACGGGACTCGCCGCGATCGTCGCGGCGGCGGGCACGACCGTCTCGGTGGTGTCCGCGCTGAACGCGACGGCGGCGCTGTTCGTCATCCTGAAGGCCGCGACCGCGCTGTGAGGACCCGGTGCGCGCCCACGACAATCTACGACTCTGTAGATTGTTTCCGACGGTTCCGCAGGGGGCCGACGACGAGCTATTCCGGGAGACACACGCGATGGCCCTTTGGGACAAGTTCAGGCAGTCCGCGCAGAGCATGCAGACGCAACTGCTCGCGAAGAAGAACGAGCTGAAGAGCGGCGCCTTCCGCGACGCGAGCATGGCGATGTGCGCTCTGGTCGCGGCGGCGGACGGCACGGTCGACCAGAGCGAGACGGCCAAGGTCGCACAGCTCATCGCCGGCAATGAGGTGCTTCGGAACTTCGACAAGGACGACCTCCAGCGCCGCTTTTACGCCTACGCCAACCAGCTCCAGTCCGACTTCCAGCTCGGCAAGGTGCAGGTGGTGCAGGACATCGCCAAGGCCAAGAAGAAGCCGGACGAGGCCCGTGCGGTCATCCAGATCGGCATCGTCATCGGCGGCGCCGACGGCAACTTCGACCCGCAGGAACGCGCCGTCGTCCGCGAGGCCTGCTTCGCCCTCGGCATCAACCCGGCCGAGTTCGACCTCTGACCGCCTCGGGTCCCCGCGATCCGCGAACCGGCGGCCTTGGACTCCGTGCGGGCGGGTACGCAACGAGGCGTCGGCGAACGCCCGCCCGTCGGCCCGGCGTTCGCCGGGCCGACGGTCCTTTCACACCTGCGCGGAAAGATGTGGACAATTAGGCATGGATGATCCTGCGAGCAGACGCTCCGCCCGCCGCCGACGACGGGGGCCGGTCCGATGACCGAGGTGCTGCTGCTTGTCGTCGCGGTGCTGCTCATTCTGGCGTGCGCGGTGTTCGTCGCCGCCGAGTTCTCGCTCACGACCGTCGACCGCGGTGCCCTTGAACAGGCCGCGGAGGCGGGCGAGCGAGGTGCGGCCGGGGCACTTTCGGCGGTACGGCGGCTGACCGTCCAATTGTCCGGCGCCCAACTCGGCATCACGGTGACCTCGCTGGTCATCGGCATGCTCGCGCAGCCGTCGCTCGCCGCGCTGCTGGCCGGGCCGCTGGAGTCGGCCGGGCTCACCGCGGGCGCGGCGGACGGCGTCGCCTTGGTGCTCGGCGTGACGTTGTCGTCGGTCGCGCTCATGGTCTTCGGCGAGCTGGTCCCCAAGAACTGGGCCATCTCGCACCCGCTCGGCGTGGCCAAGGTCGTCGCCACGCCGCAGCGGGCGTTCACCCGGACGTTCGCGCTGCTGATCAACCACCTCAACAGCACCGCGAACCGGACGGTACGCCGCTTCGGCCTGGAACCCGTCGAGGAGCTCGCGTCCGCGCGCAGCCCGCGCGAGCTCGTGGCCCTGGCCCGGCACTCCGTCCGCGCCGGCACGCTGGAGCCGGACACCGCGGACCTGTTCGTCCGCGCGGTCAGCCTCGGCGACCTGACCGCGGAACAGATCATGACCCCGCGCGTCCGCGTCCACGGCCTTCGTGCCGAGGACCTCGTCGACGAAGTGCTCGCCGTCGCACGCGAGACCGGCCACTCCCGGTTCCCCGTCTACCGCGACAGCCTCGACGCGGTGGACGGCTTCGTCGACCTCAAGGCCGCGCTCGCCGTCCCCGAGGCGGACCGCCGCACCCGGACCGTCGCGCAGATCGCCGTCGAGCCGGTGCTCGTGCCCGAGACCCTGCCGGTCGACGACCTGCTCGACCGGTTGCGCGGCGAGCAGACGATGGCCGTCGTCATCGACGAGTACGGCGGCACCGCGGGCGTGGTGACCCTGGAGGACATCGTCGAGGAGGTCGTCGGCGAGGTACGCGACGAACACGACCCCGAAGAGGTCCCCGAGGTCGTCGCCGTCCGATCCGGCGACCCGGCGCTGCGCGAATGGGACATCGACGGCGGCTACCGCCTCGACCAGCTCGAAGAGCTCGGCCTGCACGCGCCGGAGGGACCGTACGAGACGGTCGCGGGACTCATCGCCGAACGGCTCTCCCGCATCCCCGAGGTCGGCGACGAGGTCGCGCTGGACCGCTGGACGCTCAGCGTCACCGAGGTCACCCATCACCGGGCCGCCCGGATCCGCGTCGTCGGCCCGCCGCCCGACGCGCCCGACGATGCCGACGGCGACGAGGAAGCCCGGGACGGAACCGACGAGGACGGCGCCCGATGACCGTCCTCCAGTTGCTCATCGGCGCCCTCACCCTGGTCACCAACGCCTTCTTCGTCGGCGCGGAATTCGCCCTGATCTCGGTGCGCCGCAGCCAGATCGAACCACTCGCCGCGGCCGGCAACCGCCGCGCCCGCCGGGTGGTGTGGGGCCTCGAACACGTCTCGGCGGTCCTGGCCGCGGCCCAGCTCGGCATCACCGTCTCGTCCCTGGTGCTCGGCGTGGTCGCCGAACCGGCGATCGCGCACCTGATGGAACCGGTCTTCCACGCCGCCCATCTGCCGGAGGGCGCGGTCCACCCGGTGTCGTTCGTGCTCGCCCTGGCACTGGCGACGTACCTGCACATGCTGTTCGGCGAGATGGTCCCGAAGAACGTCGCGCTGGCCGCGCCGGTGCGCACCGCACTGCTGCTGGGCCCCGGGCTGGTCGCGCTCACCCGGGCGCTGCGTCCGGTGATCTTCACGATCAACACGCTGGCCAACGGCATCCTCCGGCTGCTGAACGTCGAACCGAAGGACGAGGTCAACGCGGCCTTCACCGGAGACGAACTGGCCAGGATGGTCGACGAGTCGAGCAGCACCGGGCTGCTCGACGAGGGCGAGCGCGAACTGCTGCGCGACGCCCTCGCGCTCGGCGAACGACCCGTCTCCGAGGTCGTGCTGCGCCTCCAGGACATGGTCACAGCCCCCGAGAACGTGACGCCGCGGCTGCTGGAGCAACTGGCCGTCCAAAGCGGCTACTCCCGTTTCCCGGTGGTCGCCGACGGCGACGCGGTGCTCGGCTACCTCCACGTCAAGGACGCCCTCGACACCGACGACCCCGATGTCCCCTTCCCGCGCCGGGCACTGCGCCGGGTGGCGCCGGTCGCCGCGGAGACGCGACTGGACGACGTGCTGACCGCGATGCGGCACTCGGGCGCGCACCTGGCCGCCGTCACCGACGGGGCCGGGACGCTGCTGGGCGTGGTGACGATGGCGGACGTGCTGAAGGAGCTCGTGGGACGGCAGCACCGCGTCGGCTGAGCAGCCCGCGCCGGGGCCGGTCCCGGGGGCGGGGCGCACGCGATCCGCGCCCCGGCCCGGCCGGTGTCCGTTCCCGGGCATGTGCTCCGTCAGGTACGCGCGCGTAGTTCAATGGAGCGCATGTCCGATTCCGCGCCCCCGGCGACCGCCGCAGGTCCGTACGCTACCGAGCTTCACATCGACACCGTCGACACGTTCGACGAGACAGCCGAGACAGCCGAGACCGCCGAGATCGCCGAAGCCGCCGCAACCCCCGAACCCACCGCCGCTCCCGCATGGGAGAAGCGGTTCCGGGCGCCCCGGGTGAGCCTGCCCGACTGGGCCGAACACGCGCCCGACCGGTCGGTGTTCCTGTCGAACGCCTCGGGAACCTACGAGATCTACGCCTGGGACCGCATCACCGGCGAACAGCGCCAGGTCACCGACCGTGCGAACGGCACGACCATGGCCTCGATCGACCCGACGGGCACGTGGATCTGGTGGTTCGCGGACACCGACGGGGACGAGTTCGGGGTGTGGATGCGGCAGCCGTTCGAGGGCGGCGCCGACGAGGAGGCCGCGCCGGGGTTGGCGCCGTCGTACCCCGCGGGCCTCGCGATCGGCGCCGACGGCCTCGCGGTGATCGCGCGCTCGACCGATGAGGAAGGCTCCACGGTGCACGTGGTGCGTCCCGGCACCGAGCCCGCGACGATCTACCGGCACCGCGAGTCGGCCGGGGTCTCGGCGCTGTCCGAGGACGACACGTTGGTGATCATCGAGCACAGCGAGCACGGCGACACCATGCACCCGTCGCTGCGCGCGGTACGCCTCGACGGCTCGACGGTCGCCGAACTCCACGACGGCGAGCCGGGCCGGGCCCCCGAATCAGGCCTGTCGTGCACCGGCTTCGCGCCCGTCTTCGGCGACCCGCGCGTGCTGGTGTCGCACCAGCGCCGGGGCCGTTGGGAGCCGATGATCTGGAACCCGCTGACCGGCGAACAGCACGAGATCGATCTGGGCCTGCCCGGCGACGTCGGCGTCGACTGGTACCCGGACGCGAGCGCACTGCTGGTCGAGCACGACCACCACGCGCGCTCCGAGCTGTACCGGTACGACCTGGCCGACGGCACGCTGGTCCGGCTCGACACGCCGCCCGGCACGGTGCTCGGCGCGACCGCCCGGCCGGACGGCACGGTGGAATACCTGTGGTCGAGCGGCGAGCGGCCCAGCGAGCTGCGGTCGACCGGCGGCGGCACGGTGCTCGTGCCGCCCGGCGACCGCGCGCCGGGATCGGTGTCGGTCGAGGACGCATGGGTCGACGGGCCCGGCGGGCCGGTGCACGCGCTGGTGTCCCGGCCGACCGGCGGGTCCGGCCCGTACCCGACGGTCTTCGAGATCCACGGCGGCCCGACCGCACACGACGGCGACCACTTCGCGCCGGGCGTCGCGGTGTGGATCGACCACGGTTTCGCGGTGGTCCGCGTCAACTACCGGGGTTCGACCGGCTACGGCAAGGACTGGACGGACGCGCTGCGCGAGCGGGTCGGGCTCATCGAGCTGGAGGACATCGCCGCGGTGCGCGCGTGGGCGGTCGAGTCCGGCCTCGCCGACCCCAACCGCCTTGTGCTGTCCGGTGGTTCGTGGGGCGGCTATCTGACGCTCCTCGGTCTCGGCGTCCAGCCCGACGACTGGTCGCTCGGGCTCGCGGCGGTTCCGGTCGCCGACTACGTCGCGGCGTACGAGGACGAGATGGAGGCGCTCAAGGCGATGGACCGCACACTCGTCGGCGGCACGCCCGACGAGGTTCCCGAGCGGTACGCCGCGTCGTCGCCGATCACGTACGTCGACCGGGTGCGCGTGCCGGTCTTCATCAGCGCCGGGCTCAACGACCCGCGCTGCCCGATCCGGCAGATCGAGAACTACGTCGCGCGGCTCGCCGAACTCGGCGCGGCGCACGAGGTCTACCGGTACGAGGCCGGCCACGGTTCCGCGGTGGTCGAGGAGCGGATCCGCCAGGTGCGCAAGGAACTGGACTTCGTGGCCCGGCACTTGGGCCTGCCGAAGACCGCAGCCGGGGTCTGACGGACCGGGTCCGCGGCCGGGCTCCGGCCCGCCCGCGGACCGGTTGGTCAAGAGGCCGGTTCGAGGCCCAGCTCGCGCAGCGCCCGGGCCTGCTCGGCCTCGTCGCGCTCCTCGATCTCGCGGCGCACGACGCGCCACCACAGGAACACCGACGCCCCCGCGAAGACGAACCACTGCGCGGTGTAGCCGAGGTTCTGCCAGGCCCGCCCCGAAATGCCGCCGCTCTTCTGCGTCTTCGCCGGCGGCACCGGGACGAGGCCTGACGCGTCGGCCGGGTCCTGCGCGGTCAGCGCGACATAGCCGTCGTAGAGGCGGTACGGCAGCACGTTGACCAGTTCGGGCGTGTGGATGATCGAGACCTGGCCCGCCGGCAGCCCCGGGATCCGGTCGATGCCGGACCCGTGCTCGGTCTCGGACAGTTCGAGGCGCCCGGTCACCCGCACGTCTCCGGCGGGCACGGGCACTGCCGCCGGGTCCGGTGCTCCGGCGGTCCAGCCGCGCACCACGAGCACGCGCAGCTCCGGCTCCCCGGCGGGCTGAAGCGGCGTCAGGATGTACGAGCCGTCACGGCCGTCGAGCTCGCGGCCGGGGACGACGAGCTGCCGTGCCGCGTCGTACCGGCCCTCGACGAACACATTGCGGCCACGGTCCTTCGTCGCCACGGTGTGCCCGCCGTCCAACTCCTGCCCGAGCGCGACGGCCGGCTCCGCGGACACCGCGGTCTTCTCGGACTTCCCGCCGTCGTTGTGCTCGTTGTAGCGCTGGAACTGCCACAGGCCCAGAGCCGCGCAGACCGGGACGGCCACCAGCACGAGAACGTGGAAGGCCACCCAGCGCGGCTGGAGGAGGAAGCGGTGCTGCACCCCACCACGGTAACCGGGGCTCCCCGGTCACCCGACCCGCGGGTGCGTCCCGGCCGCGTAGACGTCGGTGCGGTAGACCACGCCGCCGCACGCCGCGCTCAGCCGCACCTCGGCGACGGTCACATCGCCGTCCGCGAGCGCGTAGCCGAGCGCCGGTTCGGGTGGCGGCGGACCGGGCGGGTTGTCGCCCGGCGTGCAACTTCCGTTGACGCCGGTCCCGGCGGTCGGCTGCCACGCGAACTGGAATTCGTACGAGGCTCCCGGACGCAGCGTCAGCGGCCCCACCGGTGCCGGCACCTCGGGCAGCCGGGACGCCGGATCGCCGGCCTCGTGAATCTTGACCGAGACCTGGATCGGCGGATTGCCGGGCGGCGAGGCGACCATGACGTGACCGGACCCCACGATCGTGCAGTCGTGCTGCGCGACATTGCGGACCTCGACGACCCCGTAGGTGACACCGTCGGCCCCCGGCGTCCCCAGCTCGTTGCCGCCGACCTGGACCAGGTCGGGGATCGTGCAGGCGGGCGCGGGCGGGTCGCTCGGCGACGCGGTCGGGCCGACCGTGCCGGTCGCGGTGGTGGGCGGGACGGTCGGCAGCGGCTGACCGGACGCCGTCGACTGGTCGGGCGGCAGCGTCAGCCCCGGGGACGCCGCCGCGGCGGGCGCCGACGCACTCGGCTCGGCCTTCGGAGTGTTCCGCGAGCCGCTGGTCGTGCCGCCGCCGGAGATCGTCGAACCGACCGGGTCCCGGCCGTCCGAGAAGGTCTGCGTGCCGCCGCTCTCGCCGCCGGTCGCCGCCGCCTCCGAGTCCTGGGCGGAGTCCGTCTTCGAGCCGCTTTGCTGCGTGGTCTCGTCGGTGATCACGACCGTGCGCACCATCGGCGTCGCGATGCCGAGCACCGCGACGGTCGCAACTGCGGTCAGCGCCGTCGCGCGGCGGCGCCGGCGGCGCGCCGGCACGGCCTCGCGCAGCCGGTCGAGCGCGTCGTGCGCGGGCCGGATCTCCGACACGGCGTCCGCAAGCCGTCTGCGCAGTTCGTCGGGCAGGCCGTCGTCCGGCATACCGTCGCCGGGCCGGCCGCCCATCCCCCGGTCATCGTTCATCGCGGTCACGACGTCTCCATCCGGGCCCGCAGCGCCTCAAGCCCTCGCGAACCGTACGCCTTCACCGACCCCACCGAGAGGCCAAGCAGGTCAGCCACCTGAACCTCCGTCAGATCCGCGTAGTAGCGGAGGACAATCACCTCGCGCTGCCGCCTCGGCAGTTCGCGCAACACCCGCACGAGGGCGTCTCGCTCCAGCACGTTGTGCGCGCCTTCCTCCGCGGCCGGCTCCTCCGCCTGCGGGCGCGGCAGCAGCCGCAGCGCCATCAACCTCCTGCGCAGTGTCGACCGCGAGAGATTCACGACAGTCTGCCGCAGGTACGCCAGCGTCTTCTCGGGATCGCGCAGCCGGTGACGGGCCACATGCACGCGGATGAACGCCTCCTGCACGACGTCCTCGCACGAGTGCGGGTCGTCCAGCAGCAGCGCGGCCAGCCGGAGCAGGGTGCCGTAGTGCTCGCGGTACGTCTCGGTGAGCCGGTCGACGGTCACCCCGGCGTCCGAATCCGCCGCGCGTGCCTCCGCAGGCCTGGGCGCCTCCGATACCCGCGGCGCCTCCTGTGGCCGGTCGGGGATGCGCACCGCGTCCCGGGGCTTCTCGACGGACATCCCGTCGGTCGGCACGTCAGCCCCCGCCCCGACGGTCGCCTCGGCTGTCGGGGCGACCGCCGCATACCGGATCAGGGACTCCACGTGCTGCCATCCCCCGGGCACCTCCGCGTCCGGCCCCCGACCGGCGAAGGCAACATCGACAGCCGGGCGCGCAGCGCGAACGCCCCGCTTGACCCGTGGTTCCACCCCCACCAACTCCGCCACGAACGTTAGACACCCAGTCGCCTCGGAAGGTTGTAGGGAAGTCGTGAACACTGCCCCCGACCGTCCTGGTCGCTCCGGCGCGTCGTCGGATTGTCGGCCTGGGGACACGGTACTGGTCGACGGGGCGTCAGGCAGGCGGTTCCGGTGAGCGGGGACGCTCGGCGGCTGTGGCCAACGCCACAACGGCCGTCGGCCGCGCCCCCCGTT
>NZ_JBPKBI010000003.1:438214-445599 GCF_051388935.1 Yinghuangia sp. YIM S10712
GCCCCCCGTTTCGGGAGGGCGCGGCCGACGGCCGTCATGCGTTCACGCGTACACGGGGGCGCGGCCCGTCACGCCTCGGCGGTCAGCTCCGCCGCGACCAGCTCGGCGATCTGCGCGGTGTTGAGCGCGGCACCCTTGCGCAGGTTGTCGCCGCACACGAACATCTCCAGCGTGTTCGGGAAGTCCAGCGCCTGCCGGATGCGTCCGACCCACGTGGGGTCGGTGCCGACGACGTCCGCCGGGGTCGGGAACTCGCCGCTCTCGGGGTCGTCGCACAGCACGACGCCCGGTGCCTCGGCAAGGATCTCGTGGGCACGCGCGACCGTCACATCGCGTTCGAACACCGCGTGCACGGCCAGCGAGTGCGTCGTGATGACGGGGACGCGCACACAGGTCGCGGAGACCTTGAGGTCCGGCAGACCGAGGATCTTGCGCGACTCGTTGCGGACCTTGAGCTCCTCGGACGACCAGCCGCCGTCCTTGAGCGACCCCGCCCACGGCACGACGTTGAGCGCGAGCGGCGCCGGGAACGGCCCGAACTCGCCGACCGCGCGGCGCACATCGCCCGGCTGCGTGCCCAGCGTCGCGGAGCCCGCGACCTTCGCCATCTGCTCGCGCAGCGTGTCGATGCCCGGCTGACCGGCACCGGACGCCGCCTGGTACGACGACACCACGAGCTCGCGCAGACCCAGCTCGGCGTGCAGCGCACCGAGCGCCACGACCATGGTCAGCGTCGTGCAGTTGGGGTTCGAGATGATGCCGCGCGGACGGATCCGAGCCGCCGCCGGGTTCACCTCGGGCACCACCAGCGGAACCTCGGGGTCCATGCGGAACGCGCCGGAGTTGTCGACCGCGACCGCGCCCTTCGCGGCGGCCACCGGCGCCCACTGCGCGGACACCTCGTCGGGCACGTCGAACATCGCGACGTCGACGCCCTCGAAGCACTCCTCGGACAGCGCCTGGACCTCGACCTCCTCGCCCCGCACCACCAGCTTCTTGCCGGCCGAACGGGCGGAGGCGATCAGGCGGATCTCCCCCCAGACGTCCTGACGCGTCGAAAGCAGTTCGAGCATCACGGTACCGACGGCGCCGGTGGCGCCGACCAGGGCGAGAGTGGGCTTGCGGGTGCTCATCGGCCGGTACCTCCGTAGACGACGGCCTCTTCGGACTCCGCGTCGAGCCCGAAAGCGGTGTGGACGGCCTGGATCGCGGTCGGCACCTGGTCGGCGCGGCAGACCACCGAGATGCGGATCTCCGACGTGGAGATCAGCTCGATGTTGACGCCGGCGTTCGACAGCGCCTCGAAGAACTCCGCGGTGACGCCGGGGTGCGAGCGCATGCCCGCGCCGACGAGGGAGACCTTGCCGACCTGGTCGTCGTACTGCAGCGCCTCGAAGCCGATGCTGTCCTTGATCCTGGTCAGCGAGTCGATGGCCTTGTGGCCGTCGGTCATCGGCAGCGTGAAGGAGATGTCCGTGCGCCCGGTGGACGCGGCGGAGACGTTCTGCACCACCATGTCGATGTTGATCTCGGCGTCGGCGACCGCGCGGAAGATCTTCGCGGCCTCGCCGGGCTTGTCCGGGACCCCGACAACGGTGACCTTGGCCTCGCTGGTGTCGTGGGCGACACCGGAGATGATCGCCTGCTCCACGTCGTCCCCTTCGGACTCGCTTCGTACCCACGTGCCCTCAAGCCCTGAGAAGGACGAGCGCACGTGGACGGGCATGTTGTAGCGGCGGGCGTACTCCACACACCGCAGGTGCAGCACCTTGGAACCGCTGGCGGCCAGCTCCAGCATCTCCTGATAGCTGATCTGCTTGATCTTGCGGGCCTTCTTGACCACGCGGGGGTCGGCGGTGAAGACGCCGTCCACGTCCGTGTAGATCTCGCAGGCCTCGGCGTCGAGGGCGGCGGCCAGGGCGACGGCGGTCGTGTCGGACCCGCCGCGGCCGAGGGTCGTGATGTCCTTCGTGTCCTGCGACACGCCCTGGAAGCCGGCGACGATCGCCACGGCGTCCTCGTCGAGGGCGGACCGGATCCGGCCGGGCGTCACGTCGATGATGCGCGCTTTGTTGTGGACCGAGTCGGTGATGACGCCGGCTTGGCTGCCGGTGAACGACCGCGCCTCGACACCGAGGTTTTTGATCGCCATCGCCAGCAGCGCCATCGAAATCCGCTCACCGGAGGTGAGCAGCATGTCGAGCTCGCGTCCCGCAGGCATGGGGCTCACCTGCTGCGCGAGATCGATGAGCTCGTCCGTTGTGTCACCCATCGCGGACACCACGACGACCACTTCGTGGCCGGCCTTCTTGGTGTCGACGATCCGCTTGGCGACGCGCTTGATGCCTTCGGCATCGGCAACGGAGGAGCCTCCGTACTTCTGCACGACAAGGCCCACGTGCGCTCCTCGTTTCGTGATTGCTGCGGTCGGCACAGTCTAACGAGGCATGCGGACGACCCCACCTCTATTCACATACTGAGACGAACGTATTACTTTTCGAACAATGCGCCGTCAATCCCGGTGAAAGTGCCGTACGGACCACCGAAACCGGGAAAACGTCCGGTTCCGGTTGTCCGCTCGGCGTTCCGGAGGAACCGCTCAGCCGCCGTTGGTCGGCCCGCCGAGCACGACCGCGTCATCCAATTGCTCCGCCAACTCGTCGGCGAGCTCGTCGCCGATCGCGTCGTCGACCGCCACCTCGATGCCGTCGTCGGCGGCCGTGTCGAGCCGGGCGTGCGCGACCACCGATTGCAGCGCGCGCAGCACCGCACTCGCCGTCGCACCCCAGTTCGCGAGGTACGAGAACTGCCACCACCACAGCGCCTCGGTGGTCCGCCCGGCCCGATGGTGGGCGAGACCGTGCATGAGGTCGGTGACGACGTCGGCCATGTCGTCCGAGATACGGAAGGCCACGGGCTTGGGGCGCGGAACGTACGGGTCGAAGACCTCGTAGTAGACGTCGATCGGTTCGAGCAGCACGGAAAGCGAGGTGCGCAGCGCGTCCACATCGGGGTCCGGCCCGGAATCCGGCTCGAAGCGCTCGTCGGGCACGACGTCGGCGATCGCGCCGAGCCGACCGCCGGCGAGCATCAATTGCGAGACCTCCAGCAGCAGCATCGACACGGCGGCGCCGGGCTCCTCGCCGCGGGCCACCTCCGTGACTGCCACCACGAAGCTCTCGATCTGGTCGGCGATTTCCGCGGTGAAGTCGGTCAGGTCGTCAGACATCGAGCAGTCGTCTCCCCTCAAAGGCACGCCCGAGGGTCACCTCGTCGGCGTACTCCAGGTCACCCCCCACCGGCAGCCCGCTCGCCAGCCGGGTCACCTTGAGACCCATCGGCTTGCACAGGCGGGCCAGATATGTCGCCGTCGCCTCTCCTTCCAGATTCGGGTCGGTCGCGAGGATCAACTCGGTCACCGTGCCATCGGCAAGCCTCGTCATCAACTCACGAATGCGCAGGTCATCGGGGCCGACGCCTTCGATCGGGCTGATCGCGCCGCCGAGCACGTGGTATCGGCCGCGGAACTCGCGGGTCTTCTCGACCGCCACGACGTCCTTGGATTCCTCCACCACGCAGATCACCGCGGGGTCCCGGCGCGGATCGAGGCAGATACGGCACTGCTCGGCCTCGGCGACGTTGCCGCAGGTGCCGCAGAAACGGACCTTGTCCTTGACCTCGACGAGGGCGTTGACCAGGCGGCGGACATCGGCGGGGTCGGCGGCCAGGAGATGGAAGGCGATGCGCTGCGCGCTCTTCGGACCGACGCCGGGCAGGCGGCCCAGTTCGTCGATGAGGTCCTGAACGGCGCCTTCGTACACCTGCGAACTCCTCGGTCTCGTCGGTCGGTTCGTTTCTGCTGTCGGTGTCGCCGCGCCGTGCCCCGCATCCCGTTGCGGCCCGCCGCCCTCATCGTCTCGTGTCGGCGCCGCCTTCGCACCGTCCGCGGGGACGAGCCTGCCGGGCGGTCCCGGGCCGTGCGCGGCGGCGCGGCCCGGGCACCCGCCGCGCTACTGGCCCGGCGGCAGTTTCAGCCCGCCGAGCCCGCCGCCGAGGCCGCCGGCGCCACCGCCCAGCCCCTCGGCCAGTGGGCCCATGACCCGCACGGCCATTTCCGAGGCCGCCCGGCTCGCGTCGCGCACCGCGGCAACGATGAGGTCGCCGAGCGTCTCGGTGTCCTCAGGATCCACCGCTTCGGGCGAGATCTCCAGAGCGAGAAGCTCACCGGAACCGCTGACCGTCGCGGTGACCAACCCGCCGCCGGCCGTTCCCTTCACCTGCGTCCGCGCAAGTTCCTCCTGCGCGGCCGTGAGTTCCTGCTGCATCTTCTGGGCCTGCTGCAACAACTGCTGCATGTCGGGCAGGCCGCCTTCGGGAAACACCTGGGGCACCCTTCGTCGCTGTCCGTGGCAGCCCGGGAAATGCGGCTGCCACCACGGCTTGAGCCTACGGGGTCGGGCCGTTCGGGGGAGGTGAAGAGTCACGCGGCCCGGCGCCCGGTCGGCGCCCCGCGGGCACGGTCGGCCCCGCACGGTCGCCGGCGCGGTGACGGGTCAAGGACCGGAGGTCTCCTCGATCACGGTCGCCCCCAGCTCCCTGGCCAGCAGTTCCTGGCCGGACATCCCGCCGAGGTGCACTGCTTCGTCTTCGGGTGAGGCGGCGTACGCGGACATCCCCGCGGTCGGGACATCGGCCGGAATCGGCTCGTAATCGGCCGGGCCGGGCCCGTAGTCGTCCATCTCGTAGGGGTCGGCGTACGAGTCGTCCGGCGGTGGCTCGTCGGGGCGCGGTGCCTCGGGCGGGAGCGCGGTGGCGGTCGCAGCCGCCGGCGCCGGACGGGCCGCCGCGCGGACGGGCGTCGACGGCTCACGCGACTGTGACTGTTGTTGCTGAGGTGACGTTTGTGGCGCGGGGGGTTGTTGGGCACGCGGCTGCCACTGTTGCGGCGCTTGGTTGTGCTGCTGGGCCTGCTGTTGCGGCGGGCGCGAGGTCGACGGCCACGCGCCCGGTGCCTGCGTCGGCGCCGGGGGTTGTGCCGGGCCGCCCTGCGCGGGCGCCGCCGCGCCCGAGGGCGGAGAGTATGCGCGCCCCCCGCCGCCGGAGCCGCCGGCCCCGCCGGGCGCCGGTCCGCCGCCGGTCCCGGGATCGACGATGCACTCGATCCGCCAGTCCACGCCGAACGCGTCGATCACGGCCTGGCGCAGCACTTCGTCGTGCCCGCTGTTGACGAACCCGTCGCGAGCGCCGGCGTGTTCGAACCCGACCTGGAGCGTCGTACCGTCGAATCCGGCGACGTTCGCACGTTGGAGCAGCACCCAGGTGACCCGCTTGCGGCGCGCCACGGCCTCGATGATCTGCGGCCACATCCCACGGACGCGGTTGATGTCGCCGCCTCCGCCCGCAGGGGCCTGCGGTGACTGCGGTGACTGCTGGGACTGCGGTGGCTGCTGGGGTTGCCGCTGGTTTTCCTGCTGCTCCTGCGGCGGCTGTTGCGGCGGACGGGAAGCGGTCGGCCACGCCCCCGGGGCCCGCCCCCCGGTCCCGTGTGCCGCCTCCGGCACGTGCCCATGAGCCGACTGCGGCTGCGGCTGCGGAGCCGACGGGCCCTGCTGCGGCACCGCGGGCCCGGGCGGCACGTCGGGCACACCACCGGTCGGGCGGGCGGGCGGCTGCCCGTAATCCGCCTCGTGCCCCCCGCGCACTCCGCCGCCGAAACCGACACCGGCCGCGCCTCCGCCCGGCACGCCCAGGTCGGCCCGCCGCTCCAGCCGGTCGAGGCGCGCCCCGAGCGCCTGCTCGTCGGTGCCCGCACCCGGCAACAGCACGCGCGCGCAAATGAGTTCGAGCTGGAGTCGGGGCGACGTCGCGCCGCGCATCTCGGTCAGACCGGTGTTCACGATGTCGGCGGCCCGGGTCAACTCGGTCTGGCCGAACGTCCGCGCCTGCGCGGTCATCCGCTCCAACTGGTCCCCGGGGACGTCGATGAGCCCCTTGTCCGCGGCGTCCGGAACGGCCGCCAGGATCACCAGGTCGCGCAGGCGGACCAGCAGATCGGCCACGAACCGCCGCGGATCGAAACCGCCTTCGATCACCCGGTCGATCACCTGGAACGCCGCCGCGCCGTCCCGGGCCGCGAACGCGTCGGCAATGTCGTCCAGCAGCGCGCGGTCGGTGAAGCCCAGCAGCGACGTGGCCATCGCGTACGTCACGCCGCGCTCGTCCGCCCCCGCGAGCAACTGGTCCATGACCGACATCGAGTCGCGTACGGATCCCGCGCCGGCCTGCACGACCAGCGGAAAGACCGCCTTCTCGACCGAGACGCCCTCCTCGCCGCACACCTTCTCCAGGTAATCGCGCAGCACGCCGGGCGGCACCAGGCGGAAGGGATAGTGGTGCGTCCGCGACCGGATGGTCCCGATGACCTTCTCGGGCTCGGTCGTCGCGAAAATGAACTTCAGGTGCTCCGGCGGCTCTTCGACCACCTTCAACAGCGCGTTGAAGCCCGCCGACGTGACCATGTGGGCCTCGTCGATGATGTAGATCTTGTACCGCGAGTTGACCGGCGCGAAGAACGCCTTCTCCCGCAGGTCACGCGCGTCGTCGACACCGCCGTGCGACGCCGCGTCGATCTCGATGACGTCAATGCTCCCCGGCCCGCCGCGCGCCAGATCCTGGCACGACCGGCACTCCCCGCACGGCGTCGGCGTCGGCCCCTGCTCGCAGTTCAGACACCGCGCGAGAATCCGGGCACTGGTCGTCTTCCCGCACCCTCGGGGCCCGCTGAACAGGTACGCGTGGTTCACGCGGTTGTTCCGCAGCGCCTGCTGCAAGGGATCGGTCACATGCTCCTGCCCGATGACCTCGGCGTAGGTCTCGGGGCGGTAGCGGCGGTAGAGGGCAAGCGACACGACCACGACGATAGCCGTGCCGAACGACATCCGACGCCGCACCGGCCCGGCCGGCACCCGCCGCCCCGGCGTACCCACCGCCTCGGCCACCGAACGCCGCACCCTCCCGGCCACGGCCTGCCCCCATCCGCCCCGCAGCCGCCGTCAGGGCACGCAAAAAGACCCCCCGCGCACCCGACAGAGCCCACCTACCCTTGCTGCCTTCCGGCCCTGGGGGGGTTCAGCAGGATGCCGCCACGCGGGAGGCCCGCCCCAACACTACCCGACCCCAACCCCTCCCCGCGCCGCCCCCACCCACCCCCGATATTCGTGCACGACCACCCCGAACCCTCCGGTAAGCTTTCCGGCGGAGGATTCGCCTAGTGGCCTAGGGCGCACGCTTGGAAAGCGTGTTGGGGGCAACCCCTCACGAGTTCGAATCTCGTATCCTCCGCCAGCCTGAACAGGCAAAACGTCGGCCCGGACCATCACGGATGG
>NZ_JBPKBI010000003.1:445771-446712 GCF_051388935.1 Yinghuangia sp. YIM S10712
TGGTGCGACGCGGTTTTGTGCGACGCGGTTCACCGGGGTTCGGTCCCGGTCTCGTCGGAGATGGGGGACATGCGCGAGCTGTACGCGCCGATCGAGCCGTACGGCAGCGGGCTGCTCGATGACGACTGCGGCCATCCGCATCCCAGTCTCGCGACACAGCCTCGTCTATCGGCTACCCGTGGCATGATGCCGCCCACCGACCGTGGGGGTGGGGATGAGTCAACAGCCGTACCAGTACGAGCCGTACATGCAGCAGTACCCGCCGAGCATTCCGCAGCCACCGCCACGACGGCGATCACAGACCGCAGCATGGACCGCCGGAATTATCGCCTTCCTGGTCGCTGTCTTCCTGGGCTTCGCGATGAGCGCAGGCGACGACGGCCCCAAACAGACCGAGGTCACCCGGGACGGCTACGAGGCGACCGGCCGAATCTGGCCGCTCACCGTCGACTCGGCAACGCTGGGCTGTGAGGGCGGTAAGGACCAGCCGGTCGCCACCGTGACCACCGCCGAGGGCACGACCTACGGCCTCAACGGGGTAGCCATGCCTGATCACCCGGCACTCGCCCCGATCTGGCGGCTGGACCCCGAGTTCCCGGGCCTGCGCGTCGACGTGTCCGACCTGCTCGTCGAGGCACTGGGGCTCTGCTGATTCACGGGTTTGCAACGCCCGCCGCTTGACGGGCATCCCCGGCGTCCTGGTACATGGCCGCCTCGACCTCTCCAGCCCCCTCGACACGGCCTGGGAACTCGCCCAGGGGCCGGACGCCCGCCTCGAAGTCGTCAACGACGCCGGGCACAAAGGCGGGTCCGGCACCCACACGCACATCGTCGAGGCCCTCGACCGGTTCGCCCGAACTCCATGACGTCAAGGCGCGGCTGATGGCCCCGTCCGCCTGGCCATTGATGCGTGTTCGCGGGACCCGGAATGACCGGGTCCC
>NZ_JBPKBI010000003.1:446791-478540 GCF_051388935.1 Yinghuangia sp. YIM S10712
GGACCCGGAATGACCGGGTCCCGCGAACACGAACCTCACGCCGCCGAGCCGGAAGCGGCGGCGTCAGGGGCCCCACAGCAGGTCATTGACCTTCTCTGCGGTGGCGTGGAGGAGCGGGTCGACGACGTGCTGGTAGCGCTTAGCCATGGACGCGGAGGACCAGCCCATGATCTGCATCACGACGCGTTGAGCGACGCCGAGGAGCAGCAGGACGGTCGCTGCGGTGTGTCGGGCGTCGTGCAAGGCGGCTTCGCGCACGCCTGCTTCGGTGAGGAGTTCCTTCCAGCGGTGGTAGTCGGTGTTGGGGTTGAGCGGGGCTCCGGTGGGTGAGGTGAACACGTAGCCGGTCTCGGTCCACATCTGACGGGCGGTTTCCCGTTCGGTGTCCTGGAGTTCGCGGTGGCGTACCAGGAGCTTGAGCAGTTCGTCCGGGAGGCCGATCGCGCGGCGGCCGGCACGGGACTTGGTGTCCTTGGTCTCGCGCCGGGCCTGGACCCGCTGGGGGCAGTAGCCCGGTTTGCGACCGCAGGTGTCACCGCAGCCATGGGCGTACTTCGGGCGGAGCCGTGAGCGGCGCACGTACAAAATCCCCGTGTCGAGGTCGATGTCGGTCCACATCAGGCCGAGGACTTCGCCTTGGCGCAGGCCGAGTGCGAGCGCGATGACCCAGCGGGCGGCGTTGCGGCCCTTGGCGGCCATCAGGAGGATCTGCTGGATCTCCTCGACGGTGTACGGCTCGACCTCGTGCTCGCCTGGCTGCGGCGGCTTGGCGTTCTTGGCGACGTTGTCGGTAAGGAGGCCATGGCGGACGGCCTCGCCGAGCGCGACGCGCAGGGTGCGGTGGGCCTGGTTCGCGGTGGCCGGCGCGCTGCCCGCCTTGATCATCGCCGCGTAGCAGCGTTCCAGGTGGACGGGTTCGAGCCGGGTGAGGCGGTGCGCGCCGAGCCGGGGAATCAGGTGGACGCGGACGGCGACCTCGTATCCGGCGACGGTGTTCTCGGACAGCAGGCCGTTGTCGACGGCGAGCGGTAGCAGTTCGCCGGTCCAGCGGGTGAGCCACGCCTCCAAAGTCAGCGGCTTGCCGGCCTTGCGGACCTGACCTGCGTCGCGGGCCTTCTCCAGCTTGCGGACCTTTTCGACGGTCTCGGCGCGGGAGCGGGAGGAGACGTGGCGGCGGTCCGGCTTGCCGTTGTCCTTGACGCCGACGGTGACGTAGCCGTGCCAGCGGCCGTCGTTGCCGAGGAAGACCGATGAGGCGCCGTTGGGCTGACGGGGCTTGGATTCGCGGGACTTGCCAACGCTGGTGTTGTCCGCGCTGGTGTTCGGGTTGGTCATGGCGCTGCCCTGCTCAGGCCGCGAGCGCCTGGTCGGCGACCAGGGAGGCGACGTAGGCGGGAAGGGCTTCGGCGGGGACGCGGCGCAGGCGGCCGATGACCACGGAGGTGATCTGGCCGGAGGCGATGAGCGCGTACATGGTGGTCCGGCCGACGCCGAGGCGGCGCGCGGCTTCCACGACGGTCAGCAGGACGAGGGTGGGATCGCCATCGGCAGCCGGGGCGGCGGGCAGGCCGACGGGTGCGGTCGAGGGCGCGGTGGTGTGGTGCGGCAACAACGCAGCTCCTTAGCACCGTGTCCCGGCTAGGGCACGGTGGTGGATTTCCTGGGATGGGCGGTCGGCGTAGGCGCCGGGTATGTCCGGCTGTGCGGTGTTCACAGCAACGCAGGGCCGGGGTTCGGGGAGAGCGTCCGGTGTTCGCAGCACCGGTGTGCTCAAAGGGTGTTGGGCGGGTCAGGGCTCGTCGAAGGTGGGCGGCGGAGTGCGGAGCCGCGCCATCGTGCTGAGATGCGCGATGCCCTCCTCCTCATGGGCCTCGGGGGCTAGGGCGAGCCGGAATTCGCCCCGCTCTTCTGCCTCCACAGCCTCCGCGAGCATGCCCTCCACGACGTCGCGCAGCTCGGGGGTGGCGGCCAGGGTGGCATCGATGCCGGCACGGATTTCGGCCGCGCCGTACCGGGTCGCGTCGGCGGCCCGCCAAGTCGCGATGTAGGTGTGGATCAGCCGGTTGAGGTATTCGACGGCGGCATCGTCGGGCGGGGCGATCAGCCGCTCGACGGTGATGTCGAAAACCTTGGCGAAGCCGATCGCCTCATCGAGGTTGATGCGTCGGCGCGGCTCGCCGCTTTCGATACGCCACACGGCTGACTGGTTGATGGGGTGCCCTGCCTTGGTCATGCGCTCGGCGACCGTGGCCGTGCTCCAGCCGTGGGCCTCCCGCAACGCGCGGATACGCGCCGCGGCGTTCTCCTCCGCCTCGACGGGCAGGCCCCTGGGGCTGGTCGCTTCCACCACCCAGACATCTCCTCCAGCATCATTCCCGATGCGCATTGCATCGTACGCCCGTGGACAGTACAGTGATGCGAGCAGAAAAGCAAGCTATGCAGATGGAATTATGCAGAGAGGGCATCACCCGGGCGGACTGCGACCGCCTGGAACGCGACAAGGCCCCCGGTGCTGCGAACACCGAGGGCCTCAAGAGACCGAATAACCGCCCATCCCAGGACGATCCACGAACGGTGCCGGGTAGCCGCCCAGCGCCGTCGAGTCAGGAGTCTCGTGCGCCAGAGTACGTGCTTCCCGGCCTGCGCGCCATCCTCCGCGCCGGCCGGAGGCAGCACCACGCCCGCCCCCACACGGGGGCCGGGCCGCGCCGTACCCGAGTACACCCGCGCCGGCGGGCCGATCCCGAAGGTCGGCGACGCAGCTGGGGTGACGCGATGAGCCTCCAGCCCGAGGTCCGCCGCGGCGGGAATCTGCCCTTCGGCATGGTCGCCTCGCGGTGGATGTGCGACCCGCGCTACTCCGCGAACGCCAGGACGCTTTACGCGATCCTCGTGTCCTACGCGGACACCCAAGGCCGCGACACCCGCGCGGGCAAGCCGTACCGCAAGGAACTCGCCGCCCAGCTCGGCGTCCACCTGTCGACCCTGGACCGCACCCTCGACGAGCTGGAGGCCGGCGGTCTGGTAACCGTCGAGCGCCGGGCCCGTGCCGACCGCGCCGGAGTGAGCGACGCGAACGTCTACCACCTGCACGACGCCGGGGTCATGTTCCAGGGCAACGGCTCCTGGACCGACCCGCTGCCACCCGGCAGATCCGCAGCGGACGTGGCCAAGGAACGCACCGCAGCGCGCCGTCTCACCAAGCAGCGGGCGGGGATCCCACGGCAGGGCGGCGTGGCCAAGGGCGTCAACCCCCGAGCCGGTCGCGCCAAAGCCGCCGACACGCAGACCTCCGAAACCGGGGGTGGCAGCACCGATGCTGCCACCTCTGCGAGCACCTCGACCGAGCTCCACGAGGCGGGGGGTGGCAGCACCCATGCTGCTACCCGTGGCAGCACCCATGCTGCGGGGGTGGCAGCACGGGTGCTGCCCTTTATTAAGAACCCTGTCCAGAACCCTTCTCCAGAGGCGCCTTCGGCGCGCAGCGCCGCTGACGCCCGAAGGGCATCTCACCAAGGTGAGGGTCCGGCCCGCGAGAGCGGCGGCGCCGCGTCCGACACCACCACGCAGACGGAGAAGCCCGGACCCCGTCGAAGCCCGCTGCTGCCCGCCGACGTCGCCCGTGTCCTCGCCGCCTACCCCGGCGACCTGACGCAGGCCGTCGAAGCGACCGCAGGCACCCGCGCCCCGCGCGCCCTCATCACCGCGATCCGCGCCCAGCTGGCCGAGCGGACCGCGGACCAGCTCGCCCACCGCGTCGCGCGGCGCTGGCATGCCCACGGCCACGCAGCCCGCCATGCCGACGGAACCATGGACCGCCCCGTCGGCGTCGCGGTCGCCCTGGTCCGCGCCGGGGAATGCGGCCATGCCCGCTGCGAGGACGGCACCGACCTGGACACCGGCGCGCCCTGCCGAGCCTGCGCTGAACGCCGCCGCGACCGCAACACCGACCGCCGGTCGGAGGAGCGCACCGGCCACGGCACCGCCCGGACCACCACGGCGCAGCGCGCCGCCGAAGCAGCGGCGACCGAGCCCGAGCGCCGTGTCAACGGCCTGTGCCCCGGCTGCCGCCTCCCGGGCACCGGTGGCGAGCACTGCACTGCCTGCCTACACCGCGCCAGCGCCGACCGGGACGACGCACCGCCGACGCGGGCCGTCCCGCCGAGGCCAACCGTCATCGCACCACGCAGCTCGAACGAACAACTGCGGCCTCGCTGCACCCGATGCCGCACGCGCACCGGACGCGACCGGTGGGGCGGTCTCTGCGGCCCCTGTCAGGCCGACGGCCGCCCTGCTTCCGACACGTCCGAGAGCCCGTCGTGACACTCCCGCAGCGCCTGACCACCTCGCCGCAGCTCGACCCCTTGGAGCCTGCCCTGCACCCGACCGCCCACGTACCCGCACCACATCCGCACCGCGCCACCCCAGCCGGATGGTGGGACCGCGTCGCCGTCGGTGGCCTCGCCGCAGCCGGGTTCCTGCTGTCGTACGACGCGCTGCGGCAGATGGCCGCCGCGGCCCACGTCCGCCCGGCCCTGACCTGGCTGTTCCCGCTGATCGTCGACGGGTTCATCGCGTACGGCGTCCGCGCCCTGCTGCTGATGCGCCGCGCCCGCCCCGCAGCCCGCGCCTATGTGTGGCTGCTGTTCGCGCTTGCGACCGGCGCGAGCATCTGGGCGAACGTCCTGCACGCCGTCGTCCTGAACCAAGAGGAACTCGCGTTCATCTCCGGGCCGGGCACTCACAATGACGGCGCCGGGCTGCGGCTCGGCGACACCGTCGTCGGGGTCCTGTCGGCCGTCGCCCCGCTCGCGCTCGCCGGAGCCGTCCATCTCCACACGCTCATCCACCAACCGCGTCCCGACACGGCCACCGGCACGGCGACCACGGTGGCCGCCCTTTCGGACGCTCCACCGGGAACCCGACTCCCCGATGTCGACGGAGCGACCGAATATTTCGGCGTCCCCGGTCAGCTTGATCACCGGGGCACCGACAGCCCGACCGGTCCCGCGGACACCAACCCGATGCCGCTTCAGTACCGGACGCCGTCCGACCGCAATAGCGGTCACCAGCCCTCCGAGCCGCACGCATATTCCGGTCAGTCCGCTGCCACAGACAGGAGCGGCCCGCTGCTGACCGGATTGGCGGACGGCACGCGCCACGAGCGGGTGTCCGCTCCAGACTCATCCGGACGAGCCGCGGACATCGGTGCCAATCCGGATTTCGGCGGGCCAACACCCGCGGACCCCTCGCCAAGCGGCAGGTCCTCGCGTCGGGGTCGGCGGCCCGTCGCGGACGACGAGGTCCTGCTCGACGTCGCGCGCAGCGCCGTCGCCGACACCGGACGCGTCAGCCGCGCCACAGTCCGCGACGCCATCCGCGCCGAGGGGCTCTCCGTCGGCAATGACCGCCTCACCCTGCTCATGGCGCAACTGCGTTCGTCCTGAGCTGCCCGGTCCGGCGCCGAACTCTTGTCCACACCCTGTGGAAGCAGCCTGGACGCAACTCGCCGAGCCCGGAACGCCCTTGCGCTCGGCCCGACACCGCCAATCCACACCGCCCCAGGAAGCCCGTGCCCAACGCCTCACCCCAGCCCCCGCAGCCCGACACCTCACCCCCTCCGCGCACTCCATCGGCGCTTGCCCCGTTGCCTTCCCCGAACGCGGTCGGCAACGCCCCGAACAGCGCCGCGCGCCGTGCTCCCGAGCAACCCCCAACCCCGCAGCCGGGCGGGTCTGATGACGTGAACACCGTTGCCAGCTCTACTGATTCGCCCTCCACGGGGGGAGCAAGGTGGTCGCTTGGAGTCCCTAAAGGGGCCTCCTTCGCGAAGCCCGCCCCAAGGGGCGGGGAGCGGCGCGAGGGGGCGCCACAGGAAGGGGGTGGCGTCGCGCAGGCCAAACCTGCGACCGCGAACCAGAACCCGCCCGCGCACGCGCAGCCCGAAGCCCCCGCCGAGCGCGCCACGCCCGCCGACACCGTCAACCCCACCGTGTCCGCCGAGCCTGTCGCGCCTGTCGAGCGCGCCGTGTCGGCACGTGTGCGCCGCCGCGCGTCCGCCACGCCCGAGGCCCCCGCCTCGGGTTCGAAGCGCGGCAGGCGCCCGCGTAGGCGCTCCACCGCCGGGAAGTCCGCCTCGGCTGCCGGCGGCGGCAATCACCGCACGGGCACGCTGAAGTTCCGTGTGCACCCGGACGAGAAGGCGTACTTCGAGGCCGCCGCCGCCCGTGACGGCTACACCAGCACCGCGGCATGGCTGGAGCGCGCCGCGCGCACCGCCGCCGCGCAGACCGAGCCGGGCCGCGACGACCAGCTCGACGAACTCATGCGCGCGCTCACGGACACCCACGAAGCGTTGCGCCGGATTGGCACCAACATGAACCAGATCGCCCGCGCCTGGAACACCGACCGCATCTCCGCCGAACGCAATACCGGGGACCGGCTGACCGGAATGCACTCGGGCACGCTCACCGAACTCGGACGGACACTGCGGCGGATCGACCACGCCCTCGGAGCCGTCCTCGACCACTCCGACCGCCCCACCGCCCGACCGGGCCCAATCCGGTCCGGGGCCACTGCGGAGACACCGGACGCCCCGCGCCCCGACGCCGACGGTTGTCCGGGGCGCTCCGACGAAGGGCGGGACGCCTGATGTGGCCGCAAGTCCACGAGCAGGAGGCCCGGACCATCGGGCTGCTGTCGTACCTGTACGGGCCGAAGGACGGCGAGCACACCGACCCGCACCTGGTCGCGTCCTACGACGGCTTCGCCCCCGACCCCGGACGCGACGCGGACGCCACGCTCAAGGAACTCTCCTCGCTCCTCGACCTGCCGGTACGACGCGCCGGCGACAAGGCACCGACCAAACACGTGTGGCACATCTCCGTCCGCGCCGCCCCGGAAGACCGCACCCTGACCGACGCCGATTGGGGGGACGTCGCCCGCCGGATCGTGAAGGCGACCGGGATCGACGCCGGCACGGACAGCGGCCTGCCCGGCTGCCGGTGGGTCGCGGTCCGGCACGCCGAGGACCACATCCACATCGCCGCCACCCTGGTCCGGTCGAACGGCGAGGCCTACCACCCGTTCAAGGAGGGCATCGACGCACAGGAGGAGGCCCGGCTGATCGAACGCGACTACGGTCTTCGGCGCCTCGACCGACGCGACCGCACCGCAGCACGCCGCCCCAGCAAAGCCGAGCAGCACAAAGCGAAACGCACCGGCCGCCTCCCCCGCAAACAGCTCCAGACCCTCGTCCGCACCGCCGCCGCATACGCCGCCGACCCCGACGAATTCCTCGCCCTCCTCCACCGCCACGGCATCCTGGTCGAGCCCACCCGCGACGCCCAAGGCGTCATCCACGGCTACAAGGTCGCCCTGCCGGACGATCTCAACGCCAAGGGCGAACCCGTCTGGTTCGCCGGCAGCACCCTCGCCCCCGACCTGTCCTGGCCCAAAATCCACGCCCGCCTCACCGGCACGACCGGCGACACCGCAGACAACAGCGCAACCTCACAGTGGCCAGACCTGACCGCCTCGAACCCATGGGATCGCGCCGCCGCCCACCTCGACCGCATCACCGCGCTCCTGCACATCGGCGCCGAACCCGACGGCGGCACGCATTCCCGCGCCGAGACCGACCGTTCGTCCGACGACGCCCGGATCCCCGACGAAGTCGCCGCAGCGCTCCGCGCCACCGTCGGCGAACTCCTCCACATCCTGCCGCCGACCCTGCGCAACCACCCGCTCCCCATCGAGACCCGACACGAACTGCGCCAAGCTGCAGACGCGTTCGCCCATGCCGCCCGCACCTCCGGCAAGGCCGCCCACGCCTACGCCCGTGCCATGCGCAGCACAGTCCGCGCGCTCGCCGACACCGTGCTCAGCCCGAACACCAGCGCCGAGTACGTCATCGCCGACCTGATCGCCGCAGCCTTGCTCACCGTCATCGCCATCGGCCGCTGGCACCAAGCCCGCAAACACCAGGCCCAAGCACGCGCCGCCGCCACCGCCGCCCACCACCTGCGCGCCGCCTACCGCGCCACCGCCCCCAGGCCCCTCCAACGCCTCGCTGCAAACGCCCCACGCCCCCTGCTCGCCGACGAGTACGCCAAACTGACCGGCTTCGTCCTCACCCGACGCGCCGGCCCCGGCCTGGCCGAGAAGGTGCTCGCAGATGGCGCTATCGCCGCGCTGACCACGGCCCTTCACCACGGCATCGAGCGAGGCCACCACCCGCTCGTGCTCCTCGACCACGCCGTCACCCGACGTGAACTCGACAGCGCCGATAACCCCGCCGAAGTACTCACTTGGCGCATCCACCGCCTCGCGAGAACCCATCCGGCCGCCGCACGCCGCGAGAGCAACACCAAGTCCGCAGGCCGACGCACCGGCACGCGCACTACCAGCGCGCCCCGAACCGGCACCGGCCTCCCGACAGGGCCGCCGACGACACCACCAGCCAACCGCCGCACCCGCTAGCCGACCACGATCGACATCCACCCTTACGGAGACCGCCCTGACTACTGTCCCGTCCGCCGACGACCACGCCGCCGACCAGTCGACCGCTGCCCCGCCCGCCCCGGCTCAGAGCACCGCCGCACCCATAATCAAAGTCCACCAGATCGCAGCGATCTTCCCGATGCTCCCCGAAGACGAACTCGCCGAACTCGCCGACGACATCGCCGAGCACGGCCTGCTCTTCCCGATCGTCCTCGACCCGGACGGCGTCCTCCTCGACGGCCGCAACCGCCTCGCCGCCTGCGACCGCGCCGGCGTACAGCCGACGTTCACGACCTACGAAGGCCCGAACCCGGCCGCGTACATCCTCGGCGCCAACATCAACCGCCGCCACGTCACCCAGGGCCAGCGCGCCATGATCGCCGCGATAGCGCGTTCAGGCACGCGCCACTCGCTGCGCGCCACCGCGAACGCCGCCCAACTCAGCCGCTCCCGCGTCACCGACGCCGACTTCGTCCTGCGCTACGCCTCCGACCTCGCCGACCACGTCCGCACCGGCGCTATCAGCCTCGACGAAGCCCTCGCCACCGCCCGACGACGCAAGACCGCAATCACCGACCACCAAGCGCGGTTCGCCAGCCTGGAAGCATCCGCACCCGACCTGGCAAGGCGCATCCGCGAGGAGGAGATGACACTCGCCGACGCCGAGACCGCAGCCCGCCAGCGCAGGAAGGAGGCAGCCGACCGCGAAGCCGTCCACCGCGTCGACGCGACCCGCGCCGACGACGGCGACACCGGCACCCCCTTCGCGGACCTCGCCCAAGACGGCGACATCACCTGGACCGAAGCCCTCATCCGCGCCGAGGAATACCTCACCTTCCGCGACCAACAAATCCGCCGCGACCTCGAACAGATCCACGCAAGCTGGCACGCCGTCACCGCCCTGCAGGCCCACCCCGACAGCGACCTCACCCACCAAGTCCTCGCTGACATGCACCCCGCCGCCCGAGCCCTCGCCCGCTACCTGCTCACCGTCGCCCCGCCCACCGAGGCGAACGCAGCGAACCCAGAAGCCGCTTGACTGCGGGTGGCCACCTGCGATCGGCGGCGGAGGCGTCATGCCGTACTGCGTGGCTTCGTGTTCGGGGAGCGCCTCTGTGAGCCGGCAGTTCCTGCGCGGCTCAGTCGAATTCGTCGGGGTCGCCGGATTCGATGAGGTCCCGCAGCAGGGCGTCGTCGAGGTACGCGTCGCGCAAGATCGAGCCCAGGCCGCGGAGCGCTTCCGGGTCCTGGCCGTAGGCGGCGAACATGCCTGCTTCGCAGTCGTAGTCGAAGCGGCCGTCGAGCTCGGGGGCGCGGTTGCGGACCGCCGAGCGGGCCACGCCCTCCCACCCGTATCCGTTGCCGTACTGCCCGCATTCCTCGAACACCGCCATGACACGTGGTTCGGCCAAGTCGCTGAGAAGCAGGCTGTATGAACCAGGGGTCTCGTCGCTCTCGAAAAAGGTCAGCGGCGCCAATATCTCGTGATCGATCACGCGTGGAGGGTAGACGGTGGCGGGGACGTGCGGTCGCCCCTCGGTGCCGGTCCGCGTTGGTCCTCCACGGAAAAAAGCTGCGGCATTGCGCGGCTGTTGGCCTGTACTTCATGACGAGCGACGGTTGTTCGCTCCTCGACAAGCCAGCGACACCCCGCGCGCGTCGGGTGCCCCGGATCTCGTTGCGCCAAGAGAGGGAGGCACCGACACGCGCTACTCCGTCAGTCCGACGTACCGCCTGCATTCCGCTCTGTCGCGGGGCAGGTTGTACGGGCCGAGCATCAGCAGGAAGTTGCCCCATCGCCAAGTCCGTTCGTCCAGTTCGGCCAGGGCGTGCACGACCTTGCGTGTCACGTCGTCGAGTTCGTCGTACGCAGGAAGCGGACGCGGCTTGTCCGCGCCGAAGGCGACGTACAGCACCGCACTGGTCACCGCGAACGCCGACGGCCCCGACGTCCGTGCCAGACCCGTCAACAACGCGTCCAGAGCCCCGACCGCAACCGTCCGGTCCATGGCGACCAAGGCGACCGAGGCGTAGCCCCGCAGGTCTCCAGCGTGGAAGGCGACACCGGGGGCGTCCTGTTCGGGCGGCTCGACGACAGCCGCCGCCAAAACCGCGACCACCTCCTCGTCCGTCGCGCCCAGACGGGCCAGTCCGATTGCGGCGGCCCAGCGCACCAACGGCTCGTCGGCGCCGATCCGTTGTCGAAGGAGGCCGACCGTCTCGGCGTCGTCCGCAGAGGTCACCAGCGCAGAGGCGACCAAGACACCGGCCACCACCGACGGCAGACGCTCCACGGCAAGCAGCGCGTACAGCCGCGGCACGATGTGCCGCGCCTCTTCGGGAAACCAGGCCAGCACGTAGACCGCGCCCGCGCGCACACGGGCATCAGGGTCGTCCAGCAGCGCGGTCAACCGGGGCACCTGTGCCCGGACCGCGTCGTATACCGCCAACTCGTGCCGCGCGTAGAGGTACGACGCGTCGGGATCAAACACGCGCAGCTGCATCTCGCGCACCCGGCGGTCACCTTCGTCCACCGCCTCAGCCACCCACTCCTCGACGCGGCGCCGCATCTCCTCACGGTCTCCGGAACGCAGTTCCTCGACCTCCGCCCGCCAGCCGATGATGTCCACACCCTGCGGAAGGTGCCCTTCGTAGCCGACCGTGAGCGAGCCGATGAGAGCGAGAATCCCGCCCCGCTCGGGCGTGTTGGTGTCTGCCGCCAGACCGACGAGGAAGGGCACGGCGTGCGCGGAGGCCTCGTAGCGGGAGCCTTGGTGAAAGATGTTCCCGTACAAGGCTCCCAGCGCCTTTTCGCGGACAGCCGCCTCGTCCGCACACAGCGCGCGAATCTGGTCCGGCACATCCTCCGCAGGCCCGTAGGCATGCTCAAGCCGCGCCCAGTCGACGGCGTCCAGACCATCGAGCGCGTTGATGATCGTCATGCACTGTCATTGTTCACATCCGACCGACACCGACGGGCCAAGGCCGGCGAGCGCCCCCACTCCATCACACCGCGGCGTCCGTCACGACGTACGAGCCACGGCCATCCCAGCAGGCGCGGCGCGAGGCGGCTCCAAAGCACGCGGAAGGGTAAAGCGCATGCCGGTATGGGCCTGTCCCACCTTCTTCAAACCGCCGAAGCTGTAATGCGCTCGACGAGACGGATGCCGAGAAGGGACCGCACGCAGCGGTGTTGACGGCCGCCAGTACGGGGGGCGGGCGCTGGGGTGACCTTCGGCTCCGGGTAACTCACGTGCTGCGAGCTCGTCGCGAGTCACAGTTCGCGTACGCGGTCGAGGATGTGGTGCAGGACGCCGGTGTCCGGGCCGAGCATGCCGTGCGCCCGCATGCGTCGCGCGTCGGCCATCGCCTTGGGGCCGATCGCGTATTCGATGTCCAGCGCCAGGAGACCGGCCTCGATCGGGTTCGTCCGGAGGTGCAGTGGCCCGGTTCGGCAGCCTCCGTCCGGCTGCTCGACGGCGACCCTGGGCCAGCGGATCTCCACAGAGCGATTCGGGGAGGGCAGGTCGGCCAATGACTCCGACGCGAGCAGCCGTACCACGGCCCGCATGGCATTAACGGTCATTGGTAGTGCACCTGCACAAAACAGAATGAACCGCCAGGCTGAGACCAGGCGTTCGGAGGAATGCAGCTGCCATGGTTGCTCCGTAAGAATCGCGGCAGTTGGGGGCCTAAAGCCCATCGCCTACATCTGGGTGGGAGGTTCTTCGCCGGATGGCGGTGGCAGCGCCTTGCCGGGAAGTAGACGTCGGCACGGCGGCCACCGCGTTCTCGGGGGCTCATCAGGCCGCTCGTGAGCGTGGTGGAGCTCGGATGTTCCGTGCGACCGCGTCTACTGCCGTCCGTACAGACCGTCGCGGCGTCGGCGAGTTCGGCGGAGGCGGAAGATGCTTCGGAGGGACGTCTCGACAGTTGCCGATCCGCACCCGCCGTGCAGCCCAGCGCTATCAGCCCAGCAGCTGGTTGGCGCGGAGGTGGAGCGCGTCGGCGAGTTCGAGGTTGTCGCCGCGAGTGTTGGTCTGCAACAGCATGGTGATGACGGCGAGTTCGGCGAAGCGGCCTTCGGGAGTGTTGAGCGTTTCGCCGAGATGCTCCTGGATGCGCGCGGTCGCTGTCGGGACGAGCAGGCTGTACGTGTGCAGCATCGCCGCGTCGAAGCCGGCGGGAGCCTGGCCCCAGCCTTCCCAGTCGAGGATGAGCAGTTGCGGGGCGGTCAGGTTCGCCCAGTGCAGGTCGCCATGCGCGGTTTCCCACCGAGGGACGGTTGCGTCGAAAGCGGTGCCGGGCGCCAAGGGCAGGAACTGCGGCATGGCGCGGTGCAGGTACTCCTGTCGTACGGCGATCCGGTCAGTGGGTGCCTTGGCGATGCCAACGAGCGCCTCCGCCAGCCCGCCCCACCACGCCGTCGACAGGTCGGGGTCGTTGAGCAGGACCGGACCGTGGGTGGTGACGGGCTGGGCGGTGACGCGGTCGTAGAGTTCGGCGCGATAGGCGTATTCGTTGTTGCCCCAGTCGTGGATCGCACGCAGCGACGGCCGAGGCACTGAGGCGGGAAGTTCCTGCTGAGCGGACTCGGGGCCGAGCCACAGCCGGTCGTACGCCTTGTCCTGGACCGCGCAGACGAGGCGCAGCCAACCGGGACCGTGCGACCCGGTCACCGGCCCGGACAGCGTCCGACCGCGCCAGCCCCAGAACGCGGGTTCATGATCGATGCGCAGGTCGAGCGCGGACACCGCGCGGGTGAATCCGTCGGTCATGCGGTCGGCGGTTGCGGGGTCAGGGCGCGAATACATCTCGGATGATCTTCCATTGGTCGGGAGTCGGCGCGGGGAATTCAAGCGCCCTGGCGGCATCGTGCCAGTGCTCAACGCTCCTGGTGGACAAGAGGATTCGGGTGACGCCGGGAGTGGTCGCCAGCAGCGCGAGTGCGGCCTGGGCCGCGGTGCCGCCGGGGGTCAGCAGGTCGATCGCGGCGGGCGTGAGCACGGTCAGCACGGCACCGCCGTGCAGTGGAGCGGACGCGAAGACGTCCAGTCCCGCCGCGTGCGCTTCGGCAACAGGGCCGCAACCTGCCCACGCCTGATCGACGGCCGCGAACTCGATCAACGACAAGGGCAGTTGGACGGCGTGCAGGTGGTGGCCCGCCCCGCCGACGGTGCGGGCCATGGCGAGCAGCGCGTCGATGCTGAGCAGGCCGTCGGAGAAGCCGGACCACGTCGCTACTCCGTAGCCGCCGATGCGTCCGGCGGACGCCTCCTCCTCCAGGACGTCGAACGCGGTCAGCAGCCCGGCCAGGACCGCTCGCGTATCTGCTCGCGCGTCGACCTCGGGCGCCCAGAGCGGGTGTTCGGGGTTGTGGACGAAGACGAGATCCGGCGTGCAACCAAGTTCGTGACGGCTGCGGGTGACCTGCAGGCGCAGTACCTGCGGGGCGAGGCTGTGCCCGCCGGCGGGGCGGGCGGGTAGCAGCCGCTGGTCCATGATCGCGTCCAGGACGCGGCGCGGCAGGAAGCCCGCCTTGGTGGACACGCGTACGTGCGGGTGTTCGGCCAATACGGGTGCGAGCGCTTGTTCGGCCAGGCCTCCGGCGTAGTTCGGGGCGGTGTCGATCCACCGGGCCCCGGCCACGACCGCCATCCGCGCGGAGGCGGTCACGTCGGGGCACCGATGCGTCCCGAGCCCCAGGTCGGCGGTCATGTGGCCGTTCCCGACGTGCAGGCGACCTGTCCGCGGACCAGTTCGCCGAGCGCGGACGCGGCTTGGCCGACGGTGATCGATGAGGCATTGGCGAGTTCGGCGAGTGAGTGGTCACGGCCGTCCGTCAGCAGTGCCAGGAGCGCGTACGCGGGCGCGGCGAAGGTCCACTCCTGCCCTCCCGCCGTCAGGACGGCCCGGCCCGCCGGGTCGGTGGCGAGCGTGGGGCGGGCCACGATGAGCCGTACCCGCAGCTCGGCATCGGCGGGGAGATCCGTGACGTGCGGCAGCGAGGGAGCAAGCCTCGGTTTCTCGGTTGCGTCCCGAGCGGCGGCGAACCGGGCGACGACGTCGCCTGACGACAACGACTCGGCCAAGAGCGTACGCAGGGCGGCGGCGAAGTCGTCGCGTGCCTGCGCGGTGCCGAAGCGTGGCACGTCCGAGCGCAGGACCGGGTGTTCCAGCAGTGACTCCGACAGCCACGCCAGCAGATCGGCGCCAGTTGTGGTGCGCAGTCCGCAGGTCAGGTGGAGCGACCGACCGTCCTCGGCGGCGACGTCGTGCCACCAGCCGCGTGGCACGTAAAGGACGTCGCCCGCGGTCAGTACGAATTCCGCGACTGGTTCGTCCGGCGGCGGATCCGGGAGCGCGACGTCGCGGTGCAGCGGCGCGGTGCGGGTCGGTCCGAACAGCCGCCAGCGCTTGGCTCCGTCCACCTGGACGACGACGGTGTCGTGGTCGTCCCAGTGCACGCCGAACCCCGAGTCCGCCGTCCACGACGCGTACAGGTTCACCTGCACGGTGGTGCGGAACTCCCGTTCCAGCGCGACCGCGAGGTGAGCGATGTGGTCGTCGAGTTCGTCGGCCGCGTCCAGGACCAGCGTGGCCCCTGCGGCGAGCCGCTCGTGCAGGGCGGCGGGTTGGATCTGGTGCCACACCGTGATGCGGCGCGTCACGACAGGGCGGGTGTACGCGTTTTGGGGAAGCATGTCGCCGCCCACGCACAGCCGCAGGCGGGGCTGTTCCAGCCGGTGCCGGGCCAGCACGGTGTTGAGCCGGTCCCAGTCGGCGAGGCCGGCGACCTGGGCGGCGTCGCCCGGTACCAGACGGTATGTGCGGCCGAACGCCTGGGCGAGGAAGTCCCCGCCCAGGCGTGCGACCACCGATTCAGCTGCGGTGGTCATGACGAACGGCCGTCAGTCGTTGGTGTCGGAGACGCCGCTGCTGCCGCCATCGGACATCTGCTCGGTCCGTGAGCGGGCCGCCAGTACCTGACGGCGGGTGACCAGCAGGCCGTCCGCCTCCTTCGCCGCAGCGTTGCGGATCGTCGTGTCGGACATGCGATTTCCTTTCCCTTGCCTCGGTGGGAGCCGGACCTTGTACCGGCCCCCGAGAAGGGGCGCTCCCGGCCAGGGGACGCCCACGTCTGCCGTAGCCCACTGGCGGACTGGCGGGTCCGCATCCGGGGCAAGGGCGGCAGACGAACTCATAGGCAGCGCTTCATTCCGTGACTGACGGAGTCAGGAAGCGCGGCAGCGCCGAGACCGGCACCGTCCACTCCAGTCCGCCGCCCTCCGGCCGCAGATACACCGTGGCGCCGTGGTCGCGCTGCGGCAGAACGTCCATCACCTGCTGACGTCCCCAGTCGACGGTCTCCACGATCGCCCCGATTTCGGGCACCGACCCCGGCACCGACAGCTCGGTTGAGTCCGTCGACTGCTCGTCCATGCGCCTTGCCTTCCTTCCTGGTTGTACGGCGGTGCGAGGGCGTCGGACGCAACAGGGGAGCGCCCTCGTCAACCTCGCACCGCCCGATTTGGGGCCGCCGGAGCCGGCAGAAGCACTGCTGTTTGTGCGTGCGGTTAGCCTGAAAAACGCCACGGCTCGCCGTCCTGGGGACCCCTGTGTTGCGCATATGCTCAACACAGGGGTTCCGCTCGGTTGGTTCGACGCTACGCACCGCGACGTGCGCTGAGGACTCACTGCGGGTACGAGTGCCCCGACGACGACTCCTCGGGGGAGGACGCAATGGCGGCTTCCGGGACGGCCCGCAGCAAAGAAACACTGACTGGCGGCGGCCCCGACGGCAGAAGCGCCCGATTCGGCCTGGTAGCCGGCTTCGTGTTCAAGATCGCACGCGAAGGCGCGTCACTGTCCCAGGAACGCCTCGCCGAGCAGGTCCGCGTCGACAAGGCCACCGTTCAAGGCTGGGAGTCCGGGCGCCGGCCCATCGCAGCCGTCCAGACCAGCCGACTGATGGCACTGCGCAAGCACCTCCTGCGGAGCGGCACCGCCCCGGCGCTACTCGCCACACTCGACGACGCCATGGAAGCCGACGCGGTCATCGGGCACGCCCTCACTCAGCGCCCCGACGTCAAGAACATCGACCAACACCCGTTGGGGAGCTGGGTGTTCACCCGCGCCACCACACACATGATCGCCTGGGCGGTGAACGGCTCCACGCCAGCAGCCCTCGCGAAAACCTCTCAGCAATCGGCGCTTCGCCGGGGCCCGGTCGCCCTCGGCCCGACGCTGTCCGCCGCCGAGAAGAGCGCGTTGTTCAGCCACCTGCGCGAGGCCGCCGCCGTCGCCCAACGCGTAGGAGAGCGGGCGGCGTTACTACGGCGCCAGGCCCTCTACCTGTGCAGTTACGACACCGCCGCCGACACGCACGCGTGGCTCGCCGACATGCAAACTCGCCACCCACGGCGCACCGCCCGCTCCGCACCCGAATGGGCCGGCACCCGCTCCGTCGCCACATCCCTGACCCGCTATGGCGACCGAAACGCCTTGCACGCCTTCATCCAGGCCTGCGCCGACGACGAGACCCACGAAGCAGCCAACCTGGCCTACTGGGCGTACTGGCTGGGCCTGGACCCTCTTCCCCGCGCCGACGACTCCTTCATGTCGTCCCACACCTCCGGTTCCTGGGACGGCCTGTCGCTCCTGCGGCGGCTCGCCGACCGCCTCGACCCGGGACTCGCCTGCATCGACCTCAACATCCACTCCGTGTGGGCACTCATCGCCCTTCGCAAAGGCGTCCTGCACGCCGACCACGACTTCCTCGCAGAACTCGGCCGCCGCGTCGACGAACTGGTCGACAGCAGCAGCATCTCCGCTCGAGCTCGGCGCGAACTCGAATCCGTGCACTACGTTCTCAGAGCGAGTGCCCGGTGATGTTGTGGAGGACCAGCCGATGACCGACCCGCGCGACCACGACCGCGGAACCGCCAGCTTCCTCCGCGAGATGGGAGCCCTCAAACACGGCAAGCGCACGGGCTGGTGGATCGTCGGCGTCAAAGACCCCGAGACCATCGCCGAACACTCCTGGCGCACCGCCGTCATCGGCTCCATCCTCGCGATGATGGAAGGCGCAGACCCCGCACGCGTCGCCCTGCTGTGCACCTTCCACGACTCCCAGGAAACCCGCGTCGGCGACATCCCCTGGGTCGGCCGCCGCTACCTCCAAGCCGCCCCCAACACCCAGGTCACCGCCGACCAACTCGCCGACGCGCACCCGGCCGTCGCGGCTGGCATCGCCGCGGCCGTCGACGAATACGAACGCGGCGAAACCCTCGAAGCCCAGATCGCCCACGACGCCGACCGCCTCGAATGCATGATCCAAGGCCTCGAATACCTCGAACAGGGCTACGCCAACGCCCAGGAGTGGGTCGACAGCACCCGCGCCAAACTCAAGACCGCATCCGCGATCTCCCTCGGCAACGCGTCCGAGGGCCTCTCCTCCACCGAGTGGCAACGGACCTTCCTGCACCTGTAGCCCGACCACGAACCGGTCTCCCGGCCAGGCGACGGGACGGCAGGTACCAGGAGCTGAGCCGCCCCGGCGCAGAACAAACCGCACCCCATCCACCTGGCGTACAGCAATTTCGCTGCGGCGCTGACGCTCAGCTCCGACAAGCGGGCGGCGTTGGCCGCCGCACGGGGAACGCTTCTTCCGGGAGCACCTCGGCCGGTCAGGGAGACACACGGACCGGTTCGGCTGCGGACCCAATGCCTGCAGATCGGCGACCCTTGCGACGTAGCCAGACTGCGCGCAACCCCGACTCCCGCCTGAGTCGCTGTCAGTCACCAATGCACGAGCCTTCTGACGATCGTTGATCGAGAAGCGAACTCCCAGTCATATTGTCGGACTTCGGCTCTATGCTCGGTTTATGACGCATACCGTCTACGACCGAAAGTTGGGAGTGGTACTGAACCTCACCCTCCCGGATCTTGGAATCGACGATGGTGAGCAACTCCTCGAGGAACTGCGCAGCGGGTATGACCCCGGGCGGTTGTACTGCCTTGAGTCGCTCCAGCATGGCGGCATCAGCTGCCCCGGATTCATGACCATCCGAACCCGCAACAACAAGCCGCACGCCATGCACGTCCCCTTCGGCGAGCAGACAGAGACCGCGCCGGAGAGCGACGAGCACAAAATGCTCAAGGACTACACGGCAACGACCGCTTCGCGTGAGGGCTTCGACGCCGACGTCGAAGCATGGGGACCCGACCGCAAGCGACGCACCGACGTGGTCGTCACCGGCGACGACGGTCGCCGAATCGGCTACGAGATCCAGCTGTCTGCCATCGCACCGGGCAAAGTCGATCGCCGTACAGCCCGTGCACAACGTGACGGCTTAACTCCGCTTTGGGTGGTCACGAACAACAACGCCATCCCCATCGACCGAACGACGTGGGCGCGAGTCGACGTTCAAACCTGGCGGGACACGCGCAAAACTGAAGCGTTCCCGGTCCGCGGCGGCGTCAAGGCGCTGAGCATGGTCAGATGCGACAGGCGGAACGCGGAGCCCTGCCCCGTACGCCGCCACGGCCGATGCGGAGGACGACACGCGTCATGGGATCCGGTCGGCCTTCCGTACGACGACCTGATCGTCCGGACTGCGGCCAACCAACTCGTACCGCTCTACATGGAGCGCTCGGACGGTAGGCGCGGGTGGCACATGTGGGTCACGCCTGCGGACAAGGCCGAGTTCCTCCAAGGGCGTCCCGAGCCCTCCCCCGACGCGTTCCGTCGTCGCGAACGTGCTTCTGCCCTCAGGGAGTTGTCCCCTAAGCCGGACGATCCCACCTGCCATTACCGCGAGGAAGGCGAACTACGCAAGGACTTGGCGAAACCGCGCGACAGCGGCGCCCCGATCGACGCGTCCCACTGGCTGTCCGCGCCGCCGGAGGACTTCCAAGCCGGCGGCTACACGCTGCCGTGGGACCTCGTCGACCTCCAGCGCGCGTGGGACACAGCAGACGCAACCTGCCGCGCTGTCGCTGAACGACTCCCCAAGGCCTTGGACGTCCTCGCGGGGCGCGCGGTCGCGCCGACTGACTTGCGCAACGCCCTTGAGAGCGCCCGCGCCGAGCGGCTGCAGCTCACCTTGGAGCTCGTCGGCCACCCCTGGTGGGGAACGGTGAATTCGAGGGTCGATGCCCAAACTGCACTCCGCGGCGTTGCGCGCAATTCATCGCCATGAGGGCAGTCATACTCCGCCCAAGGGTTCCAGGGATGTGCATCTCTGCGAATGCTGGATCAGGCAGGCGTGTTTTCGAATTCGGCTCCGATCTCGGTGGAAGTACCCACTATCCCCCGAAAACGCGATCGACCTCACGATCAAATTCCACACACTCGCGCAGATACACATCAATATCGGAGCGATATTTGAGGGCGATTCGTTCGAACAACCACTTGTCGAACTCGCCAGCTTTGCGAGCGTATGTGTCAACCACATCAACAATGACGATCGCCTCGCCCTGACCGGCGATCCAAGCGCGCAGCTCGCCGCTCCAGCGGCTCCACGCAAGCAGGGGTTCAGCAGGCAGCGTGAAGGTGATCTCGAAGGACTCTCGACTGAACGTCTGCCTACTCTGCGCTACGGGGAGTTCGGCATGGGTGATGTAATTACGCAGTCCTTTCAAGAACTTCGCTTCCACGTCATCCGTAAACATGGAGACGACCTTGCCTCGGTATTCGTTCATCAGCGCCAAGTCATCTTGGAAGTGCTCCTCCATGAAACAGCGCTGCTGATCGACCCGCGTACTCATCGCCATCAGCACGTTGTGCAGAAGCCGTTCAGCCTCGGAAAGAAGCTGGTCGTGCCCCTCTGAATTGTGCACATCGAGGATCGGACCAGACACCGCCGGGTTCTGCAGTTCGGCGACCAGGGACTTATATTGCGCGACGTTGCCCTGAAACACGTACCCGATGCGCTTCACTCGGCCTCGAAGCGCGATGGCACGACAGCCTGACGAGGCGTTGAGCCGTTCCTGCCAATCCAGCAAGGAGGGGCGCCCTGCTCCCTCAGAAGCCGTCTGCTTGTAGGCGGGATTGGGCTGAACACCAGTCTCGGTCACGGCAGATGACGTTACCGGGCCCGTTGGTACTACACAGACGAATTTCAGCCCAGCCCGGACTTGCCCCAACTCGAGCCTAGCCGCCTCGGACGTCGACGGAAGGGGCTCCCTCCGGAGACCACCAACCTGATCGCTGGCGGCTGTTTCACGGCCCAGTCGATTCCCCCTCGCAAGTGTCCGGGCGGCACGACAACCGCTGGCCGACATCGTCCGCGACCTCCGGGCCCCCGACGGACCGGAGCGACACGTACGGATGCCAACGGCTGTCCCTTAAGGTCGGGCTTGCTTGAGACGAACCGTCGCAGCACCGGGCTGCGGGCCAAACGCCGGCCCCCTGAACCCGGGGATCGCATTCAAGGGCCTCGACGCAGCCACCGACGCACCGCCCTTCTGATCAAACCTCCGGACGGGCGAACCATCCCGGTCGTACCGTCACCACACCAGATCATCTGACATCACCGGGGAGGCCCAGTGCCGTCCATATACCTCGCAGGGAAAATCGGCCCCAATGACTGGCGCCATGACCTGCTCGGCTCGGAACTCCGCTACGCCTGGGAAGTCACCGACGAGAACCCCTCCGAGCCGTGGCCCGTCATGAAGCGAGGTGTCCTCGACACCTTCGACTACGTCGGCCCCTACTTCATCGGCGACGACCACACGTGCGGCCATGGTCCCAACACGCACGGTTGCGGCATGGACGGCTGCTTGGCTTGCTACACCTACGGCAACCTTCCGCAGCGACCCAAGGTCCGGGAACTCTGCCTCGCGGCCATCAACGACGCCGACATCGTCTTTGCCTGGCTCGACGACCCCACCGCCTACGGCACGCTCGTCGAGATCGGTTACGCCAAAGGCCGCGGCAAGCCCGTCGTTGTCGCGGCCCCCGAACTGCCGCAAACCTACGAAGACCTGTCCGGTCACGGCTTCGGCATCCCTGACGGTCCCACCAACGATCTCTGGTTCGCGTTCTCCTGCGCCACCAGCACGATCACTGCCGCGACACCCCATACAGCCCTCAAGCAGGTCGTGAACCTCTTTCCCAGCCTCGAATCGCCCATCGAGGAAGCGTTCTGGCGCGCCTACCTGCACACGACTCCCTCAGAGCTGAGCGGCCTGAAGCCGCAGCATCCCGTCTTCGGCGGCCGGTACCGAATCGACTTCGCCCTGACCGACCATAAGATCGGCATCGAACTCGACGGCTATTCCTGGCACTCCAGCCCGGAAGCTTTCACCCGCGACAGGGCCAGACAGCGCGAACTCGAACTCGACGGCTGGCGCATCGTCCGTTTCAGCGGGTCCGAGGTCACCAGAGACGCCAGCAAATGCGTGCAGCAGGCTGCCGCACTCGCAGCCCGCGTCAAGCACGACGGGCATTCCTGACGCCTGCCCGCCTTTGACAAGCACGCCAGCCGGGGCCTGTCCAAACCAGGCCCCATGGCTCCATTGCAGCCCGCCGATGTCGCCGAGCGAGTTGACCAGCTTGCCGGTGTCCGTGGCTCTCGTAGCTAAGCTCCATTGCAGCACCGGACAGCCCGTGCTGAACATAATGTGGCAGCGATATCCGTGGCCCCCTACGCCACGGCTCCATTGCAGCCCGAACCCGGCACTGGAGGCGGGTGACTGCATCCGTGCGCCCGTGGCCTTCGACACCACGGCTCCATTGCAGCATCGGGCGGCCCGGCGATCAGTTATGCCGGTCCGGTGCCCGTGGCCTTCGACGCCATGCTCCATTGCAGCAGGAGCGATAGACCCCCGCCTGGCAAACGAGGCGCTTCTGCGGCCTTCGATGCCACGGCACCCGAACAGCTAGCGCCGGTGACCTGCTGTTCTTCCCGTCTCACTCTCGGTTGTCGGTGCGGGGTGGCAGGATCCGCTGCGTTCGGCGCACGGTCGAACACCTCCGGGAACGAGGTGGGTTGGTGGGTCGTTCGTTCGACGAGTTCGTGTTCGCGGCGACGTCGTGCAGGCCGTACGCGTATCAGGAGCTGTTATCCCAAGAGCCGTTGCCGCAGTTACTGCGGGCACCGACCGGGTGCGGGAAGACGGTTGCTGCCGTGCTGCCGTGGATGTGGCGGCTGTTGGAGCACCCGGACGAGGCAGTTCGGCGGTCCACTCCTCAGTGGTTGGTGTACGTGCTGCCGTTACGTTCGCTCGTGGAGCAGACCGCCGACCAGGTCCGCAAGTGGATCGGAGCGTCTCAGCCCGGCGGCGCGCATGGGCCAGGCGTCGGGCTGCACGTTCTGCTCGGAGGAGCGGAACGGTCAGATGACGACTGGCAGTTGCAACCGAGCCGACCGGCGATCTTCGTCGGGACGCAGGACATGGTGCTGTCCCGGCTGCTGATGCGCGGTTACGCCGAGGCGCGGGCTTCGTGGCCGTTGTCGTTCGGCCTACTGCACGGCGGGGCGCAGTTCGTCTTCGACGAGACGCAGCTGATGGGCCCGGCGTTGGAGACGTCGGCCCAGTTGCAGGGACTGCGCAACGCGCTGGGAGCGTTCGGTCGATCGTCATCTATGTGGATGTCCGCGACCTTGGACGACGTGCGGCTGCGGACGCCGGATCACCCGCCGGTGACACGCGTTCTGGACGCGGTCCACGACCCCCGGTTGAAAGTGCCCGGTCCCTTACCGCAAGACGCTGAGCTGCAGAGACGGTTGGCTGCAGTGCGTACGGTCCATCGGGTCGACATGCCCGCCGATTCGGGTTCCTACCCGAAGGCGATGGCGGCGGAACTGCTGCGCCGGCACCGGCCAGGCACGCGAACGATCGCGATCATCAACCAGGTCGAACGCGCGCAGCGGACGCGGGAAGCACTCGCCAAGGCACTGGCGGGCGCACCGGAAGCGCCCGAGGTTGTACTGATCCATTCGCGGTATCGACCGCCAGAGCGCGAAGCCGTGATGCGGCGCTTGACCGTTCCCGGGCCGCGCGGGCAAATCGTCGTGGCCACGCAGGTGTTGGAGGCCGGGGTTGATCTGTCGTCGACTGTTCTGGTGACGGAGGCCGCCCCGTGGTCCTCCATCGTGCAGCGGGCGGGTCGCGTCAACCGGGGCGGGGAAGCCGAGGATGCCTTGTTGTTGTGGGTGCGTCCGCCGGGGAAGGACTGTGCTCCCTACGAAGCTGCGGACGTGGATCAGGCTATCGAGGCGTTGGTCGGTTTGGAGGGCATGGCGGTCACTTCCCAAATGCTGCAGGGCGCCGGTGTCGCGGAGCAGACGCCGGTGTATCCGGTGCTGCGAAGGCGGGATCTGCTGCAGTTATTCGACACGATGCCCGACCTGGCCGGCTCGGACATCGACGTGTCCCGGTGGATTCGTGACGGGGACGACGCGAGCGTGTCGGTTGCCTGGCGGTCGTGGTCCGGCGACGGACCGGCTGAGGATGAGCCGTTTCCGAAGCGTGAGGAGTTGTGCCCCGTGCCCCGGGGGCAGGTGATCAAAGCCGTCAAGGATCATCCGGGAAAGTGGTGGGTGTTCGATCAAGTGCAGGGAGGCTGCCGGCACCTGGGCGTTGCGGATTTGCGCGCGGGAATGGTGGTACTGGCTGACGCGGCGGTGGGATGCTACGACCCCGAACTCGGTTGGGATGCGAATCAGCGCACGCCCGTCGTCCCCGTCCCGGTGCGCGGCGTGGCGGCGGAGTCGGTCGGGTCGGACCACGCCTCGTGCTCGGGCCGCTGGATCGGCCTCGTGCAGCATCTGGACGACGTCGAGCGTGACATCCGCGCGGTGGCCGCCGAACTCGCTGAGGCGGGCGTCGTCGTGCCGGATGACCTCACCGAAGCCGCGGCATGCGCTGGCCGGTATCACGACCTCGGCAAGGCCCACCACGTCTTCCAGGCGACCATGGCCGCGGAATATTCCGAAGGGCAGGCACCTCCGGGCCACGGCCCTTGGGCGAAGTCCGAACGCGCCGTGGGCCGGCACTCGCGGCGCTTCTTCCGCCACGAGCTGGTGTCCGCCCTGGCCCTGGCGCATCCACGGGTGGAACTCCTCCACGGCGATCCGTATGCGGATCTGATCACGTATCTCGCCGCCGCACACCACGGCAAGGTCAGAGTGTCGGTGCGTTCGATGCCCGGCGAGGCGGAGCGTGCCGTGCCGCAGGTGTTGGGGGTGGAGCCCGGCGACAGGTTCGGGCCGGTCGAGTTGCCTGGCGGGCGCAGAGTCCCGGAGATCGTGTTGGAGCCCGGAGTGCTGTTTTTGGGCGGCGAGGGGGACGGTTCGCCGTCGTGGAGCGAGCGGGTTTTGCGCCTGCGCGACGACCCCGCGCTGGGCCCGTTCCGGTTGGCGTTGCTGGAAGCGCTGGTCCGGGTCGCGGACCGCCGTGTCAGCCGTTCCTACCGCGCCCCGGACTCGCCCGGCATCGGCCCGCAGGACCACGAACTCAGCGCCCAGGCAGGCCTCTCCCCCGCTGCGAGTCCCTCGGCGGTTGCCACGCAGGAGCCGCTGTGGGCGTGATCCGGCTTCGTGGCCTGCGGGCGACCACCCTGGCGGGCTATCTCTGCGCGTTGGGGCTATTGCGGGTGTTCTCCGAGCAGCGCGATGACACGGCGCGACTTCACTGGCTTGGCGACGTGCCGCTTCTGACGTCCCGTCATAGCGGCGAGGAGGTCGTGGACTGGTTGGTGAACGCGTACGCTCCGGCTCCGATCGTCACCCCGTGGAACGCCGGATCCGGGTTCAACGACACCGGCAAGAGCGCGAGTGCCGAGAGGGCACTCACCTCATTCGAGACCAGCACCGACCCCCGGTTCGCGGCACTGGCGGAAGCCATCAGCGTCAGCCGGGAGATCGTCGCGGAAGGGCGCCGGCGCGGCTGGGCGGGCGGGACGATGTGGGCCGACGCCCACAAGGAGAAGGTCATCGCCTTATGCCGCAACCGCCTCCCGGACGCCGCACTGCCGTGGTTGGACGCCCTGGTCGCGCTCGGCGACGGCTTCGTGTCGTGGAACCCGATCGCGGGAACCGGCGGTAACTACGGACGCCAAGACCTCTCCGCCACCTTCTACCGGCGTCTTGACCATGTGCTCGGCCCACGCGCCGACCGCGACCGTTCCCGTACTTGGGCGCGAACACTCGTGGACGGCGACGAGCACGTCCCTTACCTGCGGGACACCGTGGGCCAACTGGACCCGGGCCGGGCTGGCGGCATCCACTCCTCCCCGCTGGGGAAAAGCGACGACAGCGGCTTCGTCAATCCCTGGCACACCGTCCTGTCCTACGAGGGCTTGGTCTTGTTCGCGGGGGCTGCTGTTCGCCGGAACGGCGCGCGCGGCACCAGCCTTCCGTTCATGACCTCCTCCTCACCGGTCGGCCACGGCACCGCCGCAGAAGGCGAGGCAGTCAAGCGCGAACTGTGGGCCCCGCTGTGGGAACGGCCCGCCGGCCTCGCGGAACTCGAACTGCTGCTTGGCGAAGGGCGCGCCCAGTGGCGCGGCGCCCAAGCCGGCACCGGCATCACGTTCGCGCTTGCCGTCTCCGCCCTGGGCGTCGACCGCAACCTGTCCGGATTCCGCCGGTTCCTCTTCGCCGAACGCCACGGCCAAAACCCCCTCGCCGTTCCCGCAGGCCACCTGTCCGTAGCCGCCCACGGGGAGCAACGCCTGATCGTCGACGCACAGGCATGGATGGACCGCGTACGTCGCGCCTCTCCCCCCAGCCACGTCGCCACGCTCCTGCGCCAGGCAGACCAGGCGCTCTTCGCTGTCGCGCGCGGCACCGGCAACGCCGCTGTCGAGCAGTTCATCACCGCGTTCGGGCTCCTGCACGAAGCAGTCGCCCGCTCCAGCAGGGCCCTCGACAACGTCCGACCGTTTCAGCCACGCACCCACCAGACCTGGGAGCCGGGCACCCACGCCGACGACGAACTCGTCTTCGCCGCAGCCCTGGCCGGTGTGCGCGATGTGCCGGGACGCCTGGTCATCGACCCCGCCGCGCTGCGCTGGACCCTCACGCGGACCACGCTGCGCGCCGACAAGGGCCGCCTCACCCCGGTATGGGCGAATCGGCCCGCCACTCGTGTCGTTCTCGATGGTTCCAACCTGTCCCACGCTCTGGCCGAGGCTCACCAGCTCCGCCTACGCGAACGCGGCTCCGGGGACGGCACCGAACAGCGCGCCGCAGGGTCCGGATTCCGTCGCGGCCCCGTGCTTCCGCGGGACGTGATGCTGCGTTTCGTGGACCGCAGGCTCGACGACACCGCGATCGCCAACTATCTGCGCGGGCTCGTCACCCTCGGATGGGACGTCTCGCCGCCGCCCCGGGGCCCGTCCGACCACCCTTACCCGCCGCAAGTCGCCGCTCTGCTGCCGTTCTTCGGCCCAGAAGGCCGATCGCTGCAGGTGCGTTCCCTGTGGGACCCCGACACCGGGCCCTTCGAGGTCCAGCTGCAGCCGCGCCCCGACTGGATCGCCCGCCTCACCGCCTCCGGACCCGGCTCGGTCCTGCCCGAGGCCCTGCTCCGGCTGCAGATCGCCGGCTGCCGCCCGCTGGTCACAGCCTCCGAACTCGTCGGTCCCGAGCCCGATGGACACCGCATCGCCGCAGCGTTGCTCGCCCGTACCAGCGAACGCGACCGCGCGTACGCACTGAACTCGATCACGGCCACCGCTCCCGCACTCAACCGCCGAGCGGCAGACGTGCATCGCCTCAACGACCAACCCCAGCAGGGAGAAAGCGCATGAGCGCCACCAACATCCGCCGATTGCGGTACGAGGTCGAACTCGCCCCGGTCATCGGGTCCACGTTCCAGCCCACCGGCTTCCCCGACATCGGCCCCGCCTACTTCGACGCCCTCAGGCCGGACGGCACCTCCGTCCCGACCCTGCTGGTCGAGTCGGTCCAGTCGATGGCCAACCGTCTGGAGAACACAGCCTGGAGCGCCAACGACCGCACCCCGGTGGACACCATTGCGGAACTGCCGTACGTCCGGGTGCACCACGCGGACGACCCCGACCAGTTCCTCACCACCAGTCGCCAGGAAGCCCACCGCCTCACGTCGGCTTTCGTTCGCGACTCCACCCTCGGCGACCACACGATGCTCGACGTGATCACCGAACGCCTCGGCCTTGCCAAGGACAAGCCCCTCGACTTCCCCGCGATGGCCGACGCCATCACCCGGCTGGACCCGTTTAGCCTGCTCCACGGGGTGTTCTTCAACCAGAAGGCCTGGCACGGCCAACCCCGCTTCACTCGCGCCGTCTCCGCAGTCATCGAGGCGTACGACGTGGCCCGGGTCGTCAGCGGCGGACGCAAAAGCGACTCCGTACGCCACTCCCTCGGCGACAAGAGCGAAGGCGGAGGCACATCCGAGGGCTACGGCTCAATCCCGTTCCACCGTGTCGAATGGACCGCCCGCACCATCAAGGCCATGTTCAGCGTCGACGTCGCCCTGCTGCGCTCCTACGGACTCGACGCAGCCCGCACGGACATGCTCATCACCCTCGCCCAATGGGAGATCCGGCAACTCCTCGACCAAGGACTGCGGCTGCGCACCGCCTGCGACCTGGAACCCGTCTCCGAGATCACCGCCAATGCCGGCAACGAGGCGCTTCCCACAGCCGAAGTCCTCGACGAACAGCTGCGCGAACTCGTCACCGAAGCCGCCAAGAGCCTCAACACACGCGGCGCCCTGAACGTGGCATGGCGCGCAAGCAAGGCACCGAAGAAGAAAGCGGCAGCCGCTGAATGATCACCATCGCGTTCGAATTCCCCTGGCGCCGCTACCACGCCACCCCCTGGGGCCGACACGTCAACGAAGGCGCCGTCGAACTCCCGCCCGCACCCTGGCGCATCCTCCGCGCCCTGTACGCAGCATGGAAGGAACGCCGCCCCGACCTCGCCGAAGCGCACGTCCACGCAGTCCTCACCAAGCTCGCCGCACCGCCGCTGCGCTATCTCATCCCGCCCTACCAGCTGGAACACACCCGCCACTGGTATCCCGACACCGAGCACCGCAACGGCGTCAACGGCGGTGTTGACAAGGCATTCGACGCGTTCGCCGTGCTCGGCGGGGACGCGACCATCCACATCCAATGGGCGGACACTCTCGACGTCTCCGAGACCGAAACGCTCGGTGCCCTGTTGGAGGCGCTGCCGTATCTGGGACGCGCCGACAGTCTGGTAGAGGCCCGGCTCGCGGCGGATTTCCATACCGGCCCGGACCACATCACCGCTGTACCACTGAGCGCGGACGAGCCGCCCCCGCCCGGATGGACCACAGTCGATCTCCTCGCGCCGCAACTCCCCCTCAACGTCGAGACATTGACCGCCAGAACCGTCGATGTACGCGCCAGCAAGCTGCTCTACCCGCCCGACAGCCACCACCTCACCTACACCCTGCCGAACCCCGGCCAATCATCCGCGCCCCCACGCAGAAGGCACCGCGCGACGCAGCCGGACGCCCAAGACGTCACAGCCATCCGGCTCACCGTGACCGGACGCGTCCAGCCGCCGCTCACCGATGCCTTACCTCTTGCCGAAGCCGTCCGCGCGGCCAGCATCAAGATCCTCAATCCCAACGGAAGTCCGCCCCGCGCGAGCACGCTCGCCGGGAAGAACGCCGACGGCACGCCTCTCGCATCAGGGCAGCACCAGCACGCACACTTCATCCCGCACGACAGCGACGGCGACCGGCGCATCGACCAGCTGATCATCTGGATCCCCGGTGGTCTCCACCCCGACGAACTCGCGGCAATCCATCAACTCGCCAGCGGACGCCGCACCGTCGGCGTCCCCGAAGGCATCAAAGGCCCCCGCAACCTTCACCTCCGGATAGCCGCGCAAGGACCCGCCGCCGACATCCTCCCCGCCGCGCTCACCGGCCCCGCGACCGTGTGGCAAAGCACGACGGCGTTCACGCCCACCCGGCATCGCAAGAAGGGACAAGACCCTCACGCCTACCTCCTCGCCGAAGTCACGCGCGAACTCGCCTACCGAGGACACCACGCGCCCACCACCGTCCAGCGCATCCCCGGGGAGTGGCCGCTGTTCACCCGACGCCGCTGGGCCAAGCGCGATACGCACGACCGCGCCCTCTCCTGTGACGGCCTCCGCATCGAGTTCCCGCACCCCATCACCGGCCCGCTATTCCTCGGCCGGCACAGCCACTTCGGCCTTGGCGCATTCCACGCGGTCACCGCGACTGCGGAACCTCAAGCACTCATGCGACACGTCCCAGCCATCGAAGCCGAATGCGCAAAATGATCCGAATCCTCCGCCCACTAAATCGCACTTCCCTGGCCACGTCGTCGGCCCTGTCCCGGTCGACCAGGGTGTCCGTGGCCGTCGAGGCCACGGCTTCATTGCAGGGCGTGGGACGACGACCCGACGTCGCTGACATATGCGTGTCCGTGGCCGTCGAGGCCACGGCTTCATTGCAGGAAGGAGGGGCAGGTCTACAAGTTGCCGCGCCACGTGTGTCCGTGGGCGTCGTGCCACGGCTTCATTGCAGGCGGGCGAAAGTCGTCGGCGTGATCAAGGAGATCGGGTGTCCGCGGCCGTCGAAGCCATGGCTCCATTGCAGGGTCCAATAGGACGTGGTGCCCGTGACCGGCGGCATTGTGTCCGTGGCCGTCAACACCACGGCTCTATCGCAGGGCCTCATCGATCGTCACGCTCAAAAGCGGGTCGGGGTGTCCGTGGCCGTCATGCCATGGCTCCATTGCAGAATGCGTTACCGGAATCTAGACGGTGCGTCGCAGCTGCGTCCATGGCCATCAATGACCATGGCTCCGTTACAGGGCCGACGGCGCGCACGTGGCGCAGATCGCCCGCCCGCAGTGTCCGTGGCCGTTAATGCCATGGCTCCATTGCAGGGGCTGGCGCGAGCGGAATGTACGCCTCTCCCCGGGTCGTTTCCCCAGCCGTCATAGCCGCAGCTCCATTGCAGGTGCATCATCTCGCGGATCGCGGCTGGCAGCGTAGACATGTCCGTGGCCGTCAAAAGATGCGGCTCCATTGCAGGGACAATTGGGCCTCAACCTTCGGCGAGGTGGTCTCGCGTCCGTGGCCTCCAAGGCCACGGCTTCATTGCAGGACCCAGCCGGGCGGCCATTGCTGCCCGAGGTCGTCGTTTCCGTGGCCTCCAACGCCCACGGCTCCATTGCAGGAACATCACCCAGCCGACCACCGGTATGCCCGATCATGTGCCCGTGGCCGTCTAGGCCATGGCCCCATTGCAAGACCGGCGACGGCCTGATCAACGCGAAGTGGAGCCTGCGTCCATGGTCGTCAAGGCCACGGCTCCATTGCCGATACCCCTCGCACATGCAGCCGGACCCGGCCGAGCCGTGTCCGTGGCCGTCAAGGCGCACGGCTTCATTGCAGGGCCGTGGCCGCTCCACCAAACGGCCGTCACCGGTGGTGTCCGTGGCCGACAAAGCCACGGGCTCCATTGCAGGGATCCGCGGGACTGGGACGACATCGCGGGCGATGCGAGTGTCCGTGGCCGTCAAGGCCACCGCTCCATTGCAGGTAGGTGCGGAAGCCGTCGAGGCAGGGGAAGAGCACCGTGTCCGCCGTCAGGGCTGCAGCTCCATTGCGGAAATATCAACTGGTTCGACGCTGCTGGCGTCTACCTGTATCCGTGCCGTCAACGGCACGGCTCCATTGCAGACAGCGGGAGGGCATCGATCAGTACAAGGGCGCGTGTCCATGGCTGGCAACGCCACGGCTTCATTGCAGGTTCGGGAATCGCATCGTGTCGGGGACCGGGGCGTGGGTGTCCGTGGCCCCGTCAACGCCATGGCTCCATCGCAGGGTGACGGGGCCAGCGCCGCCGTCGGCGACGAACCATACCCGTGGTTTTCACGGCTACATTGCAGCCAGCGGAAGGCCGAGATCAACTTCTGCGGCGCGTGTCCCTGCTGCCTTCAACACCGCGGCTCCATTGCAGTACGTCCAGATCCGAGGATGTCGCCGTACCGCTCAAGTGCAACCAAGCACCCGACTCATCTGGTTGCAGTTCTGGTTGCGTTCAAGGGCGTGCAGCAGCGTTCACCGGGGTGAGCGCCAAACGCTCCACCGCAGGCCGGGACATTGACGGGACCGGCTGAACAGGCCCTTGACCCATTGGAAAGCGTGTTGGGGGCAACCCCTCACGAGTTCGAATCTCGTATCCTCCGCACCCGCCCAGCAGGGCAGACGTCGGCCCGGACCATCACAG
>NZ_JBPKBI010000003.1:478639-482561 GCF_051388935.1 Yinghuangia sp. YIM S10712
GGACCATCACAGATGGTCCGGGCCGACCTCGTCTTGGTCGCGGTTCGCCCGCGCTCACAGTGGTGACGACGTGTCGTTCGAGCGCGGCAACACTGTTCCGACGCGTTCAACATGAACGGCGTCTCGTCCTCGGCTCACCCGGCTCGGAGACCTGTCATACAGGCTGCATTTCTTTGTACCTCTCCTCCCATGTCAGTCGGTTTGTCTAGCCTTGACATGAGGTGACCGGGAGGCCGCTGGGCAACGGCGGTCGGGGGCAGAGGCGGGGGCTCATGGCTCGTCGTAAGTCGATCACATCCCAACTGCTCGGGGCGTACCAACAGCGTCAGAAGGTCCGCGAGCAAGAGCAACGGCGCATCGCGGCCGAGGAAGCTCGCCAGGCGGCTGAGATCGAGCGACACGCCAAGGCAGAGCTGCAAAGAGCCAAGGCAAAGCAACAAAAGCAGGCTGCCGCGGAGCGCAAGCGGCTGCGTGAGGAGACTGAGCAACGGCGCGAGCAGAAGCGGATCGACGCCGCGGAACAACGAGCCAGGCAGGAACTTGCGCGCATCCGCCAAGAGGCCCAGCGTCGAGAGGCGACGCGCGAACGCGAAAAACAACGAGCCGCTGCCGAATCCGCCAAGGAAGCGCAACGTCTCGCTGCCGAACGAATGGTGAGCTTGGCGGAGGAATCGACTCGTCAGGCTGCGTCTCGAGTCGAGGGCTTCGAGACGTTGTTGTCACGGAGGTGCCTCGACCTCACCGAACACCGGCTCGCAGTCGGCCGCAATTTCGATCTCGGGGGTCCGGAAGAGTTGACTCGGTCTGTATGCCACGTGCTTGCGCACCCGATCCACCTGGCCGGCGAGCCCGAGCAGTGCCGCGCTACCTATGCTCCCGAACAGCGTCAGCTGGTGGTGGACTTCGAGCTACCCCGCCAAAGCGTTGTTCCCACCGCGTCGGCTTACCGGTACGTCAAGTCACGCGGCGAGATCGTGCCGCAGCCCCGAAAGGAAGCCGAGGTCAAAGCGATCTACGGCCGCCTGGTCGCCCGGACTGCATTACGGGTCATCGACCAGGCATTCCGCACCACGCCTCCGCAGTTGGTCGACACGGTCGTCTTCAACGGACATGTTTCCGCGAAGGACCCTGCTACCGGCAAACCGATCCGCCCATGCCTGATCAGCGTCGAGGCTCTCCGTGGCAGGTTCGAGGAACTGGAGTTGGACGAAACCGAGTTGGATCCGATCCTGTGTCTGCGGGGGCTGAACGCGATCGTGTCCCCGCATCCCTTCGACCTCGAAGCCGTCCGACCTGTCATCCAGTTCGACCTCTCGCGCTATAAGTTCGTCGAAGAAGTCGACGTCGTCGCGGGCATGGACGCCCGGCACGATCTACTGACTCTCACCCCCGGCGAGTTCGAGCATCTGATTCGCCGCCTCTTCGAGGCCGCGGGCATGAAGGCTTGGGTCACCCAGCAGTCCAAAGACGAGGGCGTAGATGCCGTCGCCGTGGTCGACGACCCACTCATGAGCTTCACGTGCGTCATCCAGGCCAAGCGCTACAGCAAGGTCGTCGGATTGGAAGCAGCCCACGCGCTGGCAGGCGTCATGGAGGACAAGAACGCCGGCAAGGCAATCCTCGTCACCACCTCGTGGTTCGGGAAATCCAGCCGTGACTTCGTCCAACGCCACGGCCGAATCGAACTCATCGACGGTCGCGGCCTCAAAGCCATGCTCAAGGAACACCTCGGACTCGACGTCCTGATCGGCCTCCCCAAAATCCCCCCGGGCTGGAATCGCCACGACATCACATGAAGCCCGACCCGTCAGCCACAGGGGTCGCAAACCGCCAGAGATCGCTCCCTTGCGTCGGCACAGGACGACTCTTGCTCCGCACCGCTGCAGTCGAACAGGTCGAAGCCCTCGCACGAACCGGCTGTCACGCTGCGGGCGGTCCGCCCAACGAACGCTGAGCATTGTCGATGAGCTCCTTGTAGGTCATCACTTCGACGCGGCTGAGATGGGTGTTGAAGGTCCGCAGCGCTTCGTTGATCTCATTCTCTGGGACCTGCGGATGCAGACCCGGATGGCCGATGAGGACCAGGGCGCTCGCGCGCCGTGTCTCGATGCCGAAGTCATCGCGGATGCAGTGTCGGTTCTCATCAAGTCCCACCAAATAGTTCATGGCTTGACCGACAGCTTCGTGCACCGCGGAAGCAGGTACCCAAGCCCCGCGATGGGACTTGATCAAGGGAGCTCGCATGCCCATGGCACGCTTGAGCTCGACAATGTGCAACGCCCCGTCGCCGCGCACCAAAGGGATGTCAAACTCGTCTCCGTCGACCAACCGTCGATGTCCGAACTCCTCGACAAAGCGCCCTCCGAAGATCCAACACTGCCCTGTCAGAGCACGCTGGAGGTCGAGCTCACTGGCATGCGTGTCCTCGGCAGTCCTGCGGAGTTCCGACAAGCCTGCGGAACGCCGCTGCAATTCGGCTGCCCGGAATAGCAGTTGGCCTTCCGAGTCGGCTGCCAACAGTGTCAACGCCTCTGGTGACGTGACAATCCGGCGCGCCGCCTCACTCGGGCTCTCGATGTCGGTCCGTTCGGCGAGCGCGCGTTGCAACCACACGGCCATTTCGGCACGCCCCCGAAGCACGCGATACCGGCCCGGACGATCAGACGGCGCATCGAGGTACTTCATCTCCTCCGAGAGCGATGAGATGTAGGCGAGTACTTCCTCAGCGCCTGCGTCAGGGGTGTCCAAGAGGAACTTGCGGCCCGCTTCGGCGACATGCTCGAAGATGATGGACTGAACGCCTGCCACAAGCTCTCGATGATGTTCGTTTCGCTCCCCATCCTGGAACAATCGGTAGCGTTCCTCGAAGTCCGGCTTCAGGATGCGACCTTCCGCATAATCCAACGAGTCTTGCACCAGCCGTACGACCTGCCATTCACCACATGTGGCAGCCCTTGCACGCACGTCCTCCAAGAGCCGGACGAGTTCCTTCCCACCACGTCGGTTGCGCCGTCCCCCATTCCCCATATGGTCGAACACCGCATCGACTGCGGCTTTCACGTCTTCTTGATCCGCCTCCTTCCGCACGATCTCTAACTGCAGTTCGAGCGTCCAGTCCGATCTAACGGTCATGGCGGCGAGTGTGGCCACGCGGACTGACAACCCGCCCACCCTGCGGCGATCAGCCGAAGGTGGCCGGACGAGCGGCTGACCGCAGGGAGAAGCGCGCTCAATGGCCCACAGGCTGTTCCAGTCGCCGCTGCTGGTTTGCAGTTTCGCGACCGAGAGCCTGGTTCACACGGCGATTCGTACGTGTGCAGGCCCCTCGATTGCCCGCCTGAGGCGTACCTACGGGCAGGTCCATCTACACCCATCTCGCCGTTCCGGGCCTCATCAACCGGGTCGACTCAAGTGGCGAGGTTCCGGTCCACGGAGATCGCTGGGGGCGCGTCCACCGGAGATGCGATCCACGGTGATGCCCATCTTGATATCGTTGATGGGATACTTGATATCCATGGAGGTGCATCGATGGCGCGGACAGTGATCGACCTGGACGACGACCTGCTTGCCGACGTGGCCAAGGCTCTCGGCACGGGCACCAAGAAGGAGACGGTCAACACGGCTTTGCGTGAGGTTCTGGAGAATCGGCGGCGGGCCCTGGCGCTCACCCGGCTGCGCGCGTCGGCGGATGAGGGCGCCTTCGATCTCGAACTTCTGGAGGACAAGAGGAACTACCGCCGGTGAACGCGGCGCAGTTTCTGATCGACACCAGTGCCCTCGCGCGCTTCATGCGCAACGACGCGGAGAAGTACGGTTGGGACCAAGCCGCGGCGGCCGGGCTGCTCGCGCTGTGTCCGATCACCGAACTCGAGTTCTTCTACAGCGCGGGGTCGGCGGCCGACCGAGCGCAAGAAACCGCGGA
>NZ_JBPKBI010000003.1:482627-483085 GCF_051388935.1 Yinghuangia sp. YIM S10712
CGGCCGACCGAGCGCAGGGCACCGCGGATCTCCGGTTGTTGTTCGGGTGGGTGCCGGTCGACGACCGCGCCTACGACCGCGCGTGGCAGGTCCAAGAGATGCTGACGCAGCGAGGACAGCATCGAAGCGCCGGCCCCGTAGACCTTGTGGTCGCTGCGACTGCGGAGCTTCAAGGGCTGACGTTGCTCCACCGAGACCGGGACTTCGAGTGCATCGCAGCCGTCACTGGGCAAGCTCTGCAGTGGTACGGGCCCCCCGCGGGAAGGTAGCCGCAGCCCGGTTGCGGTTCTCTACTGGTTGCAGTTCTGTGGCGCTCACTGGCGCAAACCACCGCGGGTCAGGCTGTTGGGGGCATCACACCGAACCAGCAGATAGCCCATTGTGGAGCGTGTTGGGGGGAACCCCTCACGAGTTCGAATCTCGTATCCTCCGCATCCGCCCACCAGGGCAGACGTCGG
>NZ_JBPKBI010000003.1:483243-497793 GCF_051388935.1 Yinghuangia sp. YIM S10712
ACGTCGTGTTGGTCTCGCGTTCGTGGGGGAAGTCGGACGGCCGAGGGTGGGGCGGAACAGGTCGTCAGACTTTTACTGCGGCCTCGGGGGCGGGCTGTGGCGGCGACGTTGTCCCGTTTGGTCGGCGGCCGGGCAGCCACCAGTTGGCCTTGCCGCACAGTTCCATCACCGCGGGGACGAGGATCATGCGGACCACTGTGGCGTCGATGAGCACGGCGACGGCCATTCCGAGGCCCATCTGCTTGACCGAGACGTCCGGGCCGAGCAGAGGGGTGAGGAAGACCGCGATCATGATGGCCGCCGCGGCGGTGATGACCTTGGCTGTGCGGGCGAGCCCGCGCGCTACGGCGGTTCGGGTGTCCTGGGTGCGGTCGTACTCCTCGCGGATCCGTGAGACCAGGAAGACCTCGTAGTCCATGGACAGGCCGAACAACAGCGGGAACATCATCATCGGCACCCAGGTCGTGATGGGCATGTCGGTGGGGAAGCCGAGGGCCGAGCCGAACCAGCCCCACTGCACGACGGCGACCAGGACGCCGTAGGAGGCGCCGATCGACAGCAGATTCATCACGGCGGCCTGCACCGCGATGGTCACCGAGCGGACCAGGGCGATCATGAGAACCAGGGACAGCCCGATCACGATCGCGATCATCCAGGGCAGCCGTGAGCTCGTCTCCTCGGCGAGGTCGATCGCTCCGGCGTTCGGGCCGCCGACGTACACCTGGTTGCCGCCGGAGGCGCGGGGGAGAACGTCGTCGCGGAGTTCGTGCACCAGGCCTGCGGTCGCCTGCTCCTGGAACCCCGTGGTGGGGAAGGCCATGAAGACGGCGGCCCGTGCATCGCCGGCGATTCGGGGCTCGGTGACGTGGGCGATGCCCGCGGTCTTGCCGACGGCCTCGACGAGAGGCCGTACATCGGCGTTCGGGGACTCAAGGCGGGTGGCGAACACCAAAGGTGCGCCGTAGCCGGGGCCGAAGCCCTCGGAGACGATCGCGTGCGAGGTGTAGCTGCTGCGGTCGTGCGGCTGGACGCCGGCGTCGGGCAGGCTCAGGCGCATGGACAGGGCCGGGGCGGCGAGCACCAGCAGTCCCGCGCCGGCCACGATCGCGGCGGTCAGCGGTTTGCGCTGCACCACCCCCGCCCAGCGCGCCGCGAGGGCACGGGACTCGCGAGACGAATCACCGGCGGTATCCTGCGGCCGGGACGTCCGACGGGGCAAGCGCAACGAGTCGATCTTGTGTCCGGAGAAGCCCAGGAACGCGGGCAGCAGGGTCAGGGCGGCGATCATCGTCACCAGCACGGTCACCGAGGCGCCGATGGCCACGCCGGTCATCAGCCGCTGTCCCATCGCGATCAGGCCCAGCAACGCGATGAGGACTGTGGTGCCGGCGAACAGCACTGCGCGACCTGCGGTCGTGATGGCTTTGACGGTGGCGTTCTCGGGATCGTCGCCGTCGCGCAGGTTGTCCTTGTAACGGGTCACGATGAACAGCGCGTAGTCGATGCCGACGCCGAGTCCGATGAACGCGGCGACCTGGACGGTGAAGTCCGGCGAGGGGACGATGTGTCCCATCAGCTTGGTCAAGGCCACGCCGCCGATGAACGCCATCAGTCCGGTGGCGATCGGCAGGCCCGTCGCGACCAGCGACCCGAACGCGATGAACAGGATCACCGCCGCCGCGGCGACACCGACGCTCTCGGTCGGGCCCTGCGGCGGGGTCTCGGCCTTCTCCGCCTGCTTTCCGCCCAGACCCATCGTCACGCCGTCGCCGGACGCGTCCTTGACCGTGTCCACCAGGTGTTTGACCGCGGACTTTTCCGCGTCCTTGTCGGTCAGCGGAATGGTCATCCGGGCGATGCGGCGGTCTTCCGTCACCTGCTGCGTGTTCTGGTACGGCGAGGTCACCGGCCCCGTGAGGGGTGAGGCGTCCAACTCGGCGACGACCCTCACGATCTTCTGTCGGGCGGTCGGGTCGTCGATTCCGTGGTCGGCCTTGATCGCGAGCGTCAGGGTGTCCCCCTGCTGCTCGGGGAAGTGCTTCTCGATCAGCTTCTGCGCCTTGGCGGATCCCGAATCGCCACCGGAGAAGTCGTTGTCCGCCGCCGCTCCGTGACCGAACCCGGCGAAAGCGATCGCGATGACAGCGGCGACCCAGGTCACCAGGACCAGACGGCGGCGGCGGAAACAGAACCGGGCCAATCCGGCCAGGGCTCCGTCGGTCCGGGCGGTATCCGCAGCCGTCACCATGTCCGCGCGCCTGTGTCCGTGGTCTGTCCGGCGTCGTTCGGCCCGGGAGTCCCGGTCGGCGCCGCCTGACGGGAACGGATGAGGGCCCGGCTGCCGAGAAGCGTCCCGGTCAGCCCGAGAACTGCGGCCACAACCGCTCCCGCTCGCCCGTTTCCGGTGCCGACGCCTCCGGAGGAGGTGGCCAGGTGCAGCCCGGCGAGAGCCACCCCGACCAGTCCCAGAACCGTGGCGGCGAGGAACCCGTTGCGCCCGGTGCCGGCCCCGCGGCGGGCCCGGACACGGCCGGTGGCACGGGCCCGCGAAAGCACGGCGAGGACCACGCTCATCAGCCCGGGAAGCGCGGCCAGGATGGCTCCGGCCCGCTCGTTGCCGGTGCCGAGATCACCGGCCAACAGCAGGGTTGTCGCTGACGTCATGTCGCTGCCTCTTCACTGCGTCTCGTTCGGTCGTTCGGACCTGCCGATCGTCTCCGCGGGTCGCCGTGCCGGTCGTCCCGCAGCCGGACCCACTTCGCGATGCCGCCCGCGCGGTAGCCGGATACCGCGGGTGCGGTAGGTCCCGCCTGCGTACCGCAGACGTGGCAGCCGGCGGCTCGTTCGCGGGCAGGACCCGGGCACCGGCGTCCGGCGGCTAACGTGCGCCCATGGATGCGCGACACGCCGGCCTTCCGGCCGGTGTCAGGGACTGGGCGATCGCTGGCGGCGTTGCCGCGACGCTGTCGGTCACCGGTTTGTCCGTGGACCACCCCGGCACATGGCTGGAGTCGCTCCTCGGCTATGCGCTCCTGCTGGTCAGCGGCTTGGCGCTGGTCGCGCGGCGCCGGGCCCCGGTTCCCGTGCTCGCCGTCACCGGGCTGTGCGCGGCGGGGTATCAGGCCACGGGTTTCGACGTGCCGGCGGTCGCTTTCTTGTTCGCGGTGTACGCCGCCACTCGCGAGGGCCACCGCGTCGTCACGATTGCGGCGTCGCTCGCCATGTTGGCTGCTCTTCCCCTCGCGGCCCTGGTCTCGCTCCACGACCTGGGCGAGGCGCTCGCACGGGCGCGGGGCGCACTCGAAATCGCGTGGCTGGTCGCGGCCGGCTCGGCCGGGGAGGCGCTGCGTCAGGCCGAGCGGCGGGCGGACGAGGCCGAGCGTACGCGCGAGGAAACCGCGCGGCGGCGCGCCGACGAGGAACGGCTCCGTATCGCAAGGGAGTTGCACGATTCGCTGACCCACCAGATCTCGGTGGTCAAGGTGCAGGCCGAGGTCGCCGTCCATGTGGCCCGCAAACGCGGTGAAGAGGTACCGCAGGCGCTTCTGGCGATCCAGGAGGCCGGCCGGCAGGCGACCCGGGAGCTGCGGGCGACCTTGGAGGCGCTGCGCGACGACGACACCGCTCCCCCGAGCGGGCTCGACCAGGTCCCGGAGTTGGTCGAACAGGCCCGCGCCCTCGGCCTGGACGCGACGCTGACCGTGGAGGGACAGGATCGGAACGTGCCGGCGGCGGTGGGCCGGACGGTGTATCGGATCGTCCAGGAAGCGCTCACCAACGTCGCTCGGCACTCCGACGCCGTCATGGCGTCCGTCCGCATCGACCACCGCCCCGGCGCCGTTTCGGTACGCATCGACGACGACGGCAAGGCGGAGCCGACCACCGCCCCGACGCCCGGCGTCGGCCTTCTGGGGATGCGCGAACGCGTCACCGCCCTCGGCGGCCGGCTGCGCGCCGCACCGCGCAGCGAGGGCGGCTTCACCGTCCAGGCCGAACTTCCCGTGGAGCAGACCTCGTGATCCGTGTCCTGCTGGTCGACGACCAGCCGCTCATCCGCAGCGGGTTCCGCGCGCTGCTCGACATCGAAGACGACATCGAGGTGGTCGCGGAGGCAGGCGACGGCGCCGAAGGCCTCGCACTCATCCGCCGGCACCTGCCCGACGTCGCCCTCATCGACGTCCAAATGCCCGTCGTCGACGGAATCGAGGCCACGCGCCGCATCGCGGAAGACCCCGACCTGAGCGGGGTGCACGTCGTCATCCTGACCAACTACGGATTCGACGAATACGTGCTGGACGCGCTGCGCGCCGGTGCCGGGGGCTTCCTCGTCAAAGACATCCGCCCCGAAGACTTCCTCCACGCCGTCCGCGTCGCCGCCCGCGGTGACGCACTGCTTGCGCCCTCCATCACCCGCAAGCTGATCCACCGCTACATCACGCAACCACCCCCCACCGACGCCGCCGTCCTCGACAGGCTCACCAACCGCGAGTGCGAAGCGGTCGCCCTGGTCGCCCAAGGGCTGTCCAACGACGAAATCGCCGACCGCCTGGTCATCAGCCCCCACACCGCAAAAACCCATATCAATCGGGCCATGACCAAGCTGCACGTCCGCGACCGCGCCCAACTGGTGGTGCTCGCCTACGAATCCGGCCTGGTCACCGCCGGAAACCGTTGAGAACGACTGTGCGCGTGCGGGCCGGCGACCCGACCGCGCTGCGACGGCCGACCCGAGCCGATTGTGGTGCGGTCAGTGCGCGGCGGATCGTGCGAGGGCCAGCAACTCCGGCAGCGTGCCGGTGAATTCGGGGAACAGGTGCAGGGCGACCGTCCAGGCTGACGGGTCGTCGCCGAGGTGTTCGTCGACCAGTGCCCGGGCTTCGGCGCACGGTTCGGTCCAGCTCCGTGGGCGTCCTTTGTAGCGTCGGTCGAAGGAGACGAGGGACAGGTAGCGGGCCGGCTGCGGGGCGTCCGCCAACAGGTCGGCCGGGGTCAGGCCGCGGCGGAGCAGTGTCTCGCGCCAACTGGTGGGCGGCAGTTCGCCGTTGCGGAGTACGTAGCGGAGTGTGGCGCGGGCGAATTCGCGGGTGCAGTCGTGGCGGTTGACCAGGGCGGCGACCGCCTCCTTGGTGAGCCGGTCGGCGTCCGCGGCGGCGGTCAGCACGTCCCACGGCGGATCCATGCCCTCGCTGGTCAGCTTGTTCAGGCGTTCGTACGCGTTTCCGGTCTTCTTGCCGAGCCGTGCCACGAACTCGTCGGGGTCGTCTTCGGCGCGGAGCCAGGCGCGCAGCGTGTCGAGGCCGTCCGGCTCGTCGAGGACCTTGCGGACGCGCTTCGTGGTGGTCGCGGGCAGGCGGCCGAGGTCGAGGATCTCGCGTACGGCGTCCGGCCCGTGGCGTTCCCACACCGCGAGCAGCAGCCGCAGCCGCCCGCCCTCGGTGCCCAGGCGCAGGCGGCCGGCGATGATCCGCGCCACGCCCAGGTCACCCGAGGACAGGCCTGCGGTGACCTTGTGGCGGTAGTGGCCGAGGTTGGCCTCACGGAGGGCGTCCAGCACGGGTTCCGGGACCGGGCCGCGCGAGCCGTCGGTGCGGACGCCGGCCAGGATGCGCACCCGGTCGGCGGTGGTGAGCGGCGCGTGCGCGCACAGCGCCCCATCGGCGGCCGGGTCGTTGCGCGCCATGATCCACTCGATCTGGTCGCGGTCGAGCACTTCGTTCGCGGCGTAGGCGGCGAGCGCGGCTGACCCGTGGGCGGCCACGAGTGCGTCGCGCGCCTCGGCGCTCAGCCAGGAACTGGACAGCAACTGCTGCACGGTGCGCATGTCCAGGTGCGGGGCGAGCGCGACGGTGACCTCGACCGGGACCGCACGCAGGAGCCGGCGCAGCGTCGCGCGGTGGTTCTCCGGCGGCGTGGCGGGAAACACCGCGCCGAGCGGGCGCGGGAAGCGGGTGACGCGCTTGCCCTTGCCGGAGGCCACGTCGGCGACGAGTCCGGCCACGGTGCCGTCGTGACGTGAAAGCCGCGAGTAGAACGTCAGCCAGTTTTCCGGGTCCGCGCCCAGCGGTTCGCACACGGCGGCGACGGCGTCGCCGACGGTCGTGTCCTCCTCGTACGGCAGCGCGCCCAGGATGCGGCCGGCGGGGCGTGCCTCGGTCAGCAGGCGTTCCAGCGGCAGCCAGCCTTCGCGGACGCCGCGGCTGAAGAGTTTGCGGTAGAGCTGGTCGTCGTCGACCAGCTTGGGGTGCTCGATCGCGTCGAACGGAAAACGCGCGGCCCAGTCGACGACCATGGTCCGGGCCTGGTCGAGCGCGAGGTTGAGGATGTCATCGGGGCAGTCGGGCCAACGGGTGAGCCGGACAAGCGCCCTCCGGAAGGGGCGGCGCCGGTGTTCGAGGCGGACGAGATCCCAATCGAGAGGCGGGAGTTCGGCGTCGCGGTCGACCGGCTTGACGTCCTGGCGCACGAGCGCGAGAGCACGCACCGCGGCGGCGTCCGTCCACTCTGCGGCGGGGCGGAGGTCGGCGAGGTGAGCGGACGGCGACCCGCTGTCCGCGGCGGCGGTCAGCGCGGCGGCGAGGCCTTCGTGTCCGAGGTCCTGCCCGGCCAGTTCGCGCAGCGCGTCGGCGCCGCACCGGTCGGCGACGGCGACGCAGAGGTCGATGGCGACCGCGTACGGCATGTACTTGCAGTTGTCGACGGCGACTTCGACAAGCGTCTCGGGGAACGGCCAGCTCGCGGCGGCCAGGGGATCCACCCGGGCGGCGGCGCGGAGTTTGCGGGTCAGCCCGGTGTCGGTGTGCCATGCGGGATCGCCGGGGTCGGTGACGTGGGCGAGCACTTCGCGCGTCGCCGGGTGGTCGACACCGCGGCGGCCGACGATGTGCGCGGCGGCGACCGGGTCTCCTACCCGGGCCGCGCGTATGAACAGGTCGTCCTCGTACGCGCCGCCTTCGGCGAAGTAGCCGACCGGGTCGAAGCCGCCGTCGGCGAGGACCTTCCCGACGACGTGGGCGGGAAGGCCGCTGTACTCGGCGAGAAGCTGCTCGATCTGCGGCCGGAAACGCTCGACGATCGCGGCCCGGACGTCGGGGCCTGCGAGCCGCAGCGCGGTCACGAGTTCATGCACGGGGACATCCTCGGCGTTCGCGGATTCGGGACGAGGTGTCTCGGCCGCGTACGCCGCCGAGCGCTCGTCGAGCCGCCCGCACCCGCGCGGCCCGCTGCGCGAACCCGCCGCGTGGCAGCGGGCCGACGGGTCCTGATCCTGGCACAGCACCACGACACGATGCCGAGCCAGGCACCGCCGCGACAGGTGCTGCCGCAGCAGGCACCGCACCGCGCGGGCACGGAGATTCCCGACGGCACGGACATCGCCGATCCGCCGATTTCCCCGCAGGTTCGGCGATCTCGACGCCGCGGTGCTCCGGCGGTGGGACGAGGCCGGAGGCTAGTGCGGTGGCCCGGACGGTGTGGTGGACCGCTGGAGTTCGAGAGGGAGCGTTGTGAGTCGGGGGGCGGCGCCGGGGATCACTCGGCGGGTGAGATCGCAGGCGGGGACGGCCAGCGGGAGGCGGGGGTGGCGCGCAAGCAGTTCGGCGAGGCCGACTTCGCACACGCGGCGGGCGAGGGACGCGCCGAGGCAGTAGTGGATGCCGTGTCCGAAGCCCAGGTGGCCGTCGGACTTGTCGGCGGTGCAGCGGGTGATGTCCAGGCCGTCCGGGTCTGGGTGGCGGCGTGGGTCGCGGTTCGCGGAGACGAGGATGAACTGGACGGCGTCGCCTTTGCCGATGCGGGTGCCGTGGAAGTCGATGTCCTCGGCGGCGAAGCGCATGCGCACCATGATGTCCGGGCCGCACCAGCGCACGAACTCCTCGACGGCGTCGGGGAGGAGGGCCGGGTCGTCGGTGAGCCGCCGCAATTGTGCGGGGTGTGCGTGCAGGGCGGCGATGCTGTTGGCGACGAGTTGGGCGGTGTTGTCGTAGCCCGCCATGACGATGTTGAGGACCATCGCGACCTGCTCGACGTCGCTGAGCCGGAAGCGCTCGTCGGCCGCACGGGCGAGTGTGGTGAGCAGGTCGTCGGCGGGCGCGGCTCGGCGCTCGTCGAGGAGTTCGTGGACGGTGTCGATGACCGCGGGGGACGAAGCGGCCAGCAACTCCGGGTCCATCGACAGGATGTCGTCGCCCCAGCGCACGAAAGGCGCCCGGTGGGAGGCGGGGACGCCGACGAGCTCGCAGACGACGGTGATGGCCAGCGGGTAGGCGAACTCCTCGATCAGGTCGACGGTGCCGTCTTGCTGCTTGGCCGGCAGCGCGTCGAGCAACTCCGCGGCGACCTGCCGGATGCGCGGACGCAGTGCCTGCATGCGGTGGTGGGTGAACGCGCCCTGGACGGCGCCGCGCAGCCGCGTGTGGTCGGGCGGGTCCGTGTCGAGCGCGGACACCATGAAGTACTTCAGGACCTCGTCGGGCAGGCCGAGCATGTCCAGCAGCGGCTTGCGGGGATCTTCGCCCGTGTGACCGGGGACGGCGGCGGGGCTGCTGGCGAACCGCGGGTCGCGCAGCCCGGCCCGGACGTCGTCGTAGCGGGTGATCACCCACACGGGCCGGTCGTCGGTCAGCCACGCGCGGACCACCGGGCCCTGCTCGCGCATCCGGCCGTATCCGCCCGCGGGGTCGGCGAGCAGGTCCGGGTCGAGAAGGCGGATCCCGGACGCGTGTTCGGGGGTGCCGCGCCGCGCGGGGGCAGAGGGTGCTGTGACGTCCACGACTGTCTCCTGACCGCGTTGCCGGTGTCCGCCGGTTGGGGGAACGGACACGGCCAATGTGTCGCAGACAAGGTCTCTCTGTACCAAAGGCGGCGGAATTCCACGCGGATGAGGGATACCGGGTGCCGTGCCGGACTCCGGCCTGACGGAAACGGCTACGGTCGCAGGTGGGCGGCGCGGGATTCGAGGTGGCGTTGTTCGGCTTTGCTCGCGGTGGCCTTCGCGGCGCGGCGGTAGTGCTCGTACGCCGCAGCGGTGTCGCCGGTCTTCTCCAGGAGATACGCGCGTACGGACAGCAGTCTGTGGTGGCCGGCCATGCGCTCGTCGCCGTCGAGAGTGGACAGCAGGGCGAGCCCGGCCGACGGGCCCTCGGTTTCGGCCAGGGCGATCGCTCGGTTGAGGGTGACCATCGGGTTCGGTGCGATGCGTTCCAGGATCAGGTAAAGGCCGTGCACCTGCGGCCAGTTGGTTTCCTCGGCCGTGGCCGCGTCAGCGTGGGTGGCGGCGATGGCGGCTTGGAGCTGGTACGGGCCCAGCGACGGTCCGGCCAGCGACGTCTTGACGAGCTCCATGCCCTCGTCGATCAGCCCGCGGTCCCACTTGGCCCGGTCCTGCTCGTCCAGGGGCACCAGGTCGCCGGCGGCTGTGGTGCGCGTGTCCCGGCGGGCGTGGGTCAGCAGCATCAGCGCCAGCAGCCCGGTCACCTCCGGGTCCTGCGGCAGTTGTGCGTGGACCATCCTGGTCAGCCGGATCGCCTCACGCGCGAGATCGACGCGGTGCAGTTCGCTGCCGGACGAGGCGGTGTAGCCCTCGTTGAAGATCAGGTAGAGCACGTGGAGGACGACGCGCAGCCGCTCCTCCCGCTCCGGGCCGTCCGGCATGGTGAACGAGCTGCCGGCGGCTTTGATGCGCTGTTTGGCCCGGCTGATCCTGGCCGCCATCGTGGCCTCCGGGACCAGGAACGCACGGGCGATCTCGGCGGTGGTCAGGCCGCCGACCGCCCGCAGCGTCAACGCGGTCTGGGATGCCGGGGTCAGCGCCGCGTGGCAGCACAGGAACAGCAGGACGAGCGTGTCGTCGGTGTCCGGAACGTCCTCGGGCACGACCTCGGCGGCGGTGGCGAGCTCCCGTTCGCGGCGCGCGTGGTCGCTGCGCACCTGGTCGATGAACCGCCGGGACGCGACCGTCACCAGCCAGCCGCGCGGGTTGGCCGGCACCCCCTCGGCCGGCCACTGCACGGTGGCCGCGAGGACGGCCTCCTGGACGGCGTCCTCGCAGCCCTCGAACTGGCCGTGTCGGCGCACGAGCGCACCGAGGACCTGCGGCGTGAGCTCACGCAGCAGGCTCGCGCGCCGACTCGGCGGCGTTGGACACCACCGTCCACTCCTCGGGCGCGATCACCGAGAAGGTGAACGACGCCTTCAGGTCCGGCTGTTCGAAGTTGGCGTAGAGCCGGCGGGCGTCGGCCGGCTCGAAGTGGGTGTACGTGTAGACGCTGCCGTCCGCAGGGTCCTCNGGCGAACATCACCTGCCGCACCTCGATGCCCAGGCCCTCGATCGCGGCGTCCGGGATCCGTGCGGCCAGCTCGATCGCCCGCTCCTTGTTCTCGCAGTCGATCAGGTAGAAGCCGCCCAGGTACTCCTTGGACTCCGCGAAGGGACCGTCGGTCACCACGGTCCGGCCCTCGCGTACGGACACCACGGCGGCCTGTGACGGGTCGACCAGCGCCTGCGTGGTGAGCAACTCGCCGGACTCCTTCAGTGCCGCGATGAACCTGCCGTGGCCCTCGCCGATCGCCGCCCTCTCATCGTCGGTCAGCGCGTCCAGGACCGCGGGGTTGATGTGCATGCTGATCAGGAACTGCATGTCGTACTCCTCGTGCTCCTCGTGATTCCCCCGCCTCGTCCGGCGCGGGTCGTGAGGTGGTCGGAGCCGCCGCCGCGGTCTTGACATCCCCCGGTCGGCGATTCGCATGCGTTTTTTCGCCACCGGGTCCGCGTCCGATCTCGCGGCCGTGTCAAGAAGCCGTCGGCCGCTCCGACCAACGGCGACACGTCGAGAGAACGGGAGCAGGCGGATATGAGGGTCGACCGTGCATGGCTGGGATTGGCCGTACTGATGATGCCGACGCTGTTGGTCGCGATGGACATGACGGCGTTGCTCCTCGCGCTTCCCGAACTGAGCGCCGACCTCGGCGCCGGCAACGCCGAGCAGTTGTGGATCAGTGACAGCTACGGGTTCGTGGTCGCCGGGCTGGTCATCACCATGGGCACGCTCGGTGACCGGATCGGGCGCAGACGGCTGCTGATGATCGGCGCGGCGGCGTTCGCGGTGCTGTCGGTGGCGGCTGCGTTCGCCGACGACCCGCTGACGCTGATCATCGCCCGTGCGCTCCTGGGCGCGGCCGGCGCCACCATGGCGCCGTCGACACTGGCCCTGATCACGAACATGTTCCGCGACGACCGCCGACGCGGGCAGGCGATCGCCATCTGGGCGACGTGCCAGTTCACGGGTGGTGCGCTCGGGCCCGTGCTCGCCGGGTTCCTGCTCCAGCATTTCTGGTGGGGGTCGGTGTTCCTGATCGCGGTGCCGGCCATGGCGCTGCTGCTGGTCGCCGGGCCGGTCCTGCTGCCGGAGTTCCGGAGCGACCGGGCAGGGCGGCCCGACCCGGCCAGTGTCGGCCTGTCACTCGTCGCGGTGCTGCCGATGATCTACGGCATCAAGCAACTGACCTTGGACGACGCCTCGTTCGTACCCGCAGCGGCTCTCGTCGTGGGTGCGGCGTTCGGAGGGGTGTTCGTACGCCGGCAACTACGGCTGGAGACGCCGCTGCTGGACCTGCGGCTGCTGCACAATCGCCCGTTCGCGGCCGTCCTCGTCGCGCTGGTCTTCGCGGGCATCGCGATGGCCGGCGTCGGCCTGGTCGTCACCCAGTACCTGCAAAGTGTGCTGGGCCACTCACCGTCCGTGTCGGCGATGCTCTTCGCACCCATGGGCCTGGGCGTGGCGTTCGGCACGATGGCCGCGCCGGCGCTGGCCCGGCGAATGCGGCCGACGACCGCGATCGCCGCGGGGCTGGGGGTCTCGGCGCTGGGCGGCCTGCTGCTGGCCGGTGTCGGCGGTTCGCACGCGTTGCCGATGGTGATGACCGGCATCACCGTGCTGGCCCTGGGCACCGGCCCGCTGTTCGCGCTGGGCACCGGGCTGGTCGTCGGATCGGTGCCGCCGGAGCGCGCCGGTTCGGCGGCGTCGATGTCCGAGACCGGCAACTACTTCGGCGGATCGCTCGGCTTCGCGCTGATCGGTGTCGTCGCCGCGGTCGTCTACCGCGACCGAATGCACGGCACATCCGATTCGCTCGCCGACGCGGTCGCCACCAGCCGCGATCTGCCCGCCGGTCAGGGCGCCGAACTCCTCCACGACGCGCGCGAGGCGTTCACCACCACCCTGCACGTGACCGGCGTCGTCGCAGCGATCATCTTCGCCGGACTCGCCGCGCTGATCCTGGCCATGCGCCTGGCCGCACGGAAGAGCCCGGCCGTACAGCCCGACTACGAGGCGACCCTCTCGTAGTCCCCGGGCGGGCCGACGGCCCGGGCAGACGTCGGCCCGGGCCGTGCCGACGGTCCGGGCCGACGGGGGGATCAGAAGATGCCCGCGCCGGGCGTCATGATGTTGTAGGGGTCGAACTGGCGCTTCCAGGAGGCGAACTGGGAGTAGACCGGGCCGTAGTGGGTCTGCCAGTCGGCCTTGCCGAACGGGATGGCGTCCTCCACGTAGCGGGTGCCCCCGAGGTCGACGACACGCTGCCACCAGGCGCGGTTGCGCTCCAGCATGCGGGAGGCGAAGTCGGCGGCCGGGGCAGGGCCGTCCGAGGTGGTGAGGATGCCGCAGAGCCAGCTCCACTCCCCCGCGGTCGGCGAAGGCGCCCGGTAGAGCGGGAAGTCGTCGGTGAAGGCCGCGCTGCGGGTCGGGCTGAAGACGACGAACGTCGTCGGACTGACGTCCTCGGCGGTCAGGGCCGGGAAGACGGACTCCGCGAACTCCAGAACGCGGTTGTCGGGAATCAGCGTGTTGAACCACGGCTTGACCAGAGAGTCCCAACTCGCGTTCGCCCGCCAGGCGTTCACCTGGGCGTCGACGAGGAAGACGTAGTCGAGGTAGCCCATGTCGACGTACTGCGCCTGCCGGGTGGTCGTGGAGCAGCCGCTCGTGAGGGTTTCCGTCGACGGGACGGTGGCCGGGTCGTTGTGGAAGACGACGCTCAGCAGGCCGAGGGGAAGGGGAGTCGGCGTCCCGGGCATGTTCGCGCTGGCCACGAAGTCGAACCCGCCGGGGCGACCGCTGCGGGACGCCAGGATCCTGAGGTCGTTCACGCAGGTCGCGACGTCGGTGTACGGCGCCGAGCGGTACACGCGGGCGAACCGCGGCGCGGGGATCAGGTCGACGGTCGCACGGGTGATGACGCCGCACTGTCCCTGCCCGGCCAGCATCGCCTTGAAAAGGCCGCTGTTCCGTGTGGGCGAGCATTCGACCAGGTCACCGGCTCCGGTGACCACTTGGAGTTTCTGTACGGCGGCGGCCTGGGGGCCCCTGAGGTTGCTGGTCGCCGCGTCCAGCCCGCCGATCGAGAGCGTGCCGGCGACGCCGAGCTGGGTGTAGCCGGTGATGGACGGCGGTGTCAGGCCGTGCTCGAAGGCCGCCGCGATCAGGTCGTACCACGTGACACCGGCGTCAACTTCCGCGCCGGTCGGCGATATCGAGTGAATCGTGTTCAGCGACTTGCCGTTGATGATCAGCCCGCCGGTGGTCAGCGTCTGACCGAAGACGCTGTTGCGGCCCGTGTTGGTGGCGACGGGTATGCGGTTCGCGGCGCAGTAGCAGATCATCGCCCGGACGTCGCTCGCGGATCCCGGGAAGAGGATCGCCTGGGGAACGCGCCTGGTCATGTTGCCGGCGTCCGTCGAGTTCGCGGCGCGTGTGGCGTCGTCCATCACCAGCGTCCCGTCCAGACGTGGGATCCGCCGGAACGACGTGTCGGACGTGCTGGTCGCCGCCTCGGCGGTCGTCACCCAGCTTCCCGTCGCCACGTTGTAGCCGACAACGGCCGTGCCCGCGACCGCCGCAGTCAGGAACCGGCGCCGGGAAACCCCACGTCCGATCGAACCGTCCATGTGAACTCCGATGTTCATGTCGTGTCTGAGACGAGACCGCACGAAGGATCATCACGCCTGCCGGGCAGGGGAGTTGCCGATTAACGAACGCGCAGTCGCCAAGGAGCGCACCGCGGGTCCGCGACGGTGAGTCTCGGCGCTCGTCGATCGGCGTGTTACCGAACTCCTATGGACGAAACGGAAGTTGCGTACACCCGGGGACCGAAAGGAAGTCGTGCCCTGCTGTGCGAAGGCCTCACGACCGCCCGTCGTGCTGTCGCGACTTTCGCCGCGAACGGCGCGGGGCGGAACGGGGCCGTGCGCGAATCGATCACGACGCGTGCGCGAATCGAGGCGTCGGCGGCCCCGAAGCTGCGATGGTCGGGCGTGCCCCCATTTCGGGCGCGGGGGTTCCGGCGTCCCGCACGTCTCCCCGTCCGACACGGGCTTGGCGGACCGCGGACGCACGATCGCCCGCGGCCCGCACGTCGTCCCCTCGAAGATCGGGAAAACTCGACTTGCTGCCCGATTCCCCCGGCCCCGCCGATGGGCGCGACCGCGCCCCTGGCCCCATCGGCGAGGCGACGGCGCCGCGACGTCAGGACCCGCCCACCCGTGGGTCCCGGCGT
>NZ_JBPKBI010000003.1:497904-584486 GCF_051388935.1 Yinghuangia sp. YIM S10712
GTCGCGGCGCCCCCAAGTCCCGTCGGCGCCGCGGCGGTTCCGGTCTGCCGGGGCTGCGGTCGATCCGGGCCCGCATCGTCGTGCTGGTGCTGGTGCCGAGCATCGCGCTGGTCTCTTTGTGGGTCACCTACACGAGCAGCCGCTACGAGCAGGCGTCCGACCTGCGCCAGACCCTCCACGATGTCCAGCGGGTGGGCGTCAAAAGCGAGATGGCGATGGTCGCGATGCAGGAGGAACGCCGCCTGAGCATGGAGTTCCTGGCCGGGCCCCGGGGCGACCGGGCCCGCCTCGACCAGGCGCGCGGTGCCACCGACCAGGCTCTCGCGGTCATGCAGGAGGCGGCCGGCCCGGTGGTCGAGAGCAACCCCCCGGAGCTGAAGGCGATCTTCGGCCGCATCGCGGCCGGTCTGGCGGCGCTGCCGGAGTTCCGCCACCAGGTCGACGCCAGGCAGCCGGGCGCCGAGGCCGCGTACGAGTTCTACACGAACGCCCTCGCGGTGGCGATGAGCTACTTCGAGGCCGAGGCGGGGCTGACCAAGGACACCCGGACCCTGAACGAGGGTTCGACGGCGGCGGCGCTGTTCCGCGCCCTCGAATACCTCTCGCGGCAGAACGCGGTGCTCACGTCCGCGCTCGCGTCGCCGGCCGGGATGACGCCGCAGTTGCGCGCGCAGTTCGACCAGCTTGTGGGTGCCCAGCGGGCCCAGTGGTCGTTCGTACAGCCTCGCCTGCGCGGCGCCCAGGCGGAGCACTACGCGCGGATCACCGCGAGCCCGGAGTGGGCCGTACTCGCGAAGGCGGAGACGTCGGCGTCCGCGAGCAACGGCAAGGTGGCGATCGACGCGGCGGCGTGGCAGGCGGCTTTGCCCGTGGTGACCGCGCAGTTGCAGGAACTGACGCTGAACCAGGTCCGGTTCGCGGAGGACTTCGGCCAGGAACGTGTCGACGAGCTGACGAACTCGGTCATCCTGGTCGGTGCCCTGACCCTGGGTTCGATCGTCCTGGCCCTGCTGATCTCGGTGTTCGTCTCGCGGGCACTGATCCGGCGCCTGCACGGCCTGCGCGACTCCACCCGGCGCCTCGCGGGCGAGCAGCTTCCCGACGTCGTCGAACGGCTCAAGCGTGGTGACAAGGTGGAACTCGCCGACGTCACCACCGACTTCGACCACGGACACGACGAAATCGGCGAGGTCGCCGGTGCGTTCGACGACGCCCAGCAGATCGCCGTCCGGGCCGCGATCGAGCAGGCGGAGACCCGGCAGGGCGTCAACCACGTGTTCCTGAACCTCGCCCACCGCACGCAGGGCCTGGTGCACCGCCAACTCGCCCTGCTGGACGCGATGGAGCGCAAGCACGAGGACCCGGACCTGGTCGCCGAGTTGTTCCGGATCGACCACCTGGCGACCCGCATGCGGCGCAACGCGGAGAACCTGTCGGTGCTCGGCGGAACGATGCCGGCCCGCCGCTGGCGGCGGCCGGTCCGCCTCGCCGAAGTTCTGCGTGGTGCCGCGTCGCAGACCGAGGACTACTCGCGCGTCAAGCTCACCGCGGTTCCCGAGACCGCCCTCACAGGCCCGGTCGCGGGCGACGTGATGCACCTGCTGTCCGAACTCGTCGAGAACGCGACGACCTTCTCCCCGCCGCACACCGAGGTGCGCGTCAGCGCGGAACTGGTGCCGAACGGCCTCGGCATCGAGATCGAGGACCGCGGCCTGGGCATGACCCCCGAGGCGCGCGAGGAGGCCAACCGACTCCTGCGCGAGACCCCGGAGTTCAACGTCATGGGGTTCACCACGGACACCCGCCTCGGGCTGTTCGTGGTCGCGCGCCTCGCACTCCGGCACGGCATCTCGGTGCAGCTGCGGTCGTCGCCGTACGGGGGCACCTCCGCGGTCGTACTGCTGCCACCCCGGCTGCTGACCGACGACGCGCACACCGTCGCCGACGACTCCGCCCTCGGCGACGACGGCGAGCCCGGCCGCGAACACCCCTTTGCCGCCGCCGCAGCCCGGCGTCCGGTGAACGCCCTCCCCGCCCAAACGCGCATGGCCACGGTCGCCCCGCTGCCGGGACCGGCCGACCCGGGGCGTCCGCCGACGTCCACAGTGCCGGCGCGTTCCCCCGGCCGGCCGCCGACGGCCGGGGCCCCCTCCGCGGACCGGCCGCGGCCGATCGTGACCGCCGGTGCGGCCGACGGCCGGTCCGCGAGGGAAGCCGGCGCCCCGTCCGGCCGCCGGCTCCCGCGACGGGTGCGCCAGGCGAGTTTGCAGCCGCAGCTCCTGCGGTCCGCGGACTCCGGTGCGGCGCAGCCGGACACCGGACCTGAGCACCGCCCCGCGGAGGAGGCCCGCCGCATGATGGCGGCCTTCCAACGCGGTTCGTACAAGGGCCGCACGGAAGCGGGGCGCCACGCGGACGACGGCGATTCCCCGTACCGCCACGGCATGCCCGACGACCCTGACGGACAAGGACTGCGATGAGTACGACGACGTCGGCGACGAGCGACAACGCCGAGCTGAACTGGCTGCTGGACGATCTGGTCAGGCGGGTCCCGCGCACACGGAACGCCATCGTGCTCTCGGCGGACGGCCTGTTGATCGGGAAGTCCCGCGGTCTCGACCGGGACGACGCCGAGCACATGTCGGCGGTCGCCTCGGCGTTCCAAAGCCTCGCGCGCGGCGCGGGCCGGCATTTCGACGGCGGCCAGGTCCGGCAGACCATCGTCGAGCTGGAACGGGTCTTCCTGTTCGTCACCGGCGCCGGAAGAGGGGCGTGCCTGGCCCTGCTCGGCGAGGCGGACATCGACGTGGGCCTGGTGGCCTACGAGATGAACCTCATCGTCAAGCAGGTGGGCGACTTCCTCGCCGCGGCGCCGCGCCGGGCCGTCGCGGACCCGCGGCAATCGGGCTGAGGCCGGGCCATGGCCCCCGACAACGCCGACGACACCTGGTGGGACGAGGACGCCGGACCGGTCGTCCGGTCCTTCGCGACCACCGGCGGCCGGACGCGCCCCAGCCGGGACGAGTTCAACCTCATCACCCTGATCATCAACGCGGGCGAGGACGACGCGCTGCCCGGCCTGGAGCCGGAGCACCGGTCCATCCTGCGGCTCTGCACCGGCAGTCCGCTGTCCGTCGCGGAGATCTCCGCGAAGCTGAACCTTCCCGCGACCGTGGTGAAGGTCCTGCTCGGCGACCTGCTCGACATGGGGGCCATCCGCACACGCGCACCGATCGCGCTCGCGGAGGCCCCGGACATCCACGTACTCCAGGCGGTTCTCGATGGCATTCGGCGGATCTGACGCCTCGTTCGGCCCCGACCTGCCCCTGGCGGTCAAGATCCTGATCTCCGGCGGATTCGGGGTGGGCAAGACCACCATGGTCGGTGCGGTCAGCGAGGTGACACCGCTGCGCACCGAGGAACTCATCACCCAGGAGAGCCTGGGGATCGACGACCTGACCGGCGTCGAGGGCAAAACCACCACGACCGTCGCGCTGGACTTCGGGCGGATCACCCTCGACCGGGGGCTCGTGCTCTACCTGTTCGGCACTCCGGGTCAGGACCGGTTCTGGTTCATGTGGGACGAGTTGGCGCTCGGCGCGCTCGGCGCGATCGTCCTGGCCGACCCGCGCCGCCTCGCGGACGCCTTCCCCGCCGTCGACTACTTCGAACTGCGGGGCCTGCCGTTCGTGGTGGCCGTCAACTGCTTCGACGGCGTGTGCGAGTTCGGTGTCGACGAGGTCGCCGACGCTCTCGATCTCGACCCGCACGTCCCGGTCGTCATGTGCGACGCCCGCGTCCGCGACTCGGGCAAGCTGGCCATGACCGCGCTCATGGAACACGTCCTGGCCGCCCACACCCCGGCCGGCGGAGCCAGGTGACACCGCGATACCCGGGCGGTTCGGCGGAAAAATGCCCGGTGTGAAGTAGGCACGTTCCGACGGCGCCCCCCGCGACACCCGTGAGATCCTACGGCGAGCGCACGTGACCCGGTGGACGGCAACGGTCCCACGGCGGACGGGGAGTCATGCAGCCTTTGGGACCGGGTGATCCGCAGCAGTTGGGACCGTTCCGGCTGCTCGGGCGGCTGGGCAGCGGGGGCATGGGGCACGTCTACCTCGGGCGTGGGGCGGACGGCCGCACGGTCGCGGTGAAGGTCTTGCGGCTCGACCTGCACGCTGGGCAGGAGGCCGAGTTCCGGCGGCGGTTCGCCAGTGAGGTGAGTGCGGCGCGCGCGGTGGACGAAGCGTTCACCGCCCGCGTGCTGGACGCCGATCCCAACGCCGAAGTCCCGTGGCTGGCCACGACGTTCATTCCCGGGCTGACGCTGGGAACGGCGGTCGAGCGGCGCGGTCCGCTGCCCGAGGGGACGCTGCGTCATCTGGCCCGTGGTCTGGTGGTGGCGCTGCGGGGCATCCACGCCGCCGGGCTGGTGCACCGCGATCTGAAGCCGTCGAACGTCATGCTCGCGGTCGAGGGGCCGCGGGTCATCGACTTCGGTGTGTCGCTGGTGCCGGATGCGAGCCGGCTGACCCGGAGCGGCCACGCCGTCGGCACGCTGGGGTTCATGGCGCCTGAGCAGCTTGAGGGCGCGTACGGCCCGGCGAGTGACGTTTTCGCGTACGGAGCGGTCGTGGCGTTCGCCGCCACCGGCAGACCGCCCTTCGGGCGGGGGACGTTCGCCGAGGTGCTGGGGAACATGACGTTGCGCGAGCCGGATCTGACGGGTCTGCCCACGGCATACCGGGGACTGGTCTCGGCGTGCCTGGCCAAGCGTCCCGAAGACCGGCCGCCCGTCGGGGCGTTGCTCGACGGGATTCCGAACTCGGGTGCACATGCTGTGGATCCGCCGCGCGCCGAGTTGGACGCGCGCTGGCTGCCGACCGAACTCGCACACGACATCCTGGCGATCGCCGTCCAGGCGTTGGACGCGGCCCGGGACACCGGGATCCATCAGATCCCGGTGCAGTCGGGGCCTCCGCCGCGACCGGCCGAACTCCCGGCGACAGTGGGTCGTGCGGCCCGCACGGACCACGCCGTTGCCGGGCCCCCTCGGGGGCATGCCACCCCGCCGCCCCCGGGCTTCCCACCGAACCCACACACCCGGCCCGCCGTCGAACCACGAAGCCCGGCGCGCGGGCCGTCACGGCGCCAGGCGCTGCTCGGTGTCGGCGGCGTGCTTCTGGCCGCGGGCGCGGGCGCTGCCGTGTGGGCGGCCGTGCGCGACTCTTCGTCGCCGGGCGCTCAACCGTCTTCGCCGCCGCCGAGCGGACCGCCCAAACCCGAACGCCAGTTGTGGGCCTTCTCCGCGCAGGGGCCGATCGTGTCCCCGCCCGTGCTTGCCGGCCAACGGGTGCTCGTCGGCAGCGCCGACGGACCGCTGCACGCCGTCAATCTGCTCGACCCCACGCAGTCGTGGACGTTCCCCGCTCCGGGCGGGAGGGTGCAGCGCTGGAACATCACGGCCGTCGAGAACACCGCGTACGTGAACGGCGGCGACACGACGGTCCACGCGCTCGACGCGGGCTCGGGGGAGGAACAGGCCGCGTACGCCCTGGACGGCGTCCCCGGGCCCGTCGTCGGGAACGCGCAGAGCGCGCTGTACGTCGGCACCGGCAACGGAACCCTGTACTGCCTCGACCGGCGGCAGTCGGACGTCCGGAGTGCGACGTATTGGGACTGGACGTGGAAGTCGGGGATCCCTCTCGGCGAACCATCCGTCTGGGACACCGGCCGCGGCCTCGTGGTCGCGGTCGGGGCGCAGGACCGCAGCCTGCACCTCATCGCGGCCACCGCGTTCACCGACAACTCCGGGAGGGAGTACCACCAGGGCTCCCGCCTCCGCCAGTCCCAGGACGCGGGCCGCCTCAGCCGTCCGATCTGGTGGGGGCGCCGCGTCCTCTACGGCGTGGGCACGACCGTCGTCTGGGGTCTGGACGTCGATTCGACCACCGTGATCGGCGTGGACACCAAAGGACCGGTGGTCACCGTGCTCGCCGCCCTGGACGACGTGGTCCTCGTCGACAACGGCGCCGGCAAGCTGCGGTGCGTCTCCTATCCGCAGGGCAGGGAGCTGTGGTCGGCCGACGTCGGCGGCACCGTCCTCGGCTGTGCCGCGGCGGACGGCTGGGTCATCGCCCGGACGGACGACACCCTGCACGTCCTTCCGCTGACCGGACCGCCCGGCTGGTCGTTCGAAGCGCGCGGAACCACGCTGTCCACGGCGATCGTCAAACTGCCCATGGTGTATTTCGGGACGGGCGACGGGAACGTGTACGCGTTCGATGTCGGCGGCGAGGGCAAGCCGGTGTGGACCTATCCCGCGGGCGCGCCGGTCACACAACCGCTGCAACTCGGCGACGGCATCCTTTTCGCGGGCACGGACGCCGGCGTCCTGCATGCCGTGACCATCCGGTGAACCGGTCGCGCGGTACAGGCCGCGGGGTCAGCGCGTGGGTGGTCCGCTCGTGGGTGCGGGTGGGCAAACGAGTTCGCCGCGGGCGAGTTGGAGCCCCTGGGGGGAGCTGACCACGGTGGTGACGACCACGCAGACGTCGGTGTCGTCGAGGACCACGGTCAGGTCGCTGTCGCGCTCGACCAGGTGGCGCTGCTCGACCTCGCCGGTGCCCGGGGTCTGGGCGATGACGAAATAGCCGCTGACCGTCCCCGGCGAGCGCGGCGGGTCCCAGGTGACCTGGAGTTGGCCGTCGAAGACGCCGACGGCGACCGCCTGCGGGCGCAGCGCGTCCAACTCCTCGGCGGGGACCGGGCGGGCGGCGACGGCTTCGGTGGGCATGGCCTGCGGTGGCAGCGCCGACGCGGGCGGGGTCTGGGCGGTGCTGTCGCCCTTGCCGCCGTCGCCGCCGGCAACGAAGATCACCGCGATCACGATGATGAGGAGGACCAGCGAGCCGGCCATGGCGATCAGGTGCCACGGCCGCTCCTTGGGACCCTCGTCGAACCAGTGTTGCCCGGGGAGACCGGGTACGGCGTCGGGCGGCTCGGCGACGGTCAGCGGCGGTTCGGTGATCTCGGGGTTCACGTAGTGCGGCTCGGCCGGGGGTTCGGCGCCTTCGGCGTTGGGGATGCCGAGCGGTACGTACTCCCAACTGTCCGCTTCCGCACCCGAGTCCGTCTCTTCGCCGGACGGCTCGCCGGGGGGTTCGGCGGGGGCTTCGGCGGGTGGGGCCGGGGGCTCGGAGGCGGGCGTTTCCGGCTGACGCTTGGTCAGGTCCGGTGCAGGCGGGGCCGGTGAGGAGGCGCCGGTCGGCGGGGATGCCGCTGCGGTGGCACCCCCGGCCGCGACGGTCTCCCCGACCGGCGCGCGGACCGCCTCGCCGGCATCCGGCAGCCATGCGGGAGGAGCGGGCAACTCCTGTCCGGCGTAGGGGTCGTCACGCGTCCAGTCACGTTCCGTCGTCGTCACCCGTTGTTCCCGCCTTGATCAGTCGTGGCCGAACGGCCCTGGCCCGGCCGCCCGGGCCGCATGCCTGTTCGACTGGGCCCAGGGCACACGGGCATGGGGAGCCGTGTCTATCCGGTTCAGGAAACCTCACGGTTGGGCAGTGGGGCCGACGCCTCGGCACAGGGGATCCGGGGCACCGGCGGCCCGATGCGGCCTGATGCGCGTGCGACGGACCGGTCGTGGATCAGCAGTGCCAGCCACAAGTCGTGCCGTGCGCCTGGAAGTTCGAGGAGTGAGCGGCCCAACTCGCGGCTGACGCGGGCGAGGCGCTTGCGGACGGCCGACGACGACAGGCCCAGTTCGACAGCGGTCGCGGTGATGCTCGCATCAAGGGCGAGCCACGTGCGTACCGTTCGCACACTGGCGTCCGATGCGCGCCACAGCAGCGGTTGCAACTGGCGGCTCGCCCACGCCGCCGCACCGGGACCGTCGAGCAGTGTGGCCAGCTCCGGTGCCGGGGCCCGCAAGGCCTCGGGAGCGATGTACGTCTGTTCGTACACCCGCAGCGCGAGCGACACCACGGCCTGGTCGGCCATGCGGTTCAGGTCGGCACCCAGAAGTTCGCCGATGAGCCGCAGCCGGTCGCGGGCGGTGTTCCGGTGGATGTCCAGGTTGCGCGGGGCGTGTTGGGCCAGCCGCAGCCAGGCGCGGGCAGTGCGCACGAGTTCGTCGGCGTCGGGCGCGGTCCGGCGCGGGGGCTCGTACGTCAGCAGGGGGCCGAGCAGGTGTGTCGCCCACGCCCCGGCCGACGGGCCGAGAGCGAAGCTGAGTTTCGTCCGCGACTCGAAGCGGTTGCCGTTGCCGGGTCCGACGCGCGGCGCGTACAGCGCGTGCAGGGCCTGCTCGACGCCGGTCCCGGCCTCACGCAGGGGTACCACGGCGCTCACCCCCACGCGGCAGCCCCCGCCGGCGGTCACCCGTGCGACCGCTTCCTCCAGCCCCTGCTGGTCGCCCGCGGGGGCGAGGAGCAGCACCGCGTCGTGCTGCGCCGTCGTGCGGAAGGTCCAGATCGACGGGCCCAGGCTCTCGGGATGCCGCAGGTGCCGCTCACGCTCCTTGGCGGGCAGCCCTTCCACCGCGGCCAGCCGGATCGGATCGGGCAGGCTGCGGCGCAGAACCGCCGCGGTTCGCCGGGCGGCGGCGCTGTTGCCCGCGCACAGCATGTCGATGACGGCCTCGCGGACGCGCATCCGCACGTCGACGAGGACGCGCTCGGCGCGCTCGGCCCGCAGGGCCCGCAGGTAGACCCCGATGAGCCAGGTCGCCTGCGCAATGGCCGGCCACAGGTCCTCCACGGGGCGCTGGGGGTCGACGATCGCGAGGATCGTCTCCGACGCGGGGCCGCCCACCGGCGCGATCTGCACCCTGCTGCCGCGCGAGGTCACGGTCACGACGGCCGGCCGCGCGGAGCGGACGCGGTTGAGGTCGGCGCGGGACAACAGGAGGTCCACGTCGCCGAGTTCGCCCGCGATGGTGCGCGGCGCCGGACCGGACATGTCGACCAGCGCGACCCGTCCGCACAGGTCGGACCCCAGGCGGCGGACCAGCCACCGCAGCGCCTCGGCGTGATCGGTGAAGCGCATGAGTGCGGAGACGTACTCCGCGTATTCCGGACGGTCTGCGGACGATCCGGACGCGCCGGACGACTGGGAGTCCCGGCCGTCGGCGATCAGGCGGGACACGGCTGCCTCCCCTCGCACGACCGGGCCGAACGGACCGGCAACAGACATGACTCCCCCAATTGCGTATAATGAGCCCCCATCTCGGAAGTCTGCCACCCCAGTTCGAGTGCGGGAGCGTCCCCGGAAGAGTCGAGGGATCTCCCTCGACAGCGGCCAAACCCGTATTTCGCACCGGAGTTTGCCGCCCACGACGAGCGTCGCAATCTGGACAGTCGCAATGTGTATGTCCGAACTTTCTTGCGGCGCCTAGGGTCTGACTCAGGACCAGTTGACGATTCCCGTCTGCCCGCCGTCCGCGAGACCGGCCGGGAAGACGCGGCCGAGCCGAGCTCACCGACAAACGCTCAGTGGTTCGCGCCCGAGGAGCACCATGCGCATGGCGAACGGCGGCGTACCACCGGCCGCGACACCCGGCCGCGTGGCACTCACCCGTTCCGGGCAAGGCGTGCTGGCCACCGGACTCGCCCTGGTCGCGGCGGGCTGGGCGGCCGGCTACCGCGAACCGGTGGCGTTCGGACTCGCCGGGGTGTTCGCCGTGCTCGCCGCCGTCGGGTGGACGCTGGTCCCGCCCGGCATCGCGGCGTCGCGGCGCCTGGCCCCGACGCACACCACGCGCGGGGGCCACACGACTGCGACCGTCACGTTGCGGCGCACGGGCCGACGCGCCCGGCGGGGCCTGCGACTTGTGGATTCGTGCGGGGAGGTCTCCGTGGACGTGCCGGCGCCCACGCCGGGTTCGGGGGACACGGCCACCGTCGACTACACGGTGCCGACGCCGCGCCGCGGCCGGATCGCGGTGGGTCCGCTCAGGTTGGTCCTCGGCGACCCGTTCGGATTCTGCCGCCGCACCCACGCGTTCGGCGATGCCGAAGCCCTGGTCGTACGGCCGTGCACCGTCCCGATCGGCGCGCCCGCGTCGGGACAGGATGCCCACCTGGACGGCACCACTTCGGACGCCGTGAACGGCGCTCCGTCCGCCTTCCACGCACTGCGGCCGTACGTCCCCGGCGACGACCAGCGCATGGTCCACTGGCGGTCCACCGCCCGGGCAGGGACGTTGATCGTCCGTCAGCTCGCCGACCTCAACCGCCCGCACACCACCGTCGTGCTCGACACGGACCCCGCGCACTACCCGGACATCCCGGGCGATGCCGCCGACGCCCAGAGCGCGCTGTTCGAACTCGCGGTCGACGTCGCCGCGTCGGTGGCCTCCGGCGCCGCGCAACTGGCCTTCCCCGTCCGCTTGGTGGCCGACGGCACATGGCTGCCGACGGGCGGCGACGGCGGCACCGGCGCGATCCTCGACGCGCTGGCGGTCGTCCGCCCCGGTGCGCCCGGCTCGCTGGGGCAAGCCCTCGGCATGCTGGGGCGCGCCCGTACCGGCGGCTCGCTCGTCGTCGTCACCGGCGACGGCGCCGACGGAACCGTGTTGCGCCGGATCGAATCGGTGCGGCAGGTGTTCCACCGGATCCGTGTCGTGCGCGTCGGAAGCGAGGCATTCGGCGAGCCTCGCAAGCCTCGCCCGGGAAGCGGCCACATTGTCCTGGACATCACGGCGCTGGCGGAGTTGCCCGGTGCGTGGAACCGGGGACCAGGACGGTGACGATCACAAGGACCGCAGTCCGGACGGACACAGGGACCGGCACCGGCGCCCGCCCGAAGGCAGACGATCGGGCCCGGCGACCGGAGGCCGGCTCCCCCGTTGAGACCGCCGTCGGGCACCCGCAGAGCGCAGCCTGGTCACTGCTCACGGTGACGTTGTTGGCCTGGTGTACCGGCCTGGCCTACTTGCCGGTGTTCGGCTTCGACGCCCTGCTGCCGGTGATCACCGCCGCGTCGGTCGCCCCGGTCGCCCTGGCCTTCGCAGTGTCGGCGGTGCTGCGGTATCCGCTGTGGTCGGCGACCGCGCTGAGCGCCCTGGGCGCGCTGGTGGGCGTGTGCGCGACGCTGTACCGCGACCAGGCCATCGGTGGCACCCTGCCGACGCCGTCTTTGGCGCGCGAGGTGGGACGGGCACTCGTCGACGCGCCGCCGTCGCTGCTCGGCGTGATCCTGCCCGCGCCGCCCGAACCACGGCTGCTCGTCTTGGTGTTCACCACCGTGTGGGCCGTGGGGTACGCGGGGGCCGAACTCGCGCTGCGCACCGGCGGACGCGCCCTCCCGGTGCTGCCCGCCGTCGTGCCCCTGGCCGGCGTGCCGCTGCTCGGCATCGGCGGCGAGCCGCCCAAGGCACCCGTGCTGTGCGCCGCGGTGGTGGCGGCGGGTGCCGTGATCCTCGTGCGCTCCCCCGCCGGCCCCGAGCGCGCGGCGAGGCTCCTCCTGGGTGTTCCGCTCGCGGCCGGGGCCGCGCTGATCGCGGTCGGTACATCCGCCGTGCTGCCCGGCGCGTCCCGGCAGGCCGTGGACCTGCGCGGACATGTGGACCGCCCGCCTTCCGTGGAGGTCCGGGGGCTGAGCCCGCTCGACCGCATCTCGGCCTGGCTTCGCGACCCGGACCGGCCCATGTTCAGAGTCGCGGCGCCCGACGCCGCCCCCGACCAACTGTGGCGGGTCACGGTCTTCGACCGCTACGACGGAGTCGCCTGGCATCCGGTCCAGGACCTTGAGCCGTCCGGCGGGCGCGTGCCCCCTGCGGCCGAGGCGACCGCGTCCAGCCGCCGGTTGACGCAGGACATCACCCTGCGCCGGCTGCCCGGCCCATGGCTGCCGGCCGCGGAACGGCCCGTGGACGTCGACCTCGCGGGCGATGACGCCGGCATCGCGGTGGACCGCGACAGCGGCGTGGTCGCGGACGACGCCGACTTCACCGAAGGCACGCGATACACCGTGGTGTCGGACGTGCCGGTGTACGACCCCGAACGCGTGCAGTTCGCGCTGGCCGCCGACGATCCCGGGCACACCGCGCTTCCCGCCCAGGACGCGGCCGGCGGCGAGATCCCGGCGCTCGCGGCGCTGCGCGACCTGGCACAGCAGGCCACGGCGGGCAGCGGGTTCCCGTACCAGCAGGCGCTGCGACTCGCCGAGTGGCTGCGCGCGAACCACACGTTCGACCCCGAGGCGGTCCCCGGGCACGGTTACCGCAACCTGCAGTTTTTTCTGGAGACGAGCAAGACCGGAACGTCGGAGCAGTTCGCGGCGGCCTTCGCGGTGCTCGCCCGGACACTCAACCTCCCGGCCCGGGTCGTGGTCGGTTTTCGTTCGCCGCCGGCCGTCGACGGGGTGGTGGAAGTGCGTGCGGGCGACGTCCTCGCGTGGGCCGAGATCCGATTCGCGGGAACCGGGTGGGTGCCCTTCTTCCCGACTCCCGACCAGGGACAGGCGACGAACGCGGTTCCGCCGCCACCGCAATCGACGCCCGGTGAGGCCCGGCCCGAACAGATCGCACCGCCCGAGCAGCGGCAAGAGCAGACCAGAGCCGATCTCGACGCGCAGATCCGCGACGCGGAACGCCCGTCCGCCGCCCAGGGTGTGGCTCGCGACGACGGCGAATCACCCTGGTGGACATGGCTGGTGGCGTCATGCGCGATGGCCGCCGCGGCGGTTCCTCTCGGCACGCGCGGAGTTCGCGCGCTGCGTCGGAGGCGGCGTCGGCGCGGGTCTCACGATCAGCGCATCCTCGGTGCGTGGGCGCAGGCGGAGGAACGGCTCCGGCGGATCGGCATGCCGTCCGCCGATGCGATGACGGCGCATGATGTCGCGGCGTACGGCCGTCGGCGACTCGGCGACCGAGCCGGGGAGGCGCTGGTCGTACTCGCCGGAATCCACAACGAGTTGCTGTACGGGGAGCCCGAGGACGCCCGTCCCGACGACGGCGCGCGGGCCAGACTCGCCTGGCGATGCTGCCGCGAGGTCGAGATCGCCGCGCGCGCGGCAACGGCGGTCCGCACACGGTGGCGGCTTAGCCGGATCTGACAGCGAGGTATCGCACCTGGACGGCTGGGCGCGTTGCGGTGCCAGATGCGCCCGGCCACGGACCGCGAGTCGATCGCTCGGCTCGCGACGAGTCAGTGACGTGACGGACCATCATGATGCGTTGTCCAACGGGCTGTTGGTGTTGGTGCTACGCCGCCTTCGGCACCGGCACACGGCCCAGCACTTCGGTCACCAAGTCGGCGTCGGTCACACCCGCGAACTCCGTCTCAGGCGCGAGGAGCAGGCGATGTGCGAGCACGGGAACCGCCAGAGCCTTCACGTCCTCCGGCATCACGTACGCACGGCCGGCAGCCGCCGCACGGACCCGGGCCGCGCGGATCAGCGCGACGCTGCCTCGGGGCCCGGCGCCCAGACGCACGCCGGGCAACTCGCGCGTCGCGATGGCGACACGCACCGCGTAGGCGGCGACCGCCTCCGGGATGCGTACGCGTTCGCGCGCGACCTGGGCGAACTCGCTGACGTGCGCGGCCGAGGCGATGGTCGGCAGCGTCTCCACCGCGGCGCCCATGACACCCGTGGCGACCTGGAGCTCGGCCGCGAAGTCCGGATAGCCGACGGTGAGCCGCATCATGAATCGGTCGAGCTGCGCCTCGGGCAACGGGTATGTGCCCGCCGTCTCCACCGGATTCTGCGTCGCGAACACCAGGAACGGGCGCGGCACTTCGTGAGTGATGCCGTCGGCGGTGACCCTGCCCTCCTCCATGACCTCCAGCAGCGCCGACTGCGTTTTCGGTGACGCGCGGTTGATCTCGTCGCCGATCACGAAGTTCGCGAACACCGGGCCCGGCAGGAACTCGAACTGCCCGGTGTTCTGCCGGTAGACGGACGCGCCGGTGATGTCGGACGGCAGCAGGTCGGGCGTGAACTGCACGCGGTGGCACGAGCCGTCGAGCGACGCGGCCAGTGCGCGGGCGAGCGTGGTCTTGCCGGTTCCGGGCACGTCCACCACCAGAACGTGCCCTTCGGCGAACAGGCAGGTCAACGCCAGCTCCACGACGTCGCGCTTGCCCTTCACCACCCGCTCGATGTTGTCCGCGAGCGCCGCGTAGCACTCGGCGAACAACTTGAGCGGGCTCTGGGTCGGGGCGGCGCCGTTGGAATGCACGGGCACGGACGTCACGGGCGGGCAACTCCTCGTCGCTGCGGGTTCATTCGCACTGCCACAGCTCGCGCGAGTAGGCGTTCTTCCCGGAGTTCGACGTCGTGACGTACACGTCGCTGAGGTATCCGGTCGTGCCCTTGTAGGTGACCTTGTCCCAGATCGCGCTGTCGCCGCCCGTGCCGTCGAGCCGGTGTTCGGTGCTGCCCTTCACCTGGCAGTGCACGGTGATCTCGCCTTCGTACCCGGGCGGGATGGCACCGGCCCGGCCGCCTTCCTGGGAGTCCGGGACGTTGCGGATGCCCATGTCGACGTTGTCGTCGCGGTTGTGGTGCACCTCAAGGGTCTTCTTGGGCGGGGTCATGTCGACCTCGGCGGTGGCCGCCGCGCTCTTGCCCGCCGCGTTCACCGCCGAGACGGTGACGTCGTAGACCTTGCCGTTCGTCAGCCCCTTGATGGTGTACGACGTGGCGCTGGTCTCGGCCTCGCCGTCCGGCGCGGACCCCTCTCCCTTCCAGGTCACGAGGTACGTGAGCCCGGTGCCGGCGGGTGCCTTCCAGTTGACGACGACCTGGTGGTTGCTGCGGGTCTGGCCGGTGATCGTCGGCTTTCCGGGGGCGACGCACGGGCGTACGGCCGGGGACTCCGACGAGGGGAATCGCTCGGTGCCGTAGACGGCGACGACTTTGAAGCGGTACTCGGCGTCCTTCGTGCACGTGAGGCCGGTGATGTCGAACCGGAACGGGCCCTTCGCGGCCACCCTCGCCGGCTTCACGGTGGCCCCCTTTGGCGCGCCCTCCAGCTCGTACCGGTCGGGCGTCGCACCCGCGCTCGGCGTGAAGGTGATGCTGATCCCGGTGCTGCCGGTCTGCGCCTTCGGTCGGCCCGGCGGGCCCTTCGCGGGGGGCGGGGGCGTCGTCTGCGTCGGCGTCGGTGCCGGGGTGGTCGCGGGCGGGCGGCTCGTGGTCTCCGCCGGTACGACCGGGGCGGGTCCCGGGGCCGAAGTCGTCGCCGAGGGCTGGGGATTCACAGGCTGGGGATTCGCCGGCGCGGTGGTCGCCACCGGCGCGGGCGGTGCCGGTGCCGTGACCGTCACCGTCACGGCGGGCTGCGGCGGCTGTACCGGCTCGTCGGACTGTGCCGATGGCTCCTTCGTATCCCCGGCCGACGCGTCACTTCCCTGGTTCTCGGACGACGACGTGTCCGCAGGAGCCTGCGCATCGACCTGCGGCGCGCCCGCCGGGTCGTCGTACGGCCGGTCGACAGGCGCGTCGTCGTCCGGTGCGTCCGCGGTCTCCCGCGGATCCGGCTCTCGGCCCGGCGCCGACGTCGGGGGCACGGACGATGTCGGGACCGGGGAACTCCCGACGTCGGGGACATTGGTGTCGTACTTGTCGATCAGATGGACGACGCCGTCCTCGTCGACGACGGCCGCGGTCGCGTTCGCCTGGTCGTTGACCCAGAGCCGGTCGCCACGCGTGTACGCGTCGAGTTTGCCCGGCACCCCGGTGACCCGGACCGGCTGGTCGAACTTCGCGGTGAGCGTGTCGTAGACGACCAGTTGCCCGGCCGCGAGATCCGGGACGTAGACGCGCGGGCCGTGCGCCTGCGGCGGACCGTACGACTTGCCGGCCAGCTCCAGGTCGGCCGCCTGCACCACGCCGCTGTCGACGTTCGCGACCACGAGGGCGCCGGTGTCGGGGGCGAGGAGCGGCACCAGCGGGCTCACGTTGTTCTCCGGCACCAGCAGCTTCGCGGGGTCGGCGGCGAGCAGACCGCTGGGCAACCGCATCGTGAGGCCGGCGTCCTCCGCCGACAGGACGGCGAGCGTCCCGGCCTTGACGTTGACCACGGCGGCCCGGCCGTCCGCGACGGTCAGGCTCACCGGGTCGCCGGGCGCACCGACCTTCACCGGCGTGCCGGCCTTCTCCTCGCCGATGGGCACCGCCTCACCGCGGTCGGGAAGCAGCACCCACAGCACACCCTCGCCGTCGACACGGGCCGCACCGATCGGCCGACTGGCCATCGTGATGGCGTCCGCGACCGGCGCGAGCGTGACGGGGTCGATCCGCCGGACGGTGCCCGCGAGTTCGTCGACGACCCAGGCTGTGTCCTCGTCGCCGGCGACGATGCGGAGGCGACCGCCTTCGAACGACTGCGTCTGCGCGACGGACAATTGCGCGGGATCGATCCGCGTCACGACTCCCGTGGTCTGGTCGAGTACGAGGACGGTGTTGCCCTCTTCGACCACTTCGAGCGGTCCTTCGGTGCCGTTGCCCAGCTCGACACGGCCGTCGACCTGCCCGGTCGTTCCGTTCACGTGGACGAGCGACCCGCTCTTCAGGCTCGCGAGCCACGAATCCGCCTCGGAGACACGGGTCTTCGTGTCCGCCGACCCGACGCCGACGACCATCGACGTGACGATCAGCGCGCCGACGACGGCCGTCGAGATCCCGCCGACCAACCTGCCGCCGAAGCGGCGGCCGGTTCCCCTGCGCGCGCCCAGGCGCCCTCGAAGTCCGTTCACTGCCATCGTATTTGGTCTTTTCGCATGGGTGTGCTCCCGGGGCGTGCGTATTCAACTCGCGGAGCGCGCAGATGATTCGGAGATTGGCAGCCGAAACACACCGGGTCAATATCCATTAGGCGAATCGCACCCCGGATATCCGATGCCGCCCGGCCGTTGCCCGTGCAAGACGGCACCGGTCAACGGTATTCGCCGTGCGAAACGTCCCTCGCTGCGGGCGCCCCGGATCCGTAAGGTCCCATGCTGCTCAGAGTTTTCGGATCCCGCGCCTGGTCAGCCGCCCCGGCCGACCGGATATTCCGCGCTGTGCGATCGGATGGAGTTCCCGCATGAACAGATCTGCCGCCGGCGGACTTCAAACCGTCGCCGCCCCCGCCGACTTCGACTGGTGCGACCGTCCGCCGAAACACATGCGCGTTCTGCGTCGCGAACGTTTGACCACCATCACTCCGAACCGACCGGGAGTGGCCGCCGTTCCCCGCCAAAAGCCGCGTCCGGTGACAGGACCGTCCGGCCTCGGATACACCGGCAACGACATCAGCCTCTTCCAGGACGCCGTGGCCGAGAGCCTCGCCCCGTTCCGGATTCGGCCCGTCAGCCCGGGCCCTTTTCGGGGCCGTGTTGCCGTGGCCCGCTCCAGCGACGTGGTCGTGGCCACGATCTGTTGTGACGTCACCGTGCAGGCGAGCATCGAATCACTGCCGGAAAACGCCTACTTCGTCACCCTCACCGGTGACGGCGTGGCCGCCCTGGTCGACAGCGTCCCCGTCGAACACGGCTCGAACGTCGCCGGCCCCGGCCGCCAGGTGCGCATCCGCTGGGCCGCGTCCCGCCCGGTCACCGTCATCAAACTCTCGCGCCGCCTCCTCGAACGCGTATGGCGCGACCAAGGCGGCCGTTCGGCATCAGGCCCGCTGAACTTCGCCGTCCCGCTCAACCCCGTCGCCGTCCGCAGCGGCATCTGGGAAGCACTGGCCGACGCGTTCGTCGCCGCGTGCGAGTCCGGCCTGCTCGACTCCGCCGCCGTCAACGCGCACTTCGGGCAGCTCCTCGCCCAATCGCTCCTCAGCATGCAGCCGCAGACGCGCCCCCAGCCGGTGCCCGACCCGGTCGGCCACGCCCCCCATGCCGACCAGGCACCGCACGGAGCGGGGACCGCCGAGGCCAACGACGTCCTCCCGGTCCCCGCCCCCGTGCTCCGCGCCCTGGAGTTCTGCCGCACCCACGCCCGCGAACCCCTGACCGTCGCCGACATCGCCGACGCCGCCGGCATCAGCGTCCGCCGCCTCCAGGCCACCTTCCGCACCCACGTCGGCACCACCCCCATCGAATACGTCAAACGCCTCCGCCTCGCGGGCGTCCACGCCGACCTCCGCAGCATCGCCCAGGGCAACACCCACGAGACGGTCACCGACGTAGCCCTCCGCTGGGGCTTCACCCACCTGGGCCGCTTCAGCGGCACCTACCGAGCAGAGTTCGGCCAACTGCCGTCCCAAACGGCGGGGAGAAACCCTTCGGGGCGTAAGTGAGGAAACTTCTCCGGCGGATCCTGCTCTTCAAGCTCCGCTTCTGGGCGTTCGTAGCGGGAGTTCTGGCGACGGTCATCGTCGCCACGCTGCTCGCCATCACCGCGAGCATCAGCCACATGGCCGCGAAATTCGCTGAAGACTATTCCCTCGACGGCGGCACTTTCGACGTCAACCTGCTTCCCGAGCAGGCCACGCCGTATCGCCAGTGGATCTCCGGAGTCGGATCCCGCTGCACGGAAGTGACCCCCGAGATTGTCGCCGGGATCATCCAGGTCGAAAGCAACTGGAACCCCACAGCGAATCAGGGGAAGCAGGGTGTGGGCCTGGGAATGGCCCAGTTCCTGCCGTCGACGTGGGAAAGCTTCGGCGTGGACGGGGACAGGGACGGAAAGGCGGACATCTTCAACGGAGCAGACGCCATCAGCTCCGCGGAGAACTACCTCTGCTATCTGGCAGAGGCTGTCCGCAAGCACCTCTTGGATGGCAACGTCCCGAACGTCCAGCCTCCCGGCACCGAGAAAAACGTCCGAGACCTGATGATCGTCGCCTACAACAAAGGCCCGAACATCTGGCTGCTGGAGACCTGGGACAACCGCGAAATCACATTCGATGCCAACGGCATCCCGGACGCCACCCACAGCGATGGCATGACCGGACAGAAGTACCTGGAACGCGTCAACGACGCGATCCAGCAGTTTCTTCGGCCCACCGACACCAACATTCTGGGCAGCGGAGCAGTCGACGCAAGCACCTTGGGCGGGAGAGCACTCTTGGAAGCCCTGAAGGTGGTCAGGGGCGATCCGATTCGGGGGTCTTGGCCAGGTGGCCCTGTCCCGTATTCATGGGCGGGGGGCGACTTCGACGGACCGACGTACGGGACCAAACAAGGGGCTGGAACGATCGGGTTCGACTGCTCTGGACTAATGATGTACATCTTCTACCAGGCTTCCAACGGGAAAATGAGACTGCCTCACTACGCAGACAGCCAGGAGAATTACGGCACCTTCATCACGCAGGGCGTGGGTAATGTCGATACAAGCGACATGGAACCCGGGGATGTCATCTTCTTCACGGCAAGCGGGACGAACGTGGCTCACCACGTCGCGATCTACAATGGAGGAAAAGAGGTCGTCAACGCCTTCAAAACCGGCACAGTTGTGCGCGTTGACCCTTTCAGCAATTTCAGTAGAAGCGACACCTGGACCGTCAAGCGCTTCGGTGCCTCGTAGGAGTCCGCGCATGGGTGGCTTGTCTTCGTTCCCGAGACTGTTCTCGATCACGTTCGCGGTGCTCCTGACCGGTGGATGCGTCGTCGGCACACAGCCGAACGGCGAACGCACTCTGCCGTCCGATGCAAAGTCCTCCCATCGCGCCGGCAGCCCACCTCCTCCTGTGCCAGGTGCCGCCCCTGGCACCCAGCCCGCCGGCCTCACCGAAAGACCGCCGAGCCCCCCGAACTTCTCTGTTCCCCGCATCCAGGACGTCGACGGAAAGGACCCGATCGCCGTCGCGGAAGCGGCGGCCGTGACCATATGGTCGGTCGACACACTGTCCGATACGACGCTGTGGGACGCGGCCACCCGCGCCGCGCCACTCCTGGCCCCCGGATACCTTCTGCAAAACGATTGGCTCGGCACACAGGCCGCAGCCCTGTGGAACATTTGGACCTATCACCAGGCGATCACAACGGTCACGGCCGAACTCGCCGACGACATGGGCAAGCCGGAGGACACGCCGACCGAGGCATTCCACCTCTTCGCCCTCGACGTCCGCCCCCAGGGCCGCGACGCGTGGGTGGGAGAACCACTGGCTGTCATGGCTTACGTAACCCTGGCCCGGTCCACTCCGGACGACCCCTGGCGCGTCACCTCGATCAAAACCATGTAACGGGAGACGGGCGGAAAACGTCCGGCAGCGACGAACGAGGAGCACCCACATGTCCGATGCCATCGATCCCTCCGATGTACCGGCCTGGCCGGTGGTGGTCGTCGAGTTGAGGACCGACGGCCAAGTCCGCGTGGACGGCGACATGTTCGCCGTCCCGCAGGGAGCCGACGTGCGCCAGACCGCCATCGCCGCCGTGGCCGCCACGGCCTCCCTGATCGGCCGACCGGTGCGAGCCGAAGCACGCGAGCCGGACGGCACAGTCTGGCCGCTCATCGTCACCCCCAAAGGCCAGGCGATCGCAGCCGGCGCGGCGCGCCGCACGCCCCCGGCTGCCAAACGGCGCGGCTTTCGCAGCGGCGTCCTGCGTCGTCCCTCCGCCCCGCAACCGTCGGCACCACCGCCCCCGGTCGCGACGACTGCCGATGTTGCGGCGGCTTCTCATCCCGAGCCCCCACAAGGCCCGCCTGTCCCTTTGCCGCCCCCCGCGCCCAGGCCGCCCGCCGCTCCCGTATCGCCCGTACTCCCCCACGAACCGGCGCCGTCTTCCACGTCGGCTCCGGGGTCCTTTCCCGAACCTGACGACGAGGCCCGATCCGCGCTCGACCGAATCCTGGCGGAGTTGCGCAACAAGCGTCTGGCCGCCGCCCGCAGCCGGGCCCAAGCCCTGGTCGACCGACTCACCGAACAACGGGGGCGTGACAACGTCACCACCGAAGCGGCCCGCGAAGTCCTGGCGTACACCATGTTCTTGGCAGGTGACGCCGCACGCGCGGCCCGCCTGTACGCAGATCTCGCAGCTCCTCGCGTCGCGTACCCAATGCGATCTGACACGGACGGCGCCCGCCTCGCCGACAACGCGCACTTCTGCTGGTACCGGGCCGGCAGCTCACCCGACACCCAGGAAACGGGGATGCGCATTCTCGCGTTGCGCAGGGCGGGGTGGGGCGCGGACAGCGGACCGGCCCGCACCTTGCAGCACAGACTGGCGGTCGGCGGAAAAGATGAGTAATCAAGGGCCCACCGCAGGACCGACCCGGGTTAGCTCAGCCTAAAATAGTCAGGGTTTTTCCTTTTCAAGTCTGTATGCCCGGCGGACTCCGGGATCCGCCGGCTGCCTGTCTTCCGGCCGCTTCAGTATTCTGTCTCGCGCGCGACTCGCATCGCGATCGGCAGCCGCCTCCATATAGCGATGGAATTGCCCTTCCAGATGGTACAGATCACGCAGATATCCCCAGCGCTCACGCCCGGGTTCAGTTCTTGCTCGCCGGGCCTTCCGCTCCGCACCTGACTCCACCGCACCCCAATACTTGGCCTCTTTTCCCCTGGCCGCGGCCTCTTTCATCCAATAATCAATTTCGGCCAGGTCCCGGTCCCCACTTGCCTTGACATATTCTTCCGGGCTGATCTTTCGATTTTTTCGGGCGAGCCAGGAGGACAAACCAATAACGCTCAACGCCCCAGCCGCGGTGGCCGCGACGCCGCCCTTGAGCCCCGCCTCGATCACGGCATTGTCAACACCGTTCAACGCAACAAACGCGATTCCTGCCGAGGCGCCGACACCGAGCGCCGCCTTGAAGTTCCCGGAAGTCTTCGATTTCCCTGGCCGAGTATCGGACACGACGAAATTCCAAACGCTTGGACCGATGGTCTATTTCTGCAATTCAGGGGCCTTTCTCCAACATTTTCGCGGACGTTTTAACAAGGCGCCCGGCTCGGTGCACGGCGGGAACCAACCTGCCCAGCCGGGGCGCCGCGCTCAGCATCTCGGTACGTGCCTCACTAACCTTGCCAACGCCCTCCCGTACACGCTCACGCGCCTCCGTCGCGGCAGAGTTCGCATTCTCGCGCTGCTCAAGAAGGGTATTATTCCACTTCATGGCGACACGAACATTCTTTCTGAATCCCACGTCATCCCTGACATAAACTCCCAGATTCCCCATATACGTGTTGTTTGACGTGTTCTTTTCAGACTCCGACTTAATGGTGATCCTGTCGATCGCCGGACGATCCTTCGCGTAGCGTTTATCCAGATTCCTCGCCGACTTCTCGGTACCTTTGGCAGCTCGTACGAGATCATTCTGGTCCAGCACAGCGGCACGCAATTGCTGCACTTTGGGTCCGACAAATACTGCGACTATTTTCCCTACGAAACCCTTGTCGTTCTCATAGCCCTTGGCCACGCCGAACTCCATTCATCAGAAACCACAAGACTCCAGCCGTCTCGGGGTTTTTTCGGGCGTCGGAGAGCGCATCATCACTTCTCCAGACGCCTGGCCCTGGTAAGCACGGCGCCGGGTTGTTGCGTCGGCAAGTGAGCGAACCCGAGTCCCGCCGTCATTTTGGGAAGCTCGGTAGTGGTTCCGTGCCCAATGGCGACCGGAAGAGGCCGGGGAGACAGAAGCCGTTCACCAGCACTCTTATCCATTATTTGAGAAAAAGAATCACCTTTGACGTTCTTCGGCCGGTTCGCGGCTTCTTTCTTTGAAACCCCGTCCTCCAAAGACTCGACTGCTGCCTCATCCTCCACACGCTCGGCCTTTGAAGGCTCAGGGGCCTGGGCGGTCGAGGCGTCGACAGCCGGAACGCGGGTCTGCGCAGCCTCGACAGCCGGGGTCGCGCCGCTTTGTGGTGCCTCGGTATTGGAGCTATCCGCTCCCGAAACACCCTCAGTCCTGTCGCCGTCGGCGGTGTCCTCCCACCCACCATCCGCCGAAGCCTCCTCAACGTTCGAAGCCTCAGCCTTCGGAGTTTCAGCCCCCGGAGCCTCGACAACAGGAGCCCCAGCCGTCGGAGTCTCGACCTGCGGAGCCTCACCGCCCGGCGCCCCGGCATCGGAGGCACCGGCACCCGAAACATCCCCGGCCCCGCCACCCTCGCCGGCACTCCCTGGCCCACCGTCCGCCGCAGCCTCAACTCCCGAAGCCTCAATCACGGGAGGCTCAGCCATCGGAGCCTCGACCGCCGGAGCCTCCCGCGTCGGGGTTCCGGTCCCGGAACCATCGGTTCCCGACACGTCCCCGGCCCCGTCGCCCTCAGCAGCGTCGACGGGCCCAGCGTCCGCCGACGCCTCAACGTTCGAACCTTCAACCGCCGAAGCCCCCCTCTCCGGCTCGGAAGAGCCGCCGGTCTCCGGACCGTCACGCCCTGACTCCTTGGCCTCCTCGGCAGTTGTGTCGCCGGGCTCAGCGTCGCCCTCGTCTCCCCCAGACGGCGGATCGTCGTCAAGCAGCTCACTGGCGACGACCTCGCCCTCGATAATGACGGCGTGACCGTGACCGTTACCGCCGCCACCACCGCCGCTGTTGCCACCACCGCCACCACCGCCACCGTTCCCATCGCCGCCAGCGTCGTTCCCGCCGGCACCGCCGCTCCCGCTGTCGGGGAAGTTGTATGTGTAGTTGTATTGATTCACCGTGAGATTGATTTGGGTGGGCGTAGTGGGCGGAGGATTACCACCGGCATTCTTGCCCTTCTTATTTTTCGCCAAACTCTTCTTTATGAGAGCCAGGAGTTTTTTGAACCTCGCCATGAGGTCTTCGCCGATCTCGGCGGCAGCCACCTCGCCGATGGATTTGTATTCGGCGACGGGCCTGGCCATCAATCCGACGTATTCTTCCGTGAAGTCACCAGACATAACGTCGATCAACCCCTTCCGGAATCATCGTCAGTGATTCGATACAACGGGTTCTCCCATGTCCCCTCAGGGGCCGGTCGAACGGGGAGCGGTTCCAGTGGGTGCCTCGCGTGGCCATCTTCCGGATCGCACAGGGCGAATGGGCCGAAATCCGGATCGAGGATTGCGCGCAGATGGGGGTCGGCGTGGTGCAGCCACCATGTCGAAACCCCCGTTTCCGTGTCCACAACGAAGTATTCGAACGCGCGCCACAAGCCGTCGAAGCGCACGACCGCCTCCGGGTGACGCCACCATTCCGGACACCACATCGCGGTGCCCTGGCCGAGGCGACGGCAGACGACACGGGATAGGTAGGTGTTGACAAACACTTCCACTGATGCGAACAGCGGTGACGAGGCGTTGTTCGCTTGCGCTGTCGAATTCTGAGGAATCGCAGGGGCCGCCGGCGGGTGAAGCGCGTACCTTCCCTGCCCCCAGGGGTCCATGAGGTCAGCGGTCATGACGCGACCTTTGTCACAGGCACCGCCGGTTGTGGTTCATAGCGGGCCAACGATGCCCGGATCGCGTCCGCATACGGCCCTTCCCACCAAGGAACCGTGCGCACCAGCGTCGGTCGCGTTCCGCTCAACTGCACAAAGGCCCGACCGCGTGGCATGGACAGCAAGTCTGCGGAATCCAGGACCGGTTCGGATCTCGACGCGATACCGAACGAGCGGTGGTCGCCGTACTTCACGCTCATGCTGCCGGTGCGTGGTTCGAAGATGCCGCTCGTCTTCGACAAGTCCTCAAGGAACTTCATGTCGGACACCCCGCCGCCGTAGACCCGGACATTCGCCGAGCCCCACAGTTTCGACATACCCGACTCCCCCCAGGCAACCACCCCTTGGGCCCAGGACTGGAGGATCACCATGACGATGATGCCGCGGGAACCGAAGTGCGTGTATTTGTCGGGCAATGCGGTCCACGGGCAGACGTTGGCCGCTTCGTCGAGGACGAACAGTGCCGGCACCGGCAGCCGTCCGCCCGCCGAAGCCGTGGCGTAGTTCTCGGCCGCTTCCGCGATGGAAGTCGTGAGCGCGAGGACCAGCGGCGCGGCGACCTTGCTGGTTTCCTCCGACATCAGGTAGATCGTGTCGCGGTTGCGCAGGAACTCGTCGATGTCGAAGTGCGGTCGCGTCGGATCGCTGCCCGGGGTGACCCACTCGTTGATGTTGTCGGCGATGAGAAAGGACGCCATCTGGATCGCGGTGCCGTACACACCCGCGCGTTGCTTGTCGGGAGCGGTGACGACGGAGGTGACGGATTTTGCGGGAAGACGATGGCCCGCATCACGCAGAATGCGGGCCGGAGTGTCGTCGGTGGGACGAGTGAGCCACTCGTAGACCTGGGTGATCGGCTGCCCGTCGATGGACGCCGCCAGCAGAAGGTTCGCGAACAGGTCCTGAGCGGCGGGCTCGAAGTAGCCGTCGCTGCGCGCGTGGTCCTGTCGGTTGATCGAACTCATGCGTCCCGCGAGTTTGACGGCCCGCACGATGCTGTCGCCGACATACGTGAGCGGGTTCCACCAGAAGACCGGCTTGCCACCCGCCTGGTTCTGGGGATCGAAGATCCAGACGCGGCCGAGTTGTTCGCGGATGCCCCGAGTGTGGTCCACGACGTCGCGCTTATTGGAGGTGACGATGACGGCCCCGGGTGCGGCAACAATGTTGGGAATCGCGCGAGTTGCCGTCTTTCCGGTGCGTGGGCCCCAGATGTCGACGTGCATATCCTCCCACGAGCCCCACAGATCCATCCCCCCGCGAACCGTGCGTCCGACGTAGACACCGGGTGTCGCGTCTTCACGGATGCGGAGTTTTCGTGCGGTGGCCACGACACCTTGTGTGGTCATCGGTTGGAGATCCCGCGTCGAGGCGAGATACCGGCACGCCCGGTCAACGCGTTCCCGTCTGCCTATGCGTCGGGACCACAAATACGACGCCAAAAGCACGATCAACAGCAGCGCGCTGCCCATCGCCACCAGGGCCAGGGTCGCGTGCGTACCAGGCCACGTGTACTTGCCGCTGATCAGGCGTATGAGCGTCGTCACGGGGAATTTGGGCGGCCCTTCGCCCCCGGTGCGCGCGGCGCCGATCGCCGCCGCAATCGTGATGAGCAGGGAAAGACCGACGAGACCACCAAGCACGGCGAAAAGCGCAATCAGCTCACCGCGATAGTCCGGACCGCGATGACGATTGGTGGCACTCATCAGCTGCCTCCGCCACGCATCTTGCGGATGGCGCCCTTGGCGACCGTTGCGCCCGTCACCATGGGCACCAGTGCCTTTGCCGCGCCCTCACCCTGCGCCGCCGCAGATGTGAAGGGGAAGACCAGGCGCGTCAGCGTGGGCAGCAGAACTGTCCCCATCGCCAGGAATGCAGCCGATGTGAGCTGAGCCCCGTACGAACTTCCGTTCACCCTGTCTGCGAAACGCAGGGAGGTGACAAAGATGATGACGGCACAGGGTTTCATCAGAATGAAAGCGAACAGGAGGGATATTTGTTTCCCGAACCACTCCTTCCCCGCTGCCGTCGCGGTGGAGGCGGCTGACAGGGGCAGCAGCGCCGCCACCAACGTCACCACCAAAATCCGAGCAATCATGATCAGGTAGAGCACGAATGCACCGACGAGGAACAAAGCGGCACAGATCAGGAAGAGAAAGAAGTTCATATCCTTGAACTCCGTCGGAATCTCCTCTATATGATAATCAAGGATGTCGCAAGGGCCGCCCCCTCCGGAATCCGCATCAGAACCAGGCTGCAACGAGTTCACTATGAAATAGTCGCCGAACGCGTCACTCGCCTGGATCAACAGTTTGGTGAAAACCAGACCGGCTCCGGTGACCACTACAAGAATGAGCATCGCACGCACAAGTTCGCGTGCCGGTCTGGCATCGCGCTGCAACGCCATACGTCCGGCCACGAACAACAAAGAAATGACCGCCACCACGCCGGCCAAAAACAGCGTGCTGCCCAGTATGCTGGTGTAGATGGGATCCTCATACGGCACGTCGCCGCGAGCGTCCCAGAACTGGTTTATAGGAGGACACAGGACCTGCGTAAGAAGGCCGTCCGGCTCCTCACAAACCCCCGGACGCGTTCTTTGGCGCAGCGGGTCGTCGACTTCCGTCCACCAGTGAATGGATGTATTGACCAATGCGCTGAGTTCGTAACGAATCCATTCGAGTGGCTCTTCCAGAAATTTGTACGGTTCCTTCCCCGACGCTACGGCGTCGGCCCAGATCTGATTCCATTCCCCCTCAGAGTATATTTTGCATTCAACGACATTGGGCATGCCAGGAATACTCAGGAGGTCGGCCGTCGACAGTTCCGGGCCATGGTAGCCAGGGATGATATCAGTCGTGATAATTTCCGCGGGAACACGAACCTGTTCCGGCCACTCGTGGTCTTCAAGAACCCGGACACGGTTGCCATGGCAAGCCTCGTCCCAGATCATTTCGTTTCGCCCATCACCTGCAATCCAATTCCCGTCTCCCAGGATGCCGCCCAGCGTTTGTCCATCCGTAAAGCCATACATCACCGGAACGTAATCCGGCTCCGTACCCAACAGTCCCGTCGGCCTACAGCTACTCATCGGACCCACCGCCGGTTCGTGTCGTTGATCGCGTATTCGTCCTCGGTCAATTCGACATGCACCGGAATCCCCGGGCGTCCGCCCACCTTCACCATGAAGTTCCCGAGCCCCGGTGGGGGTGCGTCCTCGCCTGTACTCGAATCCCAGCTCGGCGGCGTCGACCAGTCCTCGATCATGCTTTGTTCGGCGTCGGTCATGGCGACAACCTGGTTGAGCTGAGGCATCTCGGCGGCAGGCAGACCACCGCAGATCACCATTCCGGCGCGCTCCACGAAACCCTTGGCCTTCATACGGTCCTCCTCCTCAGGCAAGGCGAGGAGGTCGGACATCGTGTGCGTGATCATCGCCATGCCCACACCGCGCTGGCGGTTGAGCCGCGTCAGCGCATCGACGCGGTCCACAAGGCCACGGGCCGCGCGCAGCACCCTCCACAGCTCGTCGAGGATCACGAAGTAACGGCGCTGTGGCTCCAGTCCGGCATCCGCAAGGGCCTGCGCGGCGGAGATCGTGCCGAAGCCGTAGCTCCAACACGAGAGCAGAGCGGCTGCCTGCATCTGGCCGTCGGCATCGTCGATGCTGCTCACGTCGAAACACACCGGCCTGTCGTGGCGCATGGGTTCGGACGTCTGCTGGGAGAACATCTCGCCGAGTCGTCCCCGCCCGAGAAGAGCAATGAGGGACGACTCCAGGTTCTCCGTGATTTCGCGGTACTTGACGATGTCTCCGCGGTCCAGCGCCACGGCACGAAGCTCTTCCGGGGCTTCCCGAATCAGGTGCAACAAGTCAGCGAGCACCGGAACTCCGACATGGCGCTCGTCCAACAACGACAACGCGGCGTTGAGGATGGTCTCTTCACGGTCGGTCGGCGGGGTGCGACGCAGGACGGTGATGAGCGAGGCCACGGTGTTGAGGCGGCGGCCGTGCGCGTCGGCCAGCAGCGCCTGGCGCTGCGTTGCCGGCAGCCGCGCCGCTGTGGCAATCACTTCACCAGGGTCGAGAACGTTGAGGAATCCTCGCCCGCGCCCGAGCGTGATGACCTGTCCGCCGAGCGCCCGAATCAGGTCGACGTAGTCCGGTTTCAGGTCGCCGAAGACCACCGGGTTGACGCCATATCCGGCCAGACCGAGGGCCTGACGACGGACCACGGTCGACTTGCCGAGCCCTGGTTTGCCGAGTACGAACTCGCTGGGGTTCAGGATGAGTTTGGCACGCTGGAACCAACTGATCGGGTCGCAGCACAGGGTCGTGCCGCCGATGAGCGACCGGCCGAGCGGAACGCCCGCCATGGGGGTGCCGGAGCCGGCGGAGAACGGCCACAGCCCGCAGACCTGCACCGACGTGCCGCGCCACTCTGGAACCGGTTCGACGTATCCGACAGACCCCGCACCCCATCCGCCCCAGCCCCGCAGCCCGGGCCGCGGCGCCACGGCCGGTGCGTCCGAGCCTTCGCCGGCAACGGCATTGAGCGGCAACCCGAAACGCCGACGGCGAGGAGCCGGACCCCGCTCCTCGCTGGACGGCCCCTCCCAGGCAGCCGCGCCTGTCACGTGTGTCCTCTTGGTACTCACATAGATTCCCGAAGGGCTTGGGGCACCCGCACATGGCGGGGCAGTACCAGACCGAGTGGCAGCGCCGCGGCGAACGACGACGCCTGGGCTCCATAGGCACGGCGCAGGACAAGGCGCGCCGAGGCCGACAAGTTCTCGACGGTCGACGCCGCGAGTTCCAGCTTGTCGACGTGGTCCACAGTCGCGGTGACCAACATGCCGAACCGCAACAGGCCGGCGCCTGTCGCCTCTTCGAGCGCGGTCTGCTCCGCCGACGTGAGCCCCACGGTGTCGCGTGCCGAGGCCCTCTTCGCCTGACTGGCTTTGAAACGGGCGTCCTTGATGTCTCGTTCGACGAGCCGGGCGGCCGTCCCCGGATCATGCGGGCGGTACAAGATCGTGACCCGCTTGCGCAGGATGTCCTCGTGCGGGGCAAGCAGCCTGTGCAGAACCGTCGCAAAGACTTCGCCGCGGGGGGCGTCCGACATCGCCCAGGTGATGGAGAACGCACCGTCATGCCGATAATGGCTCCAGGATTCCTGAGTGGCGAACGGGCCTGCTTCGTTCCACCGCAGCCCCAAACCGCCCTCCGTCCTGGCCTTGTCGACGAGAACGGCGACTGTCGGGTCGTACGCCACCCGAACCGCCGCGGCGATCTGGGCCGCGGACAACGGCACGGCCGTACCGGCACCGGTCATCGACAGGCTGGATGTCAGAGCGGGCAGACGAGTACCGATCTCCGTGGCCATCTCCTGCGCGGTGCGGCGCTTCCGAGCGGCGCGACCACGCCCTTCGAAGGTCAGCGCTATGCGCGTCGTGATGCGCGCGGCCCCCTCCGAGTAGTCGTCCATGACCTTGGTCAGGACACGGCGCGCCAGCTCGGGGGCCTCGGAATGCAGGTTGCCGGTGATCTCCTCGCGCAGCCGTTCTCCGGTGTCCGGCGCGGTCTCCACCGTGATGGACGCGGCGACCAGGCCCGACTCGTTGCCGAGATTGGCGAGCCACTGGCCCCAGTAGGCCACCCAAGTGTCCACCTGATCGTCATCCACCAGCGCCGCACCGTCGGCATCGCACTGGAGGACGACGGTGTAGTCGTCCACGGACTGGATATGCAGCAGCCCGAACGGTCGGTTGTAAGCATCGACAGCCTCGTGGAGCCTGGTCTTCGCAGCGAGGCCGGGTAGCTGACACGTCCCGGGAGGAGTACGCCCGATCGGGCCCGAACGGTACAGATGCTGTCCTCGTGCTTTAGCCATCGTCCACGCCACCCGGGCCGAGATCCATTGCATGCCGTTGCGGCCGTGTCGATCGCGCATGGTCAACGGCCCCAGCGCCAGGCACATGAGAATGACGAACAGCACCGCGAGCGCCATCGAGATGATCATGGTGAAGATCGTCACGATGAGCCCGAAGAGCATTGCGATGGTCGGGAGCATGCCGAGCCCGAGCACGCCCGGCGAGGTGGGCTTGCGCCAATTGCCGTATGTCCTCGGGGCTTTCGAGAGTGTCTCCATGCCGTGCTACTCCTCGGTGCTTTCGAGTCGCAGGGGTTCGTCGCGTCGCCGGTGCGCCGCAGCGTGGCGACGTCATCGCGCCCACCCGATCGACTCGTTCGTGATGTTGCGCATCGACGCGGAATCCCAGGGCACGAAGGCGCCTTCGAGGCTTGTCGGGGCACGCGACGGCGGCTGACCGTCGGTCGGCAACTCGATTCGCCAGTCCCCGTCAACCCACACGACCGTCCAGACGGCTTGCATGACCGGTCCGCCCTCGAACTGCTCTGTCACAATGCCGATCCGCGCATGTTCGAGACTGTGCTCCAGCACACGGAACCCACGTGGCCGGGCGATCTCTTCGCCGGTGGGAACGGATTGGGGACGCGCGTCCGGCCCACTTGTCGATGTGCGTTGCCGGATGTACGCGTCACGCCCAGGTCCGGGAGCGAGGAGGTACTGAACGGCGGCACCCCAGTCCGCCGTGTGTCGGTAGCGCCAACTGCCGTTCAGCGCGGCGAAAACAGCGCCGGCCGGTGTTCGGGCATAGCAGCGTGCGATGCCACCGGCGACCATGGCGGGCCCTACGCTGGGCGAGAAGGGCAGAAGCATTCCGTCCAGGCTCCGCCAACGTGTGTCCGGCGGTTGCGATTCGGGCGGTTCGGTTCCCTGCGCCGCCGGTGGGGCACACGATCCGGCGGATTCCAGTGCCGGAGACGAGCCTGACACTGCACCAACCTGTGTGGGGTCAGGCGGTCCCGAACCAGACCCGGCACCTGTCGGAGCCCGGTCGGAAGAGACCGAACTTGGAGGCAGCGGGTCGGCCACCAGACCGAAGAGCGCCGCGAAGGCCACCAGGCCGATAAATACGGCGGAAGCGATGAAACCCTTTTCCCTAAAAAGGCTGTCGCTGGTCCGACCGTCTTCGTCTTCACGCGATCGCCGCCACCACAACGTCAACGCCTCCAGCCCCGGCTGGTCATCAGACGAACTCGCGGATCAGGGCCGCCCCACTGCCGATGAGGATCGCCGCCGCGATGATCCACGCCAGACCGATCACGTGCTGGCCGCCCTCGGCGCCGCTCTTGTGTGCCATCGCCATTCGAGCAGCGGCCACCAGCACGGCGATGCCGCAGATCATCATGACGATCCACGTGCTCCAGTCCAGCAGCTTTGTCACGCCGTCACCGATGCCGCCGGGAGGCTTTCGCGGGACCCCATCCTCGAGTTCGTCGGGCCCTTGGTTGCCGACGCCCCCACTGGCGAGGTACCAGCGAAGGAATTCTGCCTTCATCGTGTCTCCTGTTTTGCTGAAACCAGATGCGACAGATCGGTCGCAAGACGGGCTGTCTCCCTGATTGGGGCGCCGCCGTGCCCCGGGCCCGCGGATCGCCAGGCTTCGACCCATGGAATCCGCCATAGTCGGGGAACACCACCGGCCACGAACCGCAGCGACTCACGTAGGTCTTTGGGAAGTCGCCCGGGTGCATCCGCGACTGCGACCAGGCCCAGGAGCACGACACCGTTCGCGTGCCCGGACGCCCATTGCCGGGCGGCTGTCTGAGCCGCGGTCAAGCCGCGCACATGTGTGCGGGCCACGAGAATCACATAGGTCATGCCGCTGTCCGGCCGAACGGGCCAGGCCCGGATACCGGAGTCGGCGCCGACGCCCACCGCCTGGCTGATCGTCGTCGTGCCCGCTCCGCCATGGCACCCCACCCACCACCACGGCGCCGAAGGCAGCTCATTCGGAGTCCACAACGGCAAGCCACCGTGACTGGGCGGGGTGAGGCCGGGGTGCGGTGCAGCCGGCCCAACGCGGACATATGACGGTCGTCGCACCTCCTGGGCGACAGGGGCTGCCGCCACCGGTTCCGGAACCCAGGGGTTTTTTTCGAGTGGCTCCTGCTGCCGGTTCATTCCTCCCCCGGTGGTGCTTTCAGCGGTGCAAGAGGCCGCATGCCTCTGCGGATCATAAAGAGGATCAGAAGAGAAGTTCCGTGGCGATGCTGGTCGCCGAGGTGGCGAGAAGGCATCCCGCCATGACCCAGAAAACACCGAACACCTCGCGCCGCGGATTACCTTCCAAGTATCCGACGACGATTTTTGCCGCGGCGATGATGAGTCCGAGAGCGCAGATGAAGACCGTGATCCACAGCGCATAACTGATCATTTCAACGAGAGGCTGCTTGTACGCCTTCTCATATTTCTCGACTTCATCCGCCAGAAGATATGATTGCACCTCACAACTCCACCGCCTGCCCGCAGAATCCCCCGCATCCGGCCGGCCTGTTCGACTCTCGGAAACTCAGGCTAATGCCCTCGTGCGCGCGCGATCTATCCGACTCCCGCCATATGCACGGTTGTCGCATATCGGATACCACTCGGCATGCCGGAGAAAAATGCTTGCCGCCACGATCCCTGCGCCTTCTCTCTCCAGTAAGGTCTTGCTACGAAACCTGCTTCGCCCGACACGCCCGCCGGGCGATTCTGATCCGAGTCGCCACTGATGGCAAGGCCGCAGACGGCGGAGAAAGGATGCAACTATGCCCGTGGTCGGGAGCGCCGTCCAGTCACTGCAGCAGAAGTATGAAAACTTTTGGGAGAAGCGCAATCAGCTCAACAAGCTTCGCGCCGATGCCACGTATGTGGAACTCAACGCCAGATTGAAAATGGCCCGGAACGGACTCCGCACGAAAAAAGCCTTCGAGGCTGGACAGGAACGGGACGAGCGGCGGCGGACAAAGGCTCATATCGCCGTGATCGCGAATTCCACGGGGCCCCGGCTCCTGGGGGCGCCCAAAGCTCTGAAGGCTCTCGACAACCTGAAACGATATGCGAAGGGACCTCGGGAAAAAAGAGCGGACGATCTCGTCCGCACCATGCTTGACGCCGCCTTGCGAGGCAGCTATGCCCGGAGCTCGTTCATGCTCCATGACTTGCGCACCAAATATCCGCAGGCCCCGCTCGGGCACGTGACTCGCACCCACGAAAAGTTGCGCATGGCTGTCACCAGCGACAAGGAGCTGTAATACGGCCTGCTGCACCACGCCCGGGGGTATGGCGGAAAACAACCAAAAGTTCCGGCTCCGCCGTCCCCGCCGCTCAGCCGCTGGTCATCTCGTTGAGGATCAGGTTGAACTCCTTGAAAGTCTCGGCCTCGTCGAGGCCGGCCAACCTGAGGCCTTTGCCGTTAGCGTTGGCCGTCCAGCGATTCACGGTGAAGTTGGCCGAGCACAGGCCCTCGTCCGAGATGTACGTTGCCGTCACGCTCGACGAGCCCACCATGCCGTCGCGGACGACGCTGAAGACGTAGCCCTTCTGGAACTCAGGGAGCTTGTAGAAGGGGCTGTATGTGGCTGTGGGCTGCGCCTCGTTCTTTTGCTTCAGGTGAGCGGACAAGCGGTCCTGCATCTGGTCGATGTTCGTGTACACCGGCTGGCAGTTAAAGGTGATTTCGTACTCGGCCTGGCCCGCCTTGAGGTCCTTGACGGGGACCCTTTCGGTGCGCCAGCCGACGCAGGCGTTCGTCGGCCCGTACGCGGGGACGGGCTTGGTCACCATACCGGGTTTGCCGTAGTCGGCCAGCGCGCTGGTGTAGGAGGAGCACTTTGCGGTGGCGACTCGGCTGAGGGGCATCGCCGGGTGGGGGAAGTCCTCGAATTCCAACGTCTCCCACAGTCCGGGCGAGGAACTCGGTTTTGCGTTTGTGCCTGCTCCTCCCGGCTGAGCGGGGCCGCTCGCGGAGCCTGCTTTGCCTCCGGGCGAGTCGCCGACTCCGGGCTCGCCGCCGGGGGGTCGGGTCGGATCGTCGGAGTCCCCACCGCAGGCGGTCAGGACGAGGAGCGAGCACAGCGCGGCGGCGGACAGCGACCGGCGCCTCCCGTACCGCTTGGCGGCGGAATTCCGGGGGACGATTTGGGAGTTCACGCGCATTTCCTTTCGTGCGCACGGGAGTCGGTGTCCGCAAGGGGTTGCTGCGGGGTGCCGTCGGACGACGAGGTCGGCCCCGCGGCGCTGGGCCATCGCCGCGCGGGCTCCGAGCGGTCCACGTGCGCTGTGCGCGGCGTCGACTCGGACCACACGAAACCTGCGGTCGTGGTGGAAACCGCCCGGAGTCGCGATCGCCCGGGCGACTACCGTGGCGCGGTGCCTACTTCGCCAGCGGGGCGTTGAGTTTCTTGCCGCCCTTGCCGGTCATGAGGCATTCCAGGGTGCGGTCGTTCTCGTTGGCCCAGGAGGTCGCCGTGGGCCCGCGCGAGGTGTACGCCAGCTCGTCTTTGTTGGGTTGGCGGTCGAGGATGGGGAGCAGCAGCTCCTTGCACTTGTCGCTGATGTCCTTCTCGTACGTCGCGGACGACGGGTTCGTCGAGTCGGGCAGCGTGTAGACGGCTGCCACTTCACCGAGGTGCACGACCGAACAGGGCACCTTGGTGAGAACGTCCTTCGTGAAGCTGTTGACGCAGTCGCCCACTTCGTATTTCTCTCTCGCCTCCGCCTTCGAACTCCCGGTCGGCTTCGGGGCGGTGGGCGCACCGGCGGCGGAGCCGCCGGTCGGCGATTTCGACGAGCCGCCCGTTTCGATGGTGAGGGGCGGCAGTGTCAGGGGTTTCAGAGACGGCATCGCCGGCATGGACGGCGGCGGAATCGCCGGCCCGCCCTTGTCGTCGTCGCCGCCACAGCCGGTCAACGCGAGCATCGCCGTGGCGCAGGAGGCCGCCGCAACGGTGACCAGGCGTGCGGATTTCCTCGGGGAACGCTGGGGACGCATAAGGAACGGGAACCTCTCGTGGGGGAATGACCCGCACGAGTCTGGTACCGGCGATCGGCTCGAATGTGAGGGGAATTCATCTTGATTTCCCGGCATTCACATGAGCCCGACGAAGCGCCCTATCGAACACCGTCGGGATGCGCTTCGCAATGTGACCAAGAGTATATCCACAATACGCCGAGACATGGCACCGATCTTTTACGGAGAACGCCGGCCGTGCATTCCGAGTGGAGGTTGAGCCCTACGCCCGGGGTGTGGGCAGGGCGTGCTTCGAGTCTCGGTGGGGAACGAGCTGCGGGTCGGCGGACCACGGCGCTGGTCACGGGCGGGCGGATCGTGACTTCCGAGTGCTGGATCAGCCGTTGGGGCCTCGGGCCATACGGCGGCGCCCGGTCGGCCGTCCACTCGACCACCCACCTGCTGGGGCGGCGGCACGGCACAGCCCGGGGCGAGTCGCCGTGCTTGGCGATCGCCCGGGCGACTTCCGTGGCGTGTCGTCTACTTCACCAGCGGGGCGTTGAGCTTCACGTTGCCCTTCGTGGTGACGATGCATGACAGGGTGCGGTCCTTGTCCTCGGCCCAGGACTTCTCGGTCGGGCCGCTCGGCAGGGGCGCGAGATCGCCCGCGTTCGGCTGGCGGTTGAGGATCGGAAGCAGCAACTCCTGGCACTTCGCGCGGATGTCTTCCTTGTACGTCGCGGTCGACGGGTTCATCGACTCCGGCAGCGTGAAGATCGCCGCGACCTCCCCCACGTGCTCCTCCGTACAGGACGCCTTGATGAGGCTGCCCGAGGCGGACTTGCCCAGACAGACACCCACCGTCGTCAAGTCGCCCGGTCCCAGTTTGGTGCTGCCGGCGCTGGGCTTCGGGGCGGTGGGCGCTCCGGCGGCGGTGCCGCCGGTCGACGGTTTCGACGAGCCGCTCGTTTCTATGGTGAGGGGCGGCAGCGTCAGGGGTTTCAGAGACGGCATCGCCGGCATGGACGGCGGCGGAATCGCCGGCCCGCCCTTGTCATCGTCGCCGCCACAGCCGGTCAGCGCGAGCATCGCCGTGGCGCAGGAGGCCGCCGCGACGGTGACCAGGCGTGCGGATTTCCTCGGGACATGCAGGGGACGCATAAGAAAAGGACACCTCTCGTAAGGGAATGACCCGCACGAGTCTGGTACCGGCGATCGGCTCGAATGTGAGGGGAATTCATCTTGATTTCCCGGCATTCACATGAGCCCGATGAAGCGCCCTGCCGAACACCACAGGGATGCGCTTCGCAATGTGCTCAAGAGTATATCCATAATACGCCGGGACATGGCACGGATCTCTTACGGACAACACTGAAACTGCATTCCGAGGGGCGCTTGAGAGGATGGGCACGGGGCTACGGAGGGGCATGGTCCGCGCCACTGTACGCGAACGGGACGCGGGCGAACTCGCCTGGTGTTACGCCGGGTTCGAGTTCGGCGCCCACGTGCCGAGCACCCTTGACCGTACGGTGGGCCGTGAGTGCGGCAAACATAACCCGCGTCGTGTACAAGATCGTTCTCGATCTCACAACGCGGGTGTGGGTGTTCCGCGGCCGACCCCGTACGGCCGACCCGTGCGGCCGACCGCACGGGCGACGGCAACGGATCGGCCAGGAGGCACAGATCTTCCGACAGGTCTGTCGCGTACCGCTGTCACCGGGCGACGCGTCGGCCGCACGAAACGGTGCGGCGGTCGTCAGCGATCGCCCGGCCTCCTTTCTCACCCGCCGAGCATGGCGTTCACGATGAGGCCGAACTCCTTGAACGTCTCGGCCTCGTCGAGCCCGACGTACTTCAGGCCCTTGCCGTTGTCGTTGGGTGCCCAGCGCTTCGCGGTGAAGCCCACCTGGCACAGGCCCTGGTCGGTGAGGAAGGTTGCCGTCACACCCGAGGAGCCATTGGTGCCGTCGCGGTGCACGGAGAAGGCGAAGCCCTTGTCGAACTCCGGCAGCCGATACAGGGGGCTGTAGGTGGTGCCCGGCTTGGCCTCGCTGACGTTCTTCTGGTAATCGGTCAGCCTGTCGCCGATCTGGTCGAGGTTTTCGTATACGGGGCTGCAGTTGTAGCCGATTTGGTATTCCATGTGCCCCGCTTTGATGTCGCGGATGCTGTCCTCGTCACCGGTGCGCCAGCCGGTGCAGTCGTTCGCGCCCGGGAACTCGACCGTCCCCTTGCTCTCGATCATGCCGCCCGACGGATGGTTGCCGTAGTCGGCAAGCGCCGCGGTGTAGGAGCGGCAGTCGGCGACGTTGAGCCGGGCCAGCGGCGGGGCCTGGTGCGGGAAGTCCTTGATCTGCGACTGCATCCCCTCCCACTTTCCGGGGGTGGACCCGGGTTTGGGCGGGAGGGTGGGTTTGGGAAGGGTGGGCACGGAGCCCGAGCCGGGCAGGCTCGGTCCACTCGCGTCCCCTCCCAGCTCCGGAATTTTGCCGTTGGCCGCGTCGCCGAGGCCGTCGGAGTCCCCGCCACAGGCGGTCAGGACGACCAGCGAACTGACGACGGCGGCGCAGACGGACAGACTCTTACTGCGGCGGCGTTTGACAGCGGACGCCGCCGCATGGAGAGCGCGGTTGTTCATGCGCGCAAGTCCCTTCGGATTACGGGGAGTTCGGGGGGAGTCCGCAGCGACGGGCCGGTACACGTCCGAGATACGAAGAGGACGCATGCCAAAGAGGGGCCTCCCGCGTGGGAATGACTCGCACGAGTCTGCTGCCGACGATCGGCTCAAATGTGAGGGAAACACACCTTGATTCCCGGCACTTCCCATGAACGCAGTTCGGGGTAATTCACCGAAACGAAAGCCGGGTGCGCCACGCATGATGAATGCGCAATGAACAGTGTATCCGGATTACGACGGGACGTGGCGCGGATCTCTTCCCACTTGTCGCCGGCGCGGCCCCCGCAGCGTCGCACACACGAACAACGCTGCGTTTGAGGGGTTTTCCGCTGCTTCCAACCAGTCGACTTGCGTATGCTCAGGGCCTCACGCAGGCGTGCGCATCGCGCCAGGCGGCATCGACGCAGCACGTGACAACGCGATGTGGATACGGTCGGCGGCCCGGCATGCCACGCTCCCGGCGCACGTCCCGGCCCGACGGGAGCTGAGGCCATGGTGGACGAACGCGAAGAAGCCACGGGCAGGGCGGTCCCGATGACGGGCCAAAGGTCGATGCCAGGGGTGCCCCGCGAGTCCTCCGCCACCCTGCCCGCAGACTTGTCCTCGGCCCTGCAACGCGGACACGACCTGCGTCACATGCACCGGCTCGCGACTCGGACCGGAGCCGAACAAGCACTCGTACGCTGGCTCGCGGAGCGCACCGGTTGTTGGATCGCGCTGCTGGACCAGCACGGCGTCGTACGCCAGGGCCGGGGGGCCGACCAGTCGGCGGGAGCCACCGCGCCGAGCGACGTGCTGCGCGAGGCCGATGTGGCGGAAATGCTGGCGCAGGGGCGTAGTTCGGCCGTCCTCGATGTGGGCGACCGTACCGGTGTCCTGATGTCGGTCCCCGTCTCGGGGGATGCGCCGGTCACCCCGACACGCAGAGTCCTTGCCGCCGTCGGTGCCCGGCCGTTGCCCGAGGGCATGACGCAACTCCTCGCCGACGCCGTCCCGTTGATGGCGATCGCGGTTGCCATGGCCGAGGCCGGACAAGCCGCCCGCCACGTGCAGGCGGCCGACAGCCGTATCCGGGAGTCCGTACTCCATCTGCTCATGTTCGGAGAGGTCGCGACGGCCCGCCAGGTCGCGGGCGCGTTGGGCCCCCCGCTGCCGGACTCCGCGCGCGTCCACGTCGTCGAATGCGCCGCGCCCGCACGCGATCGCGTCGCCGCCTTGTACTCCGAGGCAACCGGCGGCCAAGCCTGGGTCGTGCGCTGCCCGGTGTACGACCAGCACCTGGTCGCGGTCGTCCCCGCCGACACCGGCACCGGCGACTTCGCGCGTTCGACCACGCGCGCGATCCCGGGCATCGTCGTCGCCGTGAGCGACGTCGTCGCGCTGCGCGACACCGCCGCGGGATACGAACAGGCGTTCCATGTCCTGCCCGTGGCTCGCGAAAATCCCGACCGCCTGGGCAGCTTCAGCCCCACCACCGAACTCGCCGCGCTGGTGGGCCCGTCCGGTGCGATCTGGGCACGACGGCTCCTCGATCCGCTGTTGGGCTACGTCCCCAAACGTGCCCAGGATCCCGGGCAGGACGAACTTGTCACGACTGTCCGCGGGTGGCTTGCCTTCTGCAGCGGCGTCACGCGCTATTTGCGGCTGCACCGCAACACAGTCTCGGCCCGGCTCCGCCGCGTCGAGGAGATCCTCGGCCTCGACCTCGACCACGTTCCCCACCAGGCCGCCCTGTCCCTGGCACTGCGCGTCCACGCGCTTCCACGCACCCATGCGGCAGGGGCGCGGCCGTCAGCCGATTCGACCGGCGTCGGTTCCGCACCGAGTGGCAAATCGTTTGTCCACCCCACGCTGGACGATGTGCTGGCAGGGCCGGCGGTCGCGGAATGGGCTCGTACGCAACTTGCCCGCGTCGACGCCTTCCCCTGGGGCTCCCGCACGCTGCTCACCTGGCTGGAGGCCGACGCGCGGCTCAGCGCCACCGCCCGGGCACTGGGGATCTCCGTGACCGGCACGCGAAAGCGGCTGACGCGGCTCGAAACCGCCCTGGAACGCTCGCTGTTGCACACCCCGTCCGCACGCCACGACCTCTGGCTCGCGACGCGGTCCCTCGAACTCGCCGCCGCAGCAGAAACAGGCGGGCAGCAGCCGACGGATCTGCAACCTCCCCGGCGGACTGACAGGGCAAGCTGAACCTGCCGACGGCGACTGGGCCACGCATAACGTCGACCGCGGAGCCGCTCCGCATCCCAGTCATTCAAACCTCTTGCGAGGACGTCGGTGTCACATCACCTCGATTCCGAACTGGCCCGACAGGACCCCCGGTTGGACATCAGCGACGCCTATGTGTTCCGAGGGACAATGGGCACGGCCTTCGTCGTCGACGTCAACCCTGTCTCGGGTCCGGGCGGCTTCCACCCGGAGGGCGGCTACGAGCTCAAGATCGACACGGACGGCGACGCGGTCGAGAACATCACGTACCGCTTCACCTTCGGCGAGACCGGCTCGGACGGACGACAGGCCTGGCACCTGAGCCGTATCGACGGTGACGCGGCAACGGACCCGCTCGCGGGCGCGGCGAACCGCTGCTGGACGGTACGACCGACCCCACGGGCGGCGACCCCACGGCGATTGCGACCGGCGACGGGATCCGCGCGTGGGTCGGCACGGCTGCCGACCCCTTCTGGATCGAGGGCACGGTCGTGACCGCCGTGCGCACCGCGATAGCCGAGGGACGCCCCGTGCGGTTGGAGGACTTCGACCCTGCAGACGCCACGAACATCTTCGCCGGCACCGATGTCAACGCCATCGTGCTGGAAATCGCCGACACGGTGATGCCCGCGCCCCTGATCGGCTTCTGGGCCGCGACCGTCCTGCCGACCGACGCGGGCGGCCGGCGCCAGATCAACCGCTGCGCGCAACCGCTCGTCAACACACTCTTCGCGCTGGAAGACGCCGAACGGGACGTCGACTTCAACGCGACCCAGCCGCGCGAGGACCGCGAGCGCTACGGCGACGTCGTCGTACGCGACACCACCGCCGTGGTCACCGCGATGGGCACCATCCCGGACCCCAAGGCCCACGCGGAGGCCCTGCGGGACACGTTGTTCCCCGACGTGCTGTGGTACGAGGTGGGCACGGAAGCCCACTTCGCCACGGCCCGCCGCAACGGGCGTGGCCTGACGACGAACACCCCCGAAGTGATGTTCGAACTCGTCCTCGGCACCCCGGTCTCCCTGGGCCTCGACGCCACCGCCGCCGGCCCCTGCCGCCCGGAATTCCCCTACGTACCGAAGCCCACGACAAAGCCGGCCTGACCAAGGGCTTGTCGACGGCCCGGCAGAGAACGCTTGCGCCGCAGCCCCTCTCGGCGCAAGCACAGTGGCCCCCGTCCTCCGGAGCTGCGGGACGGGGGCCACCGCCGGCCTCTGGCCCACAACGCGAAATCGTTGCTCACCCGGGTGACGAGGCTTTTCCGGATCACAAGGCTTTTTCCGGCCCCTCACGCCCACGCTCGGTTGTCGGCGCTCCCTCCGACAGTCGAGAAATCCGACCGGTTGAGGATGTACGGTGAGGGTTGGTCTCAGGTGGGCCCGAGAGCACATCAGTTGTTTTCACTGTGCGCACATTACGTGCGTGGGCGCCCATGTCATGATGTGGAACCACTTCAGGAGATCCTTCAGCCGCGCGCCGGCGCTCTGCCATGAGTTTGGCGTCCACCTTCAAGACACAGCTCGCCGCCTCCTCCAGGAAATGCGCGAACTTCACCGTTCCGAATATTCTCTTGTTGAGGTCTCCTGTCGCAACCATTTGCCGAAGTGGCCGCTCCGCGCTCGACCGGAAGACGCCGGACACGAAAACCACCGGAACCTTCCCGGTTTTGATGACCGGAAGGAAGTCATCAAGTTTCGGACCGCTCCGACCGCCTTCGATGACGACAATCGCGCGGACACCATTCTGCAATGTCTCGTTTCGGTTCTCCCTCTGCCGGCCGCCGCCGACTTCGTACGAGACACCATCCGCGTGCTGTATGCCGCGGCGGAAGGCCTCATCGACGCCGAGGCCGCCGGCCGTGCGCCCCGCCCAACCCCAGTCAGCCATCATGACGCCGAACCAGAACGCATCTTGGTAAACAGGGTCGTGTTCCGTGACCGACTGCGGACCATAGATCGCAACAACGGGCCGGGGTATGCCGTTCGTGGTTTTGTCGGATCCGGCGATTCCTTTGTCCGTGTGGGCAGAAGCTTCCTCCGGGCCCGAGAAGTTCAAAGGCGTCGCGCCGATTTCCGCATCCGCGTTGCCCTTGGACTGTACTTCTTCTTCCCGCTTGTCATACATCCACTCATGCCCCCCTTGCCCTGGCGTCGACGTCGCCCGCATGTGGCGAATTCGGGCTCCCGGTCACCCAAATACCGTACGATCCGGGCCAGGCCTATCCGCTCCACGGTATATCCGCTTTGCGCCGCCATGTGGTGCTGCGCCTGCCGTGTCAGACTTTCCTGATCACCATGGGTATATGGACTGGACGTGCGGATGAGCTTTGACCTCGGTGTGTGGTTCGAAAGTCAGCGGATTTCCTCCGCGCAGGCTGCGAAAAAATACAACCGGTTGTGTGTCGACCAGGACTTGTCGGTTCTGGAAGCGGGTGACGTACGGCAATTCCTCGCCGATCTCACGGCACTGCACTCCGAACCGCCCGCGGACGCCGGGCCGTGGACCGCGCCGCCGGACGTCTCGGACCGGCATGTGATCATGCCGATCTCCTGGGGGCGGGCGAACGACGTGGCGCGGCAGGTCCTCGAACTCGCAAGCCGGCATGACTTGGTGTGCTTCGATCCCCAAGTCGGGGTTCTCCATGTGCCGCCGTCGCTGCGTGACCCTCGGGGATTGTTGCTGAAACCTTGCGAAGGACTTTCCGTCGCGGATCCCGAGCCGGAAGTGGTGAATGCGGCGGTACGTCGCATCTCGGCCCGGAACTGGTTCCTGATCCTGACGGAAGCGGACCAGAGGTACGTCCAAGTCGGGCTGGGACCCGACGCGGGGGTCGGGGCAGGCGAATTCTCGTTGGAGTTCCGCGACGGTTCGCAGGACCGGCACTTCCGCCGCGTCGTCGAGGATCGGGACGAAGTGCGGGCTTTCGTCGGTGGTTTCGCGGCAGATAGGCACGTGGACATGGACGTGCAGGGCTGGGAGAAGCTGGATTATTGGTAGGCCCTTGGGCGGTGGCATCCAGGCCTGACCCGTCCCCGGCGTTCCAGGTGGCTACTTGGCTCTGGCTTTCTCCATGCGCCTGGCTCTCGTCGCCCGAGGACTTTCGATGACAGCCGTCCTGTTCGATGCGGGCTGCTTCGACTGTGCGCGTCGCGCCATGCGGTTCGTCTTCCCGGCGTGTCCGCGTCGGTCGTGGTCGACGCTCGATGGATAAGGGCCGAAGTGGCAATGGGGATCCGTCCGTAGGGTGGCCCGTGCGCTTGGCGGGGCACCGGCCGGGCGCGATTCGCGGGCGGTTTCGCTGTTTTGAGGAGGGCTGGTGAGCATGACGGACACCGACGAGCAAGCGCCGGGCTGGGAGGCCATCGACGCGGCGCTGGAGCGGGTGTACGGACCGGGTGAGCCGTTCGGGCACCTCGCCACCGAGGTGCCGTACGCGCTCGGTGGGCCTGATCCGCTCGACGGGATATCCGTTTACCGTCGCGACCATCCGGCGCCGCACTGGCATTTCGTCGGCTACGGCATGTCGGAGCTGTACGAGAAGGAGACCGATGATCCGGAAATCTCCGGGTTCGGCTTCGAGTTCAGCCTGCGTGTCGCCCGCCGCGACGACAACGACGAAGTGCCGATGTGGGCTGCGGTGATGCTGCAACGCCTTGCCTCGTACGTCGTCGACAACCGCCCGTTCGCGCCTGGTCACACGATCCACGTCGCGCCGGGAACCTTCGGCGTGGACACTGAGACAGAGCTGGCCGCACTGGCGTTCGCGGTCGATCCGGACCTGGGCATCATCGACACCGCACACGGTCAGGTCGCGTTCCTCCAGGTCGCCGCGCTGACCGAGGACGAGTACGCCGCGGCCAAGGGCGGCCACACCCGGGCGGTGTTGGAGGCGATCGCGTCCCGAACCAACTCGTTGCACCTTGTGGACACCGCTCGTACGACGCTCATCTGAGCCGAACCGTATCCGTTATTCGAGCCGGTAACCGCGGTCGACGAACCCCTGCCGCAGATCGTCGAATTGCTGCTGTGTCATGTTCGCGGCTGCGCTGCCCGCGAGGCCCTTGAGGTCCTCCAGGGTCGTGTTGCGGGTGAAGCCGAGGCACGCCACGCGGCCGTTCGCGGTGAACTCCTGGAGGTGGCCGACGGCGGCGCGGTCCGGCGGCAGCGTCCCGCATGCGTTGACGTCGGTGCCCTGGAAGATGTCGACGATCCTCCAGCGCGCGTCCGGGCCGCTGCACGAGACGGGGTGGATTGGTTCCGTGACGAAGGCCGCCGCGGGCATGTCGATGCAGTCGTCGACGTTCAGGTTGGCGAGGACAGTCCGGGGATCGGGCGCGGAGGCGGTGGGCCGCCGGGTGGTCGGGGAGTTCGAAGGCGAGGTCGACGGTGACGTGGACGACGATGCGGACGGCGACGCCGACGAACTCTTGGACGCGGTGCCGGTCGCACTCTCGGTCGGGTCCGCGACCTTGCCGCTGTCGTCGTCCCCCTGGGTGATGAGGACGACCGCGACGATGATCCCGGCGATCACCACGACGGCGCCGATCACGGCGGCGATGATCGCGTTGCGGCGGCCCCCGCCCGGCGGAGGAGGAGGTCCGTACGGGTAACCGCCCGAGGGCGGCCAGCTTCCGCTCGGCGGGCCTCCCGGCGGCATTCCCGGCGGCAAGGGGCCACCGGGCGGGGGCGTCTGCCAGCTGCCGGGCGGGCCCGGCACGTTCGGGGGGCCGGCCGGGTATCCACCGCCGTTCGGAATCGACATGCACGCTCCCCTTGAGCATCGGATCCGGTCCATCAGTCGGACGCCCTGCTTCCGGCTGACCGGAGACCGCCGACAGGCGGAGGTCCGACGTCATCCGGAGCCTGTGCGCGGCGGCACAGCGAGGATAAGCTGTGCGCTCTCGCCGAGGGGACCCCGCCCTGGGACGTTCACCTGCTGGTGACTCCGTGTCCTTCTCGGTCGCCGCATCGGTGGCCGGGCCGTGACGCCCACCGGTTCCAGGTACGGAAACCCGGCTCGGGTCGTTCGACCGCGGACCGTCATGCCATCGATGTGCCGCCCTTCGTGATCTTCCGAAACGCCTGCGCAACACGCTGTCACGGTGAACGGACCTCAGGAAGCGGGGAGTTCCTCAATCTCACCGGCCTCGGAAGCCTGCGGCGACGAGCCCAGCGCCCGGGCGATGTCCTCGCCGCCCCAACCGCTGTCGGTCCACCACAGCAGGCGGACACCGAACACGTTCCGCAGGGTTTCCGTTGTCCAGTCCTCGGCGGGTGGCTCGGCCAACACCAGATACCGGCGGTCGGCGGGGCGCGGCAGAGTGTGGTCGACCTCCTGGAGCCGCGTCGCGCCCGCGCGAAGGTCCGCGTAAGCCGTCGCCCCGGCGCCGAGGACTTCGTAGAGGACGACGCCGTCCGGACCTTCCCGGACGACATCCGCAACCGGCGAGTCGGTGGGTTCCAGCCCCGCCCAATACAGGGCGGCCTTCAACGCATGCCGTACCGCCTCGTGCGTGTTCGCCTGCCGGTCGGCAACCGCGGCCGACGTCAGCGCGTCCATGAACGCGTCGCTCGGCGCGGCACGACGCGCGGTGGCGACGGGACCGGTTGCGGGCTCGTCGCGTACGGAGTCGGCGGGGTTCAGTTCGTTCTCCTCATGTGATCGTTGTCCGGGTACGCTGCCGCCCTCCGCCGCCGAGCCGTACACGTCGCCTCCCGCATCAGGCTCGGCCGTCTCCGCACTCGTTCGCTCGGCGGCGTCCGCAGTTTCGACGGTTTCCGCGGCCTCCACGGCGTCCCCTGTGTCCGCAGCCTCCACGGCAAGGGAGGAACCGCCTCCGGCTCCCCCCTGCTCAAGAACCTGCCTGGCCTCGGCCAAGGCATCAGCCCAGGCCACGAACGCCGGCGCGGAGACGAGGCCGGCGCCCGCCCGTCCCCATCGGGCCGCCTCACGCGTGCTGTGCGCGAGATCGCGCAGGCTCGCCAACCGCTCCGCGTCGGGCGAACCCAGCAGCCGCCAGACGGTCAGCCAGTCCGCGCGGTCCCGGTTCAGGCAACCGTTCGCCAGTGCCTTGAGCTCCACAAGTCGCCCGGCCGCATCGGCGGGCACATCCGAGCCGCCCTCGGCGATCTCCGCCAGAACCCCGAGCGCCGCCGCATAGCGCGCCGCCGCCGTCTCAAAGACCGGTCTGCGCCCGAAGTCGCTTGCCGAGAGCCGGTATCCGCGTCCCTCCTCGCGCTCCACCCAGCACTCCAACTCGTCGCCGACCGCGGGCGACGCCGAGCCGTGCCGCACGACGAGGTGCAGCGGCCCGGCCACGTCGGCGGATACGGCCTGAACCTTCCACACGCCGCCCGCCCCTCGGCTGACGACCTTGACCCGAAGCGTGTCCCCCACGGTCAGCCGGTCGGGCTGCGGCTCGGCTTCACCGGCCGTTTCCCCGAAACCGTCCTCGTCCGAGCCACCCGTAAGCGCCGTCGGCAGCGGCAACGTGTGGAACACGGTCAACGACTGCGTGCTGCGGGTCAGGGCCACGTACAACTGCCGCAGCCCGGCCGGTCCACCCTCCGCGATCCGTGTCGGATCGAGGACCAGCACGTGGTCGAACTCCATGCCCTTGGCCTGCGACGCCGTGAGCACAAAAACCGACGCACGAGCCGCGGACCCGATGTCGTCCGTCGCGTCGACCCGCTCGCGCACCCGGTCGTGCCATTCGGACCCGTCGGGCACGATGACCGCGATCGACCGCGGAGTGCGCCGGTCGTCGGTGCCGACGAGACGGACGACGCGGGAAACCGTCGCGTCGAGCAGCTCCATGACCGTCGTCGGCACGAGGCGTACGGCCTCGCCGTCGGCCCCGCGCACCGCGAGCGGAAACGGCGAACCCGGCGCCACGTGCCGGGCCAGTGGCCGCACGAAGTCCATGATCTGCGCCGGAACGCGGTAACTGATGTTCAGCTCCGCCACCTGCCATGCCTTCTCGTCGGCGAACAACCGGCCCAAAGACTCCCAACCCGCGTACGCGTGCGGCCCGGTCGCCTGGGCGAGATCGCCGACCACCGTCATCGACCCGGTGGGGCACCGCCGCGCAAGCGAACGCGCCTGCATGGGCGTCAGGTCCTGCGCCTCGTCCACGACGATGTGACGGTAACGCTGCGGGAGTTCGCCGGTGATGAGGAACCGCAGCTCTTCCAGGCACACCAAGTCGTCCAGCGTCCAAGCCTCTTCGGCAGCGCTCTTGGCGCGCGTACGGTGTAGCGCGGCCTGTTCGTCGTCGCCCAGCACTCCCGACGCACACTCACGCAGCCGGGCCGGGGAATGCAGCAGACTCCGCAGCGCCTCTTCGGGACTGAGCGCGGGCCAGATGCGGTCGACCACACCGACGACCTGCCGGTTGCGCTCCAGGTCCCGGCGCATGGTCGCACCGCGCCCACGACGCGGGGCGACCTGCACCAACACGTTGAGAAGTCGGTCGACGAGCAGATTGCGGAACCGGTCCCGGCGCGTGCGGTACGCCCCGCCTCCCTCCCGCGCGCGTTCCAGCAGCGCCAGCATCTCCGAACGCGGCAGCCGCAGCGACGTGCTGCCGACCGCGACCACGAACGCCGGCTCGATCTGACCGGGCGCCGGTGCGCCGAGGACGACATCGAGCGCGTCCGGCCGGCACTCCGCCTCCACGCGGCGGCCGAGAACGGCGGCCATGCGCTCGTCCGACTTGACGAGCCGCGCCTCCGCGGAGTCCGTGCCACGGATCTCCCCGGGCCACAGCAGCGCGAGCTGAACTGCCGTGACGTTCCGCGTGCCGAGGGTGGGGAGCACGCGCCCGACGTAGTCGAGGAAGCCCTGATGTGGACCGACGACCAAGATGTCCTCGGCCTTGAAGTGCCCGTTGTCGACAAGCCACGTCACACGGTGCAGGCCGACCGCGGATTTGCCGGTGCCCGGACCGCCCTGCACGACCAGGACACCTTCGGGGGCGCCGGTGACCAGCGCCATCTGGTCGCGCCGGATCGTCTCGACAATGTCGCGCATGCGCCCGCTGCGGGAGCGGTGAAGCTCCCGCAGCAGGAACTCGTCGACTTGGCGGGGCTTCTTGCGCACTTTGCGCTCGATGTCGCGCGGGGACGGCACGAAGGGACGTGGTTCATCCTCCGGCGCGGGGGTGTCGACAGCCGGTTCCTCCTGCGGAAGGGCGTCGTCGTCGTGCACCTCGGTGGGCTCCGCAGCCGAGGCGATCTCGTCGAAGTAGTCCTCAACCGTGCGGCCTGCACAGCGCAACTGTCGGCGCAGGCGTACGTCTCCGGGGTCGTCGGGCAGCGCGTTGCGCCACTTCGCAGCCATGGGATTGGTCCAGGAGACCACCACGACGTCCTTGGTCTCGGAGTCTGTGACGAGCCGGCGCCCGATGTACCAGGTCTCCAGGTCGTCGCCGGTGCGCTCCTCGACATCGACGCGGCTGATGACCAGCGCCTCGTCCCCGAGTCCGCCGTACGACTCGGCCATGGCCTCGGCGGTGCTGCGTGCGCCGATACTGTCCTTGCCACTGGCTGCGGCCTGGGCGGCCGAACTCCCGGTCAGCGCCGCCAGGGAGGCTTCATAGCAGTCGTACGCCCGGTCGACGGCCTTCTGTTCGAACGCGATGACCGCCTTGCGCGGTGTCGGGCTCACGCGCGTCCCCCTTCCCCCGGTGGCCTGCGGGTGCCACGCCACGCCTACAACCGTTCAGTGTCCTCTCCCCAGGCGACATCACTGAATCATGGCGGACGACGCATAACGTACGCCGTGTTCGGCCGACGGGTGCCAGGTACGGGCGATCACATCGGGGAAATCGGGCCTGCCAGTCCCGAACTCGGGCTCACCGACAGTTTTTTGGCACCGCCACTTCAGCGAAAACGACCTTGCCGGCGGTGGCGCCCGCGCACACGCCCCACCGGGTTGCGAGTGCGGCGACGAGCATGAGCCCGCGTCCGCCTTCGGCGTCGGTGCCGGCGTTCGGCGGACTCACGGGTCGTCCCGGGTGGGAGTCGCAAACCTCGACACGGATGCTGCTCTCGTCGCTGTCGTAGGACAGCCGGAGCTCGAACTGCCGTCCGGGAACGTGTCCGTGGAGAACGGCGTTGTTGGCGAGCTCGGCGACGACGAGCGCGACGGCGTCGGAGACGGGGACGCCGTACGGGAGCCCCCATTCTTCGAGTTGGTGCGCGGCGAGACGGCGTGCGAGGCGGGCGCCGCGTGCGGTGGCCGAGAACTGCTGGACGAACGTGTGGTTGGACGTGCTGAGTTGCTTCGGGAGCTTTGCCATGGCGCAGAGAGTTCCCAACCAGGCAAGACCCATGGCAGGGACCGGACCAGTACAAGCGGTACTGGGTGAGTTAACTCTATGGACTCTTAGAGTTGCCGTGAGTGACCATCGGGGGCAATCGGCACGCACAGGAGGGGACCCGCGATGACATCAGAGCCGGGAGGCACAAACTCTCAGCACGAACTGTCCGACAGCCTCAAGACGTTCGGCGCGGTACTCAAGGCCCTGCGCGACGAAGCCGGCCTGACACAGGAGTCTTTCGCGCCACATGTGCGGTACTCGCCCGGCTATATCGCGAAGATCGAGCAGGGAAAGAGGTTTCCACCGCTCGACCTGCCCGAACGCTCGGAAGACGCGTTGGGAGCAAGCGCCACGCGGGTGCTGAAGGCGGCGGCGAAGTCACTCACCCGCAAAACGGGACTTGTCCGAGAGTTCCTTCGATGGGCGGGAATCGAGGAAGACGCGTTGTCGCTTTGCGCATACGAATGCCGCGTAATTCCAGGGCTGCTGCAGCCCGAGGCGTACACCAGGGCGATCTTCGAGCGGAGGATGCCCCCGGCATCTCAGCAACAGATCGACCAACAGGTGGCCGCCCGGCTGGAACGGCAACGTCTTCTGGCGGATAGGCCGAACACGGCGTTCAGCTTCATCATCGAACAGGCGGTTCTGGAACGGCGCGTGGGAGGCATCGAGGTCACACGGGCTGTCCTCGGCCACCTGCTGGATCAGACCAGTAGGCGAAACGTGGAGATCCAGGTCATGCCCCTGCGTCAAGAGGATCACGCAGGAACTGATGGCGTGATCTACCTGTCGGAAACCAGCCAGCACAATTGGATCGGGTACTCCGAGGGACAGCAATACAGCGTGATCATCTCCAACCCGAAAGACGTGAGCGCCCTGTTGCAGCGTTATGCACAGTTGCGTTCACAGGCGCTCAACAGTGAAGCTACGGTGAGCCTGCTGGAAAGAATGCGAGGAGCACTGTGAGCGACCAAAAGTTGGCGTGGTTCAAGAGCAGCTACAGCGGCAGCACGGGCAACAACTGCATCGAGGTCGGCACGCTCCCCGACAGCATCCACGTCCGCGACTCCAAAGACGTACGGATCACCCCCCTCGTCCTCACTCCCGCCGCCTGGGCCGCCTTCACCACCGGGGCCTCGAACTCCTGAACTCACACCCTGGATCGGATGCGAGGCAACCCATGAGCAGCGAATCCCACTGGCGCAAGAGCAGCTACAGCGGAGGCGGCGGCGACAACTGCGTCGAGATCGCCGTCCGCCCCGAAACGATCCGCGTCCGCGACTCCAAAGACACCCGCATCACCCCCCTCACCCTCACCCCCACCGCCTGGGCCACCTTCACCGCTCGTACCTCCAAGCGCCCGCTTCCAGTCGCGTAGCAAACGCCGCCGCGACCGCCGTCGGCAGTGGGTCCCGAACCGGGCGGCCAAGAAGGTCCGCAAGGTCAGGGCAGGCCCCATCCAGGAATCCGTGACGAATACCCGTCGCGATCGAGGCGAGCATCGGTGGCTGGAACGGCAGCAGGCCCGCTGTTTCGTCGAGCAACCTGCGCCGGTACTCGCCCAACCCGATCGTGCGGTGCCGGACCGCGAGTTGATCGGCCACCTGTCCCGCCGTGATCGGCGTGCCGACGAGCTCGTAGACGCGCCCACCGTGCCGTACCGGATTCGCCGCAACGATCGCTGCGGCATCAGCAAGATCCTGCCGAGCGACCGCTGCCAGCGCGCCGGTGCCGAACGCGGACTCGACAGCATCGTCGGCCCACATCAGGAGGCTGCCGAAGAGTTCGGCGTACAGGCCGTTGCGCAGGATCGTCCACGCCAACCCGCTTGTCCGCAGCAGGCGTTCGGTCGCTCGGTGCGCGAGCGCGAAACCGAGATGGTCGCCGGCGCCCGTCAGACTCGTGTAGACGACGTGGTGCACGCCATCGCGGACCGCGGCGTCCAGGACCGCCGCATGCCGCCCCACGACCTGGTCGTCCTCCGCATAACCGGCGGAGATCAGCACCAGTGTCGACACACCCGCAAGGTCAAGGCTTCCGTGGTCGTCGAAATCGAGACGCCGCATCCCTTCGTCCGGCGTACGGCTGCCGCCCGCCGCAAAGATTCCGCGAGACCGCAGCGCGGCAAGAGTGGCCGAACCGAGGTTCCCGTTCGCTCCGGTCACCAAGATCATGTTTATCGCAGCCTTCCGCCGTGGTTCCCATCGGTAACTACGCTTGATCCTTGACCGCACGCCCACCGGCCACAAGAAGGTATTTCGATGTCACCCACGCACACCGCGGTAACCACCACCCCCGCCGACCTCGAACCCTGCGGACGCGAGGATCACCCCGACTGCGGCATCCGCGACGTCCTGGACCGCATCGGGGACAAGTGGTCGGTGCTCGTGATCGTCGAACTTGCGAGCGGACCACGCCGGTTCCGCGAACTGCAACGCGCCGTCGACGGCATCTCTCAGCGCATGCTCACCCTCACCGTCAGGAGACTCGAACGCGACGGGCTTGTCCTGCGCACCGTGTACCCGACCGTTCCGGCCCAGGTCGACTACCGCCTGACCCAGACCGGGGCCGGCCTGACCCACCTGGTCAAGGCACTCGCCGACTGGTCCCTCGCCCACCGAGCCGTCATCGCCGAAGCACGGCACGCGTACGACCGGACCCATCCCGACCACGACATTCGCTGACGACCACTGCCACTGCCATCCCCGCCGCAACCGCCAACGCCGTGCCTTCGGCTCTGCGAATCACGGCGGTCCGGCCTCAAGGCAGCGTCGGCCTCACCACCGCAAGGACCGCATCCCAAGGCCAACGACCAAGGCAGCAACCGCTGTTGCGGCCAGCGCCGCGCTGGTCCACGCGGCATGTGAGTAGTTGTTCGTCGCCTCCGTCACGGCTCCGGCCAGGATCGGGCCGAAGAACGCCCCCGAGTTCAGCGCGACCGTCGCGAACGCGCCGCTCAGAGACGGCGCTTCGGCCGCCACGACCATGACGCGATTGACGAGCGACGAGCCGACCCCGAACGACAGCGCGCCCTGCACAACCGCCATCGCGAACAACCACACCGCGTGCCCACTGGACACCGCCAGCACCGCCCATCCCGCAGGCAGCGCGCAAAACCCGACGATCAGTCCCCGCCGCAACTGCCCGTCACCGACACGCCCGGCTGTCGTGACACCGACGAACGCGCCCACACCGAAAACAGCCAGCAACCCGGGGACCACCCTGTCCGACAAATGCGCGACGTCCGTCGCGATCACGGCGAGGTAGGCGAACGTCCCGAACGTCGCCGCGTTCACGAGCGCAGCGAGCAGCATCGCCAACTGCACCTCACGCGAGCGGAGTTCCCGCGCTTCGCGCCTGATCGAGATCTCGTGCTCACGTCGCGCGGCCTCGGCGGGTGCCGATCGGAAGACGAGCCCGAGTGCGGGCAGGCACAGCACGGCGACCGCCCAGAACGCCGATCGCCACCCGGACCAGTCACCGAGCAACGCGCCCGCAGGCACCCCGGCGAGGCACGACAGGGTCACTCCCGCCAACAACGTTGCCGTGGCTCGCGGTTGCTTCGTCGGGGCCACCAACGCTGTCGCCACCGACATCGCGACCGCGAGAAAACCGGCGTTCGCGACGGCCGCGACGACGCGCGTCGCGAACAGGACCGGGAAACTCGCCGTGACCGCGCCGATCACATGGACGACAACGAACGCGACGAGGAATCCCGCCAGCGCCCGCCGACGCGGCCACCGCGCACTCAGCGCGGCCATGACCGGCGCGCCGACGATCATCCCGACCGCGTACGCGGATGTCAGGCTCGCGGCGGCCCCGACCGACACAGACATGTCGTCGGCGATGCCGGGCACGAGTCCGGCCAGCATGAACTCCGAGGTGCCCTGCGCGAAAACGGCAAGGCTGAGGACGTAAACAAACAGAGGCAAGGGTCGACTCCGGCGCTGAGCTACGCGGGCATGGACATCCGCGCGCGGGCGTCGACGTACGTCAACCGTGAACTGTGGTGAGCGTCGAAGCGGACCCCGGACACGCGGCAGCGCTTGTCCGGTCGCCGAAAGCAAGTCGACCGAGAACCGGTCGGCTACAGGTCAGAGCAGCCCTACTCGCCGCCGAACGACCGGCGGCCGGGCTCTGTCCGACTCAGGGCTCGTCACCCAAGGCACTGTAACCGCGACGGTTCGACCCATCAACGGAATACTCGCGGCGCGAAGCGTCGAGCTACTCCAGGACCTGAGGTTCCGCCGTGCGATACGCGTCGGCGCCATCCGCGCCCAATCCCGCGAGCAGGCGCAGCCCGTCCTCGGCCGGGCTGCCGTGGGCCGCCGACAGAACCAGCAGTTCCATGCCTGACTCGTCAGGCAGCGCGAAGTTCTCCTGGTGCAGTTCCAGCAGTCCGACCAGCGGGTGCCGGTACGCCTTGCGTCCGTGTGTGCGGGCCCGCACGTCCGCGCGGGCCCAGAGGCGGCGGAAGCGCTCGCTCCCCATCGCCAACTCGCCGATGAGCGAGGCCAGGCGCGGGTCCTCGGGGTATTTGCCGGCGGCCAGGCGCAAGTGCCCGACCACATCGAGGGTGCATTTCTCCCAGTCCGCGTACAGTCCGCGCTCGGCCTCCTCCAAGAAGATGTGCCGGGCTGTGTTCAGGCCCTGCGTCGGCCGGCCGTAGAGGAGCGCGGCAAGGCGGTTCCCGGCGAGCACATCCATGCGGTGGTCCATGATCAGTGCGGGTGCGTCGACGACCAGGTCGAGAACGCGCAGAAGCTCCGGCCGGACCCGTCCGCCCGGCGCCTTCGCGCGGCGGCGGCGCTGCCGGGCGAGCCGGTGAAGGTGCCCGCGTTCGGTCTCGTCGAGGCCGAGGACGCGGGCGAGCGCGTCGAGGACCTGCTCGGAGGGCTGGGTCGCGCGGCCCTGCTCCAGGCGTACGTAGTAGTCGACGCTGACTCCGGACAGGTGCGCGACCTCCTCGCGGCGCAGCCCTTCGACCCGCCGGCGGTTGTCGACGGGGATGCCGACGGCCGCCGGGTCGACCCGGGAACGCCGGGTTCGCAGGAAGCCCGCGAGATCGTCCATGCCGCCCAGTATGGGCGCGGTGGTGGCGCGCGAACGTGGCCCTGCTGTTACCAGGAAGTCCTGTCCGTCGGAAGTGGCGCCCCTGAACGCTGGGCGCCGTGGCGCCCAGTATCGAAGGCACCGATGCGAAGGAGCCCCTGTGAAGACCCTGATCGTCTACGCCCACCCCGAACCGAAGTCGCTCAACGGTTCGCTGAAGGACCTCGCGGTGTCCACGTTGGAGAACGCCGGGCACGAGGTTCGCGTGAGCGATCTGTACGCCATGAACTGGAAGGCGGTCGTGGACGCCGCCGACTACGGCCCCGAAGCCTCACGTCCGCTGCGGGTCGCCCCGGACTCGGGCCGGGCCTTCGACGCCGGGACGCTCACCCCGGATGTCCTCGCCGAGCAGGAAAAGCTGCTGTGGGCCGACATGATCATCTTCCAGTTCCCGCTGTGGTGGTACACGATGCCCGCGATCCTCAAGGGCTGGGTGGACCGGGTGTTCACCTACCACTTCGCGTACGGCGTCGGGGAGCACAGCGACACCAAGTACGGCGAGCGCTTCGGCGAAGGCACCCTCGCGGGCAGGAAGGCGCTGCTGTCGGTGACCGCCGGAGGCCCGGAGCCGCATTACGCGGCTCGCGGGATCAACGGCCCCATCGACGATCTACTGTTTCCGATCCACCACGGCATCCTCTTCTACCCCGGCGTCGAGGTGCTGCCGCCGTTTGTTCTGTACGGCGCCGACCGCATGACCTCCGAGGACTTCCCAGACGTCGCCAAGGCATGGGAACAGCGCCTGCTCACCCTGGAGAGCACAGAGCCAATCGCGTTCCGGCGACAGAACTTCGGCGACTACGAGATCCCCTCACTGCACCTCAAGGAGGGGCTGGAGCCGGCGGGCCGCAAGGGTTTCGGGCTGCACGTGCGCGGCTGACGCCGGCAACGGCCGGTTCAGGGCCGGACCGCGATCGCGTCGACCTCGAACAACATGTCCGGGAGGGCCAGCGCGGCGACGCCCAACAGCGTTTGGGCGGGCGGCTTTTCGCCCCAGATCCCGGAGATCACCGAGACCAGCGCGTTCAGCTTCGCCTCGTCGTGTCCGACGATGTACGTCCGCAGGACCGCGACGTGGCTGAAGTCCAGTCCCTCGGCGGCCAGCGCGCGGCCGACGTTGGCAAACGACTGTTCGACCTGCTTGGCGAACTCGTCCGATACGACGTGGCCTTCCGCGTCGGAGGCGTACTGGCCCGCGACGAAGACCAGGTCGGCGTTCGGGGCGTCGGCGATGTGGCTGTAGCCGTAGCCGACGGGGTTGTGCAGTCCGGCGGGGTTGGCGAGGCGGTGGGCCATGGTGTTCTCCCAAAGAAGCGACGTTCGAAGAAGTGACGTTTCCTGAGAACGACGGAACGGCCCGGAACGTGCGTGACAAACCCGGGCGTGACGCTGGTCACCCTCTCCCCGCCTCGCGCAGGTCAGCACGCGACCGCCAGCGCGAAGGGGACAGGGCCGAGATGCCGTACGAGACCGCCGACCATCAGGATGAACGCCTCCGGCCCCCGGGCGCTCTCGACCGGCCCCAAGTCGATGATCCGGTCTTGCCACCAGCCGAGTTCGGCCAACAGGCCTGCCACCGCCGCCTTGGCGTCGGCGTCGTCGCCGGACAGGAAGACGCTCGGCGGAACGGACAACGACGCGGGATCGGCCATCACCGACACATGTGCGGTGTTGAGCGACTTGACCACGCGTACGTCCGGGAGCGCCCGCTGAAGCTCCTCCGCGAGGCTGCCGCCGGGGTGGACGAGGCCCGACGCGAACCCCCGCGCGTCGAACCGCACCGCGTTCGCGACGTCCAACAGCACCTTGCCGGCGAGGTGCGGAGCGAGGCCGCGCAACACGTCGACGCTCACGTGGCCGGGCAGCGCGTTGACGACGACGTCGCCCGCACAGGCCGCCTCGGCGAGGTCGGTCACGCGTACGTCCGGACCCGGCCACGCGGCGGCGGCCTCCGTCGGGTTGCGTGAGCCGATGGTGATCCGGTGGTTGCGCGCGAGCGCGCCGCCGAGTGTGTGGGCGACGTTTCCGGAACCGAGAATCGCGATCGCGGCCATGGGTCTTGCTCCTCGCACGGGTGGGTTCGGGTGATCACCGGCGACGCTACGAGGCGGCTACCGTGGCTGGGGAGTACGTACTTCAAGGTGCCCAAGGCACCGGCTCCGAGGAGCGCGGATGACCACCCGTACCGCCGCCGAACGGCGTGCCGACGCCGCCGCCGTGCACCGCACGCGGTTCGCCGAATGCCCGTCCCACCGCCTGATGGAACGCATCAGCGACAAGTGGGTCGCCCTGGTTTCCGGGCCCTGGCCGCCGGCCCGCTGCGGCACGCCGAGCTCGCCCGGGCGATCCCCGGCGCCCGTCAAAAGGTGCTCACCGAGACGCTGCGCCGCCTCGAACGCGACGGCCTCGTGTCGCGCACGGTGACCGCGGGCGTTCCGGCCCGCGTCGATTACGCGCTCACGCCCCTGGGCGGAACCCTGCTGCCGGTCTTCGACGCGGTCTCGGCCTGGGCCGACGCCCACATGCACGAAGTGGACGCCGCCCAGGCCGAGTTCGAAGCGACAGCCGCAGTGCGTCCGCATCGTCGTCAGGACACCGGTACCGGCTCGGCCGCGAGCGTCGGACAGTCGGTGTAGCCCCTGGTGCCCCGACGTATCTCAGGTACCGGTCGCGGACCTGGTTGATCGGCGCACCGGCACGCAGGCGTGCGACCAGGTCGCGGTTCGCCAGGAACGGCCCACCGAGCGAGACCAGGTCGGCGCCGGCGGCCAGAAATGCGGTCGTCTTGGCCCGCGCGGCATCGTCGCAAGTCTGTTGAAACGCATAGAAGTCGACCGCTCTCTTTGCCTCACGATTCGACAACTCGACCGCACACGTGAGAATGGCGGCGCGCGTTTGTCCATCGACGGCGTCGGCTACGGCCACAGGGGACGCCGGGATGGACGGCGAAATCACGCGCGGACGCGGGGGGGCGGGAATACAANAGAATGGCGGCGCGCGTTTGTCCATCGACGGCGTCGGCTACGGCCACAGGGGACGCCGGGATGGACGGCGAAATCACGCGCGGACGCGTCGGCCCGGGCCTACAGGGGTGGTCCGGGCCGACAGCCCCCACGGTTTCAAAAGCGGCAGGTCACTGCGCCCAGGGCAGCGGTATCGCGTCCTGCCCCTCGGCGGTGACCTGCGAGTCGCCGGGGCCCATGCAGATCGCGGTGTACCCCGTCTCGGCGTCGGCCACGAAGCGGCGTGGAAGGCCCGCGGGGATCACGAGCGTGTCCCCTACGGCGAGTTCGGTCTTCTCGCCGTCGACCTCTGCGATTGCGCGGCCCGCCAGGATCGTCCAGACCTGCGGGCGGTTGTTGCCGTGCAGCGGTCCGGCCGCCCCCGGACCGGCCTCGACGCGCCACAGCGACTGCGGACTGTCGCCTTGTGACGGCGAGGCGAACGTGGTCATGACGGCGCTCGGCGTCTCGGTGCGTCGGGCCTCGGCGGAACGGATCACAGTCACGGACCGGGACATGGAACTCCTTCAAAAAGACAACCTGATTGACTATATAGTCAATCAGGTTGTCGATTAGGTCAAGGCCCGGTCCCTTGTCCACCCCGGACCGCCGGAAGGTACGTTCGGAGGAACGCTGTCGTGCCCCCACGGACAAGGAGCCTGTACCGCTCATGACTCGCATCCCCGGCGCCGTCGCCGCCGCCGCAGGTCTGGTCGGCGGGTACGCCGTCGCCCGCTACACCAAGAAGCGCCCTCTCGGCGGCATCGTCCTCGCCGGAGCCGGTGCGGTCGCGGCCAAGGACTGGAAGGACCGGGCCGGCACGCCGACCGCAGCCGCACTCACCGGGCTCTACACCGCGGCATTCGGCCTGTCCCACCCACTCGCCAAGAAGATCGGCGCATGGCCTTCGGTCCTCGCCGTCGCGGGCACCGTGGCCGGCGCGTCGTACGCCGTCGCCGACCGCGCGGGCCGCACACCGGCACAGGGCTCGTAAACCCTCTGCCCCCGAGGCCTTGACTTCGCGGACGCGTGCCGCCGGGCTCCAGGGCGCCCGCATGACTCCGAGCAGCAGCACTGGCGCCACGCCGCGAGGGCACGGCTCCGGTCGTCGTCACGCACAAGTGCGAGCAAGTCGCCCCGGATCAGTGCGTGTTCCCTCTCCCAGCATCGCTCCGCTTCAGCGCGAGCCGAGCATGCCGTCCAGCAACTCCCGCAGTCCTGTGGCGATGTCGCCGTGCGACGGGGGCGTCGACCAGCCGGCTCCGGCGATCGAATCGAACATGACCCCCTCGCACCACGCCACCAGGAACCGTCCTTGACGCGCCGGGTCCCGCGCGCCCAGGGCTGCCACGACCGCGACGGCCGCTTCGCGGAAGACGCGACCGGCCTCGTCGTACGCCTTGCGTAGCTCGGAACGCCGGGTCGCCTCCAGCGCGAGCTCGTAGCGGGCGATCTTCTGGTCACGGCCGTCGCGGATCGCGTCGGAGACGATCGCCGCGAGCAGGTCGACGACGCCGTCCACATCCGTCGGCAACAGCGCGGCCAGTCCCGGCGGTTCGTCGCCCGTCGCACTCGCTGCGGCGGCTTCGGCGAACTCCCCGGCTTCGAGGGTCGTCATGCGGGCCAGCGCCACTTTGAGCAGTGCGGCGCGCGTGCGCGCGTAATAGGACGTCGAGCCGAGGGGGAGCCCCGCAGCCTCATCGACGGCTCGATGCGTCAGGCCACGCATGCCGCGCTCCGCGAGCAGGTGGACGGCGGATTCACCGATGAGTTCGAGGCGTGCGCTTTTGCCGATGGTCACGGAGCCACCCTAACCAGCACCCCTACAGACGTAGAGGCATCCGGCGCTACAGGTGTAGAGTTCCAGTCGGCGGACTCTACATATGTAGTAGTCCTCAGGGCTGACGAAAGGACCCCCATGCGCGCATCCCGCCGACCCACCGCTGTCGTCGTCGGCGCCGGAATCGGCGGCCTGGCCGCGGCCTGCGCGCTCCACCGGGACGGCTGGACGGTGACAGTGCTCGAAAAGCGCCTGCCCATCGAACCGGTCGGCGCCGGAATCGCCATCGCACCCAACGGGCTTCGTGCGCTGGACACCATCGGTGTGGGCGACCGCATACGGCAGCTCGCAGCGATCCAGGGCTCCGCCGCACTACGGCGCCCCGACGGACGAATCCTCGCCACAACCAGCGCCGACGCCTTCCGAGTGCGCTTCGGCGACCCGATGGTCCTCGCCACGCGTGCGGCTGTCCTGGACGCCCTGCTCGCACCGCTGCCGTCCGACACACTGCGGGCGGGCACCGTCGTCGACGTCGACCCGGGCGCCGCCGACCGTCCCGCAGCGGTCACGACCGCGGAAGGCGACCGCTTCGAGGCCGACTTGGTGGTCGGAGGTGACGGAATCCGGTCGACGGTCCGGCGCTGCGTCCTCCCCGACCAGCCGGCACCGCGCTACGCCGGCTTCACCACGTGGCGGGCGATCTCACCCATGCCGTCGTCCCCCCTCACAGTCGGGGAGACCTGGGGCCGGGGGCGGATCTTCGGCGCGATGCCACTCGCCGACGAACGCGTCTACTGGTACGCCACCGCCAACCGCCCCGCAGGCCAACGGCTCGCCGACCTCCGTGCCGAGGTGCTTGCCGTCTTCGACGGCTGGCATGCACCGATTCCCGATCTGATCACCTCCGTCTCGTCCGACGCGATCCTCCACCTCGACGTGCACTGGACCGCGACGCCGCCTCCCGCACTGCACCGCGGACGCGTGGCCCTGCTGGGCGACGCCGTGCACGCCATGACTCCCAATCTCGGCCAAGGCGGCAACCAGGCCTTGGAGGACGCGGTGGACCTCGCCGCCGTGCTCGCCCGGCACGACGCGGTCGTCACCACCGCGTTGCCGCAGTACACGGCCCTGCGCCTGCCGCGGACCTCGGCCGTGGTCCGCAAGTCCAGACGCATGGGCGCGATGGGCCAATGGCAGTCGCGTCCTGCGGTCGGTCTGCGCGACACGGTGATCCGGTTGTCGGCCCGCGTCTCATCCGACTTCGCCCTGGTACCGCTCGACGGAGTCATGGGCTGGCGCCCGGTGCCGCGCTCCTGATCGCGGTTCCCGGCGAACGCCGACCGCCTGCGGGCCGAGGCGCACCTCACCCCATGGTTCTCTGCCCGTCGATCGCCTCTCGGATGATGTCCGCATGGCCGGCGTGCTGGGCGGTCTCGGCCACCAGATGCAGCACGACCCGGCGCACGGACCACTCAGCTCCGGGTTCGAACCACGGCGCCTCCGGCAGGGGGTGTGCGGCATCGAGGTCCAAAGTCGCCACCAATTCGTCAGTGTTCGCCGCAACTTCGTCGTACACGGTCAGCAGCCCGGCCATCGTCTCGCCCTCTCCCAGTGCGAACTGACCCTCCCAATCGATCGGTTCGGCCTCCATCGCCGCCGCCCCGCCGACGGCGAAGCGCATCCACCGGTGCTCCATGAGCGTCACGTGCTTGACCAGCCCGCCCACGGTCAGCGCGCTGACGGTGCTGCGTGTTGCGGCCTGTTCGTCGGTCAGGCCCTGTGCGGTGTAGCGCAGGAAGCCGCGGTGCTTCGCCAACGTCTCCAGCAGATCGGCGCGTTCGCGGTCGAGCGAGGAGCGCACTTCGGGCATCGAGGTCATGGCGTTCCGCCTTTCGCCTGGCAGGTGCAGTCGGGGTGTCGCAGACAGTCGGAGTCAGTGCTCGCGGACGGGCAGTGCCGCTCGCCCTTCCCGGGATCGCGGCGTCCGACGCATCCCAGGAAAACCCGAGGCGGCGGCGTCCGTCGCCTCCGTCACTCCATAGGGTGATCAAGCCGTTCGACCGTCAGTTCGAGCGCATCGGTGCAGGGCAGCCGGTCCCGGCGCACCCGATCGAGCCTCATGCCCTCCTGCCCGGCACGCGTCGGCGGGTTTTCCACAGGCCCAGCCTCACCACCGCACCCTGTGGAAACCCGGCTGCCCGCAACGCCGTTGCCGGGTCAGAATGACAAGCCTCGACGCCCGGGAAGGCGACGAGACCCGCGAAAACGATCAGTTGCGCCGCGCGGGAGCGACGGGGAGGGGAGCCACCGATGGCCGACACCATGAGGAGCCTGCTGTGGCACGCCGGGCCGATGCTCGGTGCCGAAATCCTCGGGCGACTGGGCGGAACGGTCGACAACACGAGGCAGCACCACCACGACCACATGCCGCCCGCCCTGCTGGAGCACGCCCTCCGGCGCGGCGACGCCGACGGCGTCCTCGGCACCCATCAGCGGTTCGAGGCCGGCGGGCCACCCGGCGACGTGGACGCGCTGCTGCGGCTCCTGGAGCACGACAGCCCTCAGGTCAACGAGCTCCTCTTCCGCCGGGCTCCCTGGCCGGCGCTGCGCCAGGCGGTCATCTCCCAACGCCGTTTCTCGCCGACCACGGATCCCGAGGTGGCCGACACTCCCCTGCCGCTGAGCGCGTCTCTGCGGGAGTCGATCCTCGCGCAGGGCTCGCGCGGCGACCTGCAGGCCGCATTGTCCGCCGCGGACCCGGAGCTGGTGTTCTGGGCCTTGATCAGCGGTGTCGCCGGCGGCCCGCACGGCGGTCGGCCGGCACGGATCCGGGCGTGCACGACGCTCGCCAAGGCGGGGCGCTGGGCGCAACTGCGCCGGGTTCTCGAAGTCGCGCCGGTCGACATCCCCCAGGACGCGCCCCCGCAATTGGCGGACGAACTGCGCGGCGCCCAGGCTCATAACGAGGTCAACCGCTACCTTGAGGAGGCGTACGGCGCCGCCGCGCTGTGCAAGCGGCTTCGGGCCGCCCGTCGGACCGCCCAGGGACGGGCCGCCGTGCGCAGCGTGCTGGAGCCGCCGTGGCCGAAGCTGGCCGGGTGGCATTCCGCCGAGCCGCTTCCGTGGGGGGCCGCCGTGGCGCTCCTCGAACACCCGCGCTGTCCCGCTTACCTGCGCGGCGCCCTGCTGGAGACCCACCCACGCGCGGTCCAGTCGGTCGCCCGCCCCGGGCACGAGGTGCTGACGGTCTGCCACACGCTGGGCGAGGACCAGCTCACGAAGCAGGTTCTGCTGCACGGGATCGAAAGCGGCACGATCGGTGCGACAGATCTGGTCACCGAAGTCGGTCCGGCCAGGATGGCGTTGACCGCCCTCGTGCACGGCAGCCTGCACGCCGTGGCGACCCAGGCTGCGGCAACCGGCCTGGTGCGTACGCTGCTGCACGCCCGGCTTGCCCGATCCCCCGACGCCTGGCGGGAGTTGTACACCGCACTGCCGGACTTCGACGGCACCGCCACGCAACTCATCGCCGGGCTGCCCGCAGCCTCCGCCTCCCCGGCCAAGGACCCGGGCCACGACGGCACCACCGCATCGCCCGTCTCCGCCGGGTTGCCCCACCTCGGCCGCCAGTCCGCATGGGCGTACACAGTGCTCATGGACATCGCCGGGCCCGAACACACGGCAGAGGCAGTGGCGTTCCTCGGCGACGTCGACCTCGCTGCGCTCGCCGGCAGCCGGGAGCTGCCCCAGGCCCTCGCGGATCACGTGCTTGCACACGGAGGCCCGGTCTCCCGGCGCGTTCTCGCCCAGAACCCGGCCGTCCGCGTCGACCTCCTCGAACAACTCGTGCTCGGCGGGGACCAGGCCGTCGCCTCCGCGGCCTACCGCAACCCGCGGTGCCCGCAACCCCTGCGGCAGTACATCCTCTCGGCGGACGTCATCGACGCCGACCTGCGCGCCGATCTGTTCGCCGAGGAAGACGCCACCGAGTTGTGGCCGCTCATCGCGTCCCCCGACGTGACGCTCTTGCGGCACGTGGTGTTCGCGTCCGAGGGAGAGCTCGGGCGCGCGGCGCGGCTGCGCGCGGCGCACCGGATCGCGGAATTGCACGGCGACGAGGCCCTGGCCGGTCTCCCGGACGAGCCCGAGATCACCACTGCCGACCCGCTGCCCGCACTCCGCAAAACCCTCGCGGGATACGACGAGAAGTGGCTCGACCGCCTTCAGCACACGAGGTACCTCCCCGATCGCCGCGGAGCCGAGGGCCTGCCCGGCGCGTTGGCCGACCCCGGCCTCGACTGGCAGGCCGTCATTGCCGCCACCCGGCGCGGCGCGATCTCCGACCACGTGCACAACGCACTCTCCGAACGCCCCGACTACCCATTGGAGTTGGCGAGCCTGCGCCGAACCACCCGCAAACCGCCGACGTCCGGCGCGCGCGTGCACTGCCGCGACATCGCCCGACACCGCTCCCTCGTCACCGAGATCATCGGACCCGGCCCAGGCGGCGGCCCCTGCGGCAGCGGAGTCGACGATGCCGGCACCACACTTGCCGTATCCGCAGACACCGATCACAACCGCCCGACGCGCGAACCCACGCAGCAACCACCGCAAGAGCTCGCGGACGGCCCCATACAGTGGCTCGAACCCCACCACGCCCTCGACACCGGCGCGCTCACCGTCCAGGAATTCGTGGCCACCGGCGACGCCGCCTCAGTGATCGAAACGTCCGGCGACAACCTTCCCGTGGCCCGAGCCGTCGCACGCATGCTGCACGACGGACTCGGCGAATCCGTCGACGCGTGGGTGGTGCTCGCCCGTCTCGTCCGGCAGCGCACCCCGGCCACCCTCTCCGAACTCGTGACGACCGCACGGGCGGCGGCGTGACAGCGACGAACCACCCGCTCCTGCGCCACGCCCCACCGCCCACCCGGGCGACCGCCGCCGAACGACTCGGCGTCACACCGCCCCCGCCACCCGCCCCGCCCGTCCCGGTCGACGCCGCGGACGTCATCGCCCGCCTGCGCTCAGGACGCGGGAAAGACCCCCGATACGTCCTCGACGGCGTCGCGGTCACCGACTGGGAGCTGATCGTGCGCGAGCACCGGCGCGCTCCCCTGCCCGACGTCATCGGCGGCGCACTGGTCGCGCGCGACGACTGCCCGCCCTGGGCCGCGCTGGAGCTCGTCGTCGCCCATTCGACGAGCAGGCGCGGCCTCGCCACCGTGAGCCTCACCCACGCCCTGGCTGCCGGCGCGGTGACCCCGCGCCAGGTCATGTACCAAGCCACACCCGGCTGGTCCGCCATGCGCGTCCTGGAGAAGTACGCGACCCGCCACGACGAATGGCTCGCCCCGATCCGGCGCGTCCTCGACGAGGCAGCCGAGCTCCTGCCCGGCGACGACGTGAACGCCTGGATGTGGCTGCTCGCCCACGGACCGCGCCACTGCGGGACGTACCCCGAGCTGTGCGCCCAGGCCCGCGACCCGCACCGACCGCCACCCGAGACCGGCGCCCGCCCACCGCACTGGGACTTCGCGAACCCCGTCGGCCTGCTCTCACGCGCCGACCCCGAGATCGCCGCCAAAGTGATCGCCCTTCTCCCGCCGTCCACGATCAGCGCGTTCGTGGAGACGCCGAAGCTGCCCGCCTCCGTCGTGATCCCCGCACTGCGCCGCGTGCCCGACCTGACCGGAGCCCTGGTCCGGCAGATCGACAACACGCCCGCGGACCTGGCCGCCCTGCTGCGCCTGCACAACCCCCAGGTCAACAGCGCCCTTCTGCGCCACCACGAGGACCCCGACACAGCGGACGCCGTTTTCCGTGCGGCCCGGCGCGACGCGTCCCGCAGCGTTCCGCTGACCCCGGCCACCCGGCGCGAAATGATGCTGGGCCAGACCCCGTCCCTCCGCCTCGCCGCGGCCGTCCACGGCCACTATCCGCCGCTGATCCGCGTCGCCTTCTCCGCCCTGCGCCGCAATCTGGGCACCGCACGCAGCCTGCGCGGCCTCCTCGGACTGTGGGAGGTCCAAGGCGCGGACGGCATCCGCGACCCCGCCACGACCGCCGGGCTCGACGACGCGGTCGAGGCCGCTCGCCGCAACGCCATCGCCGCCCACGACGCCGGCCACGACGGAACCTCCGTATTGCGCGCCGCCCTGGCTCACCACGAGAGGCCCGAGGTCCTGATCGAGGAGATCCGCCGCGAGCCGAACCTCGTGTCCCCGTCCTACCCTCCCGGTTTCTGGCCTGCGGCGGTCGCCGCCCACATCCGCGATCCGCTGCCCGACCACGCCCTGCTGCGCCTCGCCCGCCACCCCGACTGCCCCGACCCGATCGGCCTGTCGGCGTGCCGCATCGGGCCGGCCCGCATGTCGGGCGGCCGCTCACGGGCGTACGCGCTGACCGCGCTCCGCCACCACACACTGCCGATCCCGGAGTACATCGGCTACGGAACCGCCAACTCCTGGTGCCTCGACGCACTGACCCGGGGCCTCGTCGACATCCGCGAGATCGTCGAGCTCGGCCACGGCGCCCAACACCTCTTCGACCTCCTCGACACCGTGCGCGCCGTACTCCCCGAAGAACACGCGAAAGCCGAAGAACACATCACCGCCCTGACCACCCGAGCGCTCGGAACCGATCCCGAAGCCTGGACCGTCGCGGCCCACCTGCTCCCCGACTTCGTCGGCACCCTTCCCGAACTGCTCGCCACAGTCGCGGCGGTGACCGCATGACTCACCGCGCACTCGCCGAGCTCCTGTGCTCCGCCCCGGCCCTGGCCACCACCTTGGCGCGCCTGCCCGGACCCACCCGCCGCGACCTTCTCGCCCACACCCGCAACCTCCCGGCAACCCTGCTCGCCTGGGCCTTCGACCACGGCTCTGCGGACGAGCTCCACGCACTCGCCGACAACCCCCACACCGGCCGGGCCACACTGACCCGGCTCGCAGAAGAGATCGACGACGCCGCCATCCACACCCGCGTCTACCGGCACCGCCACACCACCGACGCCCTGCGCCGCCGCCTGCTCGCCGCCGACCCCCTGCCCGACGAGCTGCGCGCGTTCGTCCTGCGCACCACCGCCCGGCGCCTGCTCGCCCCGGCGCTCGACTGCCCCCACCCCGACCTTGCCACCCACGCCCGCCGACAGGTGACCGGCCCCCGCAGCCGTAGGCCCGCGAACACGCCGCAGGCACTCCACGACTGGTTCCACGGCACCGCGTACACATCACCGAGGGCTCGGGCCCTGCTGCGCGGACGCCGCGCACTGTTCGACCTCGGCGCCTGGACCGACGCCGACTGGGCCGAACTCACCGCGCTGCACAACCGGTCGCCACTCGACAACACCTCCCGCCTGGTCCTGCTCGAAGCCCCCGAATGCCCGACACCGACCGCGCTCGCCCTCCTGCGCACCGACAACGACGACGACAGCCAGGAAAGCGACGACACCCCCGGCGACGCCCTGGCCGCCGGACTCGCCCACGGAGCGTTCCGCCCCTACGACGTCGTCCACCACGCGCCTTACGCCGCACACGTGCTACGCGCCTGCGAATCCCTCGAACGCGACACAGCCGAGATCACCGAACCACCCGTCGCGGCCGAACTCCGGGATGAGATCGCCGCGTTGCTCCACACCTCACTCGGGGCTCGGCCGGCCCACTGGCGGGCGCTCCTCGCCCACCTGTCCGCAGGCGACTTCCCCGGCACTCTGCCGGAGTTGTGCGCCGCCGCACGCACCCGAGCGGCACCGGCGTACGCCCCACGCCCGTGGCCGCACGTCCAACAGGTGTCGTGGTCGCCCTTCACCCACCTGCTGCGCTGCGCCGAATCATCCGCCGTGTCCGGTATTTTCGGCGCACTCGATCCCCACGACCTCGGCGAACTCGCCCGTTACGACACCGGGCGACCCCTGCCGGACGCCCTCGTCGACGCGTTCCTCGACCACGCTCCACCCGAACTCACCGACGTCTTCCTCTCCCACCACGGCCACCACGCCGCGACCCAGACCAGGCTGCTGATCCGCGACGACCCGGCACTGAACGCCGCGTTGCTGCACAGCGTCGACGTGCCGTCCCGGACGTGGTACGCCGTGGCCGCCGGCACGCCGCACGGCCCCGACCGCACCGCGCCCGTGCCTCTGCACCCCCGGACTCGGGCCGCCTTGCGCGGCGGTGTCCGCACCAACCGCGGCGCCGACGTGGTCCGGCACGCGGTCCACACCCGGGACGCCGAACTGATCACGGCCGCGCTGCGGCACCCCAAGTCGGCGCTGACCACCGCCCATCAGATCACCGGTTGCCGCCACCTGGCCGCGCTCGGCCGCGTCGACGAACTCGCCGATTTGGCACAGCCATACGGCATTCTCGACCCTTTGCTCGCGACGCGGATCCGCAGCGCACTGGGCACCCACCGCGACGCCGCCCCCCGACCCGGCCGACTCGGCGTCCTGGCCGCCCAGTTGCGCGCCCTCGACCACGCCCAGTGCCTGCACGACCTGTGCCACGGCTCCCTCGACGCGATCCGCAGCCAGATGGAACGCGACGAACCGCCGCCGTGGGACGCCGTACTCGCACTTCTGACCGACGGAAAACTCCCCGAACGCGCGATCGACCTGCTCGCCGAACGACCCGACTGCCCCGACCCGGTGGCGCGCGCCCTGCTCGAACGAGACCGCGCCCACACCGCGGTCCCCCTCGCACTCACGCCACACTCCCGGACCCACGCCCTCGCCGCGCTCACCCGCCAACCCGTCGTCCCCGAGTGGCTGGCCGACAACCGATTGCGCCCGTCCCTGGTGTGGTCGGTCGCCTGCCTGCGCGCGGGAACGCTCACCCCCGACGACGTGTACGCCCTCGGCCGCCCGGCCCGGTCCGTCCTGCACCTCCTGTGGACCCTCCCGGGCGAACTCGCCCCGATCCGGGAGGCCGTCGCGGCCGACCCCGCCCTCCGGCACGACCACGCACCCGACACCTGGGCCGTGGTCGCCGCGCTGCTGCCCGACTTCGCCGGAACCCTCCCCGAGTTGCTCGCCACCGCCGCAGCCGCGACCGCACCTGTGTCGGCAGCGAACCGATAAGGGGAATCCCGCAGACATTTCCGATCGGAAACTGACCGCCTCGCTCACACGTCAATTGCTTGGACGGGTGTCAGCCCCTGCTGGAAGCATCAACTTGGCGCGAAACACCGCGCGAAAGCACGAAAGGAGGTGATCGGCATGGCCTACGGGCAGACCACGGACGCGAAGCCGCTCGTCGTCCAACTGACGGACCGCCGCGCCCTGGAGGCCTGGCAGCCCGCCGACGAGGCGGTCGTCGCGCAGGCCCGCAAGCTGAAGGAAGAAGCGCTGCTGGACTTCGGCATGCAGGCCAGCGTGATCGCCTCGTGGCTCTACACCAAGTGCCACCACCAGATACCTACCACGGCCGTCGACACCGCGGCGGTCATGGCCTCCGGAGACGGCACCTGCCTGCTGCTGTACAACCCGGACTTCTTCGTGGCGCTCGGCCTGGACGGCGTCAAGTTCGTGCTGTTCCACGAGGCTCGCCACCTCATCCAGCGGCACCTGTTCGCCGACCCCGAGCTGCGCGCCGACCCGGTGTTCACGCTCGCCGGCGAGGTGACGATCAACCACGTCGCGATGCGGCGGCTCGGCCGCAGCGACCTGCCCACGATCCGGCGCACCGACCCGGAGACCGGCGAGGTCGTCGAGGAGCCGACGGGCGTCGACCCTCGCAAGATCCACCGGTTGTACGTCGAGGACCTCACCGAGCAGGGCCTGGAGCCGCTGGCGTACGACGACTTCATCGAAACCGACGCGCTCGTCTACGCCGAGCTCAAGCGCATGAAGAACCCGCCCGTCCCGCCGCCGCTGTGCGTGCATCTCGTCCTCGGCGACGGCACCGGCGAAGGCGACGGTCTCGACCCGGAGACGGTCGCACGCATCTCGTCCGAAGTCCTCCGGGCCGTCCTGCTCTCCGCACGGCGCGGCACGCGCCTCGCCCGCGAGGAACTGCTCGAACTCCTCAAGCGCACCGACGGCGCGACCGACAACGTGTCCAAGCTGTGGGGCGACCTGGGCGCCGGGTTCCTGCGCGGCGAAACACAGAAGACGCGCCGCGTCGACTGGTGGCAGCAGTGGCTGGTCGACGTCCTCGCGTCCAAACTCCGCGACGGCGAGCGCCTGGTCTACCCCAAGAAACGCGGGGCGCTGCTCGCGACGCTCGGCCACGACCCGATGCTGGCCCGGCGCGGCCAGGAACGCACCAAGGTGGTCGTCGTCGCGTACGACACCTCCGGTTCGATGCCCGCACACGTCGTCGACTGGCTGACCGAACTCGTCGGCCACACCGACGGCGTCGAGGCGCACTGGCTCAGCTTCGACGGCGCACTCATGCCGTTCAAACCGGGTGAGCGCGTCTACGGCGGCGGAGGCACCGATTTCCAGCAGGTCGCCGACTACGTCGAAGGCCGCCTCGCCGTCGAGGGGCAGCGCTTCGAGGAGACCGCCGACGCCGTCCTGATGCTCACCGACGGCTACGCGCCGCACATCACCCCCGCCGAACCCGACAAGTGGATCTGGCTCATCACCGAAGGCGGCGACGAGTGGCCCGAAAGCCACAACCCGCCCATGGCGTGCCACCGAGTGACAACCGGCGACCGCTGAACCGCGCGAGCACGCACGCACCGCCGAACCCCCGTTTGCGGAAGGACCCATGACCATCACCGCCGACACCCCGCGCACCGGGGGTCGCACCACGCGTTGGAAGGCCACCGCCACCTTCCCCGAGCCGCCGAAGGGCTGGAAGGGCGTCTCGAAGCTCGAGGAGTTCATCGACGCGATGATCGACCTCGGCCAGACCGGGCAGATCTTCGGTGAGCACGGCATCGGCAAGACGGCGACGTTCTTCACCCACATACCGGACAAATACCCGGACACCGCCCTGGTGTTCGTGCCCGCCGCCAACCTGACCCCCGACGATCTGCTGATCAACACACCGGTCCGCGACCCCCGCACCGACGAGCTGGTGCTGCGTCAACTGATCATGCGTCAGCTGCGGCCCGGCTCGAAGTTCGTGCTCCTGATCGACGACGCGCTCCAGGCGGGCGAGACGATCCAGTCCCAGCTCATGCAGGTCGCCTGCAACTGGACCCTCGGCGAGTACGACTTGCGCGAGCTCGGCTGCATCGGCGTCTTCCTGACCGACAACGAATCACTCACCGAGACCGCGACCCGGCGCAGCGACCTGGCGATCCTCGACCGCATGGTGACGGTCAAGATCACCGCCACCGACACCTCGTGGCGCATCAAGCTCGCCGAACGCTTCCCGCGCACCGACCTGTCGGGCGTCTTCAAGATCTGGACGGCGCTGTCCCCGACGCTGCGTCAGCTCCTGTCTCCGCGCACGCTCGAACACATCCTCGACTGCGCGCTCGCGGGCTTCCCCCTCGTCTGGGGCCTTCCACTCCTCAACGGCGAACGCCTGCGTCTGATCGAGTCGTTGAAGGACGGTTCGGCCGGTCCGGACCGCACCGACGAAACCCTCGACCGCATCGCGTCCGCACTCGGCATACGCAACCCCGAGCACACCCCCGACGCCGTGCGCCGCGTGGTCCGCGAAGCGGTCGCCCGCCGCTGGGCCGTGCTCATCCAGGGCCCTCCCGGCTGCGGCAAGACCGAGGTCGTGCGCGAGGTCATTCGCGAGGAGCTCGGCCACGACCCGCTCTACTTCTCGCTGCCGGTCACCAACGTCGAAGACCTGTGCGCCCCCGTGCCGACGGTCGACGGCTCGCTGGACAACCTCCTCGCCGCGCGGTTCACCGCGCCCGGCGACAAGGTCATCGTGTGGGACGAGTACAACCGCCCCAAGGACAAGTCCGCATTCGCCAAACTGATGGAGATCACCCAGGAGTGGTCGATCGCCGGGCGCCGGATTCCCGGGCTGCGGGCACAGATCGCGCTGCAGAACCCGCCGTACCACCTCGGCCGCAAGATGCTCGTCGCGCGCAACAACATCGCCCAGGCGACCAGGTTCACCGCGTCGCTGCAGATTCAGCCCGACGACATCCCGGCGAACGAATGGCTGATCGCGACGTACGGCCCGATCGCCGAGACGGTGTTGGAGTGGTGGAAGTCCGACATCGACGACGAGGGCCGCGAATGGATCACCAAGCGCACTTTGGAGCGGCTGATCAAGCTTCACCGGCGCGGCATGAACCTGGAGATGGCCAAGGTCTACCTCGGTGACGGCGAGTACGCCCCCGTCCCCCTCGGCGCCCTCGAAGCCCGCCTCGCCGACAAGCCGCGCACGGGCCTCGGCGATCTGACCGCCAACCTGGAGGCGTGGGAGAGCAAACTCCGGGCCGGCAACGAGACGTCGGGCGAGGGGACCAACGACACCGACATCGTGCACCAGGTCCTCGCCAATGCCGAGTTGTCGCAGCTGCGCGAACACATCGACACGGTCGCCCGGCTGCTCGCCTGCCTGCCGCCCAAACTGCGGTCGAGCTACCTCGTCGGCCAGTCACCGGACAAACAGCGGTTCTGGATCGACGCCTTCGCCAAGATGCCCCGCCGGTGACCACGTGCCGATGACGGCCCACCGGTGACACTGTGGCCGCCCCGCACCCGGGCGGGGCAGCCACAGCACAACACCCGCTGCTACACGGCTCCTTCGGGCCGGTACGCCGCCGCCGCGCTCAACTCCGCGAGTTCCGGCAGCGTGCCCGCGAACTCGGGCAGAAGCTGGACGAACACCGCCCACGCCTCCGGATCACTGCCCAGCCCGCCGCCAACCTGCGCGCCGAGCGCCGCGCGCACCTCCCCGGACCGGCCGTCCGCGCACAGCAACGGCAGGGCGTCGAGAGCACGGACCGCCGGGCGCCCCCACGTCACGACGTCCCCGGGCACCGACGACCGGATCCACGTCATGTCCCCGCCCGTCGGGAGCTCGTACTCGCGCAGCCGCCGCGACGGCTCCACCGACCACTCCGGCACCTCCCCCGAGTCAGCCGGCTCCTTCTTCGCTTTCCCCGTGCCGCGATCCCAGCGCTCCCGGGCGGCGTCAAGCTCCTGCGTCGCCCCGGCCGCGAGTGCGGCGTCCACGACCTTGCGGACCGGCGCGGGGAACGCCTCCGGGGCCGAGGTGACCACAGCGGCCACGGCCTCGGGCCCGCCCCGGTCCCACAGGCTCAGCACGACATCGACCAGATCGATCCGCCGCAGCCGAGGGCGGCGGCCGAGCGCCAGACAGACCAGCACCGGATCCCCGCACCGCACCACGGTCTTCGGCTCCAGATGATCCGGGCTCTCGACGATCCACTGCCGCAGCAGCTCGTCCACCTCGCGCCGCGGCCGACCTCCCGGCCGGAATCCGGCCAGGACCTCGCCGCGCAGCGCCGCGGTCAGACCCGCACGGTTCCACACGAGCCGCCGGTCCAGGTCGATGTCGTCGCACGCTCTGATGCGCTGCGCCTGCTCGTCCCGCAGATGCTGGTGGGACGCCACCTTGCCCAGCAGCACGCGGTTCCCGGTGTCGTACGCCAGTTCCAACAGCTCCGCGGGGATCGGGGCGTCGCCCTGGATCAGGTCCTCGGTGGTCCGCTCGTCGAAGTGCGGGAGCAGTGCCCGGATGTCGTCGGCCGACAGGCGGCGTACCAGGAACAACAACGCCGGCCGGGCCTTGGCCGGCGGATCGATCCCCGGCACCTGTCCCACGGCGGCCGACTTCGCGACCTCTTCGGCGATGTCCGCGAGCAGCACGGTCAGCGGCGTCGTCGCAGTCGCCAGACGCGCCGCGAGCAGCGCCCACGCGCGCGGATCGGCCCCGACCGTACGCGCCAGCAACGGGCGGACGACCGCATCCGCGGACGCCTTGTCGGGAAACCGCGGCGCGCGCGAGCGCACGAGCCGCGCCATCGTCTGCACCGCGACCAGCGCGGGCCTCACCCGGCCGCACAGATCCTCCGGAGTCATCGCCCCTCGGCCCAGCGCGAGCGAGGCCTCGGCCGACAAGGCCGTCACCGATTCCCACGGCTGATCCAGTTGCCGGGGCACGGCGGACAGCCGCTGTCCCTGGTTCGACGACCACGCAAGCGCGGGATCGACGGTCGGCACGCGTGCGGTGTGGGCGAGCAGCGGCTGCGCCCGCAGCAGGCCGAGCGCGCGCTCGGGCGGACAGTCGTGATCCTGAAGGACCGCGACGGCCGTGTCTGGATCGACGGTGTCCGGGGCCTCCTCGGCGGCCCGGACCGCCTCCGCGCCGGGCTTCGCGCCGGCCTCGTCCGCGTCGTCGTCCGAGGACGTCCCCCAAGCCCGGGTCCGCGTCTCCGCGGCGGGCGGCGAGAAGACGGCGCGCACCACAGGCCGGCCTCCAGCCTCGATCAGCACCGTGAGCTGAAGCGGTGTCAGGCACAGGTTCTTGGCGAGAGCGACGCGTTGCCCGTCGCCGCCGTGTTCGGCGACCAGCGCGACGAAGGAGTCGGGCAGGGCGACCGCGCGCCGCAGGATCGCGTCGAACCCGCCGGGCGGCGGCAGGGCGGCGGACACCCTGGCGAGTATCTGCGCCGCGTTTTTGGGGTCCTTGTCGGTCGCGGCCGCGATGAGCAGGTGCAAAGGCGGTGCGGTGCTCATGTCTCCCCCGAGTCGCTCGCCGAAGTCGGCCCAAGATTATGTGGCCCGGACGACGGCGCGACGGCCGGCTCGGAGCACCCGCTCCGGCGGAATCCGCATCACAGCACCGACCATTCGTACTATTTCTTGCGAAACATCCGGTTCGGTCATTCGGCCGAACGGCCGGTCCCGCCCTTCCGCCTCCCGGATTAAAGCGACCAGTACGCCATGCTGGGGACCGTCGGCACCCGAGCCCCGGTAGGCTGACCCCTGTGATCTTCAAGCGGATCGGTGACGGCAAGCCGTACCCGGACCACGGGAGGTCGGGTGCCCGCCAGTGGGCCGACATCGCCCCGCGGCCGGTGCGTCTGGACCAGCTCATCACAACCAAACGGCAGCTCGACCTGGACACCCTCCTGGCCGAGGACTCGACGTTCTACGGCGATCTCTTCGCCCACGTCGTCAAGTGGCAGGGCGACCTCTATCTGGAGGACGGCCTGCATCGCGCGGTCCGGGCGGCGCTGCAACAGCGCCAAGTCCTGCACGCGCGCGTGCTCGAAGTGGGCTGATCCCGCGGCCGGTCCGACCCGGCTCCCGGCGGTCCTGTCGGCCGTACGACCAGGCACACCACCGCGGTGCGCCATCACCCGTCGGGGCTCGCCCGGACGGCCTAGCGGAACCAGGTCGCGCGCGTCGCGTCCCCGCGCGGACTCGCGCAGGTCGGCATTAGTCTCGGCTGCACTGCACCGGGACTGCCGCCAGGTTCCAGTGCGCTTGCCCTGACCAAATGGCCGGGGGTGCGAGGAGGATGGGGGCGTCTATGAGCATGCTCACTCCCCGTGGCATGCGGGGTCAGTACAAGATCACCGGCAAGCTCTACCCGCGGATGACCCGTCGCCGCCGGAAGTGGCCGATCGTCGTCGCCTGCCTGGTCGCGCTCGCCGTGCTCAGCACCGGCGCGTGGGCTTTCTACCACTACTCGCAGGACGACACGAAGACCGCCGCGGGCAGCCCGACGTGCACGCCCAATCCGTCGGGCGGCCCGTCGTCCGGCGCCCCCGCCGCGCCCGTCACCCAGCCCGTCGCCCAGAGCAACCTGCCCGCCGACCTGCCGGCCGCGAACACCGTCACGGTCAACGTCTACAACGCGACCGACCGCGCCGGACTGGCCGCAGGCGTCGCGGGCGAGCTCAAGGCGCGGGGCTTCATCGTCGGCACGGTCGCCAATGACCCGCTGCGTGCCAAGGGCGCGCCGAGCATGCCCGGCCCCGGCGAACTCCGCGCGGGCGTACCCGGCAAGACCCCGGCCCTCGTCGTGGCTGCGCACGCCTCCGGCTTCCAGCCCCGCGAGGACGCCCGCACGGACGCGAGCGTCGACCTCGTGCTCGGCGAGACGTTCCAGGCCCTCGCCACCCCCGAGGCAGCAGCAGCAGCCCTGGCCCCCCAGGCGGCCCCCAGCCCGGCGGACCCCGGCCCGGCCGGCTGCTGAGGTTCCTCCAACCCCGTTCGCATTTTCCGGATGCCCGCCTCGATCGAGGCGGGCATCCGCAGTTGAGCGGGCATCAGCCCAATATGGGCTACCGGATTCTCGCCGACGCCACGATGGCCGTGCACTTCGCATTCCTCGTGTACGTCGCCCTGGGCGGCTTCCTCGCCTGGTGGCGCCCCCGCCTCCTGTGGCCGCACCTGATCGCGGGCCTGTGGGGGATCCTCATCCTCACCACCGGCATCCAGTGCCCGCTCACCCACCTGGAGAACTGGGCCCGCGAGAACTCCGGCGGCGAACGCCTTCCGGCCAGCGGATTCATCGACCACTACATCGAGGGCACCATCTACCCCGAGGCCTACACGCCCCTGCTCCAACTTCTCACCGTCGCGGCCATCCTCACCTCGTGGATCGTCCCGCTCCGCCGCCGCATCGCCCGCCGCCGCGAGCGACACGACCCCCCGAACGACGTCAGCCCCGACCTGCGCACAGGTCGAGGCTGACGTTCGTACTACCGAGAGCGGTAGCGGTGGGATTTGAACCCACGGAGGAGTTGCCCCCTCACACGCTTTCGAGGCGTGCTCCTTAGGCCGCTCGGACACGCTACCGAGGGAGAGCCTACCCGACGTCGCCGTGTGCCTCGTAACCGGTTTCGCGGAAGAAGCTCCTGAGGATCGCGCCGCACTCGTCTTCGAGGACCCCGGAGAGCACCTCGGGGCGGTGGTTGAGGCGGCGGTCGCGCAGGACGTCCCACAGGGAGCCGGCGGCGCCGGCCTTCGCGTCCCAGGCGCCGAAGACGACCCGGTCGACGCGGGACAGCACGATGGCGCCCGCGCACATCGCGCAGGGCTCCAGCGTGACCACCAAGGTGCAGCCGGACAGCCGCCATCGGCCGACTGTCCGGGCCGCGTCGCGCAGCGCGACCACCTCGGCGTGCGCCGTGGGATCGCCGTGCGCCTCGCGTTCGTTGCGGCCCCGGCCCACGACCGCGCCGTCGCGGTCGAGGACGACGCAGCCGATCGGCACGTCGCCGGTGGCCGGGGCGAGACGCGCCTCGTCGAGGGCGAGGCGCATCCATGGTTCGTACCGGGTCCGGACCGGACCGCGACGGCGCCGGTCCGGACATGTCGGCGGAACCGTCAACGCACGGTCTCCAGTTCGTCGGCGCAGCCGAGGCGTTCGGCGATGACGATCAGCGCGTCGGCGGGCAGTCGTCCGCCGCCGCCGAGTTCGCCGAGTTCGTCGGGGTCGACGCCGAAGTCGGCCAGGACGGCCTCGTCGCCGGCCGGGCCGGTGTTCGGTGCATCCTCCTCGTCATCCGGGTCGTGGCCCAACACGTCGGCGGTCAGCAGGGTGTCGCCGTACGCGCTGCGGGCGACCGCAGCGGCGTCGGAGACGTAGATGCGCGGATCGTCCTCACCGTCCACGCGAATGACGGCGAACCAGGTGTCCTCCTGTTCCAGGAGCAACACAACCGGTTCCTCGTCGACCGACGAGGCGCGCGCGAGATCGGCGATCCCTTCGAGGTCTTCGACATCGTCGAGGTCGACCTCTTGCGCCTCCCATTGATGCTCAGTGCGCACAAGCACTGCGGCGAAGTACGCCACCGGACTCTCCCAGGTCGTCAGACTCGGCGCGGCCCAGGTCCTTGGCCCGCGCGCCCTGCCGTGTGATCGATCCCCACCGTCCCCCGGCTCCCGCGCCGGGATCGGCGGGCCCGGAACCACGGAATGTGCTTCCCTCACGCATCGTGGCAGAAACGGGGGCGCCTCCGTGCGGATTGGAGGGTCCGGGGGCCGCGTGCGTCGCGGCGGTGCGGTGGTGCGGCGGGGCGGGTCAGTAGCGGAAGGTGCGCATGCGCATCATCTGGCGCAGCCGGGCCGTGCGCGTACGCCGCGGCTGGATGCGCTCGCGGAGCTCGTGGGCCTCCGCGAGTTCGCGCAGGAACAGCGCACGGCGGCGGCGGCGTTCGGCGTCCGTCTCCTCGGGGCGCGCTTCTTGGGCGCGCACCGCCGACTCGACGCCCACGACCGGCGCGCCGGTCGCCTCGGGCTCCTCCCCGGGCAGCTCCGCGGGAGCTGCGGGCGGCAGGCCCGGCATGTCCGGGGCGCCTTCGGGGCGGGGCGTTTTCGCGTTCCGCGCCGCGGCGCGGCGGCCGGAGCGGCGCGTACGGCGGACGGGTTCCGAGGTGCCGCGGGTGTCATCCTGCGGGATGGCCGCGGTCGCGGACGGGGCCTCCGCGCCGGTCGACCGGGCGGCAGACTGCCTCTTGGGCTGCTTCACGGCCGACTTCGCGGACCGCTTCTCTGCTTCCGCCGGAGTCTGCGGCGCAGAGCGTGCCGAGGAGCGGGACGAGGACCGCGGTGATGTCCGCTTCGAGGTGCCGCGTGTCGAGGCGCCGCGTGTCGAGGCGCCGCGTGTCGAGGTGCGCCGCGGGGTCGGCTCGGAGCCGCGCTCGGGCGTCCGCGCGGCGGCGCTTTTCGAGGCGCGGCGCGGCGCGGCGGGTGCGGCCTTCGGTTCGGCCGTCCTCGGCGAGGTGCGCTTCGGCGTGCCGGAGCCGGATTCGGGCGTCTCGACCGCCGGCGCCGAAGCCGTGGCAGAGGCCGCGGGCTTCCCGTTCCGCGGCCGCCGCGCGCGCGAGTCGGCGGCACCGGTCTTGGCCACGGGTGCCGGTTGGGGTTCGGGCGCGCCGGACCCGCGGCGTGGCGCGCGCCGCGGCTCCTCGGTCGCATCGGTGCGCCTTCGCTTCTGCCCCATGGGGCCCCCTTGCGGTCCCGCTGGTGTCGACCCGACCCCTTAAACGTGCCCACTCAGCGCGTTTTACGCCACCTAGTGCGGTGGCCACAAAGGTTTGCCGGTTCTCGTTGACCGGGGCCGTGCATCGCAAGGCGCAGGGGCCGAGCTCGTACTCAGTCGACCTCGCGAGGTCCTGCAACGCCGCGAGGTGCGGTGCGCAAGAGGGCCGCCGGGCCCGGCGCGGCGAGAACCGGTGAATCTGTGTGGCCACCCCACTGGAGCCGTTCCCGGCCGAGATGTGCCGGTCGTGGCGACGTCGGGAGCCGTTACTGTCCCCCCATGCGGATTCACGTCGTGGACCATCCCCTCGTCGCCCACAAGCTCACCACCCTGCGTGACGAGCGCACGGACTCGCCGACGTTCCGGCGGCTGGCCGACGAGCTCGTGACGCTGCTGGCATACGAGGCCACCCGCGACGTGCGGGTGGACCCGGTGGACCTGCGCACGCCGGTGGCGGCGACGAGTGGGGTGAAGCTGTCGTACCCCCGCCCGCTCGTGGTGCCGATCCTGCGTGCCGGGCTCGGCATGTTGGACGGCATGGTGCGCCTGCTGCCGAGTGCCGAGGTCGGGTTCCTCGGGATGATCCGCGACGAAGGCACCTTGCAGGCGTCGACGTACGCGACGCGCATGCCCGAGAATCTCGCCGGACGCCAGGCCTTCGTCCTCGACCCGATGCTGGCCACCGGCGGCACCCTGGCCGCCGCGACGCGGCTGCTGATCGACCGGGGCGCCCGGGATGTGACCGCGCTGTGTCTGCTCGCGGCACCGGAGGGCGTCGAGGTGATGCGCAAGGAGTTCGGCGGTTCCCCGGTTCCGGTCACGGTCGTCACCGCAGCCGTGGACGAGCGGCTCGACGAGCGCGGCTATATCGTCCCCGGCCTCGGCGACGCGGGCGACCGGTTGTACGGGACGGCCTGAGCCGCGGCCGCCCGGCGGATGCCGGCGGGCATCCGCCGGATGCGCGAACGCGCGCCTCGGCGCATGCTGGTTGATGTGCCCGGGGCTGGGCAGGAGCCCCGACGGCACCCCCGGGACTCCGGGCCGATGCCTGCGACGGTTTCGACCCACCGTCGCGCCGGACGGGTCCCCAAAAGAGAGGGAGCGACCGGAACCCCCGCGGGCCGCTCCCTCTTCTTTCGCTTTTCCGGCTCTTTACCGGATGTATTTTCCGGGCCTTTCACCGTATTCACGGACATACCTTTGTGCCCCGGCGGCCCCGTGCGCGTGGAAACGACCACGCATGCTCGCCGCAGTCCGCAGGGACCGGTATCAATGAGGGTGAGCGCTTTCGGCGGCGTTCCCAGGGGAGGCGGGGCGATGCAGGTGCAGACGAAGAAGATCTTCGGCTTGCTGCTCATAAGCTTCGTCATCTATACGATCATCGCCACCCCGGACAAGGCGTCCGACCTCATCGCGCAGTGGTTTTCCGCGATCTCTTCGTCGTGCAAATGGGTCGGCACGCAAATCGGCAACCTCATCGACTGAGCCGACCGAACCGAACAGGTGCACGACTCCCGCCCCCGAAACCCCGCCGCGAGACCGACGCCGCCGATGCTCGACCCCTCGATAAAGCCGAAAACCGTGCAGCGCTACCTGCTGCCGGGCGAGAAGTGCCTCGTGGCCGTGCGCAGGCACTGGTCGGTGCTCAGCCGCCCCCTGTCGACCGCCTTCGGCGTGGCGGCCCTGGCCATCGCGATGGCCCTGTACTTCCCCGAGGAACACGCGGTCGTGCACCTCGCGCTGTGGCCGGCCGTGATCGCGGCGGCCCTGTGGGGCACGTGGCACTTCCTGGTGTGGCGGCACGACTACCTCTTCGTCACCGACCGACGCGTCATGGTCACCACCGGCGTGCTCACCCGGCGCGTGCTCATGGTGTCGCTCGCCAAGGTGACCGAACTGAAGTTCCAACGCTCGCTCACCGGCCGGATACTCGGCCACGGCACCTTGATCCTGGAGTCCGACGTCACCGAGGACGCGCTGAAGGACGTGGAGTATGTTCCGTGGCCGGACACCATCTATGTCCGCATGTGCGACCTTCTGTTCGAAGCCGAGGAATAAGCGATGATCCGTCACCTGGTGCTGTTCAAGCTCAACGAGGGAGTCGCGCGCGACGAACCGCGCGTGATCGCGGGCGCCGAGGCGTTCGAGGCACTGGGCGCCGTCATCCCCGAACTCAAGAGCTGGCAGTGCGGCTGGAACATCACCGTCCGCGACATCGCGTACGACTACGCGATCGTCAGCGACGTCGAGGACACCGACGCGCTGGGCCGCTACCTGAACCACCCCGACCACCAGGCCGCCGCCGCGCGGTGGCGCGAGTTCGCCACGTGGGTCATCGCCGACCTGGAGACGTGACGCGCGCACCTTCGAACGGCACGTCTGAAGCGGTCAACTCGCGGGTAACATCAGGAAGATGGGCCCGACCGGCGAGTAACTTCCAAAGTTTTCCGGGCTGTTCGCCCATTCTTTTGCCCGCTTCATCCCTGATGCCCCGGTGGCTACGCCCGAGTTGATGCGGTTCACCTGACAAATCCGTGATGTCGCAAGGGGTTTGGGAACCGCACGCACCGGTATGTGGGTAGCGAACGACGGCCGCCCGGAACCCAGCGGGCGGTCGGCCAGGTTCGGCTCCGATCAGGAGGTGGGCTGTCCCGTGCTGCTTCGCGACGCGTCCGCGGCAAATGCCACCAAGGTGGATCCCGCGACCCCGACTGTTACCGTGCCCCCGGCCTGCGCCGGCGAGGCATCCGGGCACTCCGCCACGGCCGACGGGGCCGACGGCGCCCCCGGCGGCATCCCCGCCCCGCGCAACGCCGACGCACCGCCCGCGCCCGCGTCCGACCAGACCCCCGCTCCGGCTCCCGCCGCGCCGGCCGCCACCGAGTCCGCGCTCGACACCCGCGTGCTCTCCCGCACGCTCCTCCTGCGACTCACCGAGGTCGAGGAGGGCTCGCCCGAGCATGCGTACGTCCGCAGCACGCTCGTCGAACTCAACCTCCCCCTCGTCCGGTTCGCGGCGAACCGCTTCCGCAGCCGCACCGACCAGTACGAGGACGTCCTCCAGGTCGGCACGATCGGCCTCATCAAGGCCATCGACCGCTTCGACCCGCACCGCGGCGTGGAGTTCCCGACGTACGCGGTGCCGACCATCATCGGCGAGATCAAGCGGTTCTTCCGCGACACCTCGTGGAGCGTCCGCGTACCGCGCCGCCTCCAGGAGCTGCGCCTCGCGCTCGCCGAGGCCACCGAGGAGTTCTCGCACAAGCACGACCGTGCCCCGACGGTCGTCGAACTCGCCGACCACCTGGGCATGTCCGTCGAGGAGATCCTGGAGGGCATGGAGGCGGCGAACGCGTACTCGCCGGCCTCGCTCGACGCCCACGACCTCGACGACGACCGCGACAACGCACTCATCGCCCGGCTCGGCCAGGAGGACGAAGCCCTCGACGGCGTCGAGTACCGCGAGGCGCTGCGGCCCCTGCTGGCCCGGATGCCACCGCGCGACCGGCAGATCATCATGCTGCGGTTCTTCGGCAACATGACGCAGTCCCAGATCGGCGAACGCCTCGGCATCTCGCAGATGCACGTGTCCCGGCTCCTGGCCCGGGCACTGGCACGGCTGCGCGCCGACCTGTCGGCGTAAGGCCGCCGGTCACACACCGCCGTCGTACCGGGCGAGCAACAGGGCGATGTCGTCCCCCAGTTCCCCGGTACGCCGGGCGATGAGATGCCCCGCGAGCCCGTCCGGGGTCATGCCCCGGCCCTGCTCAAGGGTCGCCAGCATCCACGCCACCCCGTCGTCGAGGCTGAGCCCGCGCGACTCGACGAGGCCGTCCGTGCACAACACCAGCACGTCGCCGGGTTCGAGAGCCAACTCGGTGACGGGGTACCGCGCGTCGGTGTCGATGCCGAGCGGCAGCCCGCCGGGCACATCGACCTGGCGCACCCCGCCCCGGTCCACCACCACCGGGTGCTGGTGCCCGGCACGCACCACCGCGGCACGTCCCGACGACGGATCGAACTCGACGTAGGCGCACGTCGCAAACAGGTCGACCCCCAGCCCCGCGGTCAACGCGTTGGTACGCCGCACCACCTCGCCGGGCCCGTGGCCCTCGACCGCGTACGCCAGCACCGCCGTCCGCAGCATCCCCATGATCGCCGCGGAGTCCACGCCGTGCCCCTGCACGTCCCCGATCACCAGCCCCGCCCGCCCGTCCGGAAGCGCGATCACGTCGTGCCAGTCCCCGCCGACCTGCATCCCGACCGTCGCCGGCAGGTAGCGCGTGGCGATCGTCAGTCCGGGGATACGCGCCGGCCGTCCCGGCAGCAGGCCGCGCTGCAAGCCCGACGACATCGCGTGCTCGTCGTCGTAGCGCCGCGCGCGGTGCAGCGCGCGGGCGAGCAGCGCACGCAACTGCCCGAAGAGCCGGAACTCCTCCGGACCGAACTCGCGTTCCCGGTTGTAGGACAGCACCACGGAGCCGACCGCCTCCCCCGAGGCCACCAGCGGCAGGAACACCCACGCCTGGCGGCCCGCGGCGACCGCGAGATCGCCCAGATGCGGGTAGCGCCGCTCGTATTCCGCACGCGACGTGATGGCGAACGCGCTCCGGCGACGCACCACTTCGACGAACGGCGCGTCGTCGTCCAGTTCCCACACCGGGTGGCCGGCCGCCTGCGGCGGATAGCCGGTCTGCCCGACCACGCGCAGCCGTCCGCCCTGGACCATGCCGACGACCAGGCCGTCTGCCCCGCAGATGGCCGGCAGCCGACGGGCCGCCCGTACGACGTCGTGCACCGTGAGCGACTCGGCCAGCGCCGCGGTCAGCAACTGGATGCGCGCCTGCCGCGCGGCGGTGACCTGCGCCGCCTCGCGCTGCCGCGCGTCGTCGCGGCGCTCGTCGGTGATGTCGACGCAGAACAGCACAACCTGGTCGCGCCGGGGGTGCAGGCGCACCTGAAGCCACCGGTCGTCACCGGGCAAGTGCAGCGTGACCGTCTTCGGGCGGCGCTCTTGGAGCGCGGTGAAGAACGGGCGCCCCCAGCTCTCGCTGTACGCCTCCGGCAACAGCGCGTGCAGCGCACGGCCGAGCACCTCCGCGCGGGGACGCCCGAAAATCTTCTCGCCCGCGCTGTTGCAGTACACGACCCGCCATTCCTCGTCGACGGCCACCACCATCGCCTCGACGTCCTCGACCTGCCGGGCGAGGCTCACGCGCAGGTCCGACACCTCCGTGACGTCGGCGACGACGCCCCGCAGCCGGCGCGGCCCGGTGCCCCCGGGCGGCACGACGCGGCCGCGTACCTCCACCCAGCGGTACTCCGCGTCCGGACCGAGCAGGCGCTGCCCCGAGCTGAACGGGCCGTCGGTGGCGAACGCCTCCGCGAGGTGCATGCGGAACACCGGGTAGTCGGCGGGATGCAGCAGACACAGCACCGGCTCGATCGGGCCGAGGTACGGCCCCTCCTTGCCGAGCAGCCGGGCCAGACGGGCGTCCAGCGCGATCTGCCCGGTCGTCAGGTCCCAGTCGAACGTCCCGGCCCCCGCCGCGTCCAGGGCGTCCAGCGTGGCCTGGAGTTTCACCGCGGCCCGCGACCGACGGCCCCGCCGCCCCGAACGCGCGGGCGGCGGTGACGCCTGCGAGGACGCGCCCGTCGACACCGCGTCCTCGCGCAAGGCGCTTCCGGCGTCCGGCGTGCCCGGCAGTGACCCCGGACGCGGCGGCTCCACCGCCTCCGCGACCCGTGCCCCGATGAGGTCCGCGAACGCGCGCAGGCGGGCGATCACCTGCGAACCGACGGGCATCGGGGCCTGAAAAGTGACCGTGAGTACGCCGCGCACCGGCACCGCGGCGTCCGGCGGGCCGCTCCACGGCACGCAGACGCACGCGCCGGTCAGGTCCCCCCACGTCTGCCGTTCGCGGCGCGGGTAGCGCGCCGCGCCGCCGGCCGGGTCCTCGACGGCGACGACCCGCCCTTCCCGCAGCGCCTCCGTGACCGGCAGATTCTCGTCGACGAGGATGCGGCACCACAGGTGCGAGATCGTGGGCGGCCCGACGAACTCGTGGACGAGACCGGCCACGCCGCGCAGCTCGCCGATGTCCTCGTGCCACAGGTGCACGTGCACAACACCGACCGGCGCATCGTCCCCGAACGTCTCGGCGACCTCGATCAGCAGCGGTTCCAACAGCGTCTGGAGCCCGGGCCACGACCACGCAGGGCTCAGGGCGCCGAGCGAGCGCCGGACAGCGCCTACCGCCAGGGGACCCGCGGCGTCCGCGGAGACATCCCTCGGCCCGGCTCGGGACACCGCCGGACCACGCTTCCCCCGTTCGTCCCCCATCCGGTGCCTCCTCGGTGCTACCCGCGCCGCCGTGGGGCCGCGCCAGGGCTGCGGGGCCCTCCCCCGAGAGCGAAAGCGTACGCCGGGCCGTTCTTCCGAAATCACGCGGTGCCGTGGCTTTGTCGCGCAAGGTTACGGGGCGGATACCGAAACTGTTGGACAACACACCTACAGCAATAGCCGCCCTATCACGCCACTCATGAGCATAAACAACTACGTATCTTGATCGACATTTGCCTGGATCTGATCTATCCCACTACCAATCCTGTGTGATATCAAGAGTTTTGAAGTCAAATGTCTGCTTTACCCGATGCGGTTTGATAAGACCGTGGCTTCTGGTATTGATCTGATGGACACCGACCGGTCCCGATCCGGCCAGACCGGAAAGCTGCCGGTACCAGACGAGCCTGCGATGAGGTACGGATGTCCGCTCTGCTCGACACCAAGCCCGTTCACCACGAACCAGTGCCTCGCACCCGCCCCGAGGTCCCGCACCGCCGGCGCCCCGTCGCGGACCTGGACCCCTTCGACGTCATCGGGGCCGATCTCACTCCGCACGAAGCACGCGACAGCTCGGAAGTACGCCGGATGTCGGCGGCCCTGTTCACCCGGCTCGCCGTGCTGGAGCGCGGCACCTCCGAGCACGGCCGCGTCCGCGACCAACTGATCCGCCAGAACCTCCCGCTCGTCCGGTACGCCGCGAACCGCTTCCGGCACCGCAACGAGCCCCACGAGGACGTCGTCCAGGTCGGCACGATCGGCCTGATCAAGGCCATCGACCGCTTCGACCCCGAACGCGGCGTGCAGTTCCCGTCGTACGCGATGCCGACCATCATCGGCGAGATCAAGCGCTACTTCCGGGACAGCGGCTGGTCACTGCGCGTACCCCGGCGCGTCCAGGAGCTTTGGCTGTCGCTGTCCGAGGCCATCGAAACGCTCTCCCAGGCACACGACCGCGCGCCCACGGTCGCCGAGATCGGCGCCTACCTCAAGGTCACGCCCGACGAGGTCGTCTCCTGCCTGGAGGCCACCAACGCCTACGCGCCCTCGTCACTGGACGCCGCCGACGGCAGCGATGAACGCACCCTCGCCGACCGCCTCGGCTACCAGGACCAGGCCCTCGAAGGCGTCGAGTACCGCGAGGCGCTGCGGCCCCTGCTGTCCCGCCTGCCGGACCGCGAACGCACCATCCTGCTCATGCGGTTCTTCCACAGCATGTCGCAGTCCCAGATCGCCACCGAGCTCGGCATCTCGCAGATGCACGTCTCGCGTCTCCTCTCCCGCACGCTGACCCGGCTGCGCGCCGAACTGGGTGACTGCTGAGGGCACAACGGGTGATCCTTGGCGATAGGGATCGCTGGAGGGAGGCAAATGGTTGGTTATGGCCGCCTTGTCGGGGAGCGGCATACGGAGCCATATGAGTGAATCCATGAAGAGATTTGTCGCCCCGACCGGGCCGCCGTCGCGGACCTCTCCGCACCGGCGGCCCGGTCGGGGCGAGACGCGTACGCCGACCACGCACCACGCAAGGTGACTCTTCGTCAAACCGCCTGCGATGCAAGGGACCAAGCCTGCCCCCGAGCCACTTCTCCGCCTCCCCACCCGAAATACCGACGAACGACCGGAAAAACGCCGGAAGTTGAACATCATCGGACGCGACCGAACAATGAACACCGGTAAAGCCCGGCCATTTCGTCATACGCATCACAAGATCGTGTCGACTGGTCTGTCCGGGCGAGACCCCGACGTAATCTCGGTCGCAGGCCCCGAGGTGCCCGAATCCGTGCGCGCGACCGCACGATCCGGGCAGGCTGGGACGGTGACCTGACACCCGGTCCGCAGACCGCGGTCCGCGCATCCGGGTGGTGGACCCGGGAGAAGAGGAGTGACCCGTGCCGGACGGTTTCGACAGGCGCCCCACCACCGGCGACCGACCGCCGGCGCAGAGAACGACCCCGCGGCGGTACGAAGACGCGGAATTCGACACCGAGCCGTACGACGACCCATACCAGGACGACTACGCCGGCACCTTCGACGAGGACTCCGACGACGCCGGGGGCCGGGGGGGGGGGGGGGGGAGGCG
>NZ_JBPKBI010000003.1:584601-586521 GCF_051388935.1 Yinghuangia sp. YIM S10712
CGGGCCGGGCCCGGCCCGCCGGTTCGCCAACTGGCTTGGATTCGGGAACCCGTCCGGCACCGACGACGAGCCCGGCTTCTACGCGGGCCGCCCCGACGACGAAGACAACCTCTACAACACCCCGGCGGCCGTGCCGCCACCGCCCGAGGAACCGCCGCCCCTTCCGCGCCAGACGGATCGCGACGCGGAACCGCCGGGCCTACCTGACGCCCCGAACACCGACGACGCGTCCGAAGCCACAGACCGCCCGCGCCGCACCCGCAACAGCAGCCCGTGGGAAGACATCATGCTCGGCTCCGGGCCACCGCCCGGAACATCGATGTCGGACGCACTCCCCGCCGGAACGCTTCCGCCGATCGCCGCAGCGCCCCGCGACCGCGAGATCCGCGGCGGCGCGGTGTCCGACTGGCTCGACCCCATGGACCCCGTCGATCCCCTCGACCCACGCGACCCGGACCCGCCCTCGGCCCCGGACCCGATCGCCGGCACGCCCGCGCCGAAGCTGACCAAGCAACTCCCCGACGACCACGGCGAAGACGAACAACCTGCGCCACCACCGGCGGAACAGGCCGACCAGGCAGCGCACTCCACACCCGACGGCCCCGAACCCCGGCGCATGCTCCGCCTGTTGCCCACCCCCGTCCTCGCCGACGGCGGCGGCATGGTCGTCGACGGCGGACGCGTCGGACGCCTCACCGTACGCGCCGCAGCGGTACGCGGCGGCCTGCACTCCGAGCAGGGGACTCCCCGGCAGAACTCCTTCGCGGTCGGTCCCGACCCCAGCGGTGCATGGACCATCACCATCGTCTGCGACGGTGTGGACGGCGTGTACGCCGCCGAACTGGCCGCCCAGGTGGCGATCCGCAGTACCTACCGGGCTGTCGCACGCATGGTCGTCTCCGGCCCCCACGAGGAGTGGGACTGGACGAAGACGCTCGACACCGTGCGCACGGAGCTGCACACCCGCCTCACCGAAATCGGTTCGCGGGCCCGCGCGTTGGGCCGTCCGGCACCCGCAACGCGCCTCGCGGTGCTTGTCACCTCGGCCGAGCCCCTGCACGACGACCGCGTGGACATGGCGGTGTTGGGCGACAGCACCGTCCTGCGTCTGTCCGAAGGCGGCTGGCGCGCTCCCCTGGGCGTCCGGGAGACCCCCGCGGACGCTCCGTCCCCCGCGCTCCCGGAACACGGAACCGAGCACGCACGCGTCTGCCGTACTACCTGGCGGCCCAGCGACGCCCTCGTGGTCATGACCGGCGGCTATGCCGAAGCCCTCGGCGCCGGCTCAGGCGGCCTCGCCGCCCGTCTCGCCGACGACTGGCGGCGCCCGCCGGAACTGCTGCGCTTCCTCGGCGACGTTGCCGAAGGGAGCCACACCGACGACGGCGCCGTCGTGGCCCTGTGGCCCGAGCCGTAGCCGGGGAGAACACAAGGCGGCGGGACGAGGCCTGGCACCAGGCCCTCGACCCGCCGCTTCCGGGTACGCAGGTTCTCTCAAGCGAACGCCAGCACAGCGCCGACGACCACGGCGATCAGTACAACGACGATCACGCCGATCATCACCGGCGAGATCCCTCCGCTGCGGTGATGCTCGGCCGGCGCCGCCGCGTTGGCGCGCTCGCCCGCCACAAAAGCNCAGCGCCGACGACCACGGCGATCAGTACAACGACGATCACGCCGATCATCACCGGCGAGATCCCTCCGCTGCGGTGATGCTCGGCCGGCGCCGCCGCGTTGGCGCGCTCGCCCGCCACAAAAGCTTGGAACATCTGGGTGCTTGCGGCCGGGTCTTGCTCATTGTTTTCAGGCATGCGCACGACCATACCGCTCCGCGTCGAAACACGCTCCAACGCAAAAGAGGCTTCTCCCGAAAGGGAGAAGCCTCTTCCACACAATAATTCCGGCGGCGTCCTACTCTCC
>NZ_JBPKBI010000004.1:0-8087 GCF_051388935.1 Yinghuangia sp. YIM S10712
CGAACCCACCGAAATCCAAACCACCCTCGGCAACCACCCCGAAATCACACAGAACGCGATCATCCCCACGCCCGATGGGAAGGCACTGGCCGCGTATGTGGTCGGCACCGCCGATCCGGCGACACTGCGGGAGTGGCTGGCGGCACGCCTGCCGGACTACATGGTGCCCAGTGCGTTCGTCCGACTCGACGCGCTGCCGTTGACCGTCAACGGCAAGCTGGACCGGGCCGCGCTGCCGCTGCCCGACCTCACCTCGGCGGTCTCCTCGCGGGGCCCGCGCGACGAGCACGAGGCAGCCCTGTGCCGGGCGTTCGCCGACACTCTCGGCCTGCCGCGCGTCGGCGTCGACGACGACTTCTTCGCCCTGGGCGGGCACTCGCTGCTCGCGGTGCGACTCGTCGGGGCGATCCGCCGCGCCGGGATCGTCGACGACCCCGCGTCGGTGACGGTCGCCACCGTCATGACCACGCCGACCCCGGCCGCGCTCGCGAAACGGCTGCGCACCGACCCGGAGTCCGACCCGTCGCTCGCGCCACTCCTCGCGCTGCGCCCGGACGGGGAGTTGCCGCCGCTGTTCTGCGTGCACCCGGGGTTCGGCCTGGCCTGGTCGTACGCGGCCCTGCTGCCGCACATCTCCCCTGGGCGCCCGGTGTACGGCCTCCAGTCGCCGATCCTCTCCGGCGCCCCGGACCCGGTGCGCTTCGAGGACCTGGTCGACGAGTACGTCCGCCGCGTCCGGACCGTGCAGCCGCACGGGCCGTACCACCTGCTGGGCTGGTCGTTCGGCGGCGGCGTCGCGCACGCCGTGGCCTGCGTGTTGCAGCGCGAGGGCGAGGAAGTACGCTTCCTCGCGGTCCTCGACGCGGAACCGGCCGTTCCGCTTCCGCCCGGCGAGGCGACCGGATTCGGCGACGACGAGGCGCGGGAGCACCTGCGCCGCGCGGTCGCGGGTCCCTCGGCCGACGACCCGGGCGCCCCGGACGTGGCGGCCGAGCTGGGCGACGAGGTGGTCACCGCCCTCCTGCGCGCCCGTACGGCACATGAGTTCCTCGTCCCCGCAACGCCGTTCGGGCCGTTCCAGGGCGAACTGCGGTGCGTCGCCGTACGCGCCAACGCCGACCGGACCGGTCGGGCGGCTTGGGCGGAGCACTGCGACGGCCCGGTCCACGAAACCGCCGTCGACCACGAACACGACAACCTTCTGTCCCTGTCGGCCGTCGACGACATCGGTCCGCTGCTCGGCAGCGAACTGAACGAAATCTCCAACCAGAAAGGCACTGACCAGCCATGCACAGAGTCGGAACCTCAGGGCTCCTCGGCCGCCTCGCCGCACGACGCAGCCGCACCGCCCGCACCGTCGTCGCGGGCATGACCGCAGCCTTGGTCCTCTCACTCGCGGCCTGCGGCGACGATGAGGACAAGGACGCGACCAACACCGGTGCGAGCACAGCCGCGTCCGCGGGCGCCTCGGCCGAGTCGGCTGCGCCCCCGGCGGCGGCGTACCCCGTCACGATCACCCACAAGCTGGGGACGACGACGATCAAGGAGGCGCCGAAGCGCATCGTCGCGCTCGGCGAGGGCGACCAGGACGCCGCCCTGGCCTTGGGAGTCCAACTCGTCGGCATGGTCGAGACGACGCCCATCACACCGTGGGCGCAGCCGAAGATCACCGGTGACAAGCCCGAGCTCATCACGATGGGCGAGAACGGCGCGCCGATCGAGAAGGTCCTCGCGCTCAAGCCGGACCTGATCCTGGCGAACACCGACTACTGGGTCGAGCAGGAGTACAAGAAGCTTTCCGAGATCGCGCCCACGACGGCGTTCGAGGTCGGCCCGTCGCAGGACAGCTGGCAGCAGGTCGTGCTCCAGGTCGGCAAGGCCCTCGGCAAGTCGGCCGAGGCCCAGAAGCTCGTCGCGGACACGGACGCGAAGGTGGCCAACGTCCAGAAGCAGTACCCGGAGATAGTCGGCAAGACCTTCGCGCTCACCCTCGCGCAGGACGCCGGGTCGATCATGGTCCTGAAGGACAAGGAAGACATCTCCGTCAAGATGCTGCGGAACTTCGGCATGACGCACCCGGACAACATCGCCGCTCTGCCCGGCGAGGGCTTCGCGGCGCAGCTCAGCTTGGAACGCCTCGACCTCCTGGAGGTCAACGTGCTCCTGAGCGGCTACAACGGCGACGCCGGCGTCCAGAAGGCCGTCGAGGGGAACCCCCAGTTCGCGAAGCTGAACGTCGTCACGCGCGGCTCGTATGTCGCGCTCGACTCCAACGACTTCTACGCTCTGCGCAACGCGACGGTGCTCTCCGTCGAGTGGATCATCGACAACCTGATCCCCCGCATCTCCAAGGCCGCCAAGGCCGCCGGCGCCTGACCCCAGGCTGTCCTTCAACGGCCCGTGGGCTCCGCAACTCCGCGGAAGCCCACGGGCCGTTGCCATCTGCGTGGCCGCTGCACGACTTGCCTCAGACAGTGCTGCATTTGTCGAGCATCAATGTGTAGTGCAATCTGTGCCCATGCACATGAAAGTGCGAAAGAGCGTGCCCTTGGCCGCCGAGGATCGCGAACATCTGGAGCGCTTGCGAACGCCCGGCAGCGCGGAACGCGAGGCGTTGGCAGTGGTGACCGGCATGGAGCTCGATGGCCAGGTTTCCGAAGCCGAGGCATTGCATGCTCTGTTGGTCGCCGGCCGGGCTGCGGTAACCGAACAGGTGATGCTCAACGGATACGCGGCGTCGGCCGAGGACGATGAGGACCGGGCCGCACGCCGTGCGATGCGCTCCCGCGCCGCCACGCTGGGGGACTGATCAGGTGGTGTCCGTGATCATCCGGTACACGCGGACCAGCGCATGCGAACGGCCCGTGGGGTCCGCCGAATTCGGCGGCCTGCACGGGCCGTTCGTTATTTGAGGGTGTGTCGACTTCGCGTGGGCTCGGGTCACGCCATGGCGACGGTGGCGCCGGAGATCTGGTCCGAGCCGGGGACCGGTTCGGAGGAGTCGCTGCCGAGGTGGACGATGCGGTTGTCCGTGTCGACGTGGACGACGCGCGGTTGGTGCGTGGCGAATTCGGCTTCGTCCACAAGTCCGAAGGCCATGATGATGACGAGGTCGCCCGGCTGTATCAGGCGGGCGGCGGCGCCGTTCATGCCGATGACGCCGCTGCCCCGGGGGCCGCGGATGGCGTACGTGGTCAAACGTGCGCCGTTGTCGATGTCGACGACCTGGACCACTTCGTTCTCGGCGATGCCGGCGGCGTCCATGAGGTCTTCGTCGATGGTGAGGGAGCCGACGTAGTGCAGGTCGGCCTGGGTCACCTTGGCGCGGTGGATCTTTCCGCTCAGCAGCTGGCGCAGCACTGGTTCCTCGCTTTTAGTTCTCGGTGGCGGCCACGAGGGTTCGCGGTCGCATGTCGGTCCAGGCCGTCTCGATGTGTTCCAGGCATGCGGCCCTCGGCGCGGGGCCGTGGGCCACGGTCCACCCCTCGGGCACCGCGAGGTATTCGGGCCAAAGGGAGTACTGCCCCTCGTCGTTGACCAACGCGAGGAAGGTTCCGTCTTCGTCGTCGAACGGATTCGTCACACCGAATCACCCTTTCGTCAGGTGGCGTGTGGAGGGGTTGCCACATCGTGTGTCGTGGGGAGGCCGTCCGGCTCCGGGGCGGGAGCGTCGGCCGGGTCCGCCGGGGAGGCGGGGGTGTGGGGTCCTTCGGTTTCCTGGTCGTGTGTCAGCCGCGCGTCACGCAGCGGCTTCGCGACGGCCCCGACGCAGGCCACCGAGGCGAAGCACGCGAGCCCGCCGGCGACGAGTGTTGTGCCCGGACCCATCAAGCGCCCGACGCTGCCTGAGAGTGCGTTGCCTGTGGCCGGGCCGGCGGTGGCCTGCGCGAGCCAGAGACTGCCCACCCGGCCTTGCAGCCGGTCGGGCGTGCACTGTTGCAGGAGGGTCCTCCGCAGGATCTCGGAGATCGTGTCGGCGCAGCCGGCGATCCCGAGGAACAGCATGCCGAGCCAGAGGTGCCCGCTGACGCCGAAGCCGACGACGGCCAGCCCCCATATCGACGCCACGGTGATCAGCGCGATGCCGGGGCGGGCGACGCGGCCGGTCCACCCGCTCACCAGGGCACCGATGTTGGCGCCGACCGCGGGCGCGGTGTACAGGAGCCCGATGGTCGTCGGGCCGCCGTCGAAGACGTCCTCCCCCATCTCGGGGAACAGCGCGTAGGGCATCGCGAGCAGCACGGCGGCGAGGTCGACCAACATCAGGCCGCGGATGACCGGATTGGAACGGACGTACCGGAATCCTTCGGCGATCGCGTGCAGCGGGTGCTGCTCGGCCCGTTCGTCTTCGGGGTCGGCGGCGGAGTCCGGCTCCGGTGGCAGTGGTGGCAGGCGGGACAGCAGTACGGCGCCCAGGAGGAACCCCGCCGCGTCGATCGCGAAGCAGGCGGCGACACCGGGCCCTGCGGCGATGAGACCGGCCAGCCCCGGACCGACCATCGCGCCGAATTGCGTGGTGAGCGTCAGCAACGCACCCGCGGCAGCAAGATGTTCGCGGCCGACCAGGGCCGGAGTGACGGCCATGAGCGCCGGAGCGCCGAGCCCGCCGATGATGCCGGCGGCGACCGCCAGAACGTACAGGACCGACAATTGAGGGCTCGGTACGAGGGCGTTCACGGCGAGCGCCAGGACCACCAACGCCGAGCCCGCGCGGGTGCGCAGAATCAGTGTGCGGCGGTCGCGGCGGTCCGCGAGAACTCCGCCGGCCAGAAGGCCGACGCACAGGCTCACGCCGATGACGAGGTTGACCAAGCCCACATGAAGCGACGAGCCGCTCAGGTCGTAGACCTGGATGCTTGCGGCGACCGAGGTCAGCGCGGTGCCCAGCATCGACAGCGAGGTGGCGGCGAAGAGATTCCGGAAGTCCCGGCTCTCCTTCAGCGGTCTCGTGTCGATCGCTATGTCCCCGAGACGCACGTCAGCTCCGCCTGGTCAACGCGAGGTCCTGGTGCGGGCCTTCGTTGTTGTCGGCGGTGGCCTGCTCCGGTGTCGGCTGCGCCGGTACGGCCTGGCCGCGCCGAAGCGCACCCTCGCGGTCATCCGCACCGACCGTGCCGGTGCCGTCACCCAGGTGTTCGCTGACCGAGGCGAGGATCTCCCCTGCGCGCACCGCGATGTTGGACAGCAATGTCGACCCGATGCCGTGGCTGTGCTCGGTGGGGCCTTGCAGGTAGATGCCCGCGGCGGTGGGTGGTTCGGTCACCACGCGGTAGTCGCGGCCGAGGCGCGGGCGCCCGTCGGCGTCGTGCACACAGGCCTGGTTCGCGCCCTCGACCAGCCCGAGGGCGTCGCCGGGGAGGTATCCGGTGGCGTAGACCACGACGTCCGCGCATATGGTCTCGGTCTTTCCGGTGGGCAGGAACTCGACGTCGACGTCGGTGCCCGCCTCGCCGTCGCGGACCTCCACGACCCGGGAGGCGTGGCGTATGTGGAGCCGGGGCCGGCCCACGACGCGTTCCTCGTAGACCCGGCGGTAGAGCTCGGTGATGAGATCGCCGTCCACGACCGAGTAGTTCGTGTTGCGGTGGTAGTCCGTCAGCAGCTCTTTGACCTCGTCGGGCGCCTCGTAGTACTGGTCGACGGCCTGGGGGTCGAAGATGCGGTTGGCGAACGGGCTGTCGTCGGCGGGCGAGTAGCCGAAGCGCGTGAAGACCGCGTGCACTTCGGCGTCCGGGAAGCGCCGGTGCAGGTAGTCGGCGCTCTCCGCGGCACTCTGGCCGGCTCCGACGACGACCGCGGTACGCACGCTCGCGGGGTCGGTGGCGGCGACGTTCGGGACCAGCCGCGCGTTGTGCCAGACGCGTGGCGACACCGCGACGCCGTCGGGCATGCGGGGCCGGAGTCCCGGTGCGAGAACGACGTTGCGGGCACGGTGGCGCCGCTCGGTGTCCCCTTCGCCGACGACCACGTCGTACGCCGTGATGCGGCCGTCCTCGCCGCGCACCGGGCGCACCGCGGTGACCTCGGCGTTGTAGCGCACCTGGTGGGCGACGCGGGACGCCGCCCATTCCAGGTAGCCGTGGAACTCCGCGCGGAGGGGAAAGAAAACCTTGTGGTTGATGAAGTCAACGAGCCGGCCGATGCCGTGCAGGTAGGACACGAAGCTGAAGTCGCTTGTCGGATTGCGCATCGTGACAAGGTCTTTCAGGAACGAGACCTGCATCGTGGCGCCGTCGACGAGCATGCCCCGGTGCCAGCCGAAGGCCGGCTGCTTTTCCAGGAACAAGGCGTTCAGGCGCTGTTCGTCGGCGAGGTGGGCATTGTGCTCCTCCACCGCGACCGCGAGAGCGAGGTTCGAGGGCCCGAATCCGACTCCGATGAGGTCGTACACCGCTTGCTGGGCGTGGCCGCCGCCGTCGTGTCCGTCGTATCCGTCGTACTGAGGAGGGGTCAACGCACGCATCCCTTCTGGGGTGTGACCGCAAGAGCGCACACCATCGCACGGCAATACGAGAGGTTAGGCTAACCTAACTGTGGCAGCCGTGGCCAGAACTTCCCGCCGTCGCAATTACCTTCGATCGTCAGGCATGGACGTACCCCCGCATCATCGACTATTAATCAGGATAGCCTTACCTAACTATCCGCAGTCATGCCAGACACCGGAGGCCACGTGTCCGCCGATGTTCACCCCCCGGTCAGCCCCGCCAAGGGGGAGACCACCTCCACCGACGACTATCTCGAGCGCGAAATCCCGTTGTCCGCAGACCCTTTGGATCTCGCGGCGGCGCTTGTCGAATCCCCTCTCGGCATCGACGGCGGCCGGCCCTACGTGGTGTACGAGAACGCCGGCACGTGGTTCGTCGCCCTCGGGGCGATCGCCACGGTGACGGTTTCGCGCAAGACCGTCGACGCCCGCATCGGTGAGATGACTCACACCGTCCCCTGGACCGATTCCCCGCTTCCCGCAGTCGACAGCCTGCTCGCCGCGGCCCCCGTGACCCGCTGGCGTGCGTACGGCTGGGCCGGTTTCGAACTCGCATACATTCAGGCGGGTTTGCCCGAACTGGTGCGCGACGACACCTTGCTGCACCTGATGATCCCCCGAACCGAAGTCCACGTCACCGCCGGACGAGCGCTCATCCGCTCGCTGTCCGAGGTGGATCTCGACATCGTGGAAAGCCTTCTGACCGGCCATCAGGCCCCGGCGCGACAGCAGCCGGAACCACTCGACGTCACCGTCACCGGCGCGGACGCCTACCGGGAGTCGGTGCGCGGCGCGGTCGCCGCGATCCGGGACCGCCGCCTGCAAAAGGTGATCCTGTCCCGTGTCGTGCCGGTGCCCACGCCGGTCGACCTGGTCGGGACCTACCTCGCGGGGCGCCGCGCCAACAACCCGACGCGCTCGTTCCTCCTGGACGTCGACGGCACGGCCGCGGCCGGGTTCAGCCCCGAGATCGTGGTGTCCGTCGACGCCGAACGCCGCGTCACCACACAGCCGTTGGCCGGCACCCGCGCACTCGGCGGGGACACCGGGGAGAACGACCGGCTGCGTGCGGACCTGCTCGCGGACCCGAAGGAGATCTTCGAGCACGCGATATCGGTCAAGGTCGCGTACGACGAACTCCAGCCGCTGTGCACGCCCGGGTCGGTGAACGTCACCGACTTCATGAGCGTCAAACCGCGCGGCAGCGTGCAGCACCTCGCGTCGTCGGTGACCGGCACGCTGAGCCCGAACGTGGGCACGTGGAGCGCCTTCGCGGCGCTGTTCCCGGCGGTCACCGCCTCGGGCGTGCCGAAGTCCGCGGCGTACCACGTGATACGGGACCACGAGCCGGCCGGCCGGGGCCTCTACAGCGGCGCCGTGGTGACGGTCGACGCCGACGGGTCGCTGGACGCGGCACTGGTCCTGCGCACCATCTTCCGCAGGGAGGGCCGCACTTGGCTTCAGGCGGGCGCCGGAATCGTGGAACAGTCCACTCCGGACCGCGAATTCGAGGAGACATGCGAGAAACTGCGGTCGGTCTCACGGCACTTGGTGCCCGGTAAGTAGACCTGGCAGCGTTCGCGGGGGCGGTGCGTCACGCACC
>NZ_JBPKBI010000004.1:8208-41298 GCF_051388935.1 Yinghuangia sp. YIM S10712
TGTCCTGCGCGCGTAACTGCGGGCGCCGACAAAGACGTTGGGCGCAGCGTGAACAGCCGCATACCGCGGACGCCGCACTCCGACCGCGACGAAACAGCCCGATCCGCATGGGACCACGAACTCGGCCCCGGACTCCCGTCCGGGGCCGCGTACTCACGCCATCGCGTCGGCCGGGCGCCGGCCACCGACAGGGACGACCAGCGGAGTCCCGGCGACCGGGCACTCCACCACCACGGACCGCAGGCCGAAGACACTCTCCACGAGTTCGGGGGTCACCACGTCGGTCGGGGCGCCGGACGCCATCACGCGTCCGGAACGCATCGCGATCAAGTGGTCGGCGTACCGGCAGGCGTGGTTCAGTTCGTGGATCACCATGACGACGGTCCGCCCGCCGACCCGGCCGAGGTCCGCGACCAGTTCGAGGACGTCGACCTGGAACGCCAGGTCCAGGTAGGTCGTCGGCTCGTCGAGCAGCAGCACCGGGGTGTCCTGGGCGAGCGCCATCGCGATCCATACGCGCTGCCGCTGGCCGCCGGAGAGTTCGTCGATGCGCCGCTCGGCGAGCGCATCGACTCCAGTGGCTTCGAGGGCCTGGTCGACGAACTTCTCGTCCGCGGACGACCATTGCCGCCACCAGCGCTGGTAGGGCGTGCGGCCGCGCGCCACCAGGTCGCGCACCGTGATGCCGTCGGGTGCGACCGGGGTCTGCGGCAACAGCGCGAGCCGCTGCGCGAACTCGCGGGGCGAGAAATCCCCCGCGTCGCGCCCATCGAGCAACACCGCGCCCGTGCGGGGCTTCAGAAGCCGCGCGAGCGCCCGCAAGGCCGTGGATTTGCCGCACGCGTTGGGGCCGACGAGCGCGGTCACCTTCCCGGCCGGTATCTCCAGGTCGAGGCCCTCGGCGACGATCCGGTCGCCGTATGCGAGGGTGACACCCGCCGCCGACATCCCGGGGGCGGCGATCTTTCCGCCGGTCACGGCCGTGTCGGCCGAGTCAACCACCTCCGCGTCCTGTGACCCGGCCTCTCGCGTGGTCGGTGCGTACGCCATCTCAGCCTCCCTTCCCCGCCCGGTTGGTCCGGGCCAACAGCCACAGCAGGTACGGCGCGCCGATGGCGCCGGTGACGACCCCGACGGGCAGTTCGATGGTGAACGCCGTGCGGGCGATCAGGTCGGCCACCACGACCAGCGCGGCCCCGACGAATCCGCTGGTCAGCAACGGCAGTCCGGCGGTGCCGGTGAGCCGCCGGGCGATCTGCGGCGCGGCCAGCGCCACGAACACGACGGGTCCGGCGCAGGCGGTGGCGACCGCGACGAGGCACGTGCCGAGGGTGAGCAGCGCGATGCGCGCACGGGCGATCGGCACGCCGAGCCCCGACGCTGTCTCATCGTCGAATTGCAGCATCTGGTAGGGGCGTGCCATCGCCAGCAGAAGCGGCACGAGGATGACCAACGCGTAGCACAGCCACCGCACATGCGTGTACTCGCGGCCGTTGAGGCTGCCGGTGAGCCACGAAGTCGCTCGCGTGGCCTGGTCGATGTCGATGCGGGCCAGCATCCAGCGGGTGCACGCGGCGAGCATGCCGTTGACCGCGATGCCGACCAGGACGAATCCGTAGCCGGTGATCGTGCCGTCGCGCAACGCCAGCAGGTAGATCACCGCGGCGGTGGCCAGCGCGCCGACGAACGCGCCGAACGGCACTGCGCCGTACGTCGTCGACTGCCCGGTGGTCACGCCGCCGAGCATGATCGCCAGCACCGCGCCGGCTCCCGCTCCGGCCGAGATGCCGATCAGGTCGGGCCCCGCGAGCGGGTTGCGGGTGACGGCCTGGAAGACCGCGCCGCCCATGCCGAGTGCGAGGCCGACCAGCAGCGCGACGAGGGCGCGGGGCAGGCGGAGTTCGTGGATGACCAGCTCGGCGTCGGCGGGCCCGGCCTGGAAGAGGCCGGTGACGACGTCGTTCCACGGGAGTTCGTAGTCGCCGATCATGAGCGACGCGACGAGGCCGGCGAAGACGACCGCCGACAGGACGATCACCACCGCCACGGCGCGGGGCCGCACGGCGACGCCGACGGGACCGCGCTCCCAGGTCAGGGTGCGGCGTGCCGCTCGGGGGCGCGACGGGCCCGCGGAGGGCTGGCGGAGAGTCTTCAACTGTCCTGCTCCCTCAGCTTGCCGCTCTTGACCAGGTAGATGAGGAACGGAGCGCCGAGGAACGCCGTGACCACGCCCACCTCGACCTCGGTCGGCCGGGCGATCACGCGGCCGATGACGTCCGCGACGAGCAGCAGCACCGCCCCGGCGAGCCCGGAGGCGGGCACGAGCCAGCGGGCGTCGGGGCCGACGAACGCGCGCATCACATGCGGCACGACGAGCCCCACGAACACGATCGGTCCGGCGGCGGCCACCGCGGCGCCGGTGAGCAGGACCACGACACCGGCGCCGAGCAGCCGCGTCGTCCCGGCCTTCGCGCCCAGCGTGGTGGCGAGGTCGTCGCCGAGGGCCAGCGCGTTGAGTCGGCCGGCGATCACCAGCGCGAGCACCACACCGACCACCACGAACGGCGACAACTGCCAGATCAGGTCGTCCTCACGGCCGGTCAACGCGCCCACCGCCCAGGAGCGGTAGCGGTCCAGCGAGTCGGGGTCCGTCAGCACCAGGGCACTGGTCCCGGCCTCCAGCAGCACCGAGATCGCCGCGCCGGCCAGTGCGAGTTTCGCGGGAGTCGCGCCGCCGACACCGGTGCCGCCGACGAAGTACGCGAGCGCCCCGGCGATCGCCGCGCCCACGAAAGCGAACCAGACGTACGACTGCGTGCCTTCCAGCCCGAGCAGCCCCACACTTGCCGCCACGGCGAACGCGGCGCCCGCGCTGATACCGATCAGTCCGGGATCGGCGAGAGGATTGCGCGTGATGTTCTGCGCGACCGCGCCGGCCACCCCGAGCGCCATGCCGACCACCAGGCCCAGCAGCGTCCGGGGGACCCGGAGATCCCAGATCATGCCGGCGTCGCCTTCGCGGTCCCCGCCGAGCATGGCGAGCACCTCGGTCGGCGCGACGTTTCGCGTCCCGATCGCCAACGACGCCACCAGCGCGATGAACACCAGGACCAGCAACAAGCCCATGACCAAGGCCCGGGACGCATGTACTCGGGCGGGCGCAACTTCCGGCGTGTCCGATATGCGTGCCGGGTTGTCAGGAGATCCCACCCGAAGAGGCACGACCATTAAGGTAAGGCATGCCTCACCCGTTACGCAGCCCCCTCCCCGGGCCAGGCGCGCGGCAACTCGGGCGCGGCGTGACCGGCGGCATTCGAAGGAGCGAGAACCTCCCGTCTCCGTCGGCGAATTTCCCGCGGGCAAACCGAGGACGAGCCTCCCGGTCGCGGATTCCGGTCGCTATCCCAACCCCGCTGACATCGCTCGTACTTCGGCTTTCCTCATGGGCGCGGGACCAGCCCCTCGGGCAAAATCGCGTCCGTACCCGAAGGGTTGCCGATCCCGACGGCACCCGTCCTGTTCGCCGGGCCCGGAATGCGGTTGGCTTCCGAAACTTCTCGGCGGAAAAGGAGGTCCCGTCATGCCGGCCACCCTGCGACGGCGCGGGCCCGATCCGAACGCGCCACAGCTCTTCCTCCTGGCGGTGAGCGCCGTCGCCGGGACCATCGTCCTCGCCGTATGGCTGCGCTCGGCACTGGTGCTCCTCCTCGGCGGCCTGGTCGGCGCCGGAGTCGCGGCGATCGTCCTGATCGTGCGTTATATCCAGGGGCGGCGGCCGGAGATCGACCGCACCGCACGCTATTTGGCGAAACCCACGCAGGTGCGGTCGCTGACGACGCGCGGTGCGACCGAGGCGGCCGCCCGGCTCGGCGCGCAAACGTCCGTGCCGGGCGTCCCCATCGGCGAGTCGGTCCGCGGCGGCCGGGCGCTGTGGGGGTCGTGGGAGGACATGCACATGGACATCTGGGGTCCGCGCACCGGCAAGACCGCGACCCGGGCCATCCCGGCGGTGGTCTCCGCGCCGGGGGCGGTCGTGGTCACGTCCAACAAGCGCGACATCGTCGACGCGACGCGCGGCGTACGCGAACGGCGCGGGCCGGTCTGGGTGTTCGACCCGCAGAGTCAGGCGAACGAACCCGCGTCGTGGTGGTGGAACCCGTTGACGTTCGTCAACAACAACGTCGGCCGGGCCATGATCCTTGCGGGGTTGTTCGCCGGCATCAACCGCCCCGCGCATGCCCGCAGCGACGGGTACTTCGAACCGGCCGGGCAGGACCTCTTCGCGGCGATGCTGCTCGCGGCATGCGCGGACGACCTGCCGATCACCCGGGTCCTGACCTGGCTGTCCCGCCCCAACGACGACACACCGGTACGCATCCTCCGCGACGCCGGCCACGACCTCATGGCGGCGTCCATGGAGGCGGTGGTGACCGCGCCGGCCCTGCAACGGGCAGGTGTGTACGGCACCGCGGCGCAGATCGCCTCGCCGTTGGTCGCGCCGAACGTCGCCCTGTGGGTGACCCCGGGCGAGGGCCCGCGCCGCCCGGAATTCCGGCACAGCGAGTTCGCCCAACGCGGCGACGGGACCATCTACCTCCTGTCCGAGGAGACGAACAAGGCCGCCGCGCCGCTCGTCGTTTCGCTGTCGACCGCCCTCGCCTACGAATTGGAGGGCAAGGCGATCGAAAGCCCCGGGGGCCGGCTGCCGGTTCCGGCGATATTCGTGCTCGACGAAGCGGCGAACGTCTGCCCGTGGCCCGAACTCCCGTCGCTGTACACGCACTACGGCTCGCGCGGCATCGTCATGATGACCATCATCCAGTCCTGGGCCCAAGGCGCCGCCGTGTGGGGCGAGTCGGGGATGTCTGCCATGTGGGGTGCGGCCAACGTCCGGATGTACGGCGGCGGTTCGGGTGACACGAAATTCCTCGGCGACCTGTCGCAGGTGTCCCCGAACTTCGAGGCGACCGTGAACGAGATGTCGTTCACCAATCCGTGGGACGCCAAGCAGACCATCAAGTCGCGTTCCGAAGAGGTGCTCGACCCGGCGGTTCTCGGCGCGATGCCGCGCGGACGCGCATGGGTGCAGGTCAGCGGCGCGCCCCCGATCCTCGTCCGCACGACGCCGTGGTGGGAGGGCGAGCATGCGGACGCGATTCGCGAGTCGTTGGCGCGATACTCACCCCATCCGGCGGCGGACAAGGGCCGTTGACGGCGTGACCAGGCGCCCGGCCCCCAATACGCGCGCACTTGACGACCGTTAAGGGGGCCGAAGCCCATCCCGTTCGCGCCGACAATGCGCGCGTTGCGACCTGTGAACGCGTGCGCGGTCACACCTAGGCTGTCGTGTCGGTTCGAGAGCCGGAGCTCTCGGCGATCCGACCGTGGGAGAGGCATGCCGGAGAACGCCGTATACGACTGGGACGCATTCGATTCGCACGACTATGTGGCCCGCAACTACGCCGTGTTGTCCGAATCGGACCGCCGAATCCTGGAAACCGCACGGGACTTCTTCGGCGGCATCGCCGACACGGCTTTCCCGCCCGGCGCCCGCGGCGTGGACATCGGCTCCGGCTCGAACCTCTACCCGGCGTTGAGCATGCTGCCGTTCTGCGACGAGATCAGCCTGCTGGAGCACTCCGCCTCGAACGTGGCGTGGCTGCGCGACCAGACCGCGTTGTATTCCCCGCTGTGGGACCCCTATTGGGAGTTGCTGGCCACGCACGACGCCTATCGGCGTGTGGCAGACCCGCGCGCCGCGCTGGCCGAACGGGCACGCGTACGCCAGGTCGACCTGCTCGCCGACGTCGACGACGGGCCGTGGGACGTGGGGACGATGTTCTTCGTCGCCGAGTCGTTCTCGACGTCGATGGCCGAATTCCACGCCGCCCTGCGGCGGTTCATCGGAGTGCTGCGCTCCCGGGCGCCGTTCTTCATCGCTTTCATGGAGAACTCGCAGGGCTACGACGTCGGCGAACTCCGCTTCCCCGCGGTCGCCGTCGAGCGCGCCGATGTCGAGCGCGCACTTTGCGAGTCGGCCGCGCAGCTCACCGTCGAGCGCATCGGCACACCGGGCACACCGCTGCGCGACGGCTACACCGGGATGCTCGTCGCGCACGGCACGGTGAAGTGACCCGCGACGAGAAATCCGCCCGTGACCACACTTCCGAGACGCCGGCTCCTCGACATTTGGAGGGCGCTGGCCGCACGCTGTGCCGCGCGCTCCGCCGACCCGTCCGACCCGTGGCCCTCCGGGGACTCGGTCCGCGACGCCGAGCAATTGGTGTGCCTCCTCTACCCCGCGATGAAGATGCCGGGCCTGGAGTTCGCCGACCCCGACACCACCGGACCGGACGTCCTGACCGCGCTGGCGGCCCTCGGCGACCACCGCGAGATCCCCGCCTCGGTCACGGAGATCTGCCTCGAATACCTGGCGGCGTACACCGACGGCTCCTCATCCGATTTCGGTGCCCCCGGGCAGTTGCGGACGCTCGACGCCGCTGAGCAGCCGACCGAGGCGCAGCAGAGGCTGGAGACGGTCGAGTCGTTCTCGATCGCCGTCACCCTCTCGCTGTCCGTCCTCGCCTTCGCCCACGCCTGCGAGCGCCGGATGCGTGCGGCGGCGACGCGCGAGCGCCTGCACACTCTGCGCCGCGCGGCATCGTCGCGGCTGACCCACGCCATGACGGCCCTGCGGGAGTCCTTCGTAGCCGATACGTTTCCGCAGGACTCGGACAAGGGCCGCGCCCTGGTGGCGGCCGCCTTCCCCGGTGCGACCCCCGATCCCCGCAGGGTCCGCGATCTGCTGCGCGAACTGCGACCGATCCGGCTCGGGTTGCGCGGGCTCGACTTCCCCGACCTCAGCCGCACGGAACTCGGCGACGACGACATGCTTTTCACGTGCGGCTGGACATGGGGCCGGGCGGTGTCCGGGCAGCCCGACGATGCCCCCGGGTACGCGGTACCCCGCCCGTCGCTCTACTTCACAGTCGCCGCGATGGACGGAATCGTCGACCTCTTCTCGTCGCAGCAGACGCTGCTGCCGGGCCTGCTGAACGACCATCAGCTCGCCTTGGCACAGCAGCTCCTGGTTCGCTGGGAGTTGGCGCAGCGCTATTGGAGCGTCCTGGCCCGCTGCGGCGGCGACTGGCCGCTGCGGGACGTCCCGTGGCGGGGGTCCGACGGAGACGAGTCCGACTACGCGACGCTGCACATGGTGTCGATGGTCGTCCACAACTTCATGCGCCAAGGCGGTCCCGACGAACGCCCGCCCAGCCACGAACTCCGCCCTCTTGTCGCGGTGTTGGACGAACTTTCGGCGCGTGCGAAGATCACCCGGCGGGCCGTTCCCGACGACCCGGCGATCGGCTTGCACGCCCCCGGCGTGACCGCGCCGCTGTACGGGGCCGAACGGCTGGGCCCGCCCGTCGGCTGGGTGGTCAACGACTTCACCCCCGTCCTCCTCAAGCGGACGCTCCAAGTCGCCTCGCTCACCCGGGACATGGAGCACCGGGACACGATGCTGGCGCTGGCCGGCGAACTCACCGACCACCTGTGGAACCGCAGGCTGGACTCCGGACCGGCCTCCGGACTGTGGGACATGCCCGAACGCGTCTATCCCAGCGCCCTCGTGCCGCCCGCGGGACTGTCCTGGCACATCACCGAGCGGTCGGTGGAAACCCTCGTCGTCGCGGCCGCCGGAATCGCCGCCGAGCTCGCCCCCAGTCAGCAACTCGTCAGCACCGCCGCCGACTTGCTGCGTGAAGCCGACCATCTGCTAGCCCGGGAGATGCTGACCCGCACCATGCACGCGCCCACTGTCGACTCCGAACTCCATCTGATCGGCGTCGTGTTGCGCCGGTCCCGCCGCCAGGCCGAACGCAGGCCGGCCGTCGCGATCGCACTGGCCTGCGACGCGCTGCGCAGGCTGGACGAGCTGTCGGCGGCCCGCGAACAGGCCGCCCGGGGGGTGGTCTGAGTGCTCGTCTTCGCAACCTCCGACAAGGGCGGCACCGGGCGTTCGGTCACGTGCGCCAACATGGCCTACCGCCGAGCCCTGTCGGGTGACGACGTCGCGTACGTCGACTTCGATTTCGGCTCCCCGACCGCGACCGCGGTGTTCGAACTCGACGGCGCGGTACGGGCCGCCGGCTCCGGCCTGCACGCCTATCTGCAAGGACGCAGCGGAGAGCCGCAGCAGATCGACGTGTGGACGCGTTCCCGACGGCAGGAACTGCGCATGCGCCCACCGACCTGCGGTCGCCTGGAGCTGTTCCCCGGAGACGCGTGCGGCGGCGAGTTCCCGACCGATGCGGCGATGGCGGACCGCTGCACGGAGCTGTTCCTGCGCCTGGAGGAGGAGTTCGACGTCACGTTCGTCGACCTGAGCGCCGGCCGGTCGTACGCGATCGAGCTCGCCCTGCGGACCACCGCCCGGCCCGAGCTGCGCGAAACCACGGTGCGGTGGCTGGTGTTCCACCGGTGGACCCGGCAACACATCGTCGCCACCGCCGGGTTGGTGCACGGTGACCGGGGCATCCTCGCAGCCGGCGCGGCAATGGGCCACGAACGCGCCGATCTCGCCGAACGCGTGCGGTACGTGCGGGCCGCCGTACCCAAGCCCGGCACGCTTCCCGGCGGTGAACCGCGTCCGGCCCAGGCCGAATGGCTGGTGGCCTGCGACCGGGAGCTGGGCGACCTCGCGGCGAGCCACCGCCTCGGCCGCACTGCGCTGCTCGGCAGCGTCCCGCTCGACCCGGTGCTCCAGTGGCGCGAGCAGTTGCTCACCGACGCCGACGCGCAGGTCAGCCGTATCGCCAACCGCGAGACCGTGGACGCCTTGCGGGACTTGGCGCACTCCCTCACCGACGCCGCACGCTGGGAGGTCCTGTGACCGCCGACCGCCCCGGTGCGGCTCCTTCGACGGTGTTCCGGGAGCAGTCCGCACAGGAGTGGACCGAGTCGGTGCCACTCGCGCACGTGTCCGTCGAGCTGGGCCACCTGTACATGGAGGACTTCGCCGCCGGCCCCGACAGGCTCCGCGCGCACTTCGCCGCGGTCGCCCCCTGGGCCGAGACCGCGCGCGCCGTCGCGGCACCGCGAGGCAAACGCGCCCGCGTGAGCACGTGCTTCCTCGTCGACGACTACTTCACCCGGCTCGCCTCCCCCGCCGAGGTCATCCCCGAACTCATCGCCGCCGCCGCGGAGTCAGGCCTGCGGATCGACTATCTGGGTCGCGAGTCCGGGTGCGCGCGCGCCGGTGACACCTCGCCCGCATCGCTGCTCGCGGCCCGGTTGGTGCCCTCCCCGCCCGCGGGCGGCAACGGAGCGCGGCCGGCGACCGAGGTGACCGGCTGGATGTGCAACGGGACGCGGTCCCCGGCACTCGTCGGCACCGAGGCGATGGCGCCGCGCCCGGACTGGCAGGCGCCACGAGAGTTCGGCGCGCGGCGGCATTCGGTGTTCCTGGACGTCGAACTGTGGAACGGCGACGGCGACCACCGCACGTGGTCCTGCCCTTTCCTGGCCTCGGTCTGGCAGCTCCTGCGGCTCGGGCTGCTCCGCGACCGCGGCGCGGCTGTCGCCACCCCGGTGCCCTGGCCGTCACCGGAGTTCCCGGACGACTGGGACGACCTGCCGGCCGTGATCCGCCTCGTCCCGGACGCGGCGCCGTTCACCGCCTACCGGACGTTCTCCGTGCTGGGCTCCCGCTTCCTGCCCATCGAACACGCGGTGCGTATGGTCCTCGGACACACCGCCATCGACGCGCAGGTGCGCGAGCGCATCGCCGAGCGCGCCGCGGCGGAAGGCGTGCCGCTGCCGGCGGACCTGCCCGGACGCGTCGACTACGCCTTGGTCGCCGACCACGGCGGCGGCCTGTGAACACACCCCTGCTCCTGGCCGGCGAAGTGCGCACCGCGCTGCTGATGAACTCCGCGCCGCTGACGCCGCCCGGGGCCGAGTCTCTGCTCGGCCTCGTCGAAGGCGCTCGTGTCCGTTCCGCCGAGAGACCGGTGCCGCGCGCGTTGTCCGCGGACGTCGTGCACGCGGTGGACTGCCCGCTGCGTACCGGCTCGGGGACGAGAATGCGCGGTGTGGGCACGCTCCTGGCCCGGGCCCGGCTGACCGGCGGACGCGTCCTCCAGGCGTCCACGCGCGCCACCCTCGTCGCGGGCGGTGCGCGACCGACCGAGTGGGCGCGGCACCTCGAACGGCTGGGCACCGTCGAGGCGTCGGGCCGGGCCACGGCCGACGACCTCGTCACCGGGTTCCTCGGCTCCCCGAACAGCGCGTCCCCCGGCCCGGCACTCGACCCCGGCGCGGCGTGCGAGCAGCTTCTGGCCCGGGTCCAGCGCTCCCCCGCTCTCGACCACCGCCCCGCCTTCCGCGCGCGCCGCACACGGTTGCGCTGGTCGGCGGCGTTCGGCGGGGACGACCGTACCGGCGGCGTGTACACACTTGCCGATGCCACCGTGCGCACCCTGCAAGTGCGGCTGCCGACAGGGTGGTTCACCGACGCCGCCGAAGTTGCCGCGCTGTGCGAGGACCTGGCGCTCCACGACTGGCTGCTGACGGTCGTCGCCGACCTGGCCGAACGCGCGTGCGTCGGCCCCGCGAATCCGGCGTCGCTGCGCCGGCTGCGCCCGGCCGTGGACCATCTGCTGCACGTGTGGATGCCGGGCATGGACGTGCCGTCCGCACTGCTCGCGGTGTGGGACGACCTGGAGGCGGGCCCGGGTTTCACACGCCAATGGCGGTCGTGCGTGGACCGGATCCGCGACCACATGGCGATGAACACGCTGGAGCTGCTGTCCCGCCCGCCGACGGCCGGCGTCCCCTACCAAAGACGGCTCGTGCAGGAGCACCGAACCTCGCACCCGTCACACCCCGACGCGTGCCTGGAGGGCACGAAACCGAGCGGCGTGTCGCCGGCGTGGGGGCTCTAGAGGACACAACCCGGGAGCGCGCCGGACGGCGACACGATCCGGATGCCGACCCGCCACGGTCGTGGGGATGCGCGCCGACAAGCCCGTCGAGCGCCGGATGCACGGGCGCCGCGACGCTCGGCGCGGACGTCGCGGCGCACGCGTGGGATCGTGCGCCGGGCCCACACCAAGGCGTCGCCCGAGGAAGACCGAGCACCGCCGGGCCGTGCCCGGTCCCGGTCGTTCTCCCTGTGCCCGGGACGCGCCGCGCTACGATCCTCGGGTCGTCCCGACGAACAAAGGGGGGCCTGGTGCGAGTCGCCGGGTGGCGGGGCCGGGTGATGCGGTGGGGCCTGGTGGCCGCCGCGGGGGTGGCGTCGGTCTCGTGCGCCGCGGACGCGACCGTTCTGGACGGCCCGATGCACGACGCCGCGCGGGACTATCTGCGCACGGTTTCCGACGGCGGTTCGCCCGCCGCTTTCTACGGCACGTGCGGCGGCACACCCGACTCCGACGCCCACCGAGTCCTGACGGACGAAGGCACCGGCTTCACCGTCGAGTTGACCGGCTCGACGGAGAGCGGCGGAACCGGCACCGTGAACGCGACCGTCACCGGACGCGACGGCTCGCCCACCGCCTACGCGGTCGACCTGCGCCGCGAGAACGGCACGTGGGTGGTCTGCGACATGGACACCGGCAACGTGGAGCTCGGCGGCGAAGGCTGATCTCCGGTCCGGCCCGGGGGCCGCGCCGATGGTGCTCGCCGCTTCTGCGGGAGACACGTCCCGCCGAGGGCCCCGAACCTCATGCCGTGCACCGCGTGCGCGATCCCACCGCCGAGCGCGACCGCGAGCAGCGCGGCGACGGCGGTGGCCGGCGTTACTGCGCCCGTACTCGGACCTCCTTCGGCGCACGGAACGACAGCAGTTCGAGCATGGGCACGTCGCCGTCGTCGGCGAGCCGGACGTCCGGAAGCCGCCGGGCCGCGGCCTCGACCACGGCCGTCACCTCCATACGGGCGAGCTCGGCGCCCAGGCAGCGGTGCGGCCCGACGCCGAAGGCCAAGTGGGCGCGCGGGTGCGGGCGGTCGAGGCGCACGCGTTCGGGCTCGTCGAATACGTCCGGGTCGCGTCCCGCGTCGGCGAGCCGCAGCAGCACTTGGTCCCCGGCCCGGATGTGCTGCCCGCCCACGGTGCGGTCCTGGCGGGCGACGCGGCGCCACGTGGTGACGGAGGGCACCAGGCGCAGGGCCTCTTCCACGGCCCTCGGCGCGAGGTGCGGATCGGCGCACAGCTTGTCCCACACGGACCGGTCGGCGAGAAGGAGCCGCAGGGTGGCGGCGGCCAGTTGCGCGGTGGTGGCCTGGCCCGCGATGAGGAGGAAGTAGCAGACGCTCACGGCCTCGTCGTCGGTGACCTCGCGCGCCTCGGGTTCGGGCAGGCGCAGGCGGGTCAGCCCGGCGAGGAAGCCGTCACCGCCCGACGCCCGGGCCTCACGCACGCGTTCACGGAGGCGGTGGTGGAACTCGCCGCAGGAGGTGGCGAGTTCGTGTTGCCGAGGCAAGTCCGGGCGGCCCCAGAACAGTTCGAGTGAGTCGGCGGACCATCGGTGCAGGACGTCGAGGTCCATCTCGTCGACGCCGAGCAGGTCGAGCAGCACCGTCGCGGCGACGGGTCGGCACAGCAGCGGTACGAGGTCGCACTCCCCGTCTGCGTCGAGCCGGGCCCTCGCGGCGTCGGCACCGGTCCGGGCGAGGGTTTCGGCGCGCGGGCGGGCCGCGTCGATGCGGTCTCCGGCGAACCACCGCGCGGTCCAGGCGCGGAACGCCCGGTGGGTGGGGCCGCCGTTGGAGGCGAGCGTCGGCGGGAGCGCGAACCGGGCGGCGGCGAGTTCGCGCAGCGCGGGCCGGGCCAGCGGGGTGGCGGCGAGCAGCGCGTTGTCCGGGCCGTAGCCGGCCCGGTCGGTCATGACCTCGCGGATCTCGTCGTACCGCCCGATGAGCCACATTCCCAGGTCGGGCGACCACCGGGTCGCCTCGGGCCGCGCGGGGCAGCGCGCGAAATCCGCCGTCATTCGTCCACCACCCACCGTTCTCGCGACCGACTCGCCCGCCAGGCCGACCCTTCGGTCCGCCGGTCGCCTTCGTTCTTCCGTGATGAGAATACGATTCTCACCCTCGCGCCGGTTCGTCCCGGTGACGATCGCGACGCGGCGCCCGCCGGACGCCTGTGGCGGACCGGGCCGACTTCGCCTCGGTGACGCTATCGAAGCCCTCCGGCAGCGGAGGCGGTGCCTCCCCCCGAGCCTCCCCCGGAGCGTCAGTGCCTGCGCCCCTCGCGCAAAAACCTCTCCAGTCGGGCGAACGGCCACGTGTTGATCACGTCGTCCTTCGTCAGCCAGCCCCGCTGGGCCGTGCCGACGCCGAAGCGGATGTACGGCAGGTGGGTCGCCGCGTGGGCGTCCGAGTCCACCGAGAACTTCACGCCGTACTGCTTGGCCCGCAGGATGTCCTCGTCGCGCAGGTCGAGGCGTTCGGGATGCGAGTCGACCTCCAGCGCGGTGCCCGTGCGCGCGCACGCCTCGAAGACCGCGTCGAAGTCCGCGTCCAGGCCCGCGCGTTTGCCGATGCGGCGGGTCGTCGGGTGGCCGAGCACCGACACGTACGGGTTCTCGCACGCGCGGATCAGACGGCGTGTCAGCTCCGGGCGGCTCTGGTTGAAGTGCGAGTGGACGGACGCGACGCACATGTCGAAGCCGGCCAACACCTCGTCCGGCCAGTCGAGTTCGCCGTCCGGCCCGATGTTGAGCTCGGTGCCGTGCAGGATGCGCATCCGGCCGAACTTCCCGTCGAGGGCCCGCACTTGTTCGCGCTGCGCGAGCATTTTCTCGGTCGTCATGCGCTGCATGAAGAGGTTCGGCGCGTGGTCGGTCACCGCGTAGTACGCGTAGCCGCGTTCGGCCGCCGCGGCCAGCATCTCCTCCAGCGGCGACAGCCCGTCGGTCAGGTCGGTGTGCGTGTGCAGGTCACCGCGGATGTCGCTCTCGACCAGCAGTTCGGGCAGCTCGCCGCGCATCCCCGCCTCGATCTCGCCGCGGTCCTCGCGCAGCGGCGGCGGGATCCACGGCAGACCGAGCCGGGCATAGATCTCCTCCTCGGTCTCCGAGGTGATCATCTTGTCGTCCTTGGCACGGAACAGGCCGTACTCGGACAGCCGGAGCCCCCGCCGCACCGCGATCGCGCGGGTGCGCACGTTGTGCTCCTTGGAACCCGTGAAGTACTGCAACCCGGCTCCCCACGCGGCGGGCGGCAGCACCCGCAGGTCGACCTGGAGCCCCTTGGTGGTGCGGATGGACGTCTTCTTCTCCCCGTGCGCGATGACCTCGTCGGTGTGCGGGAGTTCGCGCAGCGCGGCCATGAACGGCGCCGAGTCTTCGGCGGCCACCAGGATGTCGATGTCGCCGATGGTCTCCTTCATCCGGCGCAGCGACCCGGCGTACGTGCACCGCGCGCACCCGGCGACCGCCGACAGTTCGGCGACGATCTGCTCGGCGACGTCCATCGCAGCGCTGAGCAGGATCCGCCCGCCCGCCTTCTGCATGAGGGCGATGCTGTGCAGGATGTTCTCCTCGGACTTCGGGCCGAAGCCCTTCAGATCCCGCAACCGCCCCTCGTGGACCGCTTCGAGCAGTTCGTCGACGGACGACACGCCGAGGACGTCGTACAGCACCATCGCCTTGCGCGGCCCGAGGCTCGGGATCGAGGTCAGCTCGCGCACTCCGGCGGGGATCGCCGCGCGTGCCTCCTCGACGACGGAGATGTGACCGGTCCGCACGTATTCGGCGATCTTGTCGGCGATCGACTTCCCGACGTTCGGGATCTCCCGCAGGCTCTTGTCGTCGAGTTTCGACACGTCCTCGCGGTAGCCGCCGACGGCCCGCGCGGCCTTCTCGTACGCCCGTGCCTTGAACGCGTCGCCGCCGGTGATCGCCGTGATGTCGGCGAATTCCTGAAGCAGCGCCGCGACGTCGTCATTCGCTCGCATCAGCCCTCCAACGTCGCCACCGACTCCCGCAGCCTCCGACGTGCGCCACGGACTCGCACTGCTTCCAGCCTGCGCCGCCGATTCCCGGCCGTCATCCCGTGCCCCCGTGCCGAGGCCGAAACCCGGCACGCCGTCAGCGGTCCACGCCGCCCAGCACCGGGTCCGTGCTGGCCAGCGATGCGATGACGTCCGCCACCAGGCCGCCTTCCACCATCAGCGCGAGCGCCTGGAGGTTGGCGAACGAAGGATCGCGCAGATGCACGCGGTACGGCTGCGGCCCGCCGGTCGACACCAGGTGGCACCCCAGCTCGCCGCGCGGGGACTCGACCGCCGTGTACGCCTGCCCGGACGGAACCGAGAAACCCTCGGTGACCAGCCGGAAGTGGTGGATCAGGGACTCCATCGAGGTGCCCATGATCGTCCGGATGTACTCGGCCGAATTACCGAGCCCGTCCGGCCCCAGCGAAAGCTGCGCCGGCCAGGCGATCTTCTTGTCGTCCACCATCACCGGCCCCGGGCGCAGCCGGTCGAGGCACTGCTCGACGATGCGCAGCGACTGCCGCATCTCGGCGACGCGCAGCCGGTAGCGGTCGTACGCGTCGCACCCGTCCGCGACCGGTACATCGAACTCGTAGTCGGCGTAGCCGCAGTACGGCTGCGTCTTGCGCAGGTCGTGCGGCAGGCCGGTGGCGCGCAGTATCGGCCCGGTTACACCGAGTCGCATGCACGCGGCCAGGCCGAGGTGACCGACGCCGATCGTCCGGCCCCGGAAGACCGCGTTGTCGTCGAGCAGCAGTTCGTATTCGCGGATGCGTTCCGGCAGCACGCGCAGCAGGTCGCGCAGCTGTGCCTCGGCGCCCGGCGGCAGGTCCTGCGCGAGACCCCCGGGCCGTACGTAGCCGTGGTTCATGCGCAGCCCGGTGATGGCCTCGAAGACGTCGAGGAGCAGCTCGCGGTCCCGGAAGCCGAACGTCATCACCGTCAGCGCGCCGAGCTCCATGCCGCCGGTCGCGATCGCGACGAGGTGCGAAGAGATGCGGTTGAGTTCCATCAGCATGACGCGGACGACCTGGGCGCGTTCGGGCACCCGGTCGGTGATGCCGAGAAGCTTTTCCACGCCCATGCAATAGACGACCTCGTTGAACACCGGCATCAGGTAGTCGGCGCGCGTCACGAAGGTCACGCCCTGTGTCCAGTTGCGGTACTCGCAGTTCTTCTCGATACCCGTGTGCAGGTAGCCGACGCCCACCCGCGCCTCGACCACGCGTTCGCCGTCGAGTTCCAGGATCAGGCGGAGTACGCCGTGCGTCGAAGGGTGCTGCGGCCCGAGGTTGACGACGATCCGTTCCTCGGGTGCGGCTCCCAGCTCCGCGACAGCGTCGGTCAGTTCGGCTCCGGAGTCGACGAACACCTCACGGACCGCCATGCGACCGCCTCCCACGGGTTGCACGCGTCGGGCGTATTCGCGGGAGCCTCCCGGGGCATCCCGTCTCTCGTGCGCCGGTCTCGCGTTCCTCCGCTGGGCCCTCCGATCCTGGCCTCGGCAGCGAACCGGCCGTATCACCCCATTCTCCTCCCGCCGGGGCGACCGCGCCCTCGGCCGCGTTTGCCCAGGTCAGCGGGTCAGCGGGTCAGCAGCACCGTGATGCGGGGTTGTGTTCCCGGTGTCTGCTGCGGTGGCGCTCGTAGTCGCGGCGGCTCGGGGCCGGGCGGTCCGGGTGCTCGCGGAGGTGCCGCGCGCAATAGCGTTCGTACGCGGCGTCCCCGGAGATCTCGTGCAGGTACCACCGGATGCCGCGCAGCAGGCGCCGTACCGCGAACCGTGCCCGTGAACCGGTCACAGGCGGTCCGAGGCGTCGCCGGAGCGCCCGGCACCCACGACATCGGCCGCGCGGGGGCGCGGGTCGGGCGCGGGCAGGTCGAGGACCGATTTCACGTACGGCACCTCGGTCGTCGGCACGGGTGTCGCGGAGCGGACGGCCCGCACGCCGACCACCGCCGCGTTGAGCACGACCACGGCCACGAGGAGCAGGAACACCGCGATGAGAACACCGTCCACGGTGCTGTTGCGGACGACCGTGTGCATCTCGTCCATGCTGGTCGCCGGACCGAGAATCCTGCCGTCGTCGACGGCGTCCGCGTACCGCGCGCGCTGGGCGAAGAAGCCGACGCGCGGGTCGTCGGAGAAGATCTTCTGCCACCCGGCGGTGTAGGTGACCGCGAGGTCCCACGCCAGGGGCACTCCGGTCACCCACGCCCAGCGCAGCCGGCCGGTCTTGACGAGGATCGTGGTGGCCACGGTCAGCGCGATCGCGGCGAGCAACTGGTTCGCGATGCCGAACAGCGGAAAGAGCTGGTTGATGCCGCCGAGCGGATCGGTCACGCCGGCGTGCAGGAAGTAGCCCCAGCACAGGACGACCAAGGCGCTGCTGATCCAGATCCCGGGCTGCCAGCCGATGCGGCCCATCGGCTTCCAGACGTTGCCGAGCGTGTCCTGGAGCATGAAGCGGCCGACGCGGGTTCCGGCGTCCACGGTGGTCAGGATGAACAGCGCCTCGAACATGATCGCGAAGTGGTACCAGAACGCCTTCATGCCCTCTCCGCCGAACACGCCGGAGAAGATCTCCGACATCCCGACGGCGAGCGTCGGCGCGCCGCCGGTGCGGGCGATGAGCGTGGACTCCTCCACCGCGTGCGCCGCCGCGCGCAGTTGGTCCGGGGTGATGGTGAACCCCAGGCCTGCGACCGTCTGTGACGCGCTCTCCACCGTGGAACCCAGCGCCCCGGCGGGCATGTTCATGGCGTAGTAGAGGCCGGGGTCGATGACGCACGCGGCGGCGAGTGCCATGATCGCGACGAACGACTCCATCAGCATGGCCCCGTAGCCGATGAGCCGGACCTGCGACTCCTTGCGGATCAACTTCGGTGTGGTGCCCGACGCGACGAGCGCGTGGAAGCCGGACAAGGCGCCGCACGCGATCGTGATGAACAGGAACGGGAACAGCGCCCCCGCGAACACCGGACCACTGCCGGAGCCCGCGAACGAACTCACCGCGTCGGTCCGCAACGTCGGCGCCGAGACGAGCACGCCGACCGCGAGCAGGACGATCGTGCCGACTTTCATGAACGTCGAGAGATAGTCACGCGGTGCGAGGAGCAGCCACACCGGCAGCACCGACGCGACGAAGCCGTACGCGATCAGGCAGAACACCAGCGTCTCGGGGCTCCACGTGAAGGCGTCCGCGAGCCGCGCCGAATTCTCCACCCGGCCGCCGGCCACGAGGGCGAGCAGCAGCAGCGCGACGCCGATGACACTGGCCTCGACCACCCGTCCGGGACGCAGAAACCGCAGGTACGCGCCCATGAACAGCGCGATGGGGATGGTCATCGTGACGGAGAACGTCCCCCAGGGCGACTCGGCCAGCGCGTTGACCACCACCAGCGCCAGTACCGCGAGCAGGATGACCATGATCGCGAACACCGCTGCCAGCGCGGCGGTCCCGCCCACTCTGCCGATCTCGTCGCGGGCCATCTGGCCGAGGCTCTTGCCGTCCCGGCGCATCGACAGGAAGAGCACCACCATGTCCTGCACGGCCCCCGCGAAGACCACCCCGACGATGATCCAGACGGTGCCCGGCAGGTATCCCATCTGGGCCGCGAGCACGGGCCCGACAAGCGGCCCGGCCCCGGCGATCGCGGCGAAATGGTGACCGAGCAGAACCCGGCGGTCGGTCGGCTGGAAATCGATGCCGTCGTCCAGCCGCTCGGCCGGTGTGGCACGGGTGTCGTCGACCGCGAGAACACGCCGGGCGATGAACCGCGCGTAGTAGCGATAGGCGATCGCGTACGAGGCCAGCGCGGCAAAGACCAGCCACACGGCCGAGATCTCCTCGCCGCGTCCCAGGGCCAGCACCCCCCACGCGACCGCCCCGGCGAGTGAGACGGCGGTCCAGAGAACAATCGATTTCACGCCACCGGCCGGGCGACGTACAGCGGATTCGGGCATGCGGACTCCAGGGCAGGCGGGGGTGGTCGCAGTGACCCGCCCCCGCACAGCGGTCGACACGCGGCGGCGCAGGATCACCAGGGCACACGGCGCCCGGCAGGGCCGGTCAGACGACCGAACCTCCGCGGCACCAAAGGATGCGGGGCGCACCCACCGCGTCAGTCCCGCGCGAAAGCGCCCGCAGGACTCACGGCAAGAGCGCCCCCGGGTATCCGGGCGAAGCGGAACACCGGAGCGGCGGGCACGGCGGGCACGGCGGGGACAGCGGGCATCACCGGCACGGCGGGCACAGCACGCACCAGGGGCACGGCGGCCATGGCGGGCAACGCGGGTGGACCGCCGCGTGAGTCCGGGTCGGCGAAGAAGGCGACGGGCGCAGGCGTCGCTCGTCGGACCGAACGCCGCTGCGCGGCGGCGACGACGCATTGCGACACGGTCGACCGCAGTTGGCCCTCCTCACCAACACGCCGCACCCTGTGTGACTCGAACCGGCAGCCGCTGCCGTCGCTGCGGCCATGCACACGCAACTGGCCGCGCGCAGAAGTCAGTTCGCGGGCCATCCGAAGGGCGTCGCACCAGCCCGGGAATCCGGCATCGCGCAGGCCGATGAGCGAGACAGCCTGCCCGGTTCCCGGCCGAGCCCCCTGAAACGGACCGCGCTCACCGTGCAGTTCGCCGACGTCCCCGCCAACGCCCCCGCCTCTGAGCCTCTTTCGGCCCGGCAGCCGCACCGCGCCCCGGATGGCCCTTCGCCCCACCCGCACGAACTCCCTTGATGGATCGACGTGTCACCGCATGGTGCCGATGTCCGCGATGACGCCGCCGCTGCCTTGCGACGCGCGCAGCACCACGCCCTTCACATCGGCGGGGAACGTGGCGTTGGGACCGCAACCGCTGCTGGATCTGCCGCCGGTGCCGTGGACCCGAATCAGCACCGCACACCCGACGCCGATGCTGCCGCCGAGCGAGCTGCCGGGCGCAGGGGCCGCCTCGTACGCCAAGAGGTCGTTTTCGAGGCTGAGCGAAATATCGCCGAGGTAGGCGCCGTCCAGAGGAACGGTGAGCGGACCGGTCACGAGGATCTGGCAGCTTCCGTCCCGGCACGCCTCGACGTTCGTACCGTCCGCCGCCGCCGGAGCCGACGACGCGCTGGGCGCGGCGGACGTCTCCGCGTCCGACGCGGCGCCCGAAGGCGATTGCGTCCCTGACGCCGCCGCCTCCCGCGCCGAATCCGACGACCCATCCGAGGAAGTACAGCCTGCCACCGGGGCCATCAGCACCAGCGCCGCCACACCCGAAACCATCGCACGTCGCATATCGGCCCAGCCTAGGGGCCGAACCGCCTTCGTGCGCCGCCGACATGCCCAACCGACGCCGTCGTCGGGCCGGTTCACTCCTCCAAGCGGAACCCGACCTTCAGGCCGACTTGGAAGTGCTCCACGACGCCGTTCTCGATCTGACCGCGGATCTGGGTGACCTCGAACCAGTCGAGGTGCCGCACCGTCCGCGACGCTCGTGCAAGGGCGTTGCGGATCGCGTCGTCCACGCCTTCGTGGGACGAGCCCACGATCTCCGTCACCCGGTAAACGTGATCGGTCATGTCGCACTCCCTTGGTCCCGCCTTCCAGTACAGCCCCGGCCGAGGCGGGTCGCAAAAGGAGAAGCGCGCACGCCACGAAACCCGCGTGGGCAGGCCCCGGCCGCCCGATGCGTGGGCACGGCGGTTACCGCGTCACGCCACGCACGCCGAGCGCACCCTGAACGTCAGCCCGGCGGGCACGGCGAACTGCGGGCGACCACTCACTCCTCAAACCACGCGTGTCGATCGCACGGGGAAGGACTCCCGAACCGCCGTGCCCCGGACCAATTCGCGCCATTGCGCAGTTCGTCGTCCCACACCGAACTCCCGGCAGCCGGGGTGCTTTTGCCGCGCCGACCGCCGCACAACGGCCCGGCGGTATCGGTACGCCCAACGGGGCACCGGCCGGTTGCCCACGCCGATATGCGCTGTTCGCCGACGAGTTGTCCCTGCGTACGCGCGAGTTAACCGTTCACGGTTAACCACTGTGGCCTTATGAGCGCTTCATCACGGATCTCATAATCCTCGAACTGTTACAAGAAGCGAGGAGACGACCGGATGACCACGGTGGGGGTAGAGGAAGAGTTTCATCTCGTCGACCGGCACACAAGGCAACTCACGTCCGGTGCGGCATCGGTCCTCGAACTGCTGCCGACGCACAGGTTCACGGCCGAGTCGAAGGCCACGACCGTCGAGACGAACAGCAACCCGCACACCGATCTCGACAGCCTGCGCGACGATCTGGTCCAAAGCCGGACTCTCGTGCGGCAGGCCGCGGCGCGGCGCGGTCTGGTGCCCATGGCCGCCGGCACAGCGCCGCTTACGCGCGTGGAGGACGCCGCCACGACCCCGGGCGCCCGGTACGCCGAAATCGACCACGCCTACGCACGGTTGGCCGACGAACAGCTCATCTGCGGCCTGCACGTGCACGTCGGCATCGAGGACCGCGACGTGGCCGCCGCCGCGACGGCCTGGATTTCGCCCTGGGTGCCCGTGCTGCTCGCGCTGTCGGCGGGGTCCCCCTACTGGCTGGGGACGGACACCGGCTACGCGAGCTGGCGGACCATGCTGTGGCACCGCTGGCCGACGGCGGGCCCGATGCCAAGATGCCGCTCGGCGTCCGAATACGACGCCATGGTTTCAGGCCTGATCGGTTCCGGGGTGATCTCCGATCCCGGCATGGTCTACCACGACATCCGCCTGTCGGCACATGTGCCGACCCTGGAGCTGCGGGTGTGCGACGCGATCCCCGACATCGACGGCGTGCTGCTGATCGCCGCTCTGTTCCGCGCCCTGGTGCGCCGCGGAACCAATGCCGTGCACGCCGGGCACGAACCGCCGCCGCTCCCCGAACCACTGCTGCGCACGGCGACCTGGCGGGCGGCCCGCTCCGGCCTGGAAGGCGACCTCGTGGACCCGAGCACGCTGACCCGGGCCCGCGCCGGCACCGTGGTCCGCAGGCTCATGGCCCTGGTCGCCGACGAACTGCGGTGGTACGAAGACTGGGACGGCGTCGTGCAGACCGTCGACAACGTACTGCGCGCCGGCTCCTGGGCCCGAGCCCAGCGCGGCGTCGGCCGCCGCCGGGGCCTGCCTGCCGTGGTCGACATGCTCACCGACAAGACCTGCACCTTCGGGCCCTCCCGTCCGGCCGCCGAACACGCCACCGACGCCGCCTGACCGCGCCGACGCCCGGCACACCCGACTCGCCGACTCGCCGACTCGCCGACTCACCGACTCACCGACTCACCGAGACCGGCTCCCATACGCCGGTACGACTCGCGCTTCCGGCAGGGGCATTCGACGCCCCTGCCGGGGCCCGGGCCGGGTCGTACCCTATGGGCCGCACCGCACCCTGCCCGGCTGCGACCCCGACCGGCGGCCGTCGAGACCGCCTCAACGGGCCGCCCCACACCTGCGGCAGCGAAAGCTACCGGCCGATAACCCGGGTCGGTTACCCGGTGCGGCCTTCCCGCGGCCATCGCGGCACGCAAGAGTTGTCACGCCTCTGCCCGCACCCCCTCCCCCGGCGCGCCGGCCTACCGAACGAGTTCCCATGCCTCACGCATCGCTGCCCTTGTCGCGCAACGGCTCGGGCCCCCAAGCCCGTTCCGGTCCGGGCCTGCCCGCGCTCATCCGGCGCTACCCGGCGGCGGCCCCGGTCGACCTGCTGCCGGACATCCACCGGCTGCACGCCGAGCACATCGCAGCCGAGCAGGAAGCCGCAGGCCCCGACGCGGCCGAAGCCGCCCTCGGTGCCTCTCTCGCCTCGGACCTGGTCGCCCGCACCTATCTCGACCTCGGCGACCCGAGAGCCGCGGTCGCGCAGGCCGACGCGGCACTCATCTACGCCGACCGCGCCGGTGCGCACGGCGCCCGCATCCGCCAGCGGGCCCTGCAATCACTCGCCGCGTACTGGGCGGGTTGGCCCCACGAAGCACTCCGGTACGCGCGCCTCGGCGGCATCTCCGAACATGCCGCCGGCACCGGCCTCGCCATGCTCAAGGCCGTCGAAGCACGCTCGCACGCGCTGCTGGGCGACGGCATGGCCGCGTCGGACGCCCTGCGCGCCGCCGATGCCGCAGCGACCACGGACCCTGACGAACTGGACGCGCTGGGCGGGCTGTTGCACTTCGACGAAGCCCGCCGCGCGTACTTCGAGGCGGAGACCCGCGTCCACATCGCCGGCGGTGCCCGCACGGCCGCGGAGTGCGCGCTCACCGCGATCCGGCTGTTCCGCGACGCCGACGCCGCAAACCGGGCCGAGCTCCTGCCGGACCCGACCGACCCGGCAGATCCGCCGGCTCCGGCCGCCGACGCCCCCATGAGCCCGGAAGCCGCCGCGGCGACCGCGGTACTCGCTCTCGCCCACGCCCGGCGGGAGAGCCTCGACGGCGTCCGCGCCGCGTTGGACGAACTGCTCGCCCTGGAGCCAGTCCGCCGTACCTTGCCGGTCGTCCTGTCCGCCGCGCGCGTCCACGCCGAACTCCGGCGCCCCGCCTGGATCCGCGACCCGCGCGTCCGCGACATGCAGGAACTCATCGAAACCTTCTGCCAGGTGCCGGCGGGTTCCGCCGCGGCCGGCTGACACCGGGACCACCGCCTCTCACCCGGTTGCCGTACACCGGCACGCGAAAGACCTCGAACGACCTCGAAAGCCCCCGAACGGGTTACGTGTCGCGGCCACCCGCCCGGCGCAGTTTCGCGACGATGCGCTGAACACCGGCGTCCGCCGCGCCCGCGGCTTCGCCGGAGCTCCCGAAACCGCGAGGAACGTCGACGATGAGCGCTGAGGCCGGTACGGCGGATTACGTCACCACCGCGCACCACCCCGCACAGCCGCGCGCCAAGGTGCCCGGCAACCAGGTCGTGAAGTGGATGACCACGACCGACCACAAGACCATCGGCAACCTTTATCTGGTCACGTCGTTCGCGTTCTTCATCCTCGGCGGCCTGCTCGCGCTGTTCATGCGCGCCGAGTTGGCCCGCCCGGGTACGCAGATCATGTCGAACGAGCAGTACAACCAGTCGTTCACGATGCACGGCACGATCATGCTGCTGATGTTCGCGACGCCGCTGTTCGCCGGGTTCACCAACGCGATCATGCCGCTCCAGATCGGGGCGCCCGACGTGGCGTTCCCCCGCCTGAACATGCTGGCGTACTGGCTGTACCTGTTCGGCTCGATCATCGCGGTCGCCGGGTTCCTCACCCCGCAAGGCGCGGCCGACTTCGGCTGGTTCGCCTATGCCCCGCTCAACGACGCCGTACGGTCCCCCGGCATCGGCGCCGACATGTGGATCATGGGCCTGGCGATGTCCGGCTTCGGCACCATCATCGGCGCGGTCAACTTCATCACGACCATCACCGCGATGCGCGCGCCCGGCATGACGATGTTCCGGATGCCGATCTTCTGCTGGAACGTCCTGCTGACGTCCGTGCTCGTGCTGATGGCGTTCCCGGTCCTCGCCGGGGCGCTGCTGTGCCTGGAGGCCGACCGCAAATTCGGCGCACACATCTTCGACCCGGCCAACGGCGGGCCGATCCTGTGGCAGCACCTGTTCTGGTTCTTCGGGCACCCCGAGGTGTACATCATCGCGCTGCCGTTCTTCGGCATCGTCACCGAGGTCATCCCGGTGTTCGCCCGCAAACCGATCTTCGGCTACAAGGGCCTGATCGGCGCGACGATCGCGATCGCGGGCCTGTCGGTCACCGTCTGGGCGCACCACATGTTCCCCACCGGGTCGGTGCTGCTGCCGTTCTTCTCGTTCATGACGTTCCTCATCGCCATCCCCACCGGTGTGAAGTTCTTCAACTGGATCGGCACGATGTGGCGCGGCTCGCTGTCCTTCGAGACACCGATGCTGTGGTCGATCGGGTTCCTGGTCACGTTCCTCTTCGGTGGTCTGACCGGCGTCATCCTGGCGTCGCCGCCGCTGGACTTCCACGTCACCGACACGTACTTCGTCGTCGCGCACTTCCACTACGTCGTCTTCGGCACCGTCGTCTTCGCGATGTTCGCCGGATTCCACTTCTGGTGGCCCAAGCTGACCGGCAAGATCCTCGACGAACGCCTCGGGAAGATCACCTTCTGGACGCTGTTCGTCGGCTTCCACACCACCTTCCTCGTCCAGCACTGGCTGGGCGCCGAGGGCATGCCGCGCCGCTACGCCGACTACCTCACCTCCGACGGCTACACCCCACTCAACATGGTGTCGACCATCGGCTCGTTCCTGCTGGGCCTGTCGGTGCTGCCGTTCTTCTACAACGTGTGGAAGACACACAAGTACGGCAGAAAGGTCACCACCGACGACCCGTGGGGCTTCGGCCGTTCACTCGAATGGGCGACTTCGTGCCCGCCGCCGCGGCACAACTTCACCTCGGTGCCGACCATCCGCTCCGAATCACCGGCGTTCGACCTCCACCATCCCGAAATCGTCGCCGTGGAACAGTTGTCGGGCACCCGGCGCGACGCCCTCGCCGCCGAAGGCGACCGCTGGTCGTGAGCGGCGACGACGAGGTGCGCGACGGCCTGGCCGCCCTCGACGGCTACCTGTACTGGCAAGGCCGGCTCGCGGCGGCGCACCACCACGCGCAGGCCATCGCCGACCGCCTCCCGTGGCTGAGCGCGGCCGAGCGGGAGGACCTCGTACGCGTGCTCGCGACAGCCCACACCGACATGGCCCGCGCCACGGTCCGGCACATCTGCGACCGGGCCGACCAACTCCGCGCCGAATACGAGGAGCGCTACCGCCGCCTGCGCTGCCGTCTGGTCTCCGTGACGGCCGTCGTGCTCACCGCCGCGCTCACTTCCGTACTCCTCCTCGCCGCGGGACGCCTCCTCACCGTGTGACCGGCCGGCACCGTCTGACTCACCCGCCCGGACCACTCACAGGGCGCCCTCGCAAACCTGGGCGAAGAATGAGATTCGACCCGTTCCGGCCGTCGCCGCACCGCTCGGGCGAACCCTTGGCCCCCGGAGGACTGTCATGCGTACGCGCTCCGCACAACTCAGCCATTGCGGCGTGGCCGTCGACCTCGGCTCGACCCGCACCCGCATCCACATCCGAGGCAGCGGCGTGGTGGTGGACGAACCCAGCCTCGCCGCGGTCGACACGAAGTCGCGGTCGCTCGTGGCCGTCGGCGAAACAGCCCGGCACATGCAGGACCGCACGCCGGGCAACGTCATCGTCCGCTGCCCGGTCGCGGACGGCATGATCCAGGACACCGAGCTGGCCAAGGCCATGCTGGAGGAACTGCTCAAGCCGGTGACCGGGCGGTGGCACCGCACGTTCGGCTCAGTCGTCGCGTCGAGCCTGCCGCACGGCGCGGGGCCGGTGGCCCGGGCCGCGCTGGAGACCACACTGCGCGAAGCCGGTTTCCGGCGCAGCGTCATCGTCGACACGGCGGTGGCGGCGGCCACGGGCGCCCATCTTCCGGTGCGCTCACCGGGGGCGGTGCTGATCATGCTGTGCGGTACGGCCACCACTCAGGTCGCGGTGCTGTCGATGGGCCACGTGGTGACGTCGGTCGACACGGCGTTCGGCGCCCGCAACATCGACCACGCCATCGAGGCGTTCGTCCGCCACATGTTCGGCATCACGGCGACCGGTACGGTCCTGCACGACCTGTACCGGCGGTTGGCCGACGCCCCGTTGGAGGGCCAGATCCCGGTGACGGGAATCGACGCGATCACCGGGCTGCCGCGTACGGTGCACGTCGACACGGCGGACGTCCACCGCGTGATCCAGGGCCCGTACTCGCTGCTCCGCGACAGTGTCGGGCGCGCGCTGCGGCGCTGCCCGCCCGACCTGGTGGCCGACCTCGCCGAGCGGGGCCTGACCGTGATGGGCGGCGCCGCGTTCCTGCCGGGTCTCACGCAGGCGCTGCGCGACGACACCGGGGTGCCGGTCCACTCGGCCGCCGATCCGGCGCACTGCGTCATCGACGGCCTGGGCATGATGATCGAGTCCCGCTCTGCGGCCCAACCGAAGCAGACCACCCCGGACTTCGTGCCGGAGCCCACGGGGCTGGAGGCCGAGACCACGATGTGACTCGCCGTCACATCCGGATCCGGGGCCGGTAATTCACGAAGGCCGCCGCGACACCGCGGCGGCCTTCGTGTTGTCGTCCGTGTTGCCCTTGCATCCCGTGCCCGGTCCGTCGCCGCGGACGACGCGTCGCCCACCGGCAGGGCCGCGAACCCGCCGCCGAACGAACCGCGCGACCGGTGCCGCCGACCGCGTGCTCGGACCGGCTTGTTCCCCCTGCAACACACGGCCGTCGCCACCGAGTTCGGTGGCGACGGCCGCGCGCGGCGTCGGTCAGATCAGCACAGGCCCTCCGGCTCGGACGCCCCGCACACGTTGAACGCGTAGGAGTTGTCGCCGCCCAGCGGGTCGCGCTCGGCGATGTCCGCGGCTCCGTTGCCGAGCACAATGTTGCCGGTCACCTCGTGGGACGCGTTGCCCACGCCGCGGAAGGTCGGGACCATCACGACGCCGCCGGACATCGGCGAGTCGCCGACGTTGTCGACGATCTGGTTGCCCGAGATCCGCACGCCCTGCGCACCGGTCAGCACGACCCCCGAGCCCTGGATGTGCGCGATGCGGTCGTTGCCGGGGCAATAGAGGTTGTTGGCCGCCATCGTGTTGCCGGTGATGTCCAAGTCCCCGGCGACGGGCCGGGTTTCGTCGCCGACGACGAACACGCCGGCGCAGTTGCCGGTCAGGTGGTTGGCCTCGATCGCGGTGTGGATGCCGCGCCGGACGTGGACGCCGATGCGGTTCCCGGCGGAGTGGTTGGCCGCGATCCGGGTTCCGGTGCCTTCGAGTTCGTCGCCGACGAACAGGCCGGACTGGGCGTTGTCCTCGGTCATGTTGCCGGCGAAGGTACCGCGTACGGAGAACTCCTGACCGATGCCGTGTTCACCGTTGGCCGAGGACCGCACGCCGGCGACCGTGAGACCGTCCGCGTACCGCCCCATCACGCCGGTCTTGGTGAACCCGCTGACGGTGAGCGTCTCGATGTGCACGCCCGCGACCCGGCGTTCGGGGGTGCCGAACGCGCAGACGCCGTAACCCTCGACGGCGCACGCGTGGGCCGCCTCGGGGCCGCCCGGGGTCACGACGGCCTGCGCGTTGCGGGGGCCGCGCAGCGTCAGGTTGTCCTTGGTGATGAGCACACTGCCGGGGTGGGTGCCTGCGGCGAGTTCGATGATGTCACCGGGGGCGGCGGCGTCCACCGCCGCTTGCACCGACTCGCCGGGCTGGACGACGTGCACGGTGGGTGCGGCGTGTGCCGGAGCTGTCAGGGCCCCGCTGCCGGCCACCGCGACCGCGGCGGCGAGCAGGCCGCCGGTCAGTGTGCGGCGGGTGCCGTGGCGGCCGGCTCGGACAGCGTCGGCGCCGGGGCGGCCGTGAGGGCGGGGAGCGTGCTGGAGCATGGCGTGCGTTCCGTCTTCTCTTGGCGTTCGGGGGATGTGTCGCCGTCGGCCGCGAGCACCTTGGCGACGAGCCCGGTGTCGTGCGTGGCCGCGGTGAATTCGGGGTGGGACATGACGTGGCGCAGGAAGGCCGCGGTGGTGTGGACGCCGCGGCCCTCGACCCGGAGCTCGGCGAGCGCCCGGTCGGCGCGCGTGCGGGCCTGGTCGCGGTCGGGGGCCCACGCGATCGTCTTGGCGAGCAGCGAGTCGTAGTCGGGGCCGATCCGCCAGCCGGGATGGGCGTGGGTGTCGACGCGTACGAAAGGGCCCCCGGGCGGCACGAATTCGTCGAGCGTTCCGGGCGTCGGGACGAAGTCGCGGGCCGGGTCCTCGGCGTTGACGCGGCATTCGATGGCACTGCCGCGCACGGTCACGTCCTCCTGCCGCAGAGCGAGCGGTTCGCCCGCGGCGATGCGGAGTTGCTGCTGCACGATGTCGATTCCGGTGACCATCTCGGTGACCGGGTGTTCGACCTGGAGGCGGCAGTTGACCTCCATGAGGTGGAACTCCTGCTCGGGCGACACCACGAACTCGAACGTTCCGGCCCCGACATAGCCGACCGCACGGGCGCCGCGCAGCGCGGCATCGCACATGGCCTCGCGAACATGAGGCGCGAGGCCGGGGGCGGGGGCCTCCTCGATGAGCTTTTGGTGGCGCCGCTGCACGGAGCAGTCGCGTTCGCCGAGGTGGACGCCGGCGCCGTACGCGTCGCACAGCACCTGGACCTCGACGTGCCGGGCGCGGTCGACGAAGCGTTCCATGTAGACCCGTTCGTCGCCGAACACCGCTCGCGCGTGGGCGCGGGTCTCCGCATACGCCGCGGCGAGCCGGTCCGGGTCGCGCACGACCTGCATGCCGCGTCCGCCGCCGCCCGCGACCGCCTTGAGGATGACCGGGTAGCCGATGCGGGCGGCGGTCTCGGCGGCCTCGCCGGCCGACGCGAGGGGGCCGGCGCTGCCGGGCAGCACCGGCAGGCCGGCCTCGGCCATGGCCGCGCGGGCCTCGGACTTGTCGCCGAGGCGCTGCATCACCTCCGGCGGCGGGCCGATGAAGGTGATGCCGTGTGCCGCGCAGATTTCAGCGAAGTCCGGGTCCTCGGAGAGGAATCCGTAGCCGGGGTGGATCGCGTCGGCGCCCGTCGCGCGGGCGGCCTCGATGACGGCGGGGATGTTGAGGTAGCTGGCGCGGGCCGGGGGCGGACCGATGTGCACGGAGACGTCGGCGCAGCGCACCGCGGCGGAGTCGCGGTCGGCCGTCGAGTAGACGACGACGCTGCGGATCCCGGCCTCGCGGCAGGCCCGCACGACGCGCAGGGCGATCTCTCCCCGGTTGGCGATGAGCACGGTGGAGAGCACGCGATCACCCGCTGCCGAGCGGTTCGAGGGCGATCAGCGGCTGGTCGTATTCGACCGGTCGGGCATCACCGACGATCATCTCGACCACCCGTCCGGCCACGTCGGCTGTGACGGGGTTCATCATCTTCATCACCTCGATGATCCCGACGGTCTGGCCGGGCTGGACGACGTCGCCGACGCCGACGAACGGCCGGGCGCCCACTTCCGGGGCGTGGTAGAAGGTGCCGACCAGCGGGGCGCGCACGTACCGCGCGGCGTCCTGTGGTCCCTGATCCCCCGCGCGCGCGTCGGAGGCGCCGGCCGATGCCTGCGGCACCGCTTCGGCGGCTGGGGCGAGTTCCCGCCGGGGCGCCGCGACACCCGCGTGCCCGGTGTCCCACTCGCTCTCGATCACCGTGTCACCGGCCTCCATGCGGAAGCGCCGCGCCGACCGGGTCATGCGCGGCGCGGCCGGCTCGGCGGCGACGGCGGGCGCGGCGGTGGCGGACGCCGTGGCCGCCGCGGTGACGTCGGCCGACGCGGGCAGCGGGGGCGCGGTGTGCGCCGGAGGGACGGTGTGGCTCGCGGGCGACGATCCGTTGCGGCGTTCTCCGTTCGAGAGCCCGCAACGGCACACCGCCCGGGCGGCCGGGCCGTCCGTGCCGTTGTGCATGCTCATCGGACCTCCTTCTTGGTCTGAAAGCGTGTGATCCGCGTGACATCCGGCCGCCGGGCCGACGGGCCGACGGTGTCGGCCTGTTCTGTGGTCGGTGCCGAGTCGGTCGGCACCGATCGGGTGACATCCGGTCGCCGGGCCGGCGGTGTCGGTCTGTGGAGTCCGGTGTCAGACCTCGTGCGGGAGCCCTCCCGAACGAGGCAGCCGATAACGAGGCAGAGAACCGGCAGGTGGCCGCGGGAATCCTTCGCCGGTGAGGCGGGGGAAGCAGTCAGGAGGCGGCTCCCGGGTGCGCGCGGGCGAGTTCGCCGTCGTGCGTCGGCGCGGTGCCGAACGCCCGGTAGCGGTTGCGGCGTTCGCGGATCAGGCGGTCCGGCGGCAGGTGCCGCAGTTCGGCGAGGACCGACCGCAGCGCGGTACGCAGCAGCGCGGCGGCCTCCCCCGGGCCGGTGTGCGCGCCGTCCGGCGGTTCGGGGACGATCGTGTCGACGACGCCAAGGGCGGACAGTTCGGTGGGCCCCATGCGCAGGGCCGCGGCGGCGGTCGGCGCGGCGGCCGGGTCCTTCCACAAGATGGCCGCGCAGCCCTCGGGGCTGATGACCGAGTAGACGCCGCGCTCGGAGATGAGCACGTGGTCGGCGACCGCCAGCGCCAGCGCGCCGCCGCTGCCGCCCTCGCCGGTGACGACGGCGACGATGGGCACTGGCAGGCCCGACATCAGGCGCAGGTTCTCGGCGATCGCGACGGCCTGGCCGCCGCGTTCGGCGTCCGGCCCGGGATTCGCGCCCGGGGTGTCGACGAGGGTGACCACCGGGACGCCGAGTTTCGCGGCCAGGCGCATCAGCCGGGCGGCTTTGCGGAATCCGGCGGGCGTGGCCATCCCGAAGTGGCGGCGGCGGCGCTCGTCCAGGTCGCCGCCGCCTTTGTGGTGGCCGATCAGCATGACCGGTCGACCGTCCAGCAGGCCGAAGCCGCCGACGATCGCGGGGCAGTCGGCGGCGAGCCGGTCGCCGTGGAGTTCGTGGAAGTCCTCCAGCAGGCGGCCGGCGTAGTCGAGCGCGGACGGGCGGTCCGGGTGCCGGGCGAGTCGCACGGTCTCCCACGGGTCGCGGGCCCGAGCGGCCCCCGGCGGTCCGGTCGGGGCGGCGCCCGCGGGGTCCTCGCCGTCGCCGTCGGGCCACGGCTCGCCGTCGGCCCCGTCCCGGCCCGCCTGCGCGACACGCAGGAAGTGCGCGACGGTGCGCCGCAGTTGCGCACGTGACACGACGGCGTCGACCATGCCGTGGGCGAGCAGGAACTCGGCGGTCTGGAAGCCTTCGGGCAGCCGTTCGCCGGTGGTCTGCTCGATGACCCGGGGCCCCGCGAAGCCCATGCGTGCGCCGGGCTCGATGAGGATCACGTCGGCGAGCGTCGCGAACGACGCCGCGACGCCGCCGTACGTGGGGTCGGTGACGAGCGTCAGCACGAGGATCCCGGCCTCGTCGAGTTCCGCGAGGGCCTGCGCGGTCTTGGCCATCTGCATCAGCGCGAGCGGGCCTTCCTGCATGCGTGCGCCGCCCGACGCGGTGACGATCAGCAGCGGCACGCGCTCGCGCAGGCTCTCCTCGGCCGCGCGGGCGATCAGCGCGCCGACCGCGCATCCGAGGCTTCCGCCGAGGAAGCGGAAGTCCATCGCGGCGACCACCACCGGATGGCCCTCGATGCGTCCGCGGACCGCGAGCGCCGCGTCGGCCATGCCGGTGGCGGCACGAGCCTCGGCGAGGCGTTCGCGGTACGGGCGCGAGTCGACGAAGTCCAAGGGGTCGTATGGCGTCGGCGCCGGCTCCAGCGCGGTCTCCGAACCGGGGTCGAGCAACTGGTCCAGGCGCTGCCGGGCGGTCAGGCGCGCGTGGCCGCCGCAGTCCGGGCACACGTGCAGCGCGCGGGCGAAGCGCTTGCCGTAGACAAGTTCGGAGCACCGGGTGCAGCGCACCCAGTCGGTGACCGGCTCCCGCGCCACCGCGGGGCCGATCGGTCGGTCGTCGGTCTCGACCATCTGTTTCTCCGGGCGTCGGTGGGGCGGTCGGGGGGCTCGGCGGGAAGCGCCGGTCAGCGGCCGGCGGGCTTCTCCCACCGGTAGAACTCGTGTGCCATGGCGTCCTTGGGGCTGCGCCACGTCGCGGGGTCGTACGCGCTGACGTGCGCGGACAGGCGGTCGCTGATGGCCCGGAACTCGGGGTGGTCGGTGACTCTGGCGACGGCGGCCTCCGGGGGCCGGTCGGCCTCGATCAGGTGGAAGTACAGGTCGTCGCCGAAGCGGAAGAGACTGCGCCCGGTGACGCCGACGAGTCCGGGCAGTTCGCCGGCGTCGGAGGACGCGAAGATCTCGGCGATGTGCTCGGCGGAGCCGGGGCGCATGCGCGCGACGATGAGGCTTCGGTGGGCGGGAGTGTTCACGGGTCGGTCCTTTCGCAGGTCACATCGCAGGTCACTCGGGGCACAGGGCACAGGGGTCCGCGGACCGCACGAGGGCCGCGGCAGGGGCGTCGCACGTTCCGCGGTCGGG
>NZ_JBPKBI010000004.1:41413-57138 GCF_051388935.1 Yinghuangia sp. YIM S10712
TGTCGTGGTCCGGGGCGCGGGCCGGTCCGCGGATTTGCCGGGTCACCCGAGGGGGGCAGGGGTGAGGCCCAGTTCGTCGGCGCGCTGCTGGATCTTGTCCCGGATGATCTCCATCTGGATCCGGGAGTTGCGGTTGATGTTGTCGGTCATCCACGCGTCGTCGACGGGCGCGGTGTCCTTCATCGCGAAGTCCTGCACCCAGCGCATGCGCACGCCGTCGGGCTCCTCGTGGTACTCCCAGCGGATGTGCATGTACGCGAACGGCCCGGTCTCGACGCGTTGTGCCCACACGGTGCGCAGGTTGCGGTCGGGCTCGCGCTCGGAGACCCAGCTCCAGACGTTGCCGTCCTTGTCGGGGTGCATGGTGAGCCGGAACGTGACCTTGTCGCCCTCGCGGGACAGCACTTCGACCGAGGCGTACTCGGTGAACAGGTCCGTCCAGTTCTCGACGTCGTTGGTCATGTCCCAGACGAGGTCGAGCGGCGCGTTGATGATGATGCTGTTGTCGGTGTGGCCGGACATCGGTTCACACTCCGGAGGTCAGTTGCGAGTTGACGAGGTCGACGAACTCGCGCGGTGTCTTGCGGTTTTCGGCGTCGGGCCCGAGCGGGGTGCCGTAGTTGTGCTCGATCTCGGCGACCACGGCCATCAGGCCCAGCGAGTCGAGGCCGAAGTCGGCGAACCCGGACTCGGGGTTCGCCGCCATCTCCAGGGGATCGACGGCGACGCCGGCGGTGGCCTTCATCAGCGCGGAGAGCTCTTCATAGCCGAAGGGCGCGTTCATCGGGAACCTCCGTGAATTTGGCTGCTTTGCGCAGAGTTGACACTTTGCTGTCGGCCGCCGGGCTGGCGGTTTCGGTCTGTGGAGCCGGCGTACGACCCGGCCGGAGAACTCCGGGCGGGCGGTCGGCGACGAAGCAGAAACCCCTGTGGCGCGAGCTGTGGGAATCTCCCTCGTTCACGAGGGGGAGAAGTCAAGAGCGTTCCTTTCCTTGTGTTTTGCTCGGAGGGGACGGCCCGGCCGACCGCAGGACGGGGCAGCCGGGCCCAACGCCGATCACCGGGTGTCCTCGCCGGCGCGCAGCACCAGCGCGGCGTTGCCGCCCATCAGGCCGCGGCTGAGCACGAGTGCGGTACGCAGCCGCGCGGGGCGGGCGTGGCCGGTGACCAGGTCGATGTCGTACTCGGTGGAGAAGACGCCGGGCGTCGGCGGGATGACGCCGTGTTCCATGGCGAGCACGGCCGCCGCGCAGTCCAGCACCGGGCCGCCGCAGTACGCGCGTCCGGTGCCGGCCTTGGGCGCGGTGACCGGGACGGTCGTGCCGCGGGCCCCCAACGCGTCGGCGAGGGCGAGGACTTCGGCCTGATCCGCGGCCGGTACGGCGAGCGCGTCGGCGAAGACGACGTCGATGTCCTCGGGGCGTGCCCCGGCCTCCGCGAGGGCCGCGGTCATGGCGCGGGCGAGGCCGTGGCGCGACTCGCCCCAGTCCGCGGTTCCGGTGAAGGTGGCCCCGTACCCGGCAACGGTCGCCCGGACCCGGGCGCCGCGGCGGCGGGCGCTGTCGTGGTCCTCCAGGACCAGGACGGCACCGCCCTCGGCGGGCGCGAAACCGCACGCGGCGGAGTCGAACGGGAGGTAGGCGCGGGTGGGTTCGGTGGCCCGGCTCAGTTCGCGGTAGCCGAGCTGGCACACCATCGAGTACGGCGCGATGGGCGCTTCGGCGGCTCCGACCACCATCGCGTCGGTGCCGCGCCGGATGGAGCGCGCGGCGTGCGCGATGGCGTCGAGGGCGCCGGCCTCGTCCTCGGCGAGCACCGCGCAGGGCCCTTTGAAGCCGCCGCGAATGGAGATCTGACCGGTGCTCGCGGCGTAGAACCAGGCGATGGACTGGTACGGGCCGACGAACGCGGGCCCGCTGCCCCACAGATTCTGCAGTTCGCGCTGGCCGAACTCGCCGCCGCCGGAGCTGCTGGCGGTGGCGACGCCGATGGAGTATTCCGAATGCTCCGGCAGCCCGACCACACCCGCCTCGTTCAGCGCCTGGTCGGCGGCGTGCAGCGCGAAGTGCGTGAACTTGTCGGTCTGGACGAGGAATTTGTCCTCGATCCGCCCTGCGGCGTCGAAGTCGTCGACGAGTCCGGCCACCGCGAGCGGCAGGTCCGCGCAGCCCTCGCGGTGGATCCGGGTCAGGTGCCCGGTGCCTTCGCGGGTGGCCTTCCAGAACACGTCGGTGCCGATGCCGTTCGGGGCCACCACACCGATGCCGGTGATGGCGGCGTGCCGCGGTGGGGTGCTCATCGCCGCGTCCTCTCGGATGGGGTTCGTGCGTGGATGGACCTGCGGTCCAGGACCACGGCCGACTGGAAGCCGCCGAAGCCGCTGCCGACGGACAGCACCGTGTCGAGCCTGGCCTCGCGGGCGGTCCTCGGCACGTAGTCGAGATCGCACTCGGGGTCGGGCGTCTCGTAGTTCGCGGTCGGCGGCACCACGCCGTGCTCCATGGCCAGGACGCACGCGGCGACCTCGATCGCACCGATCGCGCCGAGCGAGTGGCCGACCATCGACTTGATCGAGCTCATCGGGATGGTGCGGGCGTGCTCGCCGAGGGCCCGTTTGACGGCGGCCGTCTCATGCCGGTCGTTCTGCTGGGTCCCCGAACCGTGCGCGTTGACGTAGTCGACTGCGGTCCGGTCCAGCCGCGCGTCGTCGAGGGCCACGCGGATCGACTCGGCCATCTCCAGGCCTTCGCGGGTGAGCCCGGTCATGTGGTACGCGTTGCCGCGGGTGGCGAAGCCGGCGATTTCGGCGTAGATCCGGGCCCCGCGCCGCCGGGCGCGCTCCATCTCCTCCAGCACCAGGACCGCGCAGCCCTCGCCGAGCACGAACCCGTCGCGGTGCGCGTCGAACGGGCGCGACGCGTGCGCGGGGTCGTCGTTGCGGGTGGACGTGGCCTTGATGGCGTCGAAGCACGCGACCGTGATCGGCGAGATCGGCGAGTCGGACGCGCCGGCGAGGCAGATGTCGGCGCGTCCGTCCTCGATCGCGTGGGCCGCGTAGCCGATCGCGTCGAGGCCCGACGTACAACCGGTGGACACGGTCTGCACCGGGCCGCGCGCGCCGAACTGCTCGGCGACTTCGGACGACAGCGCGGCGGGTGTGAACGCCCGGTGCAGGAACGGCTCGGCGGCGCGGTGGTCGACGTCCCAGCGGGCGCCGTTCGCGCTGACGCGCGTGTAGTCGTGTTCCAGGCGGGTGGTGCCGCCGACGGCGCTGCCGAGGGACACGCCGATCCGCCACGGGTCCTCGGCGGCGAGGTCGAGTCCGCTGTCGCGGACCGCCTCCGCTCCCGCCGCGAGTGCGAACTGTATGTAGCGGTCGGCCCGTTGCGCGCGCTCGCCGGTGATGCCGCAGGCTGCGGCGTCGAAGTCGCACTCGGCGGCGATGCGCGAGCGGAAGTCGGTGGCGTCGAAGAACGTGATGCCCCGGGTCGCGGTGCGTCCTGCGGTCAGCAGGTCCCAGAAAGCGGGAACCCCGACGCCGCCGGGCGCGACGACCCCGACGCCGGTGACCGCGACACGGTTCACGATCCGCCGCCGATGCCGGGGTGCGGCTCGTGCGGGCAGGCGAGCTCTTCGGTGTCCACGTGGCCCAGTTCGGGCTTGGGCGCGAGCGGGGCGAGGTGGAAGACCATGCGCGCCGTGACGTTGCCGGTGTTGCGGAACCGGTGCCGCATCTCGCGCGGGACCATCAGGCTCTGCTCGGGCTCCAGCTTGTGCGTGACCCCGTCGAGGTCGACCTCAAGGGTGCCGCACACCAGGTGGACGAACTCCTCGGAGTACGGGTGGTAGTGCTCCGAGATGGTCTCACCCGGCGCAAGCAGCGCGACGCCCATGAAGCCGCAGGTCGAACCGACCGTGGTGGGGCTGAGGGTGACCCGCAGGTCGCCGCCGCGGCGACGGTTGGGGGGAACCTCGTCGAGGCGGACGATACGGACCCGGTCCTCGGCGCCGTTCCGGCCCTCGGGTCCGGTCGGCTGCGTGTTCCCGTTCTTCCCGGTCTTGCCGCTCTTGCCGGTCTTGCCGGTCTTCGCAGTGCTCGCGGTCTTCGCGGTTCCCGCGGTCTTGCCGGTGGTGCGTGTCGTTCGCGTGGTCGGTGCGGTCATGGGCCACCTCCGAGTGGCCGGCGGAGCGTACGGGACGCTCCGCCGAGGGGGTTGGGATGCGGCCGACGCGGCGACCGCCTGTCGTGCCGTCAGGCGACGGCGGCGCGCCGGTCGGTGATCGGCGTCATCGCGCAGCCGGCGAGCAGGCGGCGCAGCGCGGCCTCGTCGGTCAGGTCGCCGACCGGTCCGTCCAGGAGCCGGGCGAATCGCTCGGCGTCCGCCGGGGCGACGCCGAGCATCACGGCCGGGTGCGCTTCCGCGCCCGAGCGCAGGTCGACGACGCGGACCAGCAGGTCCTGGCGTACGTAGACCGCGCTGGCCGCGAGCGGGCCGTCGTCGTCGGCGAGGGCCGCCTCGTCGTGCCGGGCCAGGAGTCGGGCGGCGGCGTCCGCGGAGCCGTGGGCCACCGGGTACAGGAACGCGGCGCGCTCGGCCTCGTCGTCGCCGGGGCGCGGCCGGGCCGCGGTCATGCGGAAGTCCTCGGCGAGCGAGGCACGCATGAAGAACTCCCGTGCCGCCTCCGGGTTGTCGAGGTCGCGGCTCTCCACGAGGTGCGCGTTGAGGGCCTCTTCGGCGGCGCGGACCTGCGGTTGCCGGGCGACGTGTTGCAGCGCGGCGCGCATGTCGCCCTTGATCTCGATGGCCCGGACGACGACGTTGTCGCGCATGAACACGGTCGTGCGGCGCAGCGTCGTGTTGGCGTCGACCCGGGGGTCGGGCGACTCGTACCCGGACAGGATGCGCGCCACCTCGGCCTCGCTGCCGGGCTTGACGTTGAAGCTGAGCGCGCACCGGGTGATGTCGGACCCGGCGGCCTTCGCCGCGCGCGAGCCGCGCGTGACGGACGCGGCCACGGGGTGCTGCGGTCCGGTCTCGCGTGCGACGGCGTACCGCAGGGAGCGGGTGCCGCGTACGCAGCCGTGCAACGGCTTGACCATGAGCTGGTGTTCGGGACTGTCCACCCAGGCGAGGAACTGGTCGGCATCGGCCCATTCGCTGGTGATGAGCCACTGCGTCGGGTCATCGATGGACTGGCAGAGCTGGTCGCGGAGGTGGCCGGGCACCTGGGCGACCTGGTCGCGGATGCTTTCGTAGGCGTCGAGGAAGCGCTGTTGTGATCCCTCGTGGATCTCCAGCATGAGCAGTACGCGCAGTTTCGAACCGTCCGCGGGCGCCTTGGGCTCCTCGGCACGGTCGACGTGGCGCTGGACCGTTGTGTCCATTTCCGTCCTTCAGTCGTAGGCCCCGTGTCCGAGGTTGGACGCATATGCCACAGAAGGCACCTTTTATTGGCATATGAGTGACAGTTCGGCGTGTCGCGCACGACCTGCGCGGCGCACGGGCACCCGCCACCGGTTACCGACGTCCCCTGACAAGCGCGAAAGCGGAGGAGAACATGCCCGAAAACCAAGAACGGGTACCGGTGTTGGTGGTGGGCGGGTCCTTGGTGGGCCTGTCCGCGTCGGTCTTTCTCGGAAGGCTCGGGGTGCGGCACATCGTGGCCGAACGCCACGCCGGGACCTCGCACCACCCGCGCGGCCGGGGAAACAATGTCCGCACGATGGAGCTCTACCGCACCGCGGGTGTCGAACAGGGCATCCGCGACGCGTCGGCCGTGCTCGCCGACAACCACGGGATCCTGCGGGCCGGCACGATCGCCGGCACCGACCAGGAGTGGCTGTTCAAGGAGATCGACCCGGGCGGCGGCCTCGCGAAGTTCTCGCCGAGCTCGTGGTGCCTGTGCAGCCAGAACGACCTCGAACCGGTCCTCGCGCGGTACGCCGCGGAGCTGGGCGGCTCGGTACGGTTCGGCACCGAGCTGATCGATTTCGAACAGGACGCGACGGGGGTGACCGCCGTCCTGGAGTCGCGCGACACCGGCAACCGGCGCACTGTCCGCGCCGATTACCTCATCGCCGCCGACGGCCCGCGCAGCCCCGTGCGCGGGCGCCTGGGCATCGACGTGTCCGGCCCGGGCGCGCTGTTCCACAACGTGAGCATCACGTTCACCTCGAAGCGGCTGGCGCAATTCGTCGGCGACCGCCGGTTCATCGTGTGCTACCTGACCGACCCGCGCGGCGAAGGAGCGCTGCTGCCGGTCGACAACGTCGAGCGCTGGGTCTTCCACGCCCCGTGGCATCCCGAGGACGGCGAAGAGCTCGACGCGTTCACCGACGAGCGCTGCGCCGCGCACATCCGCGCCGCGGCCGGGGTTCCGGACCTCGACGTGCAGGTCACCGGGAAGGCGCCGTGGCACGCGGCCGAGCGGGTGGCCGACCGGTACCGCGAGGGCCGGGTGTTCCTGGCCGGCGACTCCGCACACGAGATGTCCCCCACCGGGGCGTTCGGCTCCAACACCGGCATCCAGGACGCGCACAACCTCGCGTGGAAGCTCGCCGCGGTGCTCGACGGCCGCGCCGATCCCGCACTGCTGGACACGTACGAGGCCGAGCGCCGCCCGGTCGCGGTGGCGACGGCGGCCCGCGCGTCCACGCGTTCGGCGGAACACAGCCACCCCGGGTACGCGGCCCCGCCGGTGCCGGGCGGCGGGGGACGCCAGAACGGCATGCTCGGTGTCGTGCTGGGCTACCGCTACACCGCAGGCAACGTGGTCGGCACGGACCCGCAACACCCGGTCCTGCCAGAGGGGTTCCGTCCCCCGGACGGCACGCCCGGCACCCGCGCCCCGCACGCGTGGGTCAGGCGCGACGGTGAGCGCGTCTCGCTGCTGGACCTGTACGAAACGGACTACGTGCTGCTCACCGGGGCGGGACCGGCGGGCGAGCCGTGGCGCCGGGCCGCCGCCGCGATGGGCGCGCGCGTCACCGTCCTGGGCGTGACCGCCGAGGCCTCCCGGGAACCGGGGGTCCTGGTGACCGAAGGCGGCGCCGACTGGGCCGCGCTGCACGGCGTCGACGCGGACGGAGCGGTCCTCGTGCGCCCCGACGGCTTCGTGGCGTGGCGGTCCCGTTCCGCGGACGGCGAACCGGAGCGGGTGCTGCGGGAGGCCGCCGAGGCGCTGGCGATGCGTACGGGTTGACGCCGACCGGAACGTGTACGGCCGCCGGGCTTCGGTCCGGCGGCCGTACACGTTCGGAGCGTCACGTCGACGACACGAAGTGCGCGAACGCGACGACGTTGCTCGTGTAGTCCTTGCTCTGCTTGTCGTAGACGCCGCCGCAGGTGATCAGGCGCAACTGGGCGTCGGGCGTGTCGCCGTAGACGCGGTCGTCGGGGAAGGCCTTCTTCTCGAACACCTCGACCGAGTCGACCGCGAAAGTGGCGGTCTTGCCGTCGGCGCGGTCGACGGTGATCAGGTCGCCCTGCCGCAGGATGCCGAGGTTCCAGAACACCGCGGGCCCGGATTTGGTGTCGACGTGTCCGACCATGATCGACGCGCCGCGGGAGCCGGGGGCGGCGCCGTCCTTGTACCACCCGACCAGGTTCGAGTTCGTGGCCGGCGGCACCTCCAGGACGCCGGCGGCGTCCAGGCCGAGCCCGATGACCGGTGCGTCGACCCTGATGCGCGGGATGCGCAGGCGGTGCGGCGGCGAGGACTTGAGCGTCTTGGCGGTCGGCGACGGGATCGGCGTCGCGGCGGAACCGCCTGGTGCCGGCGCGGCCTGCGCGTCAGGGCCCGCGCCGGGATCGGCCGCGGACGCCACGGACGACGACGTCGCCTGCGCCGCGGGCGGCTGGGGCGGTCCCGGCGTTCCGCCGAAGTCGTTCCCGATGACGCTCACGCCGAGGATCACCGCGCCCGCGGCAAAGGCCAGCAGTTTCAGGCGGCCGGGGCGTGGGGGGTGTTCGGCTTCCGGAGCGGACATCTGTCGCCTTTCTGTGCTGCATGCTGCGGAGTGCTGGCGAGTGCCGCCGCGTACGGTGTGCGCGCAGCGGGCGGGAAAGGACGGGAAAAGCGGTGTGGGGGGGGGGGGGGGGGGGGGGGGGGGGGGGGGGGGGGGGGGGGGGGGGGGGGGGGGGGGGGGGGGGGGGGGGGGGGGGGGGGGGGGGGGGGGGGGGGGGGGGGGGGGGGGGGGGGGGGGGGGGGGGGGGGGGGGGGGGGGNACGATGACCACGGCACGAGTTCGGCGCCGGACCGGTCAGGCCTGCGCGCCGCCCGCCACCGGGCGACGGCGCACCGCGTACGCCGCGAGGCCGAGGCCACCGGCGACCAGGACACCGCCGGCGGCGAGGCCCGCGCTGTTGTCGAGGGAGCCGATGCCCGCGTGCGGGCCGCCGTGCGGCTTCTTGTTCTCTTCCCACTTGCCGCCTTCGCTGCTGCCGCCCCACGACTTGTCGGAGCTGTCCGACGAGGCCGCCGGGTCCGACGCGTGGGAGTCGGCGTGGGCTGCGGGGACGGCGAAGGTCAGGGCGGCGAAGCCCAGTGCGGTACCGGCGACGAGAGTGCGTACACGACGCATGGTGCTGTTCCTTTCGGCGCGCGCTAGGACAGTTGACGGGGCGTCAACATGGGGGATCGGGCGCGGCGCCTTTTTTACGATGAACCGACAATCGCGGGTGCGCGATCGCAGTTGGTGCTTTCGGGGAGCGGTCTTGCGCCCATGGGGCGGAGCTCGGCGGCAACTTCACCCGACGGGGTCAGCCGCAGGTTTCGCGGTACGGCCCTGCCGGCTCCGGGCGGCTCCCGCGCGCGGCGGGACGACGCTGTCGAACATGTGCAGCGTGGGGCTGATCGCGCGTACCTCGCCGATCTCCAGGCCCGCGCGGGTCATCGCGGCGACCATGCTCTCGTGCGTGTGCTTGGCACCGCCGACGTTGAGCAGGAGGAGCAGGTCCATCGCGGTGCTGAACTTGAGCGACGCGGACTCGTCGACCAGGTTCTCGATCACCACGACCCGGGTTCCCGGTTCGGCCGTCTCGACGATGTTGCCCAGGGTGCGGCGCGTGCTCGCGTCGTCCCATTCGAGAATGTTCTTGATGATGTAGACGTCCGCGCTCACCGGAACGGCGTCGCGGCAGTCACCGGGGACGAGGGTGACCCGGTCGGCCAACGGGCCGCCGCGCCGCAGTCGCGGGTCGGCTTCGGCGACCACGGCGGGCAGGTCCAGCAGCGCGCCGCGCAGGTGCGGGTGCCGCTCCAGAAGCGTGGCGATGAGCAGGCCCTGTCCCCCGCCGATGTCGGCCACCACGCGGGCGTCGCCGAGGTCGAGGACACCCGCGACGTCCTCCGCCGACTGGCGGCTCGACTGGGTCATCGCCCGGTTGAACGTCTCGGCGGACTCCGGTGCGACCTGGTGCAGGTAGTCGAAGAACTCCATGCCGTGCAGTGCGGGGAAGACGCTGCCGCCCTGCCGGACCGCGTCCTCCAACCGGGGCCACACCTCCCAGGTCCACGGCTCGGTCGCCCACAGCGACACGTGCCGCATGCTGCGGGGGGTGTCGGAGCGCAGCAGGCGCGACATGTCGGTGTGCGCGAACCGGCCGTCGGGCTGCTCGGCGAAGACGCCGTGCGCGGCCAGGGCCCGCATCAGGCGGCGCAGCGACGTGGCGTCGACGCTCAGGCGTTCGGCCAATTCCTCGGCGGTTTCCGGGCTTTCCCCGAGGTTGTCGGGAATGTCGAGGCGCAGTGCGGCGCGTACGGCGGCTGCCGCCATCGCCCCGAAGGTGAGTTCGCGCAGCCGCATTCCGGCATCGCGCGCGTCTGTCGTCCGGGAGTCGGTCATGTGTCGGACCCGCCTTTCAGGGCAGTTCTCCGGGCTGGTTGGTGGGTGCCACCGCGGCGTTCGGCGGCCGGGCGGCCTTCCGGGTCGTCACCCGGTGGGGCCGAACGTGTAGGTGTAGCCGCCGATGACCTCGATGACGTCGACCGGGCCGGACGCTCCGGCGTAGTAGCCGCTGCCGCGCACGATGTTCAGACGCATCGGGTCCGCGGTGCCGGGCATGACCGTCTGGTCCTTGTAGTGGTGCATGCCCTGGACCACGAGGCGCCCCTGGCCGTGGACGCGCAGGACGTGCGTGCACTTGGCGAGGACGCGCTTGTCGCGGGCCTTCTCCGCGACGCAGGTGATGGAGGCGTCACCGATCCGGTCGCCGGAAGCGTCGCGGAGCATGCCGTAGGTGCCCCACTGCTGCCCCTCGACCACGCCGACCGGCTTGCCGCCGGCGACGACGACGGCGCGGTACTGGGTGGTCTCGTCGGCGGCGGAGGCCGTGGGCGAGGCGGCGAACACCGCCGCGACAGCCGCGGTCGCGGCGATGCTGGTCGTGCGCAACATGATCTCTCCTGCTCCGAGGGGGGTTTCGCGGCGGCCCCGCGAACGCGGTCCGCCCACCCACGATGGTGCGGACGCCGCACCGCCGCACCCGGAAGCCACGCACCGCGATCCCCCTATCGGCCCCGTCGAAAGGGAGCCCGGATCGGTGGCGCGCGGACCGGTTCCGGTGTCGTGCCGTCGGGTCGTACCGCACGGGCACGGCGGGGGATCGGCGCCCGCGCATCCTGAGAGCACGTCAGAAAGGCGCGTGGGCAGGGGTATTTTCCCGTTACTTATGGGCAATCAGGACTTTTGCCGCGCGTTCGCCCGTTCGGGCGACGGGAATGGGACGATGGGCGGGCGTTCGGGCGCGTCCTCCAGGTCGACGCAGCGATTTCGGGCGCCCGGGTGCCCGGCCCGGCTCCTCCGACCCGTCGAGGTGAGTCGCCATCGCCGACACCAGCCGCCCCGCACCGCACTCACCCGCCACCGGACCGGGCCGCGGAACCGCACGCATCACCGGCCTCGACGTCGCGCGCTGCGTCGCGATCTTCTGGATGTTCGTCGCGCACATCGGGCCGGACCGGGACGCCGGAGGGGTCAACCGGCTGCTGTGGCTCGGCGACGGCCGGGAGGCGGCCCTGTTCGCGCTGCTCGCCGGGGTCTCCCTCACGCTCGTGCACCGCAGCCGGCCCCCGGCGCCGTGGCGGGAGCGCGAAGGCGGCGACGGGTTCGGGCGGTTCGTCCGCAAGACGCTCATCCGGGCGGCGGTGGTGCTGCTGCTCGGCCTCGCACTGGCCGGCATGGAAACCGGAGTGCTGGTGATCCTGCCGTTCTTCGCGCTGTACTTCGTGCTGGCCCTGCCCGCGCTGTACCTGAGCACCAACAGCCTGTTCGTCGTGGCGGCGTGGTGGGCGGTCCTGGGGCCGCTCGTGTCGTTCGGGCTGCGGAGTTCGTGGCACCAGACACAGCCCGGCTACCGGGTCCCCGACCTGGAGGCCTTCGGCGACCCCGGCGAAATGGCCACGACGCTGTTCGTCACCGGGACATACCCGGTGCTCACGTGGATGCCGTTCGTCCTGGCCGGGATGGCGGTCGGCCGGCTCGATCTGCTCGACCGAACCGTGCAGCGGCTGCTCGTCGAGTTCGGCACGGTCGCCGCCGTCGTCGGCTACGGCTCGTCGTGGCTGCTGATCAACGTGTTCGGCGGCCGGGACGCGTTGTCCGCCGCCGCGGCCGACTGGTTCGCCACGCCTCCGACGGACAAGGACCCGGTGCTGGTCATGCTGGCGTGGTTCACCGGGACCGTGCCGGCCGACGACGTCGTGTGGCTGACCGTCGCGCAAGGCCACAGCGGCACGCCGTTCGAGATCGTCGGCGCCACCGGGGTCGGGTGTGCGGTCCTGGGCATCTGCCTGCGCGTCGGCGCGTCGGCGCGCGCCGGGACCTGGTTGGCCGTGCCGGCGGCCGTGGGGGCGATGTCGCTGAGCGTCTACACCGTGCACCTGATCGCCGGATGGTCGCCGCTGACGCCGGGCGCGGGGTCCTGGGTGCGCCTGGGCGCGTACACGGCCGCCGCGGGGGGCGGCGCGTGGCTGTGGTCCCGGTTCGCGGGGAAAGGGCCGTTGGAATCGGTCATCGCCTTCGCGGCGGACGGGTGGCGACGGGGATCGACTGGCCGTCCGGGGCGTGCCGGGGCAGCCGGGCCCCGGACCGAGTGAGGCCGTTGCGACGCGGCGTCTCGGGCCGCTGCGCGTTGCCGGGACGGGGACCGCGACCGGGCGCCCGACCGGCCGGGACCTCCCCAAGCAGCGCGCCGCCCGGAGAGCGGCTGCGCAGGCGCGGACCTGCCGCGCATTGCGGCTCAACTGCCGCGTGCGGTCGACCTCGTGGCCCGTTCGCTGACGGTGTCGGCGCGCCTGTGCGGTCGCTGGTGCGTCGTCAATTCGTCGTCGTACGCCGAGGATTCGTCGAGCGGGCCGGGTCGCGGGGGCGAACCGGGCGCATACACGCAGGTCCTGCGCGGCGCGCGACCTCGGCGGAGTTCGCTACGGTTCGCGCGGGGGCCCGTAGCGCAGTGGTCGTCGCGCCGCCCTCTCAGGGCGGAGGACACCGGTTCGAATCCGGTCGGGCCCCTCCGCGGCCGTCGGCGCGGCACTTGCGCATCGTGCGCGACACCTTCGCGTTCCGGCTCCGCGCGACAATGGGAAGGTACCGGGGCATGACCAGGGTGCGCGTCCGGCCGACCGCCTGGGCGCCCGCAGCGCCGAGAGCGCTGGTCGGGCGACCGCCGAGCCACCGGGCACGCGCCGCTCGCCCGTGCTCCCCCGATACGATCGAGAACCATGATCACGGCCCTGGGGAGGTTGGCGTGGGGTTGTTCCGACGGGAGCCCAAGCGCGACCCGCGTGACGCGCCGCGCGACGCCGCGTTCGAGTTCCTGTCCGAGGACGAGGGCCGCCGCCTGCGCGGGCTCACCCGCGAGGCGTTCGCCGAACGCGGGCTGGAGGTCACGGTCTTCGCCGATCACATGACCGACAGCGCCAACCGGCACTACAACCTCTACAACCTCGCCGCGAGCTGCCACAACGACGAACGCGGGCGCCGGGCCTGGGAGTCGCTGATCCACGACCACGTCGACAAGCTGGTGCGGGCGATGGAAGCGCCGTCGGCGGTCGAGACACTGCCCGCCGACGAGTTGTGGGCCCGCCTCTACCCGCGCCTGACCGCCGCCGACAACCTCCCCGACGACCCGGGGTTCGGCTATGCGATCGTGCCCGCTCCGGGGCTGCGGCAGGTGCTCGCCCTCGATCTGCCCGAGAGCGTGCAGACGCTGCCGATCGACGCGCTGACCCGGCTCGGCGACCTCGCCGAGCTGCGGCTCCGGGCGATGAACAACCTGCGGGCGCTGCCGATCGAGGACCACGACATCGTCAAGCAGGACGACGGCGCCCAGTTCCGCATGGTCATGGGCGACTCGTTCTTCACGTCCAGCCGCGTCCTGGTGCTCGACGAGCTGGCGGAACGCATCACCGGCAAGGCGGTCGGGCCGTACGGGGCGCTGGTCGCGATGCCGTACCGGCATCTGCTGGCCTTCCACCCGATCGCCGGACCCGACGTGCTGCCCTCCCTCAACGCGCTCGCGACATTCGCGGCGTACCGGTATGAGGAGGCCCCGGGGCCGGTGAGCCCGTACGTGTACTGGTGGCGGGCCGGTCGGCTCGTGCAGTTGTCCGAGCGCAGCGAGGACGGCCTCGCCATCGTGGTGGGCCCGGAGTTCCAGGAAGTCCTGGAGCGGCTGCTGGGCGACGACGGCGGAATCTGAGACGTGGAGCGGCCGGTCAGCGGCGGCGTCCGCCCGACCTGCGGCGCGACCGCGCACGCCAAGTCATATGCGGTCGACGGCTGTTGGCCGAGCCGAAACGGGCACCGGCGAAAACGAAGCCGACGAGCCACACCACGATGACGATCAGCGCGGCCCACCACAGCGCTTTGACGAGGAACCCCGCACCGAAGAGCAGTAGGGCCAAGACGAGGACCAAAATGATGGGAATCATGCCTTTCGGGTGCCCGGCCGTGCGCTGTTGATGCGCTTGGCCCGCAGGCGGATTGCCTCCGGTGCAGCAGGCGGTGCGAGGGAACACGCCGGAGATTGAGGCGACTTCGGCATGCGACGGGGAAAGGGCGGCGATGGCGCGGCCGACCGCGCCGCAGCCGCCGGTCTGCACGCACCGAATCCGTTTCCCGGTCACGGAAGATCGGCGTGTGGCGGGACCTTCGGGCGCGGCGCCGCAGGCTCGCGGCCGTTCGGCGCCCACGGCGGCGGCCGCCCGCCGCCGCACTCAACTTCGTTGCCCGACCAGACCGTTCTCGTACGCGATGATCACGAGCTGCACCCGATCCCGGGCATGCAGTTTGGTGAACAGCCTGGCCACGTGGGCCTTCGCGGTGGCGACGCTGATGTGCAGGTCCCGGGCGATCTCGGCGTTGGACAGGCCGCGCCCGACCAGGACCAGCACCTCGCGCTCGCGGTCGGTGACACCCGGCAGGGCCGGTGCCGGGTTGCGTCGTCCCGGCACCGGACGCGCCGCGAACTCGGCGATGAGCCGGCGGGTCACGCTCGGCGCGATGAGACCTTCACCCGCGGCGACGACCCGGATGGCGCCGAGGATGTCCTCCAACGCCATGTCCTTCACCACAAACCCGCTCGCGCCCGCACGCAGCGCCCCGTAGACGTAGTCGTCGTCGTCGAAGGTCGTGAGCATCAGAACCCGGGTCTCCCCCGGGGCGGCGGCGATCAGGCGGGTCGCCTCGATGCCGTCCATGCCGGGCATGCGGATGTCCATCACGACGACGTCCGGACGGAGTTCGCGGGCGAGCCGGACCGCCTCGGCACCGGTCGCGGCCTCACCGACGACGTCGAGGCCCGGGGTGTCCGCGACCAGGACCCGCAGGCCCGTACGCACCAGCGGCTGGTCGTCGGCGAGCACGATGCGTACCGTCACCGGGTTTCCTCCGGCGGCAGCGGCAGGCGGGCGGTCACCCGGAAGCCTCCTTCGGGACGAGGCCCGGCGGTGAATTCGCCGTGCAGGAGTCCGACCCGCTCGCGCATCCCGACAAGACCGTAGCCGCCGCCGTCGGACGTCCCGCCGCGCCCGTCGTCGACGATGTCGAGGGTCAACTCGCCGGCGTCATGGGCGATGGTGACCCGGCAGTGATCGGTGTCGGCGTGCCGGACGACGTTCGTGACCGCTTCCTGCACGATGCGGTACGCCGACAAGTCGAGATCGGGCGGCAGGTTCGGGCGCGGGCCCGACCACCGGAGGTCCACGCGAACGCCCGCGTCGCGGGTCGCGGCGGCCAACCGCTCGACGTCCGCGAGCCCGGGGGCCGGTTCCCGCGGTGCCGCGTGGTCCGCCGGACGCGGTTCGGTGCGGCGCAGCGCGGTGACGGTACGCCGCATCCCCGCCAGCGTCTCGCGGCTGGTGGCCTCGATCGCGGCGAGCGCTTCGCGGGCCGCAGCGGGCTGCGTGTCGATGACGCGGCGGCCGACTCCGGCCTGGATCGCGACGATGCCCACGCTGTGCGCGACCATGTCGTGCAACTCGCGTGCGATGCGCAGGCGTTCGGCGACGATGGCCTGCTCGGTCGCATACGCGCGCTCGTGGTCTTGATAGGCCCGACGCCTGCCGACGGCACGGCCCACCAGCCATGCGAGCACGGCCAGGAAGATCCCGATCTCCGCGACGAACGTCGCCGCGTTCCCACTCGGCCACGCGTACGCCCAGGCCACCAACACCACGGCGGTCGCCGCGCAGGCCGCGAGGGACTCGCCCCGCGGGCGCGT
>NZ_JBPKBI010000004.1:57252-62693 GCF_051388935.1 Yinghuangia sp. YIM S10712
CGATGCCGACCAGCAGGAACTGCAGAAGCGGAATACCCCGGTCCGCGACGACGGCCGGGATCACCGCGGTGCCGGCGAGCAGCAGGAGCAACGCGGTCTTCGGCATCCGGGCGAGCAGCAGGACCGGCGTGGCCAGGACCAGCGTCGTCAGGACGAAGATCGTCGCGTCACCGGTGACTGTCGGACCGAGGATCAGATCCCGGCCGGTCACCGTGGACGTCGACTGTGCGATGACCGCCAGCGCCACCGCGGCGCACACGAGCGGTGCCGTCCAGACCTGGGGAGGGCGGGGCGGCGATCGGAGCGGCGTACTGTCCACGCGCCGATGGTAGACGTCTTCCCAGGTCAGGGGCATTGGCCTGGAGGATTAATCCGGCGGGCCAGTGCGCCGGGTGCGCTTGTGGCCCGTGGCCCGACGCGGTTCGCGAGGCCAACCGACAGCCTGGCTCGCATGATCGAGGTCCACGAACTGACCAAGAGGTATGGCGGCCGGCCGGCGGTCGACGGGCTCAGCTTCCGGGTGTGCCCGGGGCGCGTCACCGGCTTCCTCGGGCCCAACGGCGCCGGCAAGAGCACCACGCTGCGCATGATCCTCGGCCTGGAGGCGCCGACCGTCGGCACCGCGACGGTCGGCGGCGTCGCGTTCCGGTCCAGGCCACGCGGGTTGCGGCACGTCGGCGCGCTGCTCGACGCGGGGAACGTGCACAACGGCCGTACCGCCATCGCCCATCTGCGCGCACTTGCCCGGAGCAACGCGATCGGACGCGGCCGGGTCGACGAAGTGCTGGGAGAAGTCGGGCTGTCCGCCGTCGCGCGGCGACGTGTCGGTTCCTTCTCGCTCGGCATGCGCCAGCGGCTCGGCATCGCGACCGCGTTGCTCGGCGACCCTCCCGTGCTGTTGTTCGACGAGCCGGCCAACGGGCTCGATCCGGAGGGTGTGCGGTGGGTGCGCGGTTTGTTCCGCCGCCTCGCCGCGGAAGGCCGCACGGTCTTCGTGTCGAGCCACCTGATGTCCGAGATGCAGAACACCGCCGACGACCTCGTGGTGATCGGGCGCGGCCGACTTCTGGCGGCGGAGTCGGCCGACGCGTTCGCCGCGCGTGGTTCGCGGCGCAGTGTGGTTGTGCGGACGCCGGATCCCGAGGCCTTGGCGGCGGTGCTGCGCGCCGAGCGTGCGCGGGTCAGCGCGGACGGCGCCGGCCTGCTGACAGTCGACGGTGTGAACGCGGACCGGATCGGCGAGCTGGCCCACCGGCACGGCCTGCAACTGCACCAACTGGCCGAACGTACCGCGTCGTTGGAGGAGGCGTTCATGGAACTGACGGGTGACACCGTCGACTACCTCTCGGGAGAGGAACGATGAGCGCGGGAACACGGACCGGGGCACCGGAGCTCCCGGCCCGCGTGGCACCCGAGTCGGAGCCACCGGCCCGGTTCCGCGACCTGGTCGCCGCCGAATGGCTGAAACTGTGGTCGCTTCGCTCGACGCCTTGGTTGCTCGCGCTCATCGCGGTCGCGGTCGTCGCCGTCAACGCCAACGGCGCGGCGACCGAGAGCGCGAACTTCCACTCGTCCGGCGGGGCACCCGATCCCTTCACCGAGTTCCGCGCCGTCAGAGCGGTCGTCAGCGATATCGGCGTGCTGCTCGTGATGCTGACCGCGGCCAGTGTCGGAACACTGGCGGTGGCCGGCGAGTACGCGACGGGATCGGCGCGTGCGACCTTCGCGGCGGTGCCGGCCCGGCGCCACGTCGTGGCGGCGAAGGCCGTGGTCGTCACGGCCGTCATGCTCGCGTACGGTGCGGCGCTGGTCGGCACCTCGTTCGCGGTGACGCAGTCGATCCTGGCCGAGCACCACATCGACGCGGCGCTGTACGACTCGGGAGTGCTGCGGGCTCTTGCGGCGTCCGTTCTCATGGCACCGGTCTGCGGCCTGGTCGGGATGGCCGTGGGCGCGCTGGTGCGCGGCACCGCGAGCGCGCTCGTCACGGTCGTGATCGTGCTGATACTGCTGCCGATGGCCTTCGACGACGACAAGGCGTCGTGGTCCACGGCCCTCGACCACGCACAACCGCTCAGCGCCTGGGAGCGCCTTGTCATGGTCGGTCCGCCGCCCGGCTGGGGCTGGTCGACCGCGGGGTTCGCGGAGGCGTGGACCGTATTCGCTCTGTGGGCCGCGATCTCGGCGGCCGTCGCGGTCGTCGCGGTGGACCGCCGGGACGTCTGAGGCGCTCAGCCGCCTATCGCAGGCGGCTTGGGAGGACAGCGGGTCGGTTCGACGACGAACCGGCCGGTCGGCCGGGCCTGGACGGGTATGTCGTAGGCGAAGCAACGGTGGATGGTCGATTTGCCGAACGTCGTCGTGCGTTCCTCCTCGGCCTTGACGATGCCGGTGATGCCGTCGGCCCTGCGGTCGATCGTGACGACGTGGACCTTGACCTCCCAGAAGTCGAGGCGCAGGTTGTCCCGCAGTGGCGACGCGCCGGCGTCGAGTGAGCCGGCGACGATCGTCGCCCAGTGGCGCGCGTGTTCGAGTGCGAGGCGTTCGGTGCGTTCGAGGTCGCGTTTCTGCTCCAGCCGCAGGGTGACGACGAGCGCCGCGACGACGGCGCCGATGATCAGCACGGATACGACGATCACCGAGAAACAACTGAATCGCGGCGCGTCCCGCCTGGCCATGACCGAACCCCTGTTGTCGCGCGAATGCGAGCCGCGCGAGTCGGTTACCGACCGGACCTCGCACACAGCGTGCTGCTTCCGACCATGAACCTGCGCGGAAACCGCACCCTATCGACCGGTCGGCTGTCCGTGGCACGGTGGTACGAGTGCGGGCCCGAGGCCCGCGCCGTCACGGCGCCGCCGGCGGGATCCGGTCCCGCAGCACCCGGTCGTGGGCGTCGGCGGGCGGGTCGGCGAGGTCGGCCACGAAGACCGCGACGGGGTGGGCCGCGCTCTCGCCGAGCGCGGCGAGGTCGTCCCGTACGGCCCGCCACGCGGTCAGATTCCCGTGGGGTACGTCCGCACATGCTTCGGCGGGGGCCAACAGGCGGATCGCGGCATCGAGTTGATCGAGTGTCAGGCGGTACGTCGCGGTGCCCGCGCGGTGGCCGCACACGGTGGCGAGCACGACGGCCGACAGCGCGCCGCCGCCGGCGTTGACGACCGGGAAGACCACGGCTGGGCCTTCCGGGCGCGTTTCGCGGGCGGCGATGCCGAGGGCGAAGGCGGCCGGGGTGCGCCAGCCCGGGATCGCCGCCTCGAACGCCGCCCGGGCGGCGGCGAGATCGGCCGGCGTGGTCCACCGCTCGGTGTCGGTCATGCGGATGCTCCTGTCGTCCCGGCCTGGTATCGGACCGCGGCGCCGCCGGGCAGGCCGACGGCTCCGCGAACGACCGTATCCGCATGGGGTCGCAGACCGTGCGCAGAGGGTCGGGGTTGCAGTGGACCCGCCGCGCCACCCCGTCCGCCCGCGCGCGCCGGCCACGCCGACCGGGTCGCAGACCCGAACCGGCGCGTTGGACCGCCTCGCCCCGAGACGCGGTGCGCGTTCGGTCGCCAAGCCGGGCCACGGCCGGAGCGGAGCGTGGGGGAAATCCCCGTGCCGGCCCGGGGGTTGCCGGGCTACCGTGACCGGGCGCACGGGTTCGCACCGTGCGGGGTCGGCACCCGCCGGCTCGCGTCGATGTCCAGGAGAACCGCCGTGACACACCCGGCAAGCAGCGGGCCGCGACCCGATCCGCCCGAGCCGTAGGGCCCGGTCGCACGACCCGCTGACGCCACCGAGGGGAACGCCGCGTTGACCGAAACAGTTCCGGCACCCCCAGCGGTGCCGTCCGCCCATTCGTCCACCCGTCCACCCGCCTCCGCGACCGCGCCGGATCCGGCGCTCGAAGCGTGCCTCGCCCATCTCGCGGCGCTGCACGACCTCGCCGCCGACGACCCGGTCCGGATCCGGATCGAGCAGGCCGTCGCGGACTTCACCAAGTCCGGCCGCAAAAGGCGCCGCCTCGAACGCAAGCGCCGACGCGCGGCCGAGCGCGCCGAGTTGATCGCACGCACCGCGACCGGCGCGGATGACCGCGTCGACGACCTGCCGCTCGACGAGACCGGCGTGCCGACCGTCATAGGCCGTGCGGCCGGTGGACGGCGCTGCTACGTGTGCAAGCAGCCGTACGCCGAGATCGACGGCTTCTACCACCAGCTCTGTCCCCCGTGTGCGCGCGAGAACCGGGCCCGCAGGCGGGCTCGCACCGATCTGTCCGGACGCCGCGCGCTGGTGACCGGCGGGCGCGTGAAGATCGGCTTCGAACTGGTGTTGAAGCTGCTGCGCGACGGTGCCGAGGTGGTCGTGACATCGCGGTTCCCGCACGACACGCGCACCCGGTTCGCCGCGGTCCACGACCACGCGGCGTGGGCGGACCGCCTCTCCGTGGTCGCGCTCGACCTGCGCGACCCCGGTCGGCTGCTCGCGTGGTGCGACGAACTCGTGGCCGCCGGAAGCCCGTTGGACATCCTGGTGAACAACGCCGCGCAGACGATACGGCGCCCTCCGGAGTCGTACGCGCCGCTGCTCGCCGCCGAGCGGGCGGCCCTCGGCGCGGCGGCGTTCGAGCCCATCACGGCCCCGACCCCGCTGTCGGACGTACCGGGGCTGCCGGTGTCGGCGCCCGCGGGGGCGGCCGGTGGTTCGGTGGCCCTTCCGCTGGACGCGGCCGGCCTTGTACCGGACACCGCTTGGCAGAACTCGTGGTCGCGGCGCGTGCACGAAGTGGACCCGGTCGAGCTGCTGGAGGTCCAACTGGTCAACGTCACCGCGCCGTTCCTGCTGGTGAGCCGCCTGCTGCCGCTGCTGCTGCGGTCGCCGTACGAACGCCGCTACATCGTGAACGTGTCTGCGGTGGAAGGGCAGTTCACGCGGGCGTACAAGTCGCCGGGGCACCCGCACACCAATATGGCGAAGGCTGCGCTGAACATGCTGACGCGCACGAGCGCGCAGGATCTGGCGCGGCACGGGGTGTACATGACCAGCGTGGACACCGGATGGATCACCGACGAGAAGCCGCTGCCGAACCGCGAGCGGGCGGCGCGGGCGGGGTTCCGCACGCCGTTGGACGTCGTGGACGGCGCGGCGCGGGTCTACGACCCCATCGTGCGGGGTGAGACAGCTCCGGACGTACCGCCGCCGTTCGGCTGCTTCCTGAAGGACTACCGGGAAGCACCCTGGTGAGGTGCTGCCGCATCGAGGTCACCGATGCGGCGGCCGGCTCATCCGCGTATCGGGGCCGGCGTTCGTCGGGAGGCTCCGGCGCGGCTGCCCGGTGACGCTGCTTTGCGCTGCCGGGCGCCGACGGCGTGTTCCGCCGCGGCGATTCGTCCGTGACCGCGAGTCGCGGGCGGCCGAGCTGCGGCCGACACGTCGGAAAGCCGAGTCGGGGGGGGGGG
>NZ_JBPKBI010000004.1:62824-74261 GCF_051388935.1 Yinghuangia sp. YIM S10712
GGGCCGCGTGCTGCGGCCCCGCCCGGCGGCCTCCCGCCCGGTCGACCCGACCCCGGCGACCGTGTGGGAGGAAGCCCCTCCCGCACGGGTCACCCCTGCGGGGCTCACTCGGCTTCCGCGAGGATCAGGTACAGCTTCCTGCGGGCCTCGGCCATCACCTCAAGCGCCTTCGCGCGCTGGTCGTCGCTGCCGGTGGCCACGACCTGGCGCAGCGCATCGGTGACCTGCATCGCGGCGCGCCGGGCGTCGCGGTGGGCCTCGTGGTCGAAACCGCGGTTGACGGCGTCCCACGGGGCGCTGCCCTCGGGCTGCGCCGCGGCCTCCTCGCGGCCGGTGTCCGTCAGCGAGAACAGCTTCTTGCCGCCGGACTCCTCGCCGACGATGACGCCTTCGTCCTCCAGCAGTTGGAGGGTGGGGTAGACGGAACCGGGGCTCGGCTTCCACGCCTCCTGGGTGCGGTCGGCGATCTCGCGGATCATCTCGTACCCGTGCATGGGCCGTTCTGCGAGCAGGGCCAGGATCGAGGCCCGGACGTCGCCGCGGCGAGCCCGGCCACGTCCGCGACCCGGACCGCCGTGGCCTCGGCCGAAGCCGCCGGGGCCCCACCCGGACTCGGGCCCCCAGGGGCCGAAACCTTGGCGCCGCATCCTGTGATCACCACGTCGTTCGCCCCATCCGGGGCGGTGTGTCTTGGCATGCATGATGTTTCTCCGTTCCTATCGCGATCCGTTCGCGATGGCTCAACGATATATCGGATAACACTCACGAGCAAATCTTTATATGGAAGGTTTTCCGCCGATCGCCTCGAAGGGGCCCAACTCCCGCGCCTGCCCTAGGGGTTGCCGCGCGCCATCTGGGTACATTTCGGGCAAGTGCCGTCAAGAAACGAGGCACCGAACCCCGGTGAACCGTCTCCGCAGCCCGGCACGACGCGGCGGACGCAGGCCGCCCGCGGCCGACGGCTGAGGAGGGCGTGTCCGAAAACGCCCTAGGATCATCCGGACGCTGCGGGTAGTCGAGCCGTCACCACCGCGCCGTGCGTGGCGGCGGGTCAGGCCCACCGGAATGCGCGAGGGAGAACGCTGTGTGGGTCTGGCTCGGGGTGGGCGTGGCCGCGTACGCGGCGTTCCTGTGCGTGGTCGTCGTCGTCCTGCGCGCCGCGAAGGCCCGCAACGCCGCCGAGCGGGCGGCGGACGCGGCGGGCCGCAGCCCGGACGCGCACAGTTGCGACGGGTTCGAGGACGCCGACGGCTCGCCGTCGCCGGTCGACACCGCCGGCTCCGACTGCTCTGATATCCCCGGCGGCCACTGCGATCACAGCGGTGACACCGTCTCCGGCAAGGCGCTCACGCCCGAGTCCGAGGGGTCAGCCGCGCCCTCCACCGCGACGCCGGAGCCGCTGTCCGACGCGCCGCCCCCACCGGACGTCTCCGGCACTGCGGGCGCACCCTCGGCGGCAAGCACGAGACCACGCCCCGAAGACCACCGCGCGCATTGAGCCCGCACGCCGCGACGCAGACCCTTGGAGGCCGCGGTTCGCGGACCCGCAAGAACACCCGCGACAGCAAGCGGCATGGAAGACGGCCGAACCGGCGGTCCTTGGATGCGGCGGTCCTGGTCGGGTGGCCGACGTCAGGGGCGATGCGCCTGGGCACCGGCGTCCGTACCGCTGCCGGACCGACTCCCGCACTGGTCAGGTCCGCCGGTCCTCGCGCGGCCGGAGCCGACGCCCGCAGGTCAGGCCGTGACGCGTGCCCGCGGCCGGCCGGTCACTGGCGGTAGGAGCCGATGAACTTGCCGATTCTGGTGATCGCGTCGTCCAGGTCGTCGACGTGCGGCAGCGTCACGATGCGGAAGTGGTCGGGGGTCGGCCAGTTGAAGCCGGTGCCCTGGACGACGAGGATCCGCTCCTGGAGCAACAGGTCGAGGACGAACTTCTCGTCGTCGACGAGCGGGCACACCTCGGGGTCGATGCGCGGGAACGCGTACAGCGCGCCGCGCGGCTTGACGCACGTGACGCCCGGGATGGCCGTGAGCAGTTCGTACGCCTTGTCGCGCTGGGCCCGCAGCCGGCCGCCCGGCAGGATCAGTTCGCGGATGCTCTGGTGCCCGCCGAGTGCGGTCGCGATCGCGTGCTGGGCCGGGACGTTCGCGCACAGGCGCATGTTGGCCAGCACGTTGAGGCCTTCGATGTAGCTGGCCGCGTGGGTCTTGGGACCGGACAGCATGAGCCAGCCGGACCGGAAGCCCGCGACGCGGTATGCCTTCGACAGGCCGTTGAAGGTCAGGCAGAACAAGTCGGGGGCGAGCGATGCCAGCGGGACGTGCACAGCGTCGTCGTACAGGATCTTGTCGTAGATCTCGTCGGCGAGCAGCAGCAGGTTGTGGCGGCGGGCAAGCTCGACCAGGCCTTCCAGGAGCTCGCGCGAATAGACCGCCCCGGTCGGGTTGTTCGGGTTGATCACGACGATCGCCCGGGTGCGGTCGGTGATCTTCGCGGCGATGTCGTCCAGGTCCGGGAACCAGTCCGCGCCCTCGTCGCACAGATAATGCACGGGTGTTCCGCCGGAGAGCGAAACAGCCGCCGTCCACAGCGGGTAGTCGGGCGCGGGCACGAGGACCTGGTCGCCGTCGTCGAGCAGCGCCTGGAGGGCCATCACGATCAGCTCGGAGACCCCGTTGCCGAGGTAGACGTCGTCGACGTCGACACCGTGGATGCCGCGTTCCTGGTAGTGCTGCACGACGGCGCGGCGTGCGTGGAACAGCCCCTTGGAGTCGCAGTACCCCTGTGCGGACGGCAGTCCGAGGATCATGTCGTGCAGGATCTCGCTGGGCGCCTCGAAGCCGAACGGCGCGGGATTGCCGATGTTCAGCTTCAGGATCCGGTGGCCCTCCTCCTCCATGCGCTTGGCCTCGTCGAGCACGGGCCCGCGAATGTCGTAGCAAACGCCGGCGAGTTTGGCCGACTGCCGGATCTGACGGTACGACGGCTCCCTGTCGCTCACCGGTTGGTCCTCCCCGACCCTTGTGCACCCATATCCGACACAGTCTTCCATGCCGCCCGCGCGCCGGCCGCACCGGACACTCTCCGCCCCGCCCGCTGCCGGACAGCCGACTTACGGCTTCCGCCCGCCAGCATGACTGAGGGAACGTCATATGTCCTGACACGCAGGGGCCGGGTCGAGGCCGCTACCGGTTCGTCGGCAGTGCTCCGCCCTTCAGGGCGGAGGTGAAGCCGGCTCTCCCGCGAAGCGGGGCAGGGAATGCCGGATCGCTTCGGGTGATACGGCGTCGACCGCCTGCACGGGCCGGGATTGCTGATCGATGTACTGCTTCACGACGTTCAGCGGCGCGCCGCCGACGGACCCGGCGAAGTACGAGCCCGCCCAGAGCCGTTGCGCGCGCCAGTAGTATCAATGCGGCGGTCAACGTCGCCACGGCGGCCGGACTGGCCGTACCAGCCTGTGGAGCGCAGGTAAGACCAGAACCCACGGTTCCGGCACAGCGTCGAGAAGCAGGTACCCACCCGAAGTCACCCACACAACCCGTGTCGGAACAGGCGGGAATCCCCGGCCATTAGGCCGGGGAGGAAGTCAATCCATGCCCTGCTTGCCCGGTGTCCAGAACGGCTTGACCAGAACCGACCGGCGGGGCCAACCCCGGTCACGCACGAGATGGGCGCGTACGGCCTGCACCGTGCGGGCCTCGCCGGCGACGTAGGCGACGCCCGGCGCGTCCGGCAGCGCGAGGCCGCGCACCGCAGCGACGAGGGTTTCCGATCCCGCCGCCGACCGGTCGCCGCGTTCGGCCCACACCAGGCCGTCGGACCCGGCCGACGGCAGCCGGTCGTCCTCGGACGCCGTCTCGATCACGCCGAACACCCGTGGCCGGTCCGGTTTCCCGGCCAGCGCCGCGAGCATCGGGCCGAAGGCGACCTGCGCGGTCTCCTCACCCACGAACACGTGATACGAGGCTTCGTGACGGAGCGTCAAGGACCCCTCGGGCTTGCCGAAGCGCACCTCGGTGCCGACCGCCGCCGACCGGGCCCAGCGCGCGCCGGGTCCCTGCCCCTCGTGGTCGAATATGCACAGATCGAGCGTGCCGGCCGGGTCGTACGCCCACACCGAGTAGGTCCGCAAAACGTCACCCATGCCTCCGGCCCGCCACGGCAGGGCCGTGAGCAGGTCGTTGACGTGCAACCGCACCTGTTGGCCGGGAGCCCACGCCAGCCCGGCGACACCTTCGCCGGCGATCCGCACGCGCCGCATGCGCGCCGCGATCGGCTCGACCTCGGTGACGGTGCCGTGCGCGCGGCGTATTGCAGGTACTGCGCGTTGACGTAGAACAGCGCGAACAGGCCCACGAACGCCACGAGGATGCCCAGCACGCCCGCGCGCAGCGTCGGCGTACGGAACAGCCGCGGGTCGAGCAGGGGTTCGCGGACCCGCAGCGCGTACGCGACGAAGCCGGCGAGCAAGGCCAGGCCGACAGCGAATCCGCCGAGCACCCATGTCGATGTCCAGCCCCGGTCGGGTCCTTCGATGATGCCGAACAGCACGGCCAGGAACCCGGTGACCAGCAGCACCGAGCCCACCGGGTCGAGGGAGGCCGTGGTACGCGGAACCTTCGGCAGCGCGACGGCGGCCAGCACCAAAAGGACCGCGCCGACGGGCGCGAGCACGCCGAACAGGCCGCGCCACGGCAGGTACTGCAGGACCGGGCCGCCGACGGCGTTGCCGAGCAGCCCTCCGATACCGGTGGCCAGCGTCCACGACGCGATGGCCTGCGGCCGGCGATCCGGCGCGGTGGCGTGGATCAGGATCGACAGCGTCGCGGGCATGACCAGCGCCGCGCCCGCGCCGGTGACCGCGCGGCCGGCGAGCAGGACGGGCACGCCGGGTGCCGCCGCGGACACCGTCGCGCCGACGGTGAACAGCGCGAGCCCGGCAAGCAGGGCGCCCTTGCGCCCGTACCGGTCGCCGACTGCACCGGCCGGGATCAGCAGGCCCGCGAAGACGATGACGTACGCGTCGACGATCCACAGCATTTCGGACGCGGACGGATGCAGGGAGGAGACGGCCAGTTCCGGGATGGCGAGGTTGACGGCCGCGACCATGACCATGACCAGCAGGACACAGGCACAGACCAGCGGAAGGACCGCGCGCGGGCGCGCGGCCGTGGGTGATCGCACGGTGGAGACACCTCGGGGAGTCGGAGCGGTGCGGCACGCACCGGCCCGCCCCCGGAGAAACCGGGGACGGACCGGGCGCCGCTTCGTCGTCGTCCGGACAGCGACCACGCTAGGACGTCTCCGTCTTGATCTCCAATGCAAGTTGTGCAAGCCCTACTTGCGTCGCACGCAAGTACGGAAGGCTCGGCAACTCGTCTGATCAGACCGTGAGTTCGCCCCGCAGGACGAGCGTCGCATCGCCGATGAGCGTCACACGGTCGCCGTGCAGCTCGACCACCACCACACCCCCGCGCGAAGAGGCCTGATAGCCCGTCAGCCGCGTGCGCCCCACCCTCGGCGCCCAATAGGGGCCGAGCACGCAATGCGCCGACCCCGTGACAGGGTCCTCCGGAATGCCCACCGCGGGACAGAACACCCTGGAGCAGAAGTCGGTTTCGCCCCCGTCGCCGGCGGCGGTCACCACCACACAGCGGTACGGCAGCGCGGCCACCGCCGCCAAATCGGGCGCGAGACCGCGCACCACGTCGGCCGACGCGACCTCGACGAGCAGGTCTCCACCGCCCGCCGCGACCGCCGAGACCCGAACACCGAGCATCTCGGCCAAACCCTCCGGCTCGGCCACCGGCCGGGGCGGCAGAGCCGGGAAGTCGAGGCCGATGCCGCCCCCGGAACGCTCGTGCGCGCTCAGCACACCGCTGCGCGTCGCAAACCGCACGCTCCCGCGCGCCAGCCCCTCACCGAACAGCACGCGCGCACTCGCCAACGTCGCGTGCCCGCACAGGTCCACCTCGACCTCGGGGGTGAACCAGCGCAGCGTCCAGTCCGCGTCACCGCCACCGCCCGGAACCAGGAACGCCGTCTCGGCATGCCGCATCTCGGCGGCCACCTGCTGCATCCACGCGCCATCCGACGCGTGGGCCTCGTCCGGCAGGCACACACCCGCCGGGTTGCCGCGAAACGGCGTGTCGGTAAAGGCGTCGACCACGAAAATACGCATGCGCGTCAACGTAGCGCCGGGGCGGCGAGACGGCTCACCGGTTCCTCCTGCGACGAACCCGGCGCGTACGCGGCGTCCCTGGGCAACGCCCGCACGGCACAACCGTCGTCACGCCCGCTCAGACACACTCCGGCACCTGTTCCGCCACGACCCCGCCGGTCTCCAACTGCCCCACGTGCACGTAGCCCTGCCGATCGCTCACGATGATCTTCGCCCACGTCGGATCCGGCCGCCCCTTGGTGTAGTTCACCTGGCCCGGAGTGTGGCAGACGACCGTCACCTGCGTCCCGTGATCGGCGCTGAGCACGGTCTCGCCCCGGGCCGCGGGCTGCTTGTAGACCGCGAGCGCGAACCGCGACCGTACGGTGCCCTGGATCGACCCCGGCGGCGCGACCAGCGGCCCCGTCGGTTCAGCCGACGCGGTCTCCTCCGCGGCCTCGGCGGTGTCCTGCCCCGACCCCGACGCCGCGGCGTCGTCCTCCCCGCCGCCCATCCTGACCACGATCAGCACCACGGCCAGGAAGAACACCGTCAACAGGATCGGTGCGACCACGCCCGGACGAGGCCGCCGACGGGCCGGAGCGTCCGCAGACGCCTCCTTCCGCGCCCGCAGGCGCTCGCGGATTCCGCCTCCCAGCATGTGGCAAACCCCCATCACAGCCGCCTGGTCCGGCACCCGGCACGGACCACGTCCAACGGGACCGACCACGCGCCCCGGTCACTACCTTCCCGACGAGGATCCCAGTTGCACGCCCCACGACGGAATCGGCGCGAAACGCGGCACCGCCCAGACCGCGCGTCAGCCTGTCGGCAGCCAGTCGACCTTGCCCGCCAACAGGACATAACCCACAAAAGCCACAATGTCGATCAGTGCATGCGCCACCAACAACGGCATGACCCTCCCCCAACGCCGGTACAGCAGGCAGAAGATCACCCCCATCGCGAGGTTCCCGAAGAACCCGCCGATCCCCTGATAGAGGTGGTACGACCCACGCAACACCGAACTGGCCACAAGCACCTTGGGAAACGACCAGCCCAACTGCGTCAGCCGGTGCACGAGATAGCCGAGGACGACCACCTCCTCCAACGCCGCGTTCTCGATCGCCGACAACACCAGCACCGGAATCCGCCACCACACATCAGGCAGCGACGTCGGCACCACCGTCAGATTCGTCCCCGCCGCCCGCGCCCCCAGATACAGCGCGAGACCCGAACCGCCGATCACCGCGGCCACCGCCGCGCCACGCGCCAGATCCAGCGCCTTGCGGCCGGCGTCCACCCCCAGCACGCGCATCGACTCCCCGCCCCGCGTCAGGAAATGCGCCACGAGGAACACCGGCACGAGAGACGAGGCGATACCGAACAACTGCCACGCCAGATCCAGCCACGGACGCCCCGGCGCCGCCGACCTGTTGAGCACCGCCGACTGATCGGCCAATCCGCCCGGCCGCGTCAACGACCCGACGAACGAAATCGTCGCCGAAACCGCCGACGCCCCCAGCGACACCGCCAGGACGAGCAGCACCTCGTCACGCCGCATCCGACGACGCGACGGCTCGTCCCGCACCGCCCGCTCGGCTGGTTCTTCCGTGATCACCCGGCCAATCTAGTGCGGTGTCCGGAAACGTTCACCGGGCTCCTCCGAACCCGCACCGCCCCGGCCCGCAACCGACAACCCGGCACACATCACGCGACCACCCACGTATGCACCGGCTCCCCGCCGCGCATCAGCTCCGCATAACGCAGCGTCATGGCCCGCAGCGCACCGAGCCGATCCAAGCCCACGCGGTCGCGATAGTGGTGGAACATCGCGCTCTGCCACGCCGCACCGTTCGTACGCCGCAGGCACCGCTGCTCGATGATCCCCAGGTAGTGATCGCGCTCACGCGCATCGATGCCCCACGCCTCCAGCCCCCGGTGCGCCCGCGGCAACAGCTCCCGCAACACCAGTTCCGTCACCGGGAGACGCCCCAGCCCCGGCCACGCCAACTCCGCCTCGATCCCGTGCCGCGCACCGGTGTGGAAGTTGTCCGCGGCCTCCGCGAACGGCAGGCGCTCCCACACCGGCCGCTCGTCCTCGACAAGCGAACGCACCACGCCGTAGTAGAACGCGGCGTTCGCGAGGATGTCGTCCACGGTCGGCCCGGCCGGCAGCACACGGTTCTCCACCCGAAGATGCGGCTTGCCGCGCGCGACGTCGTACACCGGGCGATTCCACCGATAGATCGTGCCGTTGTGCAGCCTCAGCTCCCGAAGATGCGGAACATCCCCGCAATCCAGCACCGACACCGGATCCTCGTCGTCGCAAATAGGCAGCAACGACGGGAAATACCGAACATTCTCCTCGAACAGGTCCATCACCGAGCCGATCCAGCGCTCCCCGAACCACGTCAGCGGCCGCACACCCTGCGCGATCAACTCCTCGGGGCGCGTGTCGCACGACTGCTCGAACAAGATCGGTCGCGTCTCACGCCACAACTCGCGCCCGTACAGGAACGGGGAGTTCGCCCCCAACGCGACCTGCACACCCGACACCGACTGCGCCGCGTTCCACACCGACGCGAAATTGTCCGGCGTCACCTGTAGATGGAACTGCACCGACGTACAAGCGGCTTCCGGCACAATGCTGGTCGACGTCGTCTCCAGCCGCTCGACGCCCTCGATCTGCAACTGGATGTCCTCGCCGCGCGCCATCAGGATCTGGTCGTTGAGCAACTTGTACCTGGGGTTGTGCGACAGGTTCTCCAACACCATGTGCGCATCGGTCAGCGTCGGCAGGATCCCGATCATCACAATCCGCGCACCCGACTCGGCCGCCTTGCGGTCCGCGTAGTCCAGGCTCGTGCGCAACTCCTCGGCCAACTCGGAGAAGACCGGGCCCACCAGACGATGCGGCGGAATGTTCACCTCGATGTTGAACTGTCCCAGTTCGGTCTGGAAATCGGGACTGGCGATCCGGTCCAGCACCCGGTCGTTCGCCATGCACGGCAACCCGTCCGCGTCCGTCAGATTCAGCTCGATCTCGACGCCCATCAGCTTGCGCGGACTCTCGAACCGCCGTTCCGCCAAAAGCCGTTCCAGCGTCTCCAGGCAACGCCGCAGTTTGTGCCGGTACCGCTGCCGGTCCGACCTCGTGAACGCGACCTGCTCGACCTTCTCCCCCATGAGCTGAACTCCCCATCGACACACATCGGGCCGTCGTTGGCGCCGGGCACACACGCCCGAGTCCCAGGGAACCGCACAAACGAACCATGCGTCACCCCTGGCAACGGGTCACCCGGCCAGGGGTGACGCCCACTCACGGACTATCTCTTCCCCGGCGATCCACGGATCACCGGGTCGTGTCCCGACCGGTGGAGCGCACACGCCTGCCGCGCGCCCGCACGCCGTGTCGGGGGGGCCGCACGGCGCAAACCACGTGCAACCTGGGGGGTTACCGTGTCCGCTCTGCCGGTGCGCAGCGCCACGTTCCAAGCGGTGATCGTCGCCGTCGCCGTCTTCCTGTGCGGATTCCTTGTCTGGACCGCGAGCGCCGACACCGTCGACGCACAGGCCGCCACAGCCCGGCCTACCCAGGACGACGTCGGCCAACCGCCGATCCCGAGCGCGCCGCCGTCGGAGATACCGGCGCCTCCGCCGCCCGCCACCGGGTCGCCCACCCCGCTGGTGCCCACCATGCTCCAGTCCAAGGTCGGCCGCACCGACCCCGGCAAGTGGGTCGCGCTGACCTTCGACGACGGACCGTGGGCCGGCTACACCACACAGGTCCTCGACATCCTGGCGCAGCACAACATCAAGGGCGTCTTCTGCGTCGTCGGCGCCCAGGCCAAGGCCATGCCCGACATGATCCGCGAAATCGTCAAGCGCGGGCACACCCTGTGCAACCACACGATGACCCACGACACGTCGATGCCCGAGCGCACGCCCGACGAGATGCGCGCCCAGATGCAGCAGACCCTCGACGCGATCCAGGCCGCGGCGCCCGGCGCCCCCGTGCCCTGGTACCGGGCACCCGGCGGCCGTTGGTCGCCCCAGGTCCAGGAGATGGCGGCATCCCTCGGCATGCGCTCGCTCGGCTGGAGCGTCGACACCCTCGACTGGAAGAAGCCCGGCGTCGACAAGATGCTCCAGACCGTCGGCCAGCAGCTCACCCCCGGCGGCGTCATCCTCCTCCACGACGGCGGCGGCGACCGCACCATGAGCGTGGACATGCTGCGCCGGCTCATCCCCGATCTGCTGGCGCAGGGCTACCAGTTCACGGTTCCGGCGTAAGTCCGACAATCAGGCGGGTTGCGCCAATCAACCGTCCGCAAATCGTTACTTTTTGCAGCCATTCACGTACAATGCGCTGACCGGCTTGTACGGTCGGTTCCTGCATGCGCGGCGCAGCACCCGCCCGGCCCGGACCGGCACAGCGGCTTTTTCTCCACCCACGCCCCAGCAGCGTGTCAACGGATGCTGCATCAGAAATGAGGCGGTCTCATGGTCTTGCGTGTGCCAGAAACACCCGATGACGTCCGCAATGCGGTACGAGCGGTGCTCGACGCACCTCGCCGGCGGCCCGCACACGACGCCGAGCCCGACGCCGCCACGTCACCCTCCACCCCCGAGGACACCGTCCGCGGCCTCACCGCCGTCCGCCCGCACCGCATGTTCGAGATCGACCTGTCCGACCTCGCCGCCGGCCGCGGCGTGGACGCCGCCCGGCCGGTCGGCTGGCGCTGGCTCGTCCACGACGGCCTGCACACCGTCGGCGCGGTCGAGGTCGCCGACCGGGGCACCGGGCAGCACGTGGCCCGGTTCACCGAAGGCCCCTTCACCACCTGCACCGACGCGGCGATCGCCGCCCTGCGCTCGCTCCCCCGAGTCGAACGCGGCTACTACGAACTGCGCCTGCTGCACATTCCCGGCCTCTACACCGTCGCCTTATGGCTCGCCGACCTCATCGGCTGGCACGACCTGCTGGTCCCGCTCGCGCCCGCGCCCCCCGGAGTGCAGGCCCTCCGCCCCTACCCGGCCGACGAACTCGCCGGAACCCTCGCCGACCGCGGCCGCCGGCTCCTCGCCGCAGCCGCGCAATCCTGAGCACGGCGCCGGCGGCCGTTGCTCGCCGATCCGCGGCCGCGACGCGCGCCCTCCCATGAACTCTTCACCGTGACGTCGCGTCGATAAGCGACGCCACGTCGACGCCTCTGCCTGACGTGGCGTCGGATTTCCGCGAGGCGGGGCTGCGGCATCATCCAGACGCC
>NZ_JBPKBI010000004.1:74419-75052 GCF_051388935.1 Yinghuangia sp. YIM S10712
CCCCGCTGCCGTTCAGGTAACGACACAGCGGTCGGCTGGAGGGCGCCAGGGCCTGTTACTTAACCTGGGCAAGCAATCTTCGTGCGGCGGTGCCGGCCCAGGCCCGGCGCCGCCGCCCCCGCCGACGGCCGGCCCGGGTTGCCGGTATGACCCTCACGGGGTAAACGCGGTGGGACGCGTGGGTGAGAACTCGGCAATCGGCTGCGCGGGCCCGCGCGCGGGCGCAGGATGGGACCCGACACGAGTCAGGTCGTGTCACATGCAACGCACCAATCCCCCAAGGCCGGTCGGCAGGCGCCCGGCCCGACGCGAGTCATCGCGTCGCTCATCGAAAAGGTACGAAGATGTGCCAGCACCAACCGCAATGCCCACCGGCCGACAGCCCTGATCGGGAGGCCGCGCACGTGGTCGCGGCCCACCCGGAGCAGGGTTGGAGCCTGCTGTGCAACGGCGTCGTCCTGTTCGAGGACACCGGGGAACTTCTCCCGGACGGCCGGATGATCGCACCGCACCGGCCCCGCGTCCGCCTCGCCGCCTGACCGTTCTCACGGGGCCGCTCGGCGAGAGCAGCGGCGCGGACCCACCGGGCCGTACGACACGGTGGTGGGAATCAGGGGTGAAAACGTCGGAGGG
>NZ_JBPKBI010000004.1:75187-141636 GCF_051388935.1 Yinghuangia sp. YIM S10712
AGGGCGGCCACCTTGTGGGTGGCCGCCCTCCGACGCTGCCGTTTCCGCCAGGGCAGGTGCGCGGGCGGGCGCGGGCATGAGGGCGCGGCGAAGGGTGCGCGCCGCGCGTCTTACTGCTCGTACGCCTCCGGTGCGGGGCACGAGCACACCAGGTTCCGGTCGCCGTAAGCGCCGTCGATGCGCCGGACCGGGGGCCAGTACTTCCCGGCCGGCTGCACGCCGCCGGGGAACGCGCCTTCTTCGCGCGGGTACGCGTGCGGCCACGCGCTGTCGACCACCATGGCGGCGGTGTGCGGCGCGTTGCGCAACGGGTTGTCGTCGGCGGGGAGTTCACCGGAACCGACGCGGTCGATCTCGGCCTTGATGGCGATCATCGCCTCGCAGAACCGGTCGATCTCGGCGAGGTTCTCGCTCTCGGTGGGCTCGATCATGAGCGTTCCGGGCACCGGGAACGACATCGTCGGCGCGTGGAAGCCGTAGTCGATCAGCCGTTTGGCGACATCGTCGACCGTGACGCCGGTCGCCTTCGTGATGCCGCGCAGGTCGACGATGCACTCGTGCGCGACCAGGCCTCCGGGGCCGGTGTAGAGGACCGGGTAGTGCGGCGCGAGGCGGCGCGCGATGTAGTTCGCGCCGAGCACCGCGACCTGGGTGGCGCGCTTGAGTCCGTCCGGGCCCATGAGGCGCAGGTACGCCCACGAGATCGGCAGGATCGCCGCCGAACCCCACGGCGCCGCGGAGATCGGACCGACACCCCCGGCCGGGCCGGCGGCGGGCTGGAGCGGGTGGTTCGGCAGGAAGGGCGCGAGGTGTTCGCGGACCGCGACCGGTCCGACGCCGGGACCGCCGCCGCCGTGCGGGATGCAGAAGGTCTTGTGCAGGTTCAGGTGGGACACGTCCGCCCCGAACCTGCCCGGCTGCGCGAGGCCGACGAGCGCGTTGAGGTTGGCGCCGTCGACGTAGACCTGGCCGCCCACCTCGTGCACGAGCGCGCAGACGTCGCCGATGTGCTCCTCGAAGACGCCGTGCGTCGAGGGGTAGGTGACCATGAGCACCGCCAGGCTGTCGCGGTGCGCGTCGACCTTGGCGCGCAGGTCGTCGAGGTCGACGTCGCCGTTCTCGCCGGTGCCGACCACCACCACCCGCATCCCGGCCATCACCGCGCTGGCGGCGTTGGTTCCGTGCGCGGACGAGGGGATCAGGCACACGTCGCGTGCGGTGTCGCCGTTGGCGCGGTGGTAGGCGCGTACCGCCAGGAGGCCGGCAAGCTCGCCCTGGGATCCGGCGTTGGGCTGCAACGAGACCTTGTCGTAGCCGGTGACGCGGGCCAGCGCGTCCTCCAGGCCGCCGATGAGCTCCAGGTAGCCGGCCGCCTGGTCGGCGGGGGCGAAGGGGTGGATGTCGGCGAACTCCGGCCAGGTGATGGGCTCCATCTCGGCGGTCGCGTTGAGCTTCATCGTGCACGAGCCGAGCGGGATCATGCCGCGGTCGAGCGCGTAGTCCTTGTCCGCGAGGCGGCGCAGGTAGCGCAGCATGTCGGTCTCGGAGCGGTGCGCGTGGAAGACCGGGTGGGTCAGGAAGTCCTCGGTGCGGGCGAGGTCGGCCGGCAGCGCGTCGGGGGTCTCGGCGTCGAGCGCCGCGACGTGGTCGTGGCCGCAGTCGACGTCAGCGGTGCACGAGAAGGCACCGTTCGGCGAGAACGCCCGCCACACGGCCGCGAGATCGTCGCGCGTGGTGGTCTCGTCGCAGCTCACCGAGACGTGGTCGGCGTCGACGCGGTACAGGTTGACGCCCTCGGCGCGCGCGGCGGCCACGACCTCGTCGGCGCGGCCGGGAACGCGGGCGAGCACCGTGTCGAAGAACCGCCCGTGGACGACCTCGACTCCGTCGTGGCGCAGCCCGGCGGCGAGGACGACGGCGAGGCGGTGGGTGCGCCGGGCGATCGCGGTGAGGCCCTCGGGGCCGTGGTAGACGGCGTACATCCCGGCCATCACCGCGAGCAGGACCTGCGCGGTGCAGATGTTGCTGGTGGCCTTCTCCCGGCGGATGTGCTGCTCGCGTGTCTGGAGCGCGAGGCGGTACGCCTGGTCGCCGGCCGCGTCGACGGAGACCCCGACCAGGCGTCCGGGCAGCGAGCGGGCGAACTTCTCGCGCACGGCCAGGTAGCCGGCGTGCGGGCCGCCGAATCCCATCGGGACGCCGAAGCGCTGCGTCGTCCCCACCGCGATGTCGGCGTCCATCGCGCCGGGCGACCGGAGCAGCGTGAGGGCGAGGAGGTCGGCGGCGACCGCGACGAGGGCCCCGCGCGCGTGGGCGTCGGCGATGAGCGGGCCGAGGTCGCGCACGTGCCCGTCGGCACCGGGGTACTGCGCCAGCACGCCGAAGAACTCACCGTCGGGCAGGCCGTCGGCGATGTCGGCGAGGACCACCTCGATGCCCAGCGCCTCGGCGCGGGTGCGCACGACGGCGATGGTCTGCGGCAGGCAGTTGGCGTCGACGACGAAGACGTCGGACTTCGCGCGGCCCGCGCGGCGGGCGAGGGTCATCGCCTCGGCGGCCGCGGTGCCCTCGTCGAGCAGCGAGGCGCCCGCGACCTGGAGTCCGGTCAGGTCGCACACCATCGTCTGGAAGTTGAGCAGCGCCTCCAGCCGTCCCTGGGAGATCTCCGGCTGGTACGGCGTGTACGCGGTGTACCAGGCCGGGTTCTCCAGAACGTTGCGCAGGATGACGGGCGGCGTGTGCGTGCCGTGGTAGCCGAGGCCGATCATGGACCGCAGGACCGTGTTGCGTGCGGCGAGCCCGCGGAGCAGCCCGTGCACCGCCGCCTCGCCGACAGCCTCGGGCAGGTCGAGTCGGTCGAGCGTGCGGATGGCCCCGGGCACCGCGGCGTCCGTCAGCTCGTCGAGCGATCCGAAGCCGATGTGCGCGAGCATCTTCGCCTGCTGGTCGGCGTCGGGACCGATGTGCCGGCCGCTGAACGGCGACGCGGCCTCCAGAGCGGCGAGGCTGCCGGCACCGGAGCGCGCGGGCGCGGCGGACGGGGGCTGAGTGGGCGGGGACGAGCTCACTGTGGAGGCCTCCAGGTTCGCGGAGAAGGACACGCGGGTGCGCGTGGCCCGGCGCCTGTCTGGACGGATGTCTCCGGACCGGCCCGCGTGGCGTGGCGCGTGCGATCGCGGGGCGCGGGCCCGAGGCGGGTACTCGGTCGTACTCGCTCGCCGGGCCTGACGGCCCTCTTTCGCCCGCAACGCCGCAAGCGCGCGCGCCACGCCGCGCGGGCCCGGAGAGATCCACCGGACAGGCCCTTGCGGCCTCCCCCTCTGTCATCGGTACCTGAGAGCTTCACCCGCTCGCCGCCGCAAATAGCCGCGGGCCGAGGCTTTCACCGTCGGTGAGCCCCGCGCCGTCGCGCGGGACTGCTTTCCAGAGTGCCCATGGCCGCGCGGTACGGGTGCCTGAGAGATTCCGGGGAGGGGTTGCTCCTTCGGCGCCCGGCTCGTCGGCCGGGACTCTCCCGCGTGGCTGTCGGTGCGGCCCCAACGCTACCAGTGCGGCTTTCGGGGCGACGGGTCAAGATCCGCCCGGACGTACGAACCACCCCCGGGAGCGAGACGCGAGGCGGCGGCACGCGGCCTGCCGCGAGATTGCGTCTGGCGGCCGCGCCCGTGCGTCTCGCGCCTGACCGGTGAGAGGTACGAGGCGGGCAACGGCGGGAGGCGACGCGCATGGACCGAGAGCAGCCGCTGCGGATCGCGGTGATCGTGGGGAGCACCAGGGAAGGGCGTGTCGGTGCCAGGCTCGGCCGGTGGGTCGCGGACGCCGCGGGCCGGAGGCGGGGTTGGGCGCCGGTCACCGTCGATCTGGCGGATTTCGACTTCCCGTCCCGCTTCCCCGAGCGTGCGACGCCTGCGATGGCCGACTTCGCCGGGCGGATCGCGGAGGCCGAGGCGTTCCTCGTGGTCACCCCGGAGTACAACCGCAGCTTCCCGGCGTCACTCAAACAAGCGATCGACTACGCGTACGACGAGTGGCGGGCCAAGCCTGTCGGTTTCGTCTCATACGGTTACAAGACCCGCGGACTTCTCGCGGTCGAGCACCTGCGGCAGGTCTTCGGCGAACTGCACACCGTGACGATGCGCGACACCGTCGGCGTCGATCTCGCCGCCGGCCTGGACGGGCAGATCGGCGGGCTCGGCGACGGGCCGGGAGCGGGCGGCGAATTGGAGCCGGCCGTCGACACGCTCCTCGAACAACTGTCCTGGTGGGCGCACGCCCTGCGGGACGCCCGGGCGGCGCGCCCCTACGCCGCGTGACCCCCTTCTCCAAGGCAAAGACACCGAGATTCCGGACCACCGATGAGAACCGACCACGACGACAGTCATACCTGGCGAGGACGCGGTCGAGACCCCCGAAAAGGACACACGATGACCACGCACACATCCGGCCTGGCGATCGAGACGCAGGGGCTGGTGAAAGTCTTCGGCACCAACCGAGCCGTCGACGGCATCGACCTCAAGGTGCCCGCCGGCAGCGTCTACGGCGTGCTGGGCCCGAACGGCGCCGGGAAGACCACGGCCGTGAAGATGCTCGCGACCCTGCTGCGGCCGGACGGCGGCGAGGCGTACGTCTTCGGCCACTCCGTCCTGCGCGAGCCCGACGCGGTGCGTTCCCGGGTCAGCCTGACCGGGCAGTACGCGTCGGTCGACGAGGACCTCACCGGTACGGAGAACCTCGTTCTGCTCGGCCGTCTGCTCGGCCACCACAAGACGTTCGCCCGCAAGCGCGCCGCCGAGCTGCTGGAGGCGTTCGGCCTGACCGCGGCAGCCGGCCGCCAGGTCAAGACGTACTCGGGCGGCATGCGCCGGCGCATCGATATCGCGGCGAGCATCCTCAACACGCCCGACCTGCTGTTTCTGGACGAGCCCACGACGGGCCTGGACCCGCGCAGCCGCAACCAGGTGTGGGACATCGTGCGGGCCGTCGTCGCGCAGGGCACGACCGTCCTGCTCACCACGCAGTACCTGGAGGAGGCGGACCGCCTGGCCTCGCGCATCGCGGTCATCGACCACGGCAGGGTCATCGCCGAGGGCACCCCCGGCGAGTTGAAGTCGTCGGTCGGCGCCGGGGCGATCCACCTGCGTCTGCGCGACCCCGAGCAGCGCGGGGACGCCGAGCGCGTGCTGCTGAAGGTGCTCGGCTCGTCGGTGCAGGTCGGCGCGGACCCGGTCGCGCTCACCGCGGCGGTGCCGAGCCACGGCACCGAACTGGGCGCGGCGGAGGACGCGGCGCGCGCACTCGCCGAGCTGGCTCGCGCCGGGATCACCGTGGACGACTTCTCGCTGGGCCAGCCCAGCCTCGACGAGGTGTTCCTCGCACTCACCGAATCGGATCTCCCGTCCGCCCGCGCCACCGCGGGTGACACCACCACGACCGCGAAGGAGTCGGCAGCATGAGCACGGTCGTCACCAAGGACAAGGACGTCGACCTCGACACCCCCGCGCCGGTCGCCGTGGAGGACCTGGCCGCCGTCTTCGTCTCCAAGGAGCGCCCGCCGCGGCCCGGCCCGCTGTCGGCGTCGGTGACGTTCGGCTGGCGGGCCATGCTGAAGATCAAGCACGTTCCCGAACAGCTTTTCGACGTCACCGCGTTTCCGATCATGATGACGTTGATGTTCACCTACCTGTTCGGCGGCGCGCTGGCCGGGTCGACCAGCGAATATCTCCAATTCGTGCTGCCGGGCATCATGGTGCAGAGCATCGTGATGATCACGATGTACACGGGTGTTTCGCTCAACAACGACATCGAACGCGGGGTGTTCGACCGCATCCGTACGCTGCCGATCTGGCGGCCCGCGGCCCTGGTCGGAATGATCCTGGGCGACCTGCTGCGGTACGTGCTCGCGTCCGCGGTCATCATGACGGTCGGCCTGATCCTGGGCTTCCGTCCGGACGGCGGCGTGCTCGGCGTCCTGGCCGGCATCGCACTGCTGGTGGTCTTCTCGTTCGCGTTCTCGTGGATCTGGACCATGTTCGGGCTGCTGCTGCGCAGCGAGAAGTCGGTCATGGGCGTCAGCATGATGGTGCTGTTTCCGCTGACCTTCCTCAGCAACGTGTTCGTCGACCCGGAGACGATGCCGGGTTGGCTGCAGGCGTTCGTCGACGTCAACCCGATCACCCACCTGGTGAGCGCGGTGCGCGATCTGATGGGCGGTGACTGGAACACGTCCGAGACGCTGTGGGTGCTGCTCTTCTCGGCGGTCTTCGTCGCGGTCTTCGGGACGCTGACGATGCGCCTGTACAACCGCAAGTAGGACGAACCGCCGCGCGGGATCGCCCGGTGCCTCACAGGCGCCAGGCGATCCCGCGTTCCGCGCGGTACGAACACGCCGCGCCCGTCGAGACGTTCTCCCGCAGATGCGCCGCAAGCCCCGGGTGTACGGCATCCATGCGCCGCAAAGTGTCCTTGATGCGCGCGGTCACCGTCTTGCGCGCGCGCTCGGCCTCGTCGCCCAGCCTTCTGGCCCGCCCGCCCAGGCCGGCCGCCGCCCTCAACTCGTCCAGCAAGGCCGCGCGTTCGCTGTCGTACGCGGCGGCACGGGCGTCGTCGCCGAGCTGCGTCGCCCGGTCGATCTCCTCGTCCAGTCGTGCGAGGCGCTGCCGGTAGCGCGCCTTGGCCTCGTCGTCGAGGACCGGATCCCCGCCGAGTCCCCGGGCCGCGACCACCACGTCACCGCCCGCGGGATCCAGCAGGCGTACGGCAGGCACCTCGGTCCCCGGGCGGCCCAACAGGTAGTGCAGGTCGCGGAGGCCCTTGGCGTCGGGCATGTGCGCGGTGACCCCGCCGAACACGAGCTCCCACACCGGTCCGTCGAGACGGAACCGGGCCGGGGCACCCGTGTCCGCGGCGGTCGGCGCCGCGGCCGTGCGCCCGGCCCCGCGTTGTTCGGCCGCCGCGATGGACTCCCTTGCGCGCGCGGCCCATTCGGGGACCTGGCACATGCCGATCGCGCGTCCGTCGGCCTCCGCACGTGCCATCGTGTCGCGTGCCGCCGCGAGGTCCCCGGGCCCGCCGCGTGCCGCCAGCGCGAGGGCGAGACGCGACCGCGCGTACACCGCCCATGGCCGGGCCCGGACACGGTCGGCGCTCTCGGCCGCGGCGGTGAAGCCGGCCACCGCGTCGTCCCAGCGCTCCTGGCCGGCGTCGACCACGGCCGCCCACAGGACCATAGGGCCGCTGATGTCGCAGCCGAACAGCGACACGGCCCACTGGTCGCGGTAGGGAGCGATGGCGCGTCTCGCCCGCTCGCACAGCTGGGGGTCGCCCGAACCGGCTGCGGTGAGGGCCAGGAACCGCAGCCACAGCGGCGCGTACACCCGGTCGAACGGGTCCTCGCCGCCTGTCTCGTCGAGCACTTTGCGCAGGTGGCGCAGGGCTGCGCCGGTGTTCCCGCGCTCGACGTCGGTCAGTGCGACGAGGAGCCGAGGGTGGTCGTGGTCACGGCGGGCGAGTTCGTCGCGAATCCGGTCGAGCTCGTCGGGGCGGCCGTGCAGGAACGCGATCGTCCAGCGCATGTGCGCGGGCAGGTGCCGGTAGGGCGAGTGTTGGGCGTCGTCGTCCTCGAACAGGCCGACCGCGGCGTCGAGATGGCGTTCGGCTTCGGCGAAGCGGCCGCACAGCGAGGCGATGAGGCTGGAATCGATCGAGGCGGACATCAGGAACCGCGGCTGCCCGGAGCGCTCGGCGGCGGCCACGAATGTGCGGAACTGGTCGAGGTACGCCGGATCGCCCATTTCGAGCAGCGTCACCCAGCGCATCGACGTCGCGTGCAGCTCGATCTCCACATCGCGCTTGCGGCGCCCGACGGCGATCATCTCGTCGGTGAGCGGCAGGCGTTCGGCTGCCGTGCCGGGCCCCCAGATGGTGTCGTGCGTCGCCCACAGGCTGAACCCGAGCGCGTCGTCGTCGGCGCCGCGCCGGGCCACGACGGCCAGCCGGACGCCGAGTTCGCGCGCCAGGCGGTCGACGGCCACCCCCTCGCCGGCTTCGCCGACGCTCCGGTCGTGGCCGATGAGGCGGCGATGGGCTTCATGCACGACGGCGGCGACCTCGGCCCGGCGCGGGATGCTGCCGTCGCGGTACACCGTGAGGGCGACCCGGGCGAACAGCTCCGGGTCACCGTGCTCGCGGGCGGCTTCGAGTGCGCGTTCGAAATACTCCCAGCCCGCCGGATCGCCGCTGCGCCGCAGCGATCCGCCGAACCCGAGGTGGACGAGAATGCGCCGGGGCACGTCGTCGATCAGCTCCGCGACCTCGCTCGCCCGCCGCATGTGCCCGATCGCCTCGTCGAACGCGAGACGGCCTTCGGCGTCCTTGGCCGCGTCGTCCAACAGGTCGACGGCCCGTTCGGGGGGCAGCTCCGGGCCGGCGAGGTAGGCGTGCCGGGCCAGATCGGCGGGGACCGACCGGCCGCCCAGGCCGGGGGCGGCGGTCAACGCGCGCACGACATCGGCGTGCCTGCGGCGGGCGTCGTCCTCGTCGAGGGCGTCGTACAGCGTCTCGCGTACCAGGTCGTGGGCGAACTCGAAGCGGCCTGCGCCGAGCACGACCACGAGCCTTGCGGCGACCGCCTGTTCGAGCAGACGGTCGACGTGCGGGGCCGGCGCGCCGTCGGCCGCGGCCAGCGTCCGCCGGTCGAAGGAACGGCCCAGCACGGCTGCGGTGGTGAGCAGTTCGACCACGGGATCGGGCAGTTGCGAGAGCCGGCGGCGCACCGCCTCCCGCACTCCCGGCGCGACCGCGGCGACGTCGCCGCCGCTCGCCCACAGGCGGGCGGTCTGCTCCACGAAGAAGGGGTTGCCACCGGTACGCCGGTGGACCTCGTCGACCACGTGCGGATCCGGGACGCGGCCCGCCGTACGCTCCACGAGCGCGCCCACCTCGTCGCGCGCCAACCCCGTCAACGTGACCGTGGTGGCCTTCGCAACGAGGGGCAGAATCAGCGAACGCAGCGGATGCCCCGGCGACTCGGCCTCGGCGTCGCGGTAGGTGCACATGATCAGCAGGCGTTCGAACCAGGCGTGTTGGGCGGCGAACTCGAGCAGGCGCAGGGACGCGGTGTCGGACCAGTGCAGGTCATCGAGCACCACGACGACCGGCCGGTCCTGCGACGCACCGACCAGGAGCGTGGTGACCGCGTCGTACACCCGGAAGACCTCGCCGCGATGCTCGTCGCCCCCGTCGGCCCCCGGCGTCTCGCCGAGCAGCCCCGCAAGGCTCCCGCCGGCCTCGCGCGCGGCGGCCTCCCACTCCGTCGCCCCCAGCGCCCGCCGAAGCGCCCGGACGACCTGCACCCACGGCCAATAGCCGGGCGCGTTGTCGGAGTCCCAACACGACCCGCCCAGCACCAAAGCCCCGCGCTGCCGGGCCTCCTCGGCAGCCCCGGTCACCAGCGCGGTCTTCCCGATCCCGGCCTCACCTGTCACGAGCACCAGACCACCGTGGCTCTCGACGGCCCGCTCGACGTGAGCCCGCAACAACCCGCTCGCGTGCGCACGCCCGATGAGGCGCGCGTGTGATGGCTTCATGTGAGCGCGGATCTCTCCGAGTCGACGGGAACGGCAGTGCAGCCTATGCAGACGCACTGACATCCCGCACACGGCTTTCACCGGGGGCCGGGACCGTCCGGCCGGGACGCGGAAGAAGCGGGCGGGCGCGGCGGCGAACAGCCGGCAACCGGACGCCGCGAGCCCCGGCAGCGCGGCCCCGCGGCTCGGCCGCGCTCCCACGGCATCCGCGCGACGGCGCTGTCGTCGGCGTGGTGCCTGGTCGCGGCGGGCGTCGTGTCGGCCGCCTGCGCGGTCGGCCCGGCCCAGCCCGCGGCGCCGTCCATGAGCGCGCGGCGACCAAACGGGGTCGGTTCGGGTCCGGGAGTACGCGGGCGCATGCATCACGTCGTGACGATCTCGGCCGGTCGTACGATCACACCGCGCGGCACGCCCGGAACCCGCACAAGCGCAACTCACCGACGAGGTACGCCTCGGGCGTCCCGGCCTGGACACGGCCGCTCGCATCCGCACCCCGCACGCGCTCAACCGCGCTCGTCGTCCTCCGACGCCCCTGCCGTTCTCTCACCCGCCCGCCTGGCTGCGACCGGGGCGAGCGGCAGCGGCTCCGATGCACGCAGGGCCGGGTCGTCGACCGCGAAGGTGCGGATGCGTCCGGGGGCCGAGCCGGGCGTCTCGAAGCGCACGGTCACCCGGCCCACCCCGCTCCCCTGCACCCAACCCGGCCCGTGCTCCTCGTGCACGACGTCCTGGCCGGGACGCCAGGGATGGCCCGCTGAGCGCCCGGGATGAAACACCGGAACACGTCCGTACGCTCCGACCTCCGGATCGTCCGGCCCCCCGGCGTCCCTCGCGCTGTCCGGGCCGGGCACTCCCTGTCCGCCGACGGGCTCGACCATGCCCCGACTGTCGCCGGCTCCCCCGACGTCGAGGGGCCCAGCCGAGAACACGTCGGGCATGGCTGGAGGCGGCCCCTCGGGAGCGACGGCCCCTGCCGCACGGGCCGTCCGTGCGGGGTGCGCATGGTCAGCGGCGTCCCGCTCGTCCCCGCCGGCGCCAGGCGCACCGCTATCGCCCGCCGCCACATCCCGGCCGCCGACGGCGGTTTCGCCGCGTCCGGCGCTGTGCCCGTCCTCGACCGCATCCCCGGCGGGTCCTGTTGCGGCGTGCCCGCCGACAGCCACACCCTTCGCGGGCCCGACCGTGCCGCGACCGCCGATCATCTCGCCCTCGCCGTCGCCAGTGGCGGCCACCGCGTCGGGTGTCGGGTCGTGGAGCCGGGGGACGGCCGTCTCGCCGGCTCGGACGGAATGCGGACGAGCAAGATCGTCCCGGTTGTCGAACGGCACCGCGTCGCGGCTCGCGTCGGCCGCCGTCGGCACGGCCGTTGCGGTGCCGGACTCCCCTTCCGCCGCCGGCGTGCTCTCCGGCGCATCCGTGTCCGGTTCCTCCGTCTCCGCTGCGAACAGATCCTGCTGGGCGAAGTCCGCGAGCGACGCGACCCCGACGCCCAGCAGGCGCAGGCCGCCTGTGAAGTCGACCTGGGCGGCCAGGCGCTGGGCGGTCTCGCGGACGACCGCCGGGTCGTCCGTCGGTGCGCGGAGGGTTTCGGACCGGGTGAGCGTGCTGAAGTCGTACCGCCGCATCTTGACGACCACGGTTCGGCCGGTGCGGCCCGCCGCACGCAGCCGCTCGACGCAGCGTGCCGCGAGGCGGTCGAGCTCGGCGGCGATGCGTGTGCGGTCGACGAGGTCGACTTCGAAGGTGTCCTCCACCGAGATCGACTTGGCATCGCGTTCGGCGACCACCGGGCGGTCGTCCAGGCCCCGCGCGTGCTCGTGCAGCGCGCGGCCGTGGGCCTGGCCGAACAAGCGGATCAGTTCGTCGAGGTCGGCGGCCGCGATGTCGGCGACCGTGCCGATGCCCACCTTGCGCATGGCCTCCGCGGTCGCGGGCCCCACGCCCCACAGCGCGCGGACCGGCAGCGGGTCGAGGAGCGAGCGTTCCTCGCCGGGTGCCACGACCACGAACCCGTCGGGCTTCGCGGCCTCGGACGCGATCTTGGCGACGAGTTTGGACGACGCGACACCGACGGACGCGGTCAAGCCCGTCGCGGCGTGGATGTCGGCGCGCAGGCGTACCGCCAAACGGGTGGCTTTGGCCGGATCCAGGGCATCGCCGAAGGGACCTGCCTCCAAATCGACGAATGCCTCGTCCAGGCTGAGCGGTTCCACAAGCGGCGACAGCTCGCCCAGCAGCGTCATGACCAGCTCGCTGACCTCGCGGTAGGCCGAGAAGCGCGGAATCAGGAACGCCGCGTTGGGGCACCGCCGCCGGGCCTCGCCCGTCGACATCGCCGACCGCACCCCGAACCTGCGCGCCTCGTACGACGCAGTGGCCACGACGCCGCGCGGCCCGATGCCCCCGACGATGACCGGCTTTCCGCGAAGACTCGGCTTGGCGGCCTGCTCGACCGACGCGTAGAACGCGTCCATGTCGAGGTGGAGGATGGCCGGGGTGGGTCGCATTTCCTCCGATGATGGCGCACCGCCCCGACATCCGGGCGCCTCGCACCCCCGCCATGCCGACCTCAGCGGGCAGCCGCGGCGATCCCCTCGGCCACACCTGGCTCCTGCGGGCCGAGGGCGACCGGGTCGGGTTTCAGCACCGCCTCACCGAACGCCTTGTAGGCCGCCAGGATCTCTCGCGCGCCGCCGAAGAGGGTGAGGCCCACCAGATCGCCGCGCATCGAGTCATCGGCCACGCCGTACGCGTCGAGCCCGGCCGCGTCGCACAGCGCGAGAGCGCGGCGCATGTGGAAGCGTTGACTGACGACAATCACCTTGTCGACACCGAAGACGCGCCGCGCGCGTACGCAGGAGTCCCAGGTGGAAAATCCCGCATAGTCGGCGACGACCTGCTTCTCCGGCACTCCGCGCTCGATCAGGTAGCGGCGCATGACGTCCGGTTCGTTGTAGTCGGCCCGGCCGTTGTCGCCGGAGACCAGAAGCACTTTCGCCTTGCCGGCCCGGAACAGCTCGATCGCCAGATCGAGGCGCCTGGCCAGCAACCGCGACGGCTCGTCGCCGCGCACCCCCGCGCCCAGCACCAGCGCCACGGGCGCGGGAGGGACATCGTCGACTCTGCGCATGCGGTCGCTGCCCGCGGCATAGACCCACGTGACGGGCGCGAGGCCGATCACCGTCGCGACAACGGCGGCTTGGAACACGATCCGCTGCCCGCGTCGACGCCGCAGCAGGCCGCCTGTCCGAATTCCCATGTCAGGGGGACGTCTCGGCCCTTCCGACCGGTTCCCGGCAGGGGACGCCGTGCCGATGGGCGGCGGTTGTCGGCGCGCCCGATGGCGGCGCGGGTGTGTGCGCGACGGGCCGCGCGCGTCCGGCCGAAAGCACCCCGGGGGCTCGGTCCGCCCGTGGGAGCGGGTTGGCTCGCCGGGGTCTCAGCCGGCGCGTTCGCGGCGGCGGCGGGCGAGTTCGTCTCCGGGGTGGTGGCGGTACAACACCTCGCCGGTGTCGGCACGCTCGCCCTGGAGGGTGCCCAGGGACGCCTCGACCTCCCGCCACACCGCCCCGACGGCGATCCCGAAGACCCCCTGGCCGCCTTGGACGAGGTCGACCACCTCGTCGTACGACGTGCACTCGTACACGCTCGCGCCGTCGCTCATCAGCGTCATGCCGGCGAGATCGGCGACGCCGCGACCGCGCAGGTGGGCCACGGCGACACGGATGTTCTGCAGGCCGACTCCGGTGTCGAGCAGACGCTTGACGATCTTGAGGACGAGGATGTCCCGGAAGCTGTAGAGGCGCTGCGTACCGGAGCCGTGGGCGGGACGGATGCTCGGCTCGACGAGCTCCGTACGGGCCCAGTAGTCGAGCTGCCGGTAGGTGATGCCGGCGGCGGCGCACGCGGTGGGGCCGCGGTAGCCGACTTCGTCGGCCGCGGACGGCGGACGGCCGTTGGGCCCATCGGAGTAAGCGCCTTGAGGCGCAGCGGACGGCATCGGGCGCGTCGCGCGGGCCCGGCCCGCAGTTTCGCCGGTGCTGCTCACGCCGACCTCCGTTTCGCCTCTCCGCCCTGGCCTGCGGGGAGAGGAATACCGTGACTTCCGGACCGCAAGCGGCAGTTTGCAGCGCGCGCGGATGATCCCCGGAACTGTCGTTTTCGACGGTAGGCAGTCACCCACAGCGCGTCAACGACCGCCGCATTCGGCACGCCGAGTGACGCAGGTCTCAATTTGCGTTTGATTCCGCGACGGTCCGGGTAGCCATGGCGACCGCCCATCTGTCGGCTCCGTGCGACCCGGAGTCGAATCGGACCGATCGGGTGGCGCGCCCGGTCACTCGATCGAGTGACCATACAGCATGCGGGCAGGAAGACCGCGCGCACGGCCGAAGTCGTGGCGCGCGGTGTTCGCGTGGGGTTGGAGCGGGTTCGGACTGGGGTTCGTCGTGTGGGCTCGGGGCGGAGATACCGCGGCCCCCCGCAAGCGGCGACTGACGCGGTCCCGGTGCCTCCGGGTCTCCGGAGTGTCCGGGACGTCCGGACTACTGGCTCGTGGTGCCGAAGTCCTCGGGCGAGATCTGGTCCAGGAACTCCCGGAACTTCTCGACCTCGTCCTCCTGCTCGTCCGGGATCACGATCCCGGCCTCGTCCAAGACCGCCTCGGCGCCGAAGATCGGCGTACCGGTGCGCAGGGCGAGCGCGATCGCGTCGGACGGCCGGGCGCTGACCTCGGTGCCGTTGGCGAACACCAGCTCGGCGTAGAAAACGCCTTCGCGGAGGTCGACGATGCGGATGCGGGTCAGCTCCTGGCCCAGTGCCTCAAGCACGTCGCGGAACAGGTCATGCGTCAGAGGCCGGGCCGGGACCACGCCCTGTTGCGCGAAGGCGATCGCGGTCGCCTCCACGGGGCCGATCCAAATCGGGAGGTACCGGTCGCCCCCTGTTTCCTTCAGGAGGACGATCGGCTGGTTGGAAGGCATCTCCACCCGGACGCCCACGACCTCAAGCTCGTTCACATCGCCACACTAGCGCGCCCGGGTGAGGAGCACAGATCCCCCGGGGCCCATTCGCGCATGTATTCGTCGCATTTTCTTCGGTCGCGGTAAACCCCGGATCGTGTGAATTTCGTGTTCACCGGTCGAGAAGCGGCCGTAGCGCGGCGCCCACCAACACGGTGTGCAGCCGCGAGGTCAGCGACACGAGATCACGCACGGTCTCTTCCGCACCGGTTCTGGCGCCCGCGCCGCGCCGGTGCGTCAGCGGCGCGACGATCTGCTCGACGAGTGCCGCCTCACGGTCGGCGGCGGCCTTGACCTGGCGCAGGTGGCGCGGTTCCAGGCCGTATTCGCCGAGCGCGGTAACGAGGCGGGCGATGACCAGGGCATCGCCGTCGTAGCGGGGCGTCGGCGGGGCCGGAGGGGCCTTGCCGGCGTCCACCGCCATCTCGGCCGCGGCCTCGGCCGCTTCCCCGGGGGGACCGGGCTCCCCCGGGGCTTCCGAGCCCTCGGCCGCAGTCGCGGCGCCCGCGTCCGGGGCGGTTCGCCGCGGCTCGATCAGGCCGAACTCCTCCAGCCGCGCGAGTGCGGCTTCGTCTATCCCGGCCGCGACAAGGAGTTCGGCGCGGTCGAGGAGCACCGGCGCACGGCTCGGGCCGTCGGCCGCGCCGGGGTGGGCCGCGACACCCTCGGGGTCAGTGCCGACCGGGTCGCGGCCGTCGTCGACCGGTTCGAGGCCGCGGTCGATCGCGTCGAGGTGGTCCTTGATCACCTTGAGCGGCAGGTACTGATCACGTTGCGCGCGCAGCACGTACCGCAGGCGGTCGATGTCCGTCGGGCCGAACTTGCGGTAGCCGGACGGCGTGCGCTGCGGCTCGACGAGGCCCTCCGCCTCCAGGAAGCGGATCTTGGAGATGCTGATGTCCGGGAACTCGGGCAGCAGCATCTCCATGACCTCGCCGATGCCGACGAGCGTGCGACCGCCGCCGGGCCTGGGCGGCGCCGACGTCACGGGTGCTCCCCGCTGCCGATCTGCGTGTGGCGGCTCGGGAAGAAGACCAGCCGGTACTTGCCGATCTGCACTTCGTCGCCTGCGGTGAGCGGCACTTCGTCGATGCGCTGGCGTCCCACATAGGTGCCGTTCAGGCTGCCCACGTCGGCGACCGAGAAGCCGCCCGAGGTGCGCCGGAACTCGGCGTGCCGGCGGGAGACCGTGACGTCGTCGAGGAAGATGTCGCTCTCCGGGTGGCGGCCCGCGGTGGTGCGGTCCGAGTCGAGCAGGAAGCGGCTGCCCGAGTTGGGGCCGCGGCGCACGACGAGCAGAGCGGTGCCCGGCGGCAGCGCCTCGACCGCGGCCTGGGCCTCCGGGCTCAAGGCCTCGCGCGGGGCCGCCTGGTCGGCGTCCAGCGCCTCGATGCCGGTGATGGAGATCGTCGAGGTCTGCTCCGACGGGCGCTCCACGTCCGGGCGCAGCGGGTTGCCGCAGTTCGAACAGAATCGGCTGGCGGCCGGGTTGGTGTTGCCGCAGTTGCGGCACGTGACCGCGCCGGCTTCCGGCCCGCCGGCCGCCGCGCCGAAGATCGGGACGCCGCCCGGCGGAGTCGGCTCCGGCGCCTCGTAGGCGCCGCCTGCGGAGTGCCCCGAGCTTATGCGCGGGTCCGGCTGCGCCGGTCCGGGGCCGCCCTGCGGCGCCGCTCCGGGCCCGGGGTACGGCACTGAGGCAGGCGCCTGCGGTGCCTCCTGCTCGGCGCGACGCGAACGACCGAACAGCCTCGCGAACAACTTCACGCGAGAACCTCCCCGAGAGAGCCTGGCCCGCCCATGGGGCAGGAATGTGTCGTCGTAGGTGTGGCCGCACCGGCGGGCACCTCGGTGCCGCCCGTGGGGCCGGTGGTGTCACGGCTGCTTCGCCGCCGTGGCCGCTGGATTCCTGGCATGGTGCTCAGGCGTCCAGACTCTTGACGTAGGCCGCGACGTCCCACAGCGCGCCGGCTGCGGCGGGGTCGTCGGGGCGTACCTCGAACATCCAACCGTCCCCGTAGGGGTCGGAGTTCACCAGATCCGGCGCGGTCTCCAAGACGTCGTTGACGGCGACCACGACACCGCTGACGGGTGCGTAGACGTCGCTGACGCTCTTGGTGGACTCCAGTTCGCCGCACGGCTCGCCGGCGGTGACCGTCGCGCCGTTCTGAGGGAGCGTCACGTACACGATGTCGCCGAGGGCGTCCTGGGCGTACTCGGTGATGCCGATCCGCAACGTCCCGTCCTCGTCGCCGAGGGAGCGCACCCACTCGTGCTCCGCCGTGTACGTGAGGTCCTCCGGGTACATGCCGGATCCGCCCTGCCTTCCTTGCGTCGTTGCTCCGTGCGTGCGCTCGCGAAACCGCCGCCGGAACAGTCGAACCATTGCCGCAGGCGCCGCGTGGCGGTGCTGACGCTGATTCTGTCAGGTCTCGATCATTCGGGAATCAGCCGTCGTTGCCCGCATCCGGTGCCGAGCGAGCGTAGTCAGGCGCCGTCGGCACCCGCAAGGCGTCCACGACGACCTGCTGGGAGGGCACGACGACGGCCTGCGCCTCCTTCTTCTCCAAAGTACGGATCACCCCGCCCGGGATGTTCAGCGCCGGTTCGAGGTCCTGCGGATTGCCGATGACCTTGAACACGTACGGCTGGGCGACGGGTTGGCCGTCGATGGAGATCTGCGTCCCGGGGCCGCCGGGCTGCGTGAAGTGCGTCTCGGCGACGACCCGGACCTGGTTGATCTGGATCGCCTCGGCGCCCGCCGCGCGCAGTTCCTGCAAGGTGTCGAGCAGCATGTCCGAGTTCACCGTGCCCTTCGGATCGGTGATCGTCAGCGTGATCCCCGGCCCGGTCGCCTTGATCGTGCCCGCGAGAATGCCGAGCACCTGGGCACGTTGGTCTGTCTGCGCGCGGGCTTCCTCGGCCGCGTTGTTGCTGCTCTCCAACTCGGCGCGGTCGATCTCCAGGCGGCTCTTCTCGGAGTCCAGCCGTTCTGTGCGCTGTTCGAGCTCGTCCAGGACGCGGACGAGGTCGGATTCGCGCGCGCCGCGCAGGGGGTCGGAGGAGGTGTTGCTGCGCACTTGGATGGCGAGACCCGCACCGAGCGCGAACAGCAGGACGCCGACGACCAGTTGCGCGCGGCTGACCCGTGGCGGCCACAGCGCGGCGGCGAGTCGGCGACGCCCGCTGGGTTCGGGGGTGTTGGGGTCTTCGGGGGGTTCGTCTCCGTCGAACTCGCCGGGCCCGCCGGGCGTGTCGGGGCCGTCCCCGCCACCTGTGCCCCCTGGGGCACCGTCGTCGCCGAAGGCGCCCGGCGTCCCGAGGGCACCTGAAGTCGCTTGGGCATCCGGTCCGTTCGGGGGCTCGGGTCGGGGCGCCCCGGCTCGGCGGCCGGGCTCCTCGGGATCACGAAGGGCCGGCGATTCGTCCGTCGCGGCATCGGCTTCGCTCCGGGATTCGGCGGACCTGGCCGCACGGGTCTGCCGGTGCTTCCGGCCCCGGCTGCGGCGCAGCGTACGGCCGCCTGACGGTCCCGTCCGCTCCGGAGAGTCGGCGACGGCAGGGGTGGCCTGCGTGATCTCGGCCTCAGGGGCATTCGGCGCGGTCTGCCGGGCCTGCGGGGCGGAGGAGGAACTCGCTCGGTGGGCCGGGGTACGGCGATCACCCGGCGGTCCGTCGGCGCGGCCGCCGGACGTGTCACGCGGTCCGACGCGCAACTGCGCGGTCCTGTCCCCGTCTTCGCGGCCCTCGGGCACGGGGGCCGGGGAGGATGCGGCGCCGCCCGGGGTCGCGCCTCGGCCGTGGACGTCCGGGCCACCGGGGGCCGTACCCGACGCGGGTTCGGAAGCGTCGGGGCGAGGTCGGCCCGGACCGGAACGGCCCTCGTCGGCAGGGCTGTTGTCGCGGCGGCCGAACGCAGAGCGTGCGGGCTCCGCACCGCCCGTGCTCCGAGGTGCGCGCACGGCGGCGTCACCCGATGGGGCTCGGGCTTCCCGGGTGCCCGGCGCAATGCCCGACGGCCCTCCGGTCGCCTGCTCGGTGGCGGGCGTGCGCGGCCCGGCAGGCGGCAAGGAGAGCGCCGGGCGCCGGGCACCGGCAGGCGCGGTGCCGCCTTCGGCGGGCGACTGCGGGTGAGTCGGGCCGCCGCCGGCCTCGGGCGGCCGTGGAGACCGGCCGGTCGGAGCGGGCGATGTGCTCCCTTGAACCGGCGGGGCGCTCTCTCCGCCGGACACCGGCTGCGGTGCCGCCGGATCGCCGCCCGTAGGCCGCCGGGCCTGACCGCGCCGGGCCGGCACGTTGAAGTAAGGGGAAGGCCGGTCCTGCGATGCCCTACGGAGCGGGACGGCGGGGGGCGGCTCGGGCGTGGGCTCTGACGCAGCGTCAGGCCCCTGGGGGGCGGCGGGCGGTGTCCGGTCCGGGGAGCCCTCGGACGGCCGTGCACGCTCGTCCGGCGTGCGGGGACCGGGGCGGCGTCCACGAGGCGCGGCGGGCGCGTTGAAGTACGGGGACGGCAGCTCTTCGGCGGACACGTCCGGCTTGGAACGCCCCGGCTCCCCTTCGGCCGTCGCACCGGCGGCCGACCCCGGAGCGGTACGGCGCGTCTCGTCGCCGTACCAGTCCTCATCGTACGCAGCGCGCCCGGCAGCCTGCGGCCCGGCGCCGCGCTCGCTCGGGCTCCGGCGGAACCACGCGTCCCCGTGGCCTCCCGGCGCCTCGCGGCCGTCGTGCCGCAGATCGACCGGCCGGCGCCGTTGCGGCAAGGGCTCACGGGTGGGATCGGTGGCGGAGCCGGCGGCAGGAGGGGCCGACCCGGCGCCCGGGTCGTCCACGTACTCCTCGGCCTCCGAAGGCGTCTCCGGAGCGAAATACCGGCGGTAGGGAGGCGGTTCGCGGCGCGGCCGACCGGTTTCGGGCGTACCGGCGCCGTCGCGCGGCGGGGGTTCCTCGGCCACAGCTCCCCCTCTCAGGCCCGGAAGACGTGCCGACGGATGGCCGCGGCGTTCGAGAAGATCCGGATGCCGAGAACGACGACGACACCCGTCGACAACTGCGCACCGACGCCGAGTTTGTCGCCGAGGAAGACGATGAGCGCGGCGACGACGACGTTGGACAGGAACGACACGACGAAGACCTTGTCGTCGAAGATCCCGTCCAAAAGCGCGCGGACACCGCCGAAGACCGCATCGAGGGCGGCCACGACCGCGATGGGGAGGTACGGCTCCAGGTCGGCCGGGATCACCGGGCGGGCGAAAAAGCCGACCACGACTCCCAACGCCAGGCCGAGTACCGCGATCACGCTTGTCCTTCCTCGTGCGACGGCGCGGCGCCGGTGTTCCGCGCGGTCGCGTTGCTCGACGGAGGTCTGGTCGTGGCCCCCGTGGTGGCCGTCCCGGTGGCGGACGGTGTGGTCCTGGGCGATGCGGACTTCGACGGCGTCGGACGCGCGGAACTCGACGAGGACGGGGTCCGGGTCCCGGCCGCGTCTCCGGTCGTGCCCGCCGAGGGAGACACCGTACCGGTACCGGGTGTTGCCGTCGGTCCCGGAGCCGGGACGGGGGTGGCCGTGGTGCCCGTCGCCGGCACCGCGCCCTCGGGCAGGGCGACGCGCAGCGTCATACCGATCGCGGCGGGCAGTTTGATCTTCTTCTGCGTCCCGATGGTCGCGCGGAGGCCGAACCTCTGGGTCAGGTCGTGCAGGTAGATGCCGTCCGAGGTCTTCGGGAAGTCGGTGCGCATCTTCTTGGCGTCACCGATCGCGAGCACGGTGTACGGCGGCGACAGCGGCCGGTTGTCGACCAGGATCGAGGCCCCGGCCGCACGGATCGCGGAAAGGGCGGTCAGGCGCTGCCCGTTGATACCGATGGCTTCGGCGCCGACCGCCCACAGACCGTTCACGACACGTTGCAGGTCGCGGTCGAGGACCCGGCCGTTGGCGAGCGCCTGCTGCTGCCTCGGGTCTTGGTTGGCGCCGTCCTTGGCCCCGGCCTGCTCGGCATCGTCGACGACGATCTTGACCCCGGGGCCCTCGACGGGGTCGGCGCCGGCGCGCGCGGCGAGGAGCCCGACGCGCTTGGCCTCGTCCGGAGAGAGGTTTTCGTCCTGCATCGCGTCGACCTGGTCGCGCAGCGCCTCGACTTCGTCCTGGAGCCGGTCGGCCTCGGCTTCGCCGGCGTGGATGCGGTTGACGAGGTCTTCGCGTTCCTTGGCCGCGCGGGGAGCCGCGACCCGGACCTGGTGGATGGCGGCCAACGTGACGACTGCGGCGATGAGCGCGACCCCGATGACGGCCAACAAACGGGTGCCGCGCGCGCGATTGCCGCCATGGACCTCACCACGGACCGCCCGGCGCGCGGTGGCCTCGGCATATCCCTCGTCGAGGCTGTGGTCCATGATGTTGATCAGCAGCGACATCGACGCATCGGGGCGTTCGTACCGGGCCTCCCCGGGCGTCGGTGTCCGCGTCATGGGCCCCATCGTTCCATGCCGACGGTAGCGCCCGTCGCGGTGTCCGGATGCCGGGTACGCGAGCGACACGAACGCACGCACGTACGCGGAAACGCCCATGAACACAAAGCCACGAAGCGCATCCCTAACGGACACGGCCCGTAGGGCTGGGCGGAGGAATGGGGATGAGCGCGTGAGCGCGTGAGCGTGAGCGTGAGCGCGTGAGCGGGGTGGGGTGGGTGTGGGGGCGGGGTGGGCCGCCCCCACGGGTTGGTCAGTCGCCGGCGCGTTCCACTACTGCGGCCCATTCGTCGAGGAGTTCCTCGGCGGCGGTGTCGTCGGGGCCTTCGGCCCACAGGTGGGTGACGGCTTCGGCGACGTCCGGAAGCACCAGCACCCAGCGGCCGTCGGACTCGACGACGCGTACGCCGTCGGTGGTGTCGATGCCGCGTTCGCCGGCCGCCTCGACGACCGAGCGCATGACCATGCCCTTGGCCGCCCAAGGCGTCGGCACGTCGCGGCGCCGCACGTGGGCGCGCGGGATGCGCGCATCGATCTGACTCAGTGTCAGTTGCGTGCGGGCGACCAGGCCGATCAGTCGGACGAAGGCCGCGGTGCCGTCGAAGACCGTGCTGAACTCCGGCACGACGAAACCGCCGCGGCCGTCGCCGCCGAAGACCGTGCCGTCCTGGGCGGCGACCCGCGCGAGGTCGTCGGGGGATGTCGTCGTCCAGCTCACCTGCACGCCGTGGTACGCCGCGACCTGTTCCGCGATGCGGGTCGTGGTGACCGGCAACGCGATGCGCCCGCCTCGGCGTTCGGCCGCGACGAGGTCGAGGAAGACCAACAGGGCGCGGTGGTCGTCGATGATGCGCCCGCGTTCGTCGACGAGCGACATGCGCTCGCCGACGGGGTCGAAGCGTACGCCGAACGCCGCACGCGACGACGACACCATCTCGCCGAGCCGGACGAGCCCGGCCGCGCGGTCTTCGGTGGTCTCGGTCGGATGCCCGTCGTCGAGGCCGGTGTTGACGGTCAGCGCGTCGATGCCGAGGCGGCCGAGCACGCTGGGCAGCACCAGGGCCGCGTTGCCGTGGGCCGCGTCGACGACGACCTTGAGGCCGGCGTCGGGCACGCCCGTGACGTCGACGGCTTTCAGGAGGGAGCCCGCGTAGCTGTCGAACGGGCGCGAGGGGAAGGTGAGTTCGCCGATCTCGCCGGGGAAGGCGCGGCGGTACTCCTGACGGCCGAAGACGCGGTCGAGCTTGCGCTGGGCGGCCTGCGAGAGGTCCGCGCCGCGCTCGTCGAAGAACATGATGTCGACGGAGTCGGGAACGCCGGGGGTCGTACGGATCATGATGCCGCCGGCCGAGCCGCGCGCGGTCTCCTGGCGGGCCACGGGCATCGGCACGTTTTCGAGGTCGCGCACGTTGATCGCGCTCGCCTGGAGTGCTGAGATGACCGCGCGCTTGAGCGCTCGGGCACCGCGCGAGTGGTCGCGCGCGGTCGTGACGGTGGCGCCCTTCTTGAGCGTCGTGGCGTACGCGCCGGCCAGGCGCACCGCGAGCTCGGGGGTGATCTCGACGTTGAGGATGCCGGAGACCCCGCGCGGGCCGAAGAGGTTCTTCTGGCCGCGCGACTCCCAGATGACCGACGTGTTGACGACGGCGCCGGCCTCGATGGTCTTGAACGGGTACACGCGGACGCCCGCGGCGACCAGCGACTCCTCTTCGATGAGGCATTCGTCGCCGATGACCGCGCCTTCATCGATGCGGGCCGCGCGCATCACGTCGGTGTTCTTGCCGATGACGCAGCCGCGCAGGTTGGTCTGCGGGCCGATGTAGACGTTGTCGTGGACCACGGCCTTGTGCAGGAAACCGCCGCGTTTGACGACGACGTTGCTGCCCAGCACGGTGTGCTCGCGGATCTCGACACCGCCCTCGACCTTGGCGTAGTCGCCGATGTAGAGGGGGCCCTTCAGGATCGCGTCGCGATCGACCTCGGCGCCTTCCGCGACCCATACGCCCGGTGCCAGCTCGAAGCCGTCGATGTCGACGTCGACCTTGCCGTCGAGGACGTCGGCCTGGGCCTTGACGTAGCTCTCGTGGGTGCCGACGTCCTCCCAGTAGCCCTCGGCGACGTAGCCGTAGATGGGCTTGCCCTCTTCGAGGAGCTTGGGGAAGACGTCCCCGGACCAGTCGACCGAGACGCCCGCGGCAACGTAGTCGAAGACCTCGGGCTCCATGACGTAGATGCCGGTGTTGACGGTGTCCGAGAACACCTGGCCCCACGTGGGCTTTTCGAGGAAGCGGTCGACGCGGCCCTCGTCGTCGATGATCGTGATGCCGAATTCGACGGGGTCGGGGACGCGGGTGAGGCAGACCGTCACCATCGCGCCCTTTTCGCGGTGGTACTCGACGAGTTTCGTCAGGTCGAAGTCGGTCAGCGCGTCACCGGAGATGACCAGGAACGTGTCGTCCTTGAGCGCTTCCTCGGCGTTCTTGACGCTTCCCGCGGTGCCGAGCGGCGTTTCCTCGTTGGCGTAGGTCAGGCTCATGCCCAGGTCTTCGCCGTCGCCGAAGTAGTTCCGCACGAGGGATGCGAGGAACTGGACCGTCACCACGGTCTCGGAGAACCCGTGCCGCTTGAGCAGCCGCAGAACGTGCTCCATGATCGGGCGGTTGACCACCGGCAGGAGCGGCTTGGGCATGCTTGAGGTCATCGGGCGCAGGCGGGTTCCCTCACCACCGGCCATGACGACGGCCTTCATCGAGTCACGTCCTCCTATCGCTTCGCTTGGCCCGCGCGGATGGCACCGCACAGGGCGAATGCCTCACGAGCCGGACAGACACGCAGGGCTCGCTAGGCGTACCCGGCCTCGGCCTGTTTCACCGCGGAAACCAGACGTCTGGCCTGGACCGCGTACAGGACTCCTGCCCACCAGTACAGCGCGATACCCCACCAGGCGAACGCCCAGCCGAAGATGGCAGACAGCGTTCCGATACTGCCGCTGTGGTCGCTCAGCAACAGGCAGGGGAACGCATACATCAGATTGAATGTTGCCGCCTTGCCGATGAAGTTCACCGGCAGCAGGCCGTAGCCGTAAGCGCGCAGGTACGGGAAGAGTGCCGCGATGAACAACTCGCGGGCGACCAGCAGGGCGGTGACCCACAGCGGCAGGATCTCCCGCCACGTGAGTCCGATGAGTGTGGACAGGATGTAGAGCCGGTCGGCCGCCGGGTCGAGCACCTGGCCGACCTTGCTGATCTGGTTCCACCGCCGGGCCAACTTGCCGTCGAGCCAGTCGGTGAAGCCGCTGACCATGAGGATGACCAGCGCGATGACGTCGTTCTTCGGACCGCCGAACTCCGGCCACAGGATCAGCCAGAGGAAGACGGGCACCCCGAGCAGACGCGCGAAGCTGAGCAGGTTGGGAATGGTGAGGACGCGGTCGGTGGTGACCACGTCGCCGTTGCCGTGGGGCTCGGCCGCAGGGGGCTGAGGCGCCTCGGCCACGCGTGACTCCCTCGAATCTGCCGTCATCTGGTGCCGCTCACGGGGTGGGATCGACGCTCGGTACGGATGCCCTGAGCGTATCGGTGGGTGGTGGAGGCGCCGCCGCGTCCCCCCGTCGGGGCGGCGTGCGCCATGCCGTGACGGCCGCGATGCCGATGAGGGCGACGCCGGCGATCAGGTAGGAGTTCCCGGCGAGGAACTGGAACAGGTTCCAGTCGTGTTCGCGCTTCTCGGCGTACGGCAGCAGCCACAGGAGGCCCTGCGGGGTGAGGGCGGGCCGCCGGTCCATCGACATCGGCCACGCGAAGGTCAGCAGCACGAAGGCGATCGGCAGCGCGGCCCATCCGGCCCGGACAGCCGCCGACGCGGACGCACGGAAGCGGGTGAGCGAAACGTGCGCGATCAGGACGAAGATCGGCGCGATCCAGACCCAGTGGTGGGTCCACGAGATGGGAGAGACAAGCAGGCCGGTCATGCCGCACGCCACGACGGCGGCGAGCTCACGCCCGCGCAGGGACAGCAGCGTCGCCGCGCCGAGCCCGACGACGGCGGTAACGGCCACCGCGAGGAGCCACAGCGGCTTCTCCGCGGGGCCTTCGTCGAAGACGCGGCGCAGCATGCCGTTGAACGACTGGTTGGAGATGAAGTCCTGGCCGACGTTGTCGCCCACGCCTATCGCGTCGGTCCAATAGGTCTTCGACGCGCTGGGGATCAGGGCCCACGCACCCACGACGGTGAGGACGAACGTGCCCGTCGCCACGGCGGCGGCCCGGAACCTTCGAGTGAGCACAAGGTATGCGATGAAGATCCCGGGCGTGAGTTTGAACCCGGTGGCCAACCCGATCCCGACGCCTTTCCACCAGCGGGTGTCGGGGAGAGAGAGGTCGAGGACCACCGCCGCCATGAGGATCACGTTGACCTGGCCGAACAGCAGCGTCTGCTGTATCGGCTCCAGCCACAGCACGATGCCGCCGACCGCGAGCGTCGCACCGAGCCGCCCCCAGTCGCGCCGATAGCCGAGCATGCCCCACGAGGCCCAGACCACCGCGAGCAGGCACGCCAGCGTGAGCCCGGTGGCCACGAGCTTGAGCGTCGCGAAGGTGAAAGGCAGCTTGTAGAAGACGAGCGCGGCGAACGGCGGGTAGATGAACGGCAGATTGCCCTCGCCGAAGCGGTCCCGGTAGATCCGGTGTTGCGCGCGGTTGAGGGAATCGGCCGCGTCGTCGTACACGCTCAGGTCTATCAACCGCCACAGCCACTCGGGATGGTGACGGACCGTCCACACCCACGTCGCGGCGGCGACCGCTGCGATGACGATGCCGAGCGGCAGCCACAGCCGGGCGGCCAGCGAGCGGTCATCGGCCGGGCGGTAGGGCACCCGGGGCGCGAAGGTCACGACCTCGCGCTGCAAGGCACGCAGGGTGTTTCCGCCGCCGTCGTGGCTGTCTCGCTGGTGCTCGTTGCGCATGGCTGCGGTTGTCGTCCCCAGTGTCGGCATGGGCTGCATCATGGCGTTCGCGCGGTCGCGGGCGCCATTCGAGGGGTCCTCGAACGTGTGACGGCTGCCCTCCCTTCTCGTACGCGTGTGCGAGATCTTAACGACCCGTCAACGCACCGTGGCCGCCCGGCACCGCGCCGGACGGCCGCTGTTGATTCCGCGTCAGTTCCCTATTTCGACGCCGCGCCGGTCGGGGCCGTCGCCGGGGTCGCCTGACGTGCCGTCTTTCGCGGCCGCAGCGTCGGCGGAAGCCTTCGCCGTCTTGCCGCCGCCGGACGCGGCCGACGCGACCGCCGGAACAGCCTCGGGCACGATGACCGGCACGGCGGGGACCGCGTTCGGGGCCAGCCTCGTGTTGGTGAGCACGAGCCAGGAGATGACCACCGTCAACACGGCGCCGCCGAGCAGATAGCTGTTGCCGACGAACAACTGCCAGATGTTCCAGTCCTTCTCGCGACCGCCGTCGCGCGGCACGAGCCACATGAGGCCGAATGGCTGGAACGGCACGTTGTCGTCCCACTCGCCGAGCGCGTTGATCTTCATCGGCCACGACGCGTAGAACACGAAGAACGCGCCGACCGCCGCCCACCAGAGCCTTGTCGCCCGGCGGTACGCGGTGTGGACGAGCAGGATGAACGCCGGGACGACCCACACCCAGTGGTGCGACCACGAGATCGGCGACACGAGCAGGCTCAGCGCGCCGACGATCACGACGCCGAGCAATTCGCGCCCGGCCAGGGACGCCTTGGCGGCGGCGAGCAGGCCGATCACCACGACGGCGGCGCACAGCACGAGCCAAATGCCCGTCACCACCGTCTCGTTGTCGATCAGGCGGGTGAGCATGCCCTTGATCGACTGGTTGTTGAGGGTGCCGACGCTGAGTTCGCCGTTGACCTTGTTGCTGATCTCACCGAGGTTGGTCCAGTACTCCTTGGACGCCCGGGGGATCATCAGAAAGCCGAACGCGACGGTCGCCAGGAAGGCACCGACGGCGACGGCGGCGGCCCGGAAACGGCGCGTGATGATCAGGTACACCACGAAGATCGCCGGTGTGAGCTTGAGGCCGGCGGCGATGCCGATGCCGATGCCCTTCCACCGCCGCGAGTCGGGGAACGACAGGTCGACCAGCACGAGGGCGAGCAGGACGAGGTTGACCTGACCCCAGATCAGGGTCCACGCCACCGGCTCGAACCACACGACGGCGGCGAAGGTGAGCAGTGTGATGCCGACGCGCCCCCACGTGCGGCGGTGGCCGAGCATGCCCCACGCCGCCCACACGATGACCGCGAGTGAGACGAAGCTCGTCACGGTCATGGCCCATTGCAGGCCGCCGAAGCCGAACGGGAGCTTGTAGAAGATGTAGGCGGAGAAGGGCGGATAGATGAAGGGGAGTTCCCAGTCGCCGTGGTTCTCGCGATAAAGCCGTTGCTGGCCTCGCTCGAGCGACTCGGCCGCGCCGTAGTAGACGTTCAAGTCCAGCATTCGCCAGAAGATGACGTCCTGGGTGACCGACCACCACACCCACAGCCCGACCGTCAGCAGCGCCGCCGGAATACCGGCCATGAGCAGAAGTCGTCCTCGGCGGAACGTCTTGTCCTTCTTGCCTGTGAACGGAGCCCGCGGTGCGAGGGTCAGCAGCTCGCGAAAGGACGAGACGAGCACGCGGTGGAAGGACATGTCTGTAGCGGACTCCACGTCAGGCACGGATGGCCGGAGAACACGGCCGCGGTCAGAATATCGGCCGGTCGCGGCCCCGGTCGGGTTGTGCTCGCGCGCGGCCGGAGCTTGTGCGGCCTACCCCGTGGGCGACGATGCCGAGCCTGTCGAGGGTCTGCCTCACCGGCGCACAATCGCCAAGGTGTACGTGCCGAGAAAGCACCGTACCACCGCCCACATAGGCGTCGTTCAGGCGGTCTCGTCGGGGCCCGAGGCGCGTTCGGCGGCCAGGCCGGCGTAGTAGCGCAGCAGGTCGGGATTGTCGACCGAACCGGGGTTGACGGCCTCGGCTGCGGCGTGGCCTTGGAGGAGGCGTTTGATGGGGATTTCGAGGCGTTTGCCGGTAAGGGTGTGCGGCACTCCGGGAACCTCGATGATGTCGTCGGGGACGTGGCGCGGCGAAACCTGTGTGCGGATCGTGTCCTTGATGCGTGTGCGCAGCGCGTCGTCGAGCCGGACTCCGGGCGCCGGCACGACGAAGAGTGGCATCCAGTAGTCGCCGCCGGGTTGTTCGACGCCGATGACCAGCGATTCGGTGATCTCGGGCAGGCGTTCGACGGCTTCGTAGATGTCGGCGGAACCCATGCGGATGCCCTGGCGGTTCAGTGTCGAGTCGGAGCGGCCGTGGACGACGGCGGTTCCCCGTGACGTGATCGTGATCCAGTCGCCGTGCCGCCACACGCCGGGATACGTGTCGAAATAACTCGCGGTATAGCGCGATGTGTCCGGGTCGTTCCAAAACATCGTGGGCATCGACGGCATCGGGGCGGTGAGGACGAGTTCCCCGACCCGGTCGGTCACCGGTCGGCCCTCCTCGTCCCAGGCCTCGACGGCGCAGCCGAGCAGCCGCGCCTGGAGCTCGCCGGAGTAAACGGGGAGGGTGGGGACGCCGCCGATGAAGCCGCTGCACACGTCGGTGCCGCCGCTGACGGACGCCAGCCAGACATCGGGGACGGCGTCCTCGTACACCCAGCGGAACCCATCGGGCGGAAGCGGGGATCCGGTCGTGCCGACGCAGCGTACGCGCGACAGGTCATGGGTCTCGCGCGGGCGCAGCCCGTGTTTGCGGCAGGCCATGAGGTAGGCCGCGGAGGTGCCGAAGACGGTGGTGCCGGTGCGTTCGGCGACGGTCCACTGCGTGTCGGGGTCGGGGAAGGCGGGGCTGCCGTCGTACAGCACGATCGTGGAGCCGACGAGGAGGCCGCCGACCAGGAGGTTCCACATCATCCAGCCGGTGGAGGTGAACCAGAAGAACCGGTCGGCCGGGCCGAGGTCGAGGTGGAGCGCGTTGTGCTTGAGGTGTTCGAGCAGGATGCCGCCGTGGCCGTGCACGATGGCCTTGGGGAGGCCGGTGGTGCCGGAGGAGTAGAGGATCCACAGCGGGTGGTCGAAATCGACTGGCTCGTAAGCGACTTCATGGTCCCCGTGAACGGTGTCCCCCCAGGCCACGGCGCCTTCGGGCGCGGCGTGGCCGAGCAGCGGGACGTGGACGGTCTGCCGCAGGGTCGGCAACTCGCGGACGATTGCGGCGACTTCACCGCGGCGGTCGATGTCCTTGCCGGCGTGGCGGTAGCCGTCCACCGCGATGAGCACCGCGGGTTCGATCTGCCGCAGGCGGTCGAGTGCGCTGCGCGCGCCGAAGTCGGGGGCGCAGGACGACCACACGGCCCCGACGGCGGCGCAGGCCAGCATCGCGACGACCGCCTCGGGGATGTTGGGGAGGTACGCGGCCACCCGGTCGCCCGGGCCCACCCCGAGCCCTCGCAGGTGGTGGGCGAACGCGGCGACCAAGCGCCGGAGTTCGCCCCACGTGATCTCGCGTGGGTCGAGCGCCTCGCCGAGGTGCACGATCGCTGTTTCGTCCGGGTTTGTCTCGGCGCGGCGCAGCGCGTGCCGGGCGTAGTTGAGGCGCGCACCGGGGAACCAGACCGCTCCGGGCATGGCCGCGTCGGCGAGCACGCGCGTGGGTGGGGCGCTGAAGGCGACGTCGAAGTAGGCGCAGACGGAGGCCCAGAAGGCTTCGGGCTCGGCGACCGACCAGGCCCACAGGTCGGCGTAGTCGGTGAACGGGTCGATACCGCGGGCCTCGGCGGTGCGGGTGGCGAAGTCCGTGATGCGGGCCGCGCGTACGCGTTCTTCCGAGGGTCGCCACAGAACCTCGGGAGCGGCGGGCGGCTCGGGCACGGCGGGCATGGGCGAACCTCCGGGCAGTCGTATCTGTCCCGAGGATGCCACCCGATGTGGCGGGCAGCGCTGTTCGGCGCGCGCTCGGACGGTGGACAGGCGACGGGAGACACGGCCTCGTTACCTGCGGTAACACCCGTGCCCGGTCGTGCGGTGTTCGATTGGCGGATCGGTGTTGCCCGGCGTCTTGCCCCAGAGAACTGACGTACCGTCAGAATAGACGGGTGGGGCTTTCGCCGGCCCTACCCGAGCCGCCGCATGCCCGTTTCGGGTCGGCGGGGCCGTTTCCGACGCCAAGGAGGCCCGCGCGATGAAGGACCGCAAGCCTGTGGTCCCCGGCTGGTTCACCACGGACGACGGGGAGTTCCGCCTCCTCGGTACCCGGTGCACCGCCTGCGGGACCGTGTTCTTCCCCCGACAGGACGCCTTCTGCCGGAACCCCGCCTGCGCGGGCCGGGAGTTCGAGGAGGTCAGGCTGTCGGGACGCGGCACCGTGTGGTCATACACGAACGCGGGGTACCGGCCGCCCGCGCCGTACATCTCCGACGCCGAGACGGAGTGGGAGCCCTTCACAATCGTGGCGGTGCGGCTGGCGGAGGAGGGCATGATCGTCCTCGGCCAGGCCGAGCCCGGCGTCACCGTCGACGACCTGACCGTCGGCGCCGAGGTCGAGATCGTCCCCGGGGTGCTCTACGAGACCGACGAACAGGTCTTCACCACCTGGAAGTTCAAGCCGACGGGGGCCGCGGTATGAACGAGGTCGTCGTCCTCGGTGCCGGCATGCACCCGTGGGGCAAGTGGGGCCGCAGTTTCGTGGAGTACGGCGTCAAGGCGGCCCAGGACGCGCTCGCCGACGCCGGGCTCGACTGGCGCGACATCCAGTACGTCGCCGGCGCGGACACCATCCGCAACGGCTACCCCGGCTTCGTCGCGGGCGCGACCTTCGCACAGGCGCTGGGCTGGACCGGCGCCCGGGTGTCGAGCTCGTACGCGGCGTGCGCGTCCGGCTCGCAGGCCATCGCCAACGCGCGCGCCCACATCCTCGCCGGTCTGGCCGACGTCGCCCTGGTGGTCGGTGCCGACGCCGCGCCCAAGGGCTTTTTCGCACCCGTCGGCGGCGACCGTCCCGACGATCCGGACTGGGTGCGTTTCGCCGTGCTCGGGGCGACCAACCCGACGTACTTCGGGCTGTACGCACGCCGCCGCATCGACCTCTACGGCGCGACCGTCGAGGATTTCGCCCGGGTGAAGGTCAAGAACGCCAAGAACGGCCTGCACAACCCGAACGCGCGCTATCGCAAGGCGTTCACCCCCGAGCAGGTCGCCGCGTCGCCGGTCGTGGCCGATCCGCTGCGCCTGATGGACATTTGCGCCACCTCGGACGGCGGTGCCGCGATCGTGCTGTGCAGCAAGGAGTTCGCAGCCCGGCACACGACCCGCCCGGTGCGGATATCGGCGGTCTCGACGGTCACTCCGACGTTCCCGAGCGCGATCATCGAGATGCCGGACATCGCCACCGATTCGTCCGCCGCGGTGCCCCCCGGCGACTTGTCCTTCCGGGCGTCACTCGCGCACGCGGCGTACGAGGAGGCCGGTCTCGGCCCGGAGGACCTGAGCCTGGCCGAGGTGTACGACCTGTCCACCGCACTGGAGTCGGACTGGATCGAGGATCTGGCGATCTGCGGGCGCGGTGAGGCGGAGAAGCTGCTGCGCGACGGCGAGACCGAGATCACCGGCCGCATCCCGGTGAACGCGTCAGGCGGCCTGGCGTCGTTCGGCGAAGCGGTCCCGGCCCAGGCGATCGCGCAGGTGTGCGAACTGACATGGCAGTTGCGCGGATGCGCCGGCGCCCGCCAAGTGCCGGACGCCAAGGTCGGCATCACCGCCAACCAGGGGCTGTTCGGCCATGGCTCGTCGGTCGTCGTGACGCGCTAGAGGTGCGGCCCGCCCGAGTCGGGCGGGCCCGCCTTCAGTCAGTAGCCGACCGTGAACCTCGTGCGGTGGTGGCGGGGCCGCTCGGCTTCGTCGAGGAGCGCGACCGCCAGATCCTCCGTCGAGATCGACGAGTTGCCGTCCGCGTCGACCAGCAGCGTGTCGCCGCCGAGCCGATACACCCCCGTCCGCTCGCCCGGTTCCAGGATCGCGGCGGGACTGAGGTACGCCCAGTCGATCTCGGCGGGCGCGGCGCGGTACACGTCCAACTGCTCGGCGCACGCCGCCGCGATGGGCGCCCAATCGGCCGGGAAATCGGGCATGCCGGCGACCGTGCGACCGCCGGTACCGGGCACCGTCAGGCTGCCGGCGCCGCCGACCGCGAGGACACGCACCCCCGTCTTGCCGATGCCGGCCAGCAACGCCCGTGTGGCCTCGGGCAGTTCTGCCTCGCGGCCGGGAGCCGGGCGGGTCGCGGTGATGACCAGGTCCTGGCCGACGGTGGCCGCCGCGACGTCGTCGGGGTCGCGGGCGTCTCCGGTACGCACGTCCACGTCGGCGGGAAGCCCGCTCAGGTTGCGGTGACCTCGTACGACGGCGGTGACCTCGTGGCCGCGCGCCCATGCCTCGGCGACGACCCGGCTGCCCACGTTGCCCGCTGCTCCGAACACGGCGATACGCATGAGGCACTCCTTCACGAGAATAATCTCTTAGTACTAAGAGAATATATCTCAACGCTAAGATATCCGCTAGCCTGGCGGCATGACGGATCACGTGGACCTGGTCCTCGCGCAGTGGGGCGACCAGCGCCCCGACCTGGACGTATCCCCGATGGCCGTCTTCGGCCGGTTGTCACGGGCGGCGCGGCTGGTGAGCACGGAACTCGCACGCACGTTCGCGATGCACGGACTCGACGGTCCGTCATTCGACGTACTGGCGACGCTGCGGCGCAGCGCTCCCCCGCACCGGCTGACCCCGGCCGAGCTGATGCGCGCGTCGATGGTCACGTCCGGGGCGATCACTCAGCGCCTCGACCGGCTGGAGGCGCGCGGGCTGGTGACGCGTACGAGGAGCGAAGCCGACGGACGGAACCGCCTGGTCGGTCTCACGGACGCCGGGCGTGTGCTGATCGACGCCGCGCTTCCCGATCACCTGGCCACCGAGGAACGCCTTCTCGCCCCGCTGACCACCGAGGAGCGCAACGCGCTGCGGGACGGCCTGCGTGCGCTGCTCGCGTCGCTCGGCGACGCGGAGCAGAGGTGAAGGCGAGCAGCACGGAACGGGAGGCGACGGTGCGGATTCGCCCGGCCGGTGAGGCCGAACTGCCTGTACTACGCGACATCGAGCGGGCCGCGGGCGCGTGTTTTCGCTCCGTCGGCATGCCCGAGATCGCCGACGACGAGCCCTTGTCGGTCGAGGAACTCGACGCTTTCCGGCGGGCCGGACGCGCGTGGGTCGCCGTCGACAGAACCGGGGAGGCGCGCGGCCGCACCGAGCACGTCGTCGCCTACCTGGTCGCCGCACCCGTCGACGGCAACCTGCACGTGGAACAGGTGTCCGTGCACCCCGACGCGGCAGGGCGCGGGGTCGGCCGTGCGCTGATCGACCACGCCGCCCGGCACGCGGCACGGCACGGCTTCCCGGCACTCACGTTGACCACGTTCTCCGACGTGGCCTGGAACGCGCCCTACTACCGCCGGGTCGGGTTCCGGACCCTGCGCGACGACGAAGTCACCCCACAGCTCGCGGAGTTGTGCCGCCGGGAAGCCGAGCACGGCCTCGACCGGTGGCCGCGCGAGTGCATGGTGCGACCGGTCCGACAGGAGTGACGGGGAGACGGCGCAACCGGTGTGACCCGCGTCAGCCGACCGGGGCCAGCAACCGCGCCGCCTCCATCGGGTCCGCGTCCGGGGAGGTGCCGATCACCCCGAGGACCGGCACGGTGACCCCCGCGTCGACGTACTCCTGGATCCTCGCCCGGCAGTGCTCCGGCTTGCCGTGCACGATCAGTTCGTCCACGAGTTCGTCCGGCACGAGTTCGAGGGCCCTCTTGCGCTCGCCGGCCGCCCACGCGTCCCACATCGGCGCGAGAACGTCGCCGCGCCCGAGCCAGCGGTGGAACTCCGCGTAGACGGGCACATTCAGGTACGACGTGATCATCCGGCGGCCGACCGACCGGGCGTGCGAGGGGTCGTCGACCGGACAGACGAAGATCCGCGCGACGATCTCCTTGCCGGGCCCGCCCGCGTGCACGTGCGGCACGACGGTCCGAACGTCGTCGGGGGACAGCCAGTTGATGATCGCGCCGTCCGCTTCCCGGCCGGCGAGGCGCAGCATGCCCTCGCGCAGGGCCGCGACGAAGATCTTCGGCGGGGTCTGCGGCGGCCGGGCGAGGCGGAAGCCGCGCACGGAGAAGGTCTCGTACTCCTCGGTCACCTTCTCGCCCGCGAACGCGGCGCGCAGGAAGCGCACGGTGTCACGCACGCGCTGGTACGGCCGGTCGAACTCGGCGGAGTTCCACGACTCGACGATGATCTGCGAGGCCGCGCCGATCCCGAGGTGGAAACGCCCCGGCGCGAGTTCCGCCATGGCGGCCGCGCTCATCGCGAGAGTCGCCGGGCCGCGCGTGTACGGCGAGACGATGGCCGTGCCGAGCCGCACCGACGGATCCGCGGTCGCGGCCACCGCGAGCGGCGTGAGCCCGTCGAGGCCGTCGACCTCGGCGGACCAGACGTCGGTGTAACCGGCCGCCACCAACTCGCGGACAAGCCGCGGGTGTTCGGACAGCGGAGCGTTGAGCGGCACGGTGATGCCGTAGCGGTACGCGTGTTCGGTGGTCACCTGGGCCTCCACGAAGTCGACCTCACAACTACCACACACGCCCAAAGCATCGGTCGGCATGTCACGGCAACGGGGGGCTATTCGTCACCATATGGTCGCTTTTCATTCGGCGAGGGCGAACGATCATATGGAGGCCCACAGTGGTCCTGCGGCATCCCGACGGACCGTCCGGTCTGCACCGCGACATCATCGCGAACCCGCTCTTCTCCCGGGAGCCTCTGCAACTCCCCCGCCACAAGCTGTCGGCGACCGAAATCAATCCCGACACCGCCTACCAGATCGTCCACGACGAACTGATGCTCGACGGCAACGCACGGTTGAACCTGGCCACGTTCGTCGGCACGTGGATGGAACCGCAGGCAAGGGTCCTGATGGCCGAGTGTGCGGACAAGAACATGATCGACAAGGACGAGTACCCACAGACAGCGGTGCTGGAGAACCGCTGCGTCGCGATCCTGGCCGACCTGTGGCACGCTCCGGACCCCGAGGGCGCGGTCGGCTGCTCGACGACCGGTTCCAGCGAGGCCGGCATGTTGGCCGGTCTCGCGCTCAAGCGCCGCTGGCAGCAGCGGCGCAGGGCGGCGGGGCTCGCGTGTGACCGGCCGAACCTGGTCATGGGCAGCAACGTCCAGGTCTGCTGGGAGAAGTTCGCCAACTACTTCGAGGTCGAGCCGCGATACGTGCCGATGGAAGGCGACCGGTTCCACCTGGGCGCCGACGAGGCGGCGGCGCTGTGCGACGAGAACACCGTGGGCGTGGTCGCGGTGCTGGGCTCGACGTTCGACGGCTCCTACGAACCGGTCGCGGACATCTGCGCGTCCCTCGACGCGTTGCGGGCGCGCGGCGGTCCGGATGTCCCCGTGCACGTCGACGGCGCGTCGGGCGCCATGGTCGCGCCGTTTCTCGACCCGGACCTGGCTTGGGACTTCCGGCTCCCGCGCGTCGCGTCGATCAACACCTCGGGGCACAAATACGGGTTGGTCTATCCAGGCATCGGATGGGTGCTGTGGCGTGATGCCGCGTCGCTCCCGAAGGAGTTGATCTTCAACGTCAACTACCTGGGCGGCGAGATGCCCACGTTCGCGCTCAACTTCTCGCGGCCGGGCGCGCAAGTCGTGGCGCAGTACTACACGTTCCTGCGGCTGGGCTTCGAGGGCTTTCGCAGGGTGCAGCAGGGCTGCCGCGACGTGGCGACGTATCTGTCGTCGCAGGTCGCGCGCCTCGGGCCGTTCGAGCTGCTGACCCGAGGCGACGAACTCCCCGTCTTCGCCTTCCGCATCCGCGCCGACGAGACGCGCTTCACCGTGTTCGAGGTGTCCCGGGCGCTGCGCGAGCGCGGATGGCTGGTGCCCGCGTACACCTTCCCCGCGAACCGCACCGACCTGGCGGTGCTGCGCGTGGTGGTCCGCAACGGTTTCAGCCACGACCTCGCCGACCTGCTGCTCGCCGACCTCAGCCGAGCATGCGAACGACTCGGCCAGGGGACCGCGTCGGCCGACGCGTCCGCGAGCGCCTTCCACCACTGAGACCTACCGCACCGGCCGCGTGGCCCGGTCGGGTCAGACGAAGTCGAGGTTGCGGGCGACCTTCTCCCACGCCCGCACGTCGGCCTGCACCTGGTCGGCGTGGGCCAGGACCGCGTCCACGGCGTCATTGCCCAGCACGAGGCGCAGCGGCGTCGCGTCGGCGTCGATGGCTGCCAGGATCGCGTCTCGCGTGCGGCCCCGGTGCAGGTGTGGGCGGTGCGAGTCGGCCGTGTGTGCGCGTCGGGCGGGGGCGGGGCCGGCATGGGTCGGGTCCGCCCCGCGAGTCAGTCGCGTCGGTCGGCCGGGGGCTCAGACCTCGCTTTCCAGCGGCGCCGAGTGCCAGCGCCAATCGCCGACGACGCGTTCGCGCCCGGGCAGGTCGGCGCGTCCGGTGGCCCACAGCAGCGTCGCCCACGGGTCGGTGTCGGTCGGGGCTTCGGGGAAAAGACGTCCGAGTGTACGGGCGCACAGGTCGGACGGCGGCACGAACACCGTGCCGAGGCCGGACGCGACGTCGTGGGCGTGAACCAATGTCTCGACCACCCCCATCGCGGCGAATCCCTCGGGGTCGGCGATGCCGTAGCCGTGGTACGCACGCACGTGGGTCGGACGCAGCGACACCAGCGCGGCGAGCATGCCCGCGGTCGCCTCCAGCGCCGCAAACAGCCCTTCCGCGCCCTTCACGCGGTCGACGAAGACCGCGTTGGCAGGCCCGCCGGGGCGCAGCGCGGCGTAACGATACGGGGTGTCCATGGTCGTGGGCGGTGTCGCCGGACCGAGTTGCGACGCGTATTGCAGCAGGTCGTCGACGAGGTGTTCGGCGGTCTCCCAGCAGTCCCACTCCAGGGTGCCCGCAGGGGCGTGCCAGTCGGCGCCCTCGGGGGCGCGTCGGAATGCCGCGATGGCGAGCGCCACGGCGTATTCGATGTCGGCGGCACTGATGGGGGTGCGGAGCGACCGGGCGGATCCGGAGGAGTCGACCATGCGCGAACGCTACCCGGGCGCGGGCCCGCAACCCGGGAAAACCGTTTGAGGCCGGCACAACCGGTTGGAACCGTGTCAGATGAGACGCGGCACCGTCGCCTGGTAGGCGGCGAACAGCGGGACGGTTCCCGAGGCGTCCATCACCGCGCAGCCGAAGGGGCGGTCGAACGTCAGACGAAGAGTGGACGGGTGGTGGGTGAAGCCCATCAGCTCCATCCGGACCTCGGTGACGGCGGTGGCCTCGACGCCTTCCTCGTCCACGCGCAGCAGTGACTCCTGGTCCACTCGGTCGATGTAGAGCGGGTCGGGCGACAGCGCACCGAATTCCGCGGCGTGCCGTGCGAGGGCGAGCGTGACACCGAGAGCGGGCAGGTGGTCGTGGACGGGCAACGACGTCCGCAGGCCGAAGCGTGGGAGCCGTAGGACGACTTCCTCTTCGGTGATCGGGTTGCCGATACTGCGCGGCGCCCACGCGGCGGACATCACCGGTGCCGGTGCCATGCCCCGGGGACCGAGCGCGAACCTGATGAGTGCGGGATGGTCGCCGGCGCAGGGCAGTTCGACGATATGGACCGGGCCGCCGTGTGCGCCGACCGTCCACACGTCCGCGGCGGGAACCTCGCGGAACATCATCGGGACGCTCGCCGAGTCGCCGTCGCGGGGGCGGAACGGCGCGTCCATCGTCAGGTCGCGATCGAACGGCTCGGCCCAACGGGCTTTGAGGGCAAGGGCGTTGACGAGAACAAGGAGAGCGTCGTCGCTCGGTACGCCAGGGGCTCGATCGATCATTCCCCCGGTCGCGCGGGCGATCCACGCGTCGATGGCGGCGGGGTCGCCGAGTTCGCCGAACGTGATGTCGGGGAGGCCGCCGCGGAATTCGTCGCGGACCGGGCTCGCGCTCCAGACACCGGTCGCCACGGCCAGTGCCTCGGTCGCGGCGAGGTCCCGGGCCACAGCGGTGACCAGCGGTTCGGCTTCGGGGCCGGCGACGCCGAGCAGGTCGGCGAGTTCCTCGGCGGTGTCGCCGAGGGCTCCGCACGAGATGGCGGCGAGGGCGAGCCACAGCCCGGTCGGCGAGCAGACGACGTTGCCGCCGGACTGGTCCACGGCCGAATCGGAGAGCAGCCGGTCCAGCCACCGGGATCCCAACTCGCGGATTTCTCCGGCGTATTCGCGGATCCCCAGGTCGTACTCGCCGAACGCCATGAAATCCCTCACCGTGTCGAAGATCGCCGTTTCCACACTAACGCGGCAAGGTCGGGCGGTCTGCCCGGTCCGGCAGCTTGTGGAGTCGCGGCGGCGGTACCGCGTCGGCCCTTGCGGGCCCGAGGCCCGTCCGGTGGGTCTCCCCTGCCCGCTGCCCTTCCCCGCCCGCACCTCGCGACCGCACCTCGCGACCGCACGCCGCCGATCACGACCGACTCCCCCGGGCGAAAACACACCGATCGCGGAGATCCGCCGGACCGCACTACGGCACGCTGACTCCCGGCGTGTCGTGCGGGTGCGGCTGCGCGGGTACGGCGGCCGTCTCCGCGCTGTCGGGCGGTTTGCGGAAGACGCGTGTGGCGTGGATCTGCCCGAGGCCGTCGGGGATGTCGGGGTCGGGCTGCGGGAGTCCGGGACGCAAGTGCTCCTCCACCGAGATGTACTTCAGGCCCGCGCGGAGGTCGGCGTCATTGCGGAGCCGGACCACGAGCGGGAACTCGGCGAGCGCGGTCGTGTCGAACAGCCCTGTCGTGTAGATGAGTTGGACACCGAGCGCGTCGGCGACCGCGCGTTGCAGCTCCAGCAGGTAGGAGGCGTTGGCGCGCCCGATCGGGTTGTCGAGGAACAGCGTCCCGGCGTGCCGGTGCCTCGCCCTGCCCCGGTCGTTGCTGCGCAGCGCGGCCATCGTGCAGTAGAGGGCGATGGCGGCGGTGAGGAGCTGCCCTCCGGAGAAGACGTCACCCATTTGGCCCACCGGCACGCGTTCGGCGCGAAGCACGGAGTCGGGCTTGAGGATTTCGACCTGGACGCCGCGGGGGTCGAGACCGGCGTGCACGCCGCGCAGGAGCAGCGTCATACCGTCGCGGCGTACCGGGCCGGCCGAGCCTCCCGGGCGCCGGGTGCCGCGCGTGGCCTCGTCGACCACCTCGCCGAGGCGCTCGGACAGGTGTGCGGCGTCCGGGTCGTCGAAGCGGATGCGCAGGAACTCCTGGCCGGACCACTCGCCGAGTTCGTCGGGCAGCCGGGACAGCCGTTGCGCGGCGCGCAGCGTGGTGAGGGACGCCTCGACCATGCCGCGCAGGCGGTCGACGATGCTGTCGCGGTTGCGTTCGATCTGGGCGAGCTCGTCGGTGAGCACGCGCAGTCTCGGCTCGAACGCGGAGGCCCAGGCGAGGGCGTGCTCGGGGAGGGCGGAGAGCGGAAGCTCACGGATCTGCTGGCGCGCGGGCATGCGCACTTGCTCGAAGCGGGCCGCGCCGGCGTGCCGTACGACGGCTTCGGCGCGTTCGCGGACCTGGCCTTCGGCGGCGGTCAGTTCGCCGGCGGCGGTCCGGAGTGCGCGGCGGCACGCGGCAGCCGCGTCGCGGGCCTCGGCGGCGCTGCCGTCGAACGCCTCGGGGGTCTCGTCAAAGGACGCCTCGACGGACGGCAACGTGTCGGTGAGCGAGACGGCGATCTCCGCGAACACCGCGGCGCCGGATTCGGCCTCCGAGAGCGCCCGGACCAGCCGCGCGTGGGTGTCGCGCGCGGCGCCCAGCCGCTCGCTCCACCCGGCGTGCTCGGCGGCTGCCTCGCGCAGGAGCTCCTGGGCGTGGGCGGGATCGCGCGGCACGCGGTCCGCCGGCAGTTCGACGTGTGCCTCTCGGCCGTCGCCGGGGGCGTGGCGTTCGACCTCGCCGCGCAGGCGCCCGAGGAGTTCGTTGGCGGCGTCGGTGCGGCCTTCGAGGGTGCGCACGTGTTCTTCCGCGCGGGCGGCGGCGGCCAGGCGCGCGGGCCCGGCGGCGCCGTCCGGCCCTGCCAGCAGCTCGCCGGCGTGCTTGCGTACGCGCGCCGACAACCGGTCCAACGCGGCCTGTGCGGCGGCTTGTTCGCTCTCCGCGCGGGCCTGCTCGGCACGCAGGTCGGCGCCGACGCCGACTTTGTCGTAGAGCACGGACGCCGTGCGGTACGCCTCGCGCAGCGCGGGCAGTGCGCCGGGGGCGTCGCCTGCCTCCGTGGTGTCGCCGTCGTCAGGGGCCGAGTCGGTGGCCGCCATACGCAGGTGGCCGCTGATCTCGGCGCGTTCCTCCAGGAGCGCGCGGGCGGTGCGGCGGGCGTCGTCGGCGGCCCGCTGGGCCTGGCGGCGGTCCTGGTCGGCGGCTCGGGCGAGGACGAGGTTGGCTTCGGCGGCACTCTCGTGTTCGCCGGTCTCCTGGTCCAGCTCGCGGATGCGGCGCGTCCATCCGGCGCGCTCACGCAGGCGGAACGCCAGGGCGGCGAGCGTGTCGGCGCGGCGCCGGGCGAGTTGCGCGGCGTCCATGCGGCGGTCGCGCTGGTCGACCGCGCGGGCGCGTACCGTCTCCGCGGTCGCTGCGGCGGCCTCCGCGTCGGCACCGGCCGCACGGGCCTCGACCAGCGCGTCCGTGGCCGCGGACAGCGCCGCGACGAGTTCGGCGACGCGGCCCGGGGGGCAGGTGGCGCGCCACGCGGCGAGCCGCCCGGCGAGCGTGCGGTCGCCGTCGAGGCGGGCGGCGCGGGCGCGGATCGCGTCGTCGCGGTCGGTCGCGCGGCGGCGCAGCGCCTGGCGTTCGGTGTCGGCGGCGCGTTCGTCGTGCATCGCGGGGTTCGGCGGGACGAGGAACACCGTGTCGGCGGACGGTGCGTCGGTGCGGTCGGCGAGCAGCGCCTCGGGGGTACCGACGGTGACGGCCGAGCGCGGCAGCAGCGCGGCCTCGGCCAACACCTCCCGGGCGCGCTGCATCTGGTCGGCGGCGGTGACAACGACGCCGTCGACCAGGTCCGGGTGTGCGTCGAGGACGCAGGCGTGTCGCTCGGGCGGCACGGACTGGGCGAGGTAACGCCATCCGGGCAGGGCCGGAATGCCGTGTTCGCCCAGGAGTTCGACGGCGGCCAGCACGTCGGGGGCGGGCGGCAGCAGGCCGCCGTCACCGAGCGCGGCAAGAATGCGGCTGTCCTCGGCGGCGTCGGTGCGTAGTTGGAACAACGCGCGCTCGCCTTCACCGACGGCGTCGGCGAGGAGCCCGGCGAGGACGTCGGCGGCCCGGTCGAGCACCGCGGCGTGGCCGGCGGGGTCGGCTGCCGCTCCGGGGCCTGCGGTGTGGGGCGCGTCGCCGGTGCCCGCCGGGCCGCGTGCGGTGCGTGCGTGACCGGCGCCGCGGGGCCCGCGGGCGGATTGGGCCCCGGCCGCGCCGTCGGCGGGCCCCGGGACGCCTTGCGATCCCGCCGACCCCGCGGACTGGGCTTCCAGGCTGAGCAGTTCGGCGGTGCGCGGGTCGTCGAGCAGCGCCCGGGCGGAGGTGCGCACGCCTTGCAGTTCCTGCTCGGCGGCAGCCAGTCTGTCGGCTGCGCGGGCCGCGGCGAGTTCGGCGCGTCCTCGCTCGGTCTCGGCGTCGCGTACGGCAGCGGTGGCCTGCTCGACCGCCGCGCGGGCCTCGTTCCACGAGGCGGTGGCCGCCTTCTCGTCGGCTGCGGCACGCTGCGCGGCCTCCGCCGGGTCGTCGTCCGCGGCGATCCAGCCCGCTTCGACGGCCTGATCGAGCTCGCTGCCGACCTCGCTGAGCCGGGCCCGCAGGTGGACCGCCTCACTGCGGGTGCGCTGCGACTCGGTCGCGGCGACAGTGGCGGCGCGCTGCGCGGCCTCGCCCCGGGCCTGAAGGTCGGCGGCGCGCTGCTCCTCCTCGTCGGCGCGTTCCGCGGCGACGGCCGCGGCGGCGTTGAGCGCGCGGACGAGCGCGCCCGCGGCGGTCTGGCGGGCGGCGAGTGCGGGTGCGGCGTCGCGCTCGGCGGCCTGGATCGCGATGGCCACGCGCTCGGCGCGGTCGACGGCGGAGCGGTGCCGCAGCACCGCCTCGGTGCCGAGCCAGGCCGCGTGCGCGCCGCGTGCCTCGGTCAGTTCGCGTTTCAGCGCGGCGGCGTCCGCCTCGGCGGCGGCCAGGCGCATACCGGCGTGCCGATGGGTGATTTCGGCGGTGACAAGAGCGGTGTGGGCGCGCGAACGTTGCGCGGCGTCGACCTCTTCGGCGGCGGCGGCGACCTGTTCGGCGAGTTCGCCGGCCCGGTCGCGTTCGCGTTCCGCACGGGCTGTGAAGCCGCGTCCCAGGGAGCGTGCTTCGTCTTCGGCGGCGCGGTGCGCGGCACGTACGCGGGTGCGCTGGTCGGAGGCGTCGGCGAGGGCGTGCAGCAGGCCGGTCGCGCCGTCGACGAAGTCGCGTTCGGCGGTGAGTTCGGCGCGCTGCGACAACTTGGCGGCGAAGCCGTCGACGAGGTCGGCGAGGCCGTCCGTGTCGGCGGTGTCGGTGACGGCACGCAGCAGCAGGTCGACGAAGTCGGCGTCGTTCTTGACCGCGAAGAGCCCGGCGGCCTCACCCTCGTCGGCGTTCATCTCGCGCTGGTAGCGGAAGAGTTCGGGATCGAGTCCGAGTTGGCCCAGGTGGTCGTTCCAGCGCTCGTGGATCTCCTCCCAGACGACGTCGACGTCCGGGTAGAGCTTCGCGGTCTCCGCGAGCGCGTCGCGGAAGCCGCGCATCGTGCGTCGCCGCCCGGCGGACACGACCGGCAGATCGTCGAGGGTCAGGCCGGGGCCGGGCCGGAACGAATACCAGGCTTCGGCGAACTTCCTCGGGTCGGAGGAGACTTGGCGGCCCCGCCACTCGCTGACCTTGCCGACCACGACGAGTTCGCCGGTCAGCGTGTGCTGCCATTCGAGGGCGACGTGGCCGCAGTCGTCGGCGAGCAGGAACTTGCGCAGTACGCCGGAACTCGCGCCGCCGAGGGTGTTGCGGTGGCCGGGCAGCATGACCGAGAAGATCAGTTTGAGCAGCACCGACTTGCCGCCGCCGTTCTCCAGGAACAGCACGCCCGCCGGCGCCGGCCGCCGCGGCGGGCCGACGGGCTCGCCCTCGAAGAGCTGGGCCTGCCGGGGCGCCGGGTCCGGCACCGGCTCGCCGACGCCGCGCAGGTCGAGCACGGTGTCGGCGTAGCGCGCACCCGCGGGCCCGATGGAGAACAGGCGGACGCGGGACAGCTCGTACATCGGCGGCGGTCTTCTCTCTCGGGTGGGGATGGGTCCTGCGGGGGTGCGGCGGTCAGACTCCGTGGAACGGCAGGCCCGCCCCCGGCACCAGCTCGCCGGCGTCGTCGGCCGGGGGAACCAGTGTGGCGCTGCCGTCCGACACCGGGACGATGCCGAGGTCGAGGAGTTCGCTCATCGCGGCGCTGCCGGCCATGTCGCGCACTTGGAGCTGGTAGCGGGCGGTGGTGCGGTACGTGCCGCCCGCGTCGTCGGAAACGCGTTGCAGGAAACCGGAGTCGACGAGAAACGCGACGGCCTTGCCGACGATGCCGGTCGTGGACGCCGACAAGCGCCGCGCGTCCTTCGTCGCACCCGTCGCGCTGCGCCGCGCGTACACCCGCCAGGCGGCCTCCAAGCCGGGGGCGTCGGTGGCCGGGTCGCTGTTCTCGCCGGTCTGTTCGGCGCGTTCCTCAAGGCGCCGGCACGCCTGCCGGACGAACGCGTCGACGCCGTGGACGCTGATGCGGCCGACGTAGGAGTCCTCCGCGAGGTCGTCCGCGCGCGGGAACGCCAGTGCCGCGATGGCCAGATGCGCGAGACCGTGCAGGAACCGGTCGGTCGACTCGGTGGAGGCGCGGCGCGCGTAGTCGCTCATGCGGACCGCGAACACCGAGTCCTCGGCGGCGGTCACCGCCATGCCGGCGCGCGGCGACACCTCCAGGACGACGAGGCCGAGCCCGGCGGCGACCGCGTCGCACAGGGCTGCGAAGCGGTGATCCTCGCGGTGGCGGCGCACGAGTTCGGCGTATTCGGCGTCGCGGGCCGGCAACAGCTTCGGTTGCAGGCCGAAGGCGACGAGCCGGGCCGCGTCGCTGACATCGGCCGACGTCATCGCCGCCGGCTGCGGGCCCGCGCCAGGGTGCACGGCGGGCCGGTCCGGGGTGCCGATCGGGTCGTTCATGAGTGCAGGTGTCCGTCCGACGGGTCCATGGGGTCGGGTGGTTCGCTGGTGTGCAACGGGTCGGCCGCAGCGTTCCCGAGCCTGTCTTCCGCGGTGAGCAGAGCGGTGCCGACGATCAGGTCCGCGCCGCCGACCTCGGGATCGTCGAGCTCGGCCCCGTCGTCCACCGCGACCAGCAGCGAGCGGTCGCCCTGCCGCAGCGCGGTGCCAAGCGGCGGCGATGCGGCGTGGAACGCCAACAGCGCCACAAGGTACGGCAGATCGGGGTCGCTCGCGCGGGCCTCGGCCAGCAGCCCCGACAACCTGCGCGGCGCGTCGGGCGGAATGTCGAGCAGCGCGGCGGCGGCGTCGTGCTGAGCCTCGCTGAAGCGGCTGTCGTCGGGTGTCGCGACCAGGTCCGGCTCGGGCACCTCGGCGCCCAGATGCTCGCGTTCCAGCGGTGGCGTGAGCAGCAGTTCGGTGAGGTCGTGCAGGCGCACGGACACAGGAGTGCGCAGCCCGGTGCCGCGCGCGAAGAAACGGTCGGTGACCAAACGCGCGTCGGCCACCGGGAGTTCGAGGACGGGCCGCAGGAGTTGGCCGTACACGTCGAGGCCGGGGCGCTGTGGGCGGGCGGCGAAGGCCTGCCGGTCCTGCTCGGCCCGAAAAAGCGGCCCGGCCTCCAACAGGCGGGTCTGCAACTGCGTGTGGCGGCGGATGCAGTCCTGCACGATGTCGACCAACTCGGCGGCGCCGCGCTTGTGGTCGGCGTCCTCGGCCTCGTCGCGGGCGCGGCGGATGTTGGTGAGGATGGCGTTCTCGTGCCGGTAGCGGTCCGCGACGTGGTCGAGGGCCTCGTCGATGAGGTCCGGTACGGCGCGCAACCAGTCCACCGCGCGGACGTTGCGACGGGTGGCCTCCAGCGCGCGGCGCAGCGTCTCGGCGTACTGGACCGTGCGGTAGCGGGCCTGTTCGGCGGCGAACCGCGCCTCGGCGAGGCGCCCGCGCCGGATGAGGTGTTCGAGTTTGACCTCGGCGGCGATCTGCGCGCTGGTGACGTCGGTGTCGAGGGCGCCGACGAGCACGTTGACCGCCTCGTCGGTGGCGCGCAGGAAGATGTCGCCCTCGGGGCCGGGGACTTCCTCAAGGAGCTTGAAGTCGTAGTCGCGGCGCACGTATCCGCCGCCGTGCGTCCATGTGCCGTAGACGGCACGGAAACCCCGGTCGACGTTGCCGACGTTGATGAGGTTCTCCAAGACCCAGCGGGCGACGCGCTCGTGCTCGGCGGCACTGCGCTCGGGGGCCTGCGCGGCGACCCGGGGGCGCAGCCGTGCAACGACCTCCTCGTGGTCGGCGCCGGTGTCGAAGTCCATGGTCACGGTGACCAAGTCGATGGCGGTCAGGCCGATTTCAGCCATCGCGTACACCGAATACTCGCCCGCGAGGTTGACCTTGCGCGCCTCCAGGTCGTGCAGCGGCGCGGTACACGCGAGCGCCTTGAGGCGGCGGGCCAAACCCTCCTCGGTGAACCCGGGACGGTACGAGGCGCCACCCGGCGCGGGCGGCGGTCCGGGCATGGCGACCGTGCCCCGGCGCGCGCCGGGTTCGCGGAAAGAAGGGGCAGCCTGGGCGGAAACGGTCACGGTCGACAAGAGTAGAGCGTCCCCGCGACACTTCCTCCCGGTGCCGCGGCGGACGACCGGGGCCGGGAAGGAAGCCACTTGGCGGCCGGACGCACCGGCGGAACGCCGGTCTGTCGGCTGTCCCGTGCGGCGGGTCGACCGACCGGTGAGTTTACCCGACTACGGAACCCTGCGAACTCCACGAACTCCACGAGCTCCGCGCGAAGCGCGTCGTAGGCCGAGCGGCGGCAAGGGGGCACCGCCGGCGCGCGGTTCGTCGTGCGAGGCCCGCCACTCCGGTCACGTGGCGGCGAGTCTGCGGCGGGCGGCTTCGCGCACGTCGTCGGTTTCGGCGGGATCGCGGGCGAGGACGCGGAGGCGGTCGGCGACGCCGTCCACGGTGACATCCGCCCAGTCGACGGCGCGCAGCCGGGTCTCGGCCTCGCAGTCCCACAGGCAGTCGACGGCGGTCGTCGCGGTGAAGCCCGGCTCTATGCGGGCGAGTGCGTCCACCGCGCGGGAGCGCAGACCCGCGCACGGGGTGTCGTGGTAGACGCCGCGTACCGATTCGAGGGCGTCGGTGAGCCGGAGTCTGCCGACGCCGTCGACGAGGTCGATGAGGGTGAATTTGTCCTGGTCCGCTGTGGGCCGACATCGCCGCAGCGCCTCGATCAGCGCGGGCCCGTCGGCGGGTGCGCCGGCGCCGGCCAGTATCCGCACGGCGACGTGCGCCAGGCCCGAACTCGCCGCGGGCGCCGCGTCGGCCGCCGGGTCTTCGCCGGTCCGGCCGTCGGCCGCAAGCCAGGCTCTCGCTCTGACGACGGCCTCGGCCGAGCGCAGCGCGCCTACGGCCGAGGCCGCCGCGTGACGCACCTGCGCGGGGGTGTCGGCGCTGGTCAGCGCGGCTTCCGCAAGGTCGAGCAGCGCCGGGTCCCCGACGTCGCCGAGGTAGCGCATCGCGGCGACGCGGGCGCCCTCGGCACCGGCCCAGGCGGTCGCGAGAATGAGCCCCCGGTGCTCGGCCGTGGCGACGGACGCGAGGCGTCTGCCGCACACGAAACTTCTCCTCGGACTCGCCGCCGCCTCCGACAGCACCTGGTCGACGGTCAGCGGCGTACGGGGTGCGGTGCCCTTGCCACGCGACAGCTCCCAGCGCCACCAGTCGAAGTCGACCTTCTCGACGACGGCGCGCATGCGCTCGTCCTCCAGGCCCCACATGCGCCACGGCCGCATGGCGGTGCCTCGGCGCACGCAGTCGTAGAGCTCGTCGTCGTCCGCGCGTTCGAGGGCGAGGGCGAGCATTCCGGCCAGGGCGCGCGGATCCGCGGCGCGGGCCAGGTGGTCGAGTGCGAGCGTCCAGTCGCGGCCCTCTTCGGCGTAGCGCCGCAGCAGGCCGACGGCCTCGGGGCGGTCGGCGCGGGCGAGGTCGCCGAGGACGGCGAGGGGAAGCGCGGTGCGGTCGGCGTTCTCGTCGGTCCAGTCCTCGTCGCACAGCAGGTGCTCGGCGAGCGCGTCGAGCGACGCGTCGAGCTCGGCGTAAAGGCGTGCGTAATACAAGGAACGCGACTCGGAGGCCGGGACGGCGCGCGGGTCGCGCAGGACGCAGTCGTCGAGGGCGGCGACGACCTCCGCACGCGCGGCGCCGCATGTGGCGACCGCGCGGCGGGCCCCCTCACCGTGGCCGCTGCGCAACCGGGCGGGCAGGTCGCTCGGCGACGCGGGGCCGGCCGGGGTGCGCGCGGGACCGGCCGGGTCGGCCGACTCGTACGCGGCACGTGCCCGACTGGTCATGACTTGTTCCTTGCTGGATCGAACATGCCGCCAGCATCCGCTGCCCCGGATCAGGGGGCAACAGGATTTCAAAAACAAGAACACCGGATGACGTCGGGCGGGCGCTCTGCCACCCTTTGCACGGATTCGCGCCCGCGCCGTCCGCAGGGTCGTCAGGGCTGCCGGGGGACGCTGATCCGGGGCCGGTGCCGGCGGACCGCCCGGTAGTCCTCGCCGGGCAGGGGGCTGAGCACACGGGCGGGGACGTACGCCTGCTGCGCGCAGCTACGGGTCTGCACCTCGCCGGCGTGCACGACCGCACCCCACTGCGCCCAGCTCACCCGGGCCCGCCATGTGCCGTCGGCGTATTGGTGCCAGCTCACGAGGGTGACGTCGAGGTGTTGGCCGTCGGGCAGTCGCAGGCGCACGCGCGGCGGCCGGGTGCGGCGGGGGCGGGTCAGCTCGGGCGGGCCCTGCAGGTCGGTGGGGGCTCCGGGAACACCCGCGAATCCGTCGGCCGGCTCGGGCGCGGGGCCGGGGACCCGGGTTCCGGAGGACACGAGGCCGTCGTCGCGGCCCGGAGGCGGGGTCGTCGCGGTGCGGGAGCGGGAGGGGGCGTGCCCGGTACGACGTGCCGCCCCGGTCATGGTGCTGATCACGCGTCACATTCTTAGGTCGCCGACCCCCGAGACCCCGAGAACTTGGGCTCCGGGACCACCCCAACCACCCATGTGGCCCAAACCTTCCGTTTGACGGATATGTCCATTCGTGCTGCCTCAGATGTCTCACTCAAGACGCCGTCTTGCCCCGGCAGCGCGCGCAACGTCAGGCTTCGGCGAGCCGGCGGGTCAGGCTCGGCGCGGGCTGATCGCCGCGGTGCCGGGCCGGTGTCGCGGCGATCAGCGGCGGGTGGAATTCGGCGGCCCTCCTCGCCACGCGCGTCGCGTTGCGGAGGAGGGCCGTCGTGAGCCTGGCGACCGCGCCGGACGATCCCGGTTCGCGGACCTGTCGGGTGCGGAGGTCGCGGTGGGCGTCGCCGGTCAGCGCCGCGGACGGGGCTTCAGGAGACGACGCGCAGGTCCGGCGGGCCACCGACCGGGAGGCCGAGCATCGAGGCCAGGTCCTCGACGAGACTCGCGGCCTGCGCGAGGGTGAGTCGTTCGACGGTCCATTCCTCCGTGGGGCGGCCTTCGGCGTCGGTGTGCGGGCCGAAGCGCAGTTCGACGGGGCGTTCCGCGTCGGTGGAGCGCAGGACCGGCACACGGGGCCCCAGGGTCACGTTGTTCGACATGCGGCTTCCGATCTGTCGGGGGCGAGGACGCCCGGACGACTGTGGGCACTTATCGACACCTATCGGCCTATCGGGCCGGGTTCTTGAGCCTTGGGCCGCGGTGTTCCGCCTGGAATCCTTGCCAGTTGGCGCCACCGGAACGCGTACCGCCGCCGGTTCGTGTCCGAACGCGGCACGGTGGCCGCGCCCGTGGGCCCGTTCCCGGCACGGAGTCACGGGGACCGGCGTCGGAAACCCGGGCCGCTCGGCGTGCCGGGTATGGCCCCGGAGGGGTGCCGGGTACCACCATGGGAAGCGACGAATCGGCCGGGGACAGGCCGTGGGCCGGACGCTGGTGGTGCCGGGAGGTTGTCAGCGTGATCGACGCGTGCGAATCACTCGCACCCGAGCCTGCCGAGCGCCTGCTTGACCTGGCCGTAAGCCACCCGGCCCCGGGGACGCGCGCCGATCTGCTCGCGATCCTGGTCTGTGTCGGGGTGCCCGAGCCGTTGCGCCCGCGTCTGGCGGTGACGCTCATGGACGCCCTGTCGGTCGCGGACGCGGACGTCTTCGCCGATCTCGTGCGCACGGCGGCGGGCAGCGACAACCCGGCCGTCGTGATGTGGGTGCGCGCGTTCGCGGCGACGCCGGGGCCGCGGCGTCCCGTGGCCCTTGAGGCGCTGGTCGACGCCGGTGACCAGGACGTCGGGATCGAGCTCCAGCACCTGATGCGCTCCCCCGATGCCTCGGACCGGGCGACCGCGATGCGGTTGATCGGGCGGTGCCGCCCGCATCGTGAGGACGCGGATGAGGCAGTCGGCGGCGATCCGGTTTCCAACGCCGGGATTGTTGCCGCGCGTTCGGAGCCCTCGGAGTCCTCGGAGGCCTCGGAGGCCGGGGTTCGGGCCCTCGCGGTGGGATCGGCGGTACCGGAGGAGGCACCGTCGGAGGAGGAGCTGCCCGGGGTGCCGCAGCAACAGGACGATGCGGCGGTCCCGGTGGCCGCCGAGGAGCCGTGGCGTCCGACGTATCACGGCATTTTGCGCGTCGTGGGTTCCCGCTGGTTCGAGTTGATGCAGCGTCATCCACCCATCCACGCCACGTCGTTGCCGCCCGAGCGCCTTGGCCCGCTGCTGGTGGACCGGCTGTTGGACAGCGCGGTCGCGCTTGCCGACGACAACGGCAGCCACGCCGTGCAGGCGTTGGACCTGCGGGACTGGTCGGCCGAGATGCCGTCCGAGACCGCCGTACGCCTCGCGCGCGAGCTGAACGGGGCTTATCTCCCCGACCGCGCCGGGTTGTTCCGCCGCTATCGGACGGCCCGTCGCGGCGAGGGCCCGGATCTCGCGGTGTCCGCCCATACGCTCGCGGAACTGGCCGGTGTGGGTTCGCCGTTGGGTGCGGTCACCGACCTGCTCGACGCGTTGTTGTCGGCGGACCCGCAGGAGAGCGTCGACGCGGCGGCGTTCCTGCGTACGGCCTTGGAGCAGGCCTCGGCGGCGCGGCGGCGGGGGCACGCCGGTCACTGACCCGGCGCCCGCCGAGGCGAAGCGCGACAGATGGACGGCAGCCCCGGCGCGCAGAGCGCCGGGGCCGCCGTGGGTTCGCAAGACTCCCGAAGGATCAGACCTGGCTGAGGAAGGCCTGCACGATCGGGCCCGCGGCCTTGCCGCCGGACTCGCCCTTCTCGACCAGTACGGCGACGGCGATGTCGTTCTTGAACGCGATCATCCAGCCGTTGGTGAGCACCTTGCCGTTCTCGACGAACTCGGCGGTGCCGGTCTTGGCGCCGACGGTCCCGGGGATGCCCTTGAGCATGTCCGCGGTGCCGTTTTGGACGACGCCCAGCATGAGGTTCTTCAGCTCACCGCCTATGGCCGGGTCCAGCGGCTTGGCCGCGAGTCGGCCGGCCGGCATGGGCTCGGTGACGAGAACGGGCTGGTTGAACGTGCCCGAGGCGATGGTCGCGGCCACCGAGGCCATCACGAGCGGGCTGGCGGCCACCTTGCCCTGTCCGATCATGGACGCGGCCAGTTCGTTCTGGGAGGCCGCCGCCGGAACGGAGCCGTCGAACGTGGACGCGCCGACGTCCCAGGTCTGGCCGATGCCGAACCACTCGCCGGCGACCTTGCTCAGGCTGTCGTTCTGCAGGCGCTGGCGCTGGGCGATGAATCCGGTGTTGCACGACTCGGCGAAGTCGGTTCGGAAGTCGGCGTCCGGAATCGGCTGCAGGCCGTCGTAGTTCTTGAACGTCTGGCCGTTGACCACGAGGGTGTTCTCGCACGGCGCCTTGTCGGCGGACTTGAGGCCCGCCTGGAGCAGTGCGGCGGCGGTGATGGTCTTGAACGTCGAGCCCGGGGCGTACTGGCCGGTGAAGGCGATGTTCGCGCCGTTCGGGGGGTTGTTCGCGGCGGCGAGGATCTGGCCGGTCTTGGCGTCGAGGGCGACGATGGCGGCGGTCTTGCCGCCGTTCTTCTCCGCGATCACCTTCTCGGCCAACTGCTGGATGCGCTGGTCGAGGGTGGTCTTGAGCGGTGTTCCCGGCTGGCCCTGCACCTCGGCGAGCACGGCGATATCGGCGCCGTTGGATCCCTGGATGGTCACCTTGCTGGTGGCGACGCCGGCCAGTTCGGCCTGGTAGCGGGCCTGGAGGCCGGTCACGCCGACCTGGTCCTCGGCGGTGGCGTTCTGGTACCCCTCCTTCTGCAGGATCTCGGCCGTCGCGGTGCCGACCGTTCCGACGAGCTGCTTGGCCTTGTCGGAGGTCTGGAGCGTGATGTCCTTGACGACGATCGCCTGGCCGAAGGGCGCGAGCTTGGCGCTCGCCTTCGACTCGAACACGTCCTTGCGGAGCGTGACGACGGGGACGGCGATGTCAGGGTTGGACTTGGCGACCGCCTCCCGCAGCTTGGGGATGTCCTTGTCGAAGACCGGGTCGGACAGCGCGGCGTAGATCGCCTCCGCGTTCGGCCCCATCTTGGCCGGCCACACCGAGATCGAGACCGCGGGCGTCGGGCCCGCGAGCTGCTGCCCGTTGCGGTCGAGGATCGGCGCGCGGTCGGGCACGTCACGGGTGTTCTTGAACTTCGCGCCCTCGGTGTACTGCGGGTGCACGATGGTGGGTTGCCAGTGCACGACCGCCTTGCCGTCCACCTCGACCACCGGCACCGACGACTTGAACTCGATCGGTTTCGGAATGCCCTGCACGGTGAGCTTCGCGTTGTACTCCAGCGTCGCGGGCTTGTCGCCGTCCGCCTTGGTGTACACGCCCGGCACGTACTCGCCCTGGTTGAGCCCGAGTTGCCCCTGGGCGGCGGTGAGCACCGTCTTGGCCTGCTCCGGGGCGTCCGTCAGGGCGGCGGCCTTGGCGATGTCCTTCGCCTGCCACGCGGCCAGGAACTCCTGAGCGGTCTGTTGCGATGTGTCCTTGGCCTTGCCGTCGTCACTGCACCCGGTGAGCGCGACCGTGACCACGACGGACAGAGCCAACGGCACTGCCGCGGGGATCCGTCGCCTTGTCCTGCCCACTAAACGCCTCCTGTTTCCACCCAACCGCCGGGTTCCCCGGCCGTACCGTGCCCGCCACGGTATCCAACGGACACCCGTACCGGGCACGGGCGGGGAGGATGCGGACGGGTTGTGACCGAGCTGTAGATGTCGAAGTCCGAGCAACAGACGGGGAGTCGACGAATGCGGTCGACACGGCACGTAACGGTCACGGGACGCAGGAGGAAGCGCGCCTGGAACGCGTGTTGTCTCGTCGGTTGCGACGGCACGACGAGCGGCCCCTCATCTTCTCGCACGAAAACTCCTGCCGCACGGAAACCATTACGGCGGGACACGCGTCGGATAGAGACATGGGGCCGTACGGCACAGGCCCAACGGACATCCGATCGGGGAGTGCCGGTCGAGCAGCAGGAGGAGAACCGGGCGATGGGGACCACGAGGATCGCCATTCCGACACCGCCACGGTACGGATGGCAGGAAGACGCGTCCTGCCGGGGTATGGACGCCGCACTGTTCTTCGGCGACGACCAGGAGCGTCCCGGTGAGCGCCGGGCCCGTGAGCGCGTCGCGAAGAAGGTGTGCATCAGTTGCCCGGTCCGCCGGCTGTGCCTGGACCACGCGTTGACCGTTCCTGAACGGCGCGGCGTCTGGGCCGGCATGGGCGAGACCGAGCGGGCCGCGCTGTTGCGGGAACGCGAACACGCGGCGTAGCCACGGGCGACCGGGCAGACCGGGCAGGCCGGGCGACAAGAAAAGCAGACAGGGAACGACGGGATCAGACACGACGGGGCCGGGCGTCGCGGGGGCGACCGGCCGACGACGCCGAGCGCGGCACATCCGAACGGCGGGAACACCGCGGAATCCGCGGTGTTCGATGCCGGGACGCGCCCCGCGGGGTCCGGCCGTGTCGGGTGCCGCCGGCAGCGCGCGCCGCGCGTGCCGTGAGCGCGTTGTGCGCGGTGAACTCCCCACAGCCGCAAGACCGGTGCGCGCGGGCGCTCAGCCCGGCAATTGATCCTCCGTCACCAGCGCCTTGACGCACAGGCGTTCGCGTACGTCCGCGGGGCAGGCGTCGACGATCACCGAGACGCCCGCCCAGTCGGCTCCGGCCTCGTCGACCATGCGTCGAACCGCGTTCGCCTGGGCTCCGGTCTCGATCCACTCGTCGACGAGCAGCACCCGGTCGCCCGGGCCGAAGAGCCGGCGCGGGGCGATCAGCGTCAGCCCGCCGTCCTGGTAACCGGGCGGTGTTCCCGCACGCAGCATCGGGTCGTCCTCCTCGCGCTGCCCTTCGCCCGCGATGCGGTACTCCTTGCGGATCTCGACGAAACCGACGCCGAGGGACAGGGCGGTCAGCGGGCCGAGGACGAGGCCGCGCGTCTCGATGCCGGCCACCACGGTCGGCTGCGCCCCGGTGTGCAGCGCGGCGAGCGACGGGCCGAGCATCCGCAGGAGTTCGGGGTCGCGCCACCAGCCGGAGAGATCGGCGAAGACCCCGACGGGGGTGTCCCGCCACGCGAAGGTGTCCCGTAGCCGCTGGACGATCTCTCGACGGTCCGTCACGCCCATATCCGGTTGGTCCGTCCTCTCTCACGGCAACCGGGCAAGGCTACCGGTCAGGCGATGTGGAACACCGGCCCCCTCGGCGTGAACGGCAGGCGTGCGCCGCGCGGTACCAGGAACGCGTGTTCGCGCCGCACGACCACGCGGTCGCAATAGCCGTCGGTGATGACGAGCACGGGCCCGTCGGCGGGGAAGTCCTCGGCGCGTTGCAGGAGATCGACGCCGGGTTGCAGGACGGTGCCGCCGCGCCCGCGCACACGAACGCTCCCGGCGATGTCCTCGACGGCCATGTAGCCCGCGTCGTACGCCGCAGCGTCGCAGAACACCACGCGGGCGCGCGGCACGTCGCGGGCCGCCGCGTACGAGGCGATCGCACCGAGCGCCTTGCCGAGGAGTTCGGGCTCCATCGAGCCGGACGTGTCGAGCACGACACCGAACGTGCAGCGCGCCGCGATCTCTTCGGGGAGGTGGCGGCCCGGGCGCGGAATGTCGGGGGAGGCTGCCTGGCGGCGTGACGCGCGGGCGAATGAGCGCCGGTGTTCCGGCGAGCGCACGTGTTCGTCGAACCAGCGGGCGAGCCTGACGTCCCAGGCGAGCGGCGGGTGTTCGAGCGCCCGGATCTCCTCGATCAGCCCGGCGGGGACGAGGCCGCGCGCCGAGTCGTGGTACTCCAGGCCCGTCGCGAGTGCCCGCCGGTAGAAGGCGTCGAGGTCGACGGCGTCGCGCGGGGCGCCCGGGCGGTCCCATGGAGCGGCCGGTGCCGCCGTGCCCTTGCGGTCGCGCCGGTCCCGTCTCTCCGCCTGCCTGCGGTCGCGGGAACGGCTGCCGCGCCGGTCGGCGGCCTGCGTGTCGCACAGCCAATCGCCGAGCACGTCACCGGTCTTGCCGCCGTGCGTGCGTCCGGCGAGCGTGTCCAGCTTCCGAGCGCGCCGCAGATCGGTCACCAGGGTGTCGTAGACCTCCTCGGCCGACAGCCCGTGCAACTGCGGGTCGTAGAGCAGCCCTTCTGGCATGTCGCCCACGCCCATGTGGATCAGCCAGTCGTTGATGACGAAGTCGCAGGCGACGTTGAACAGTTCGGGGTCGCGGCCGGCGACGCGGCGGTCGTGGCCGAGTGCGGCGTGCAGCATCTCGTGCGCCAGAACGAAACGCCACTCCCGTTCGGTGAGCCGAGCCCGCGGGTTGATGTAGATCTCCCCGGCTCTCGGGCTCACCGCCGCGATGGAGATGTCCCACGCGCGCGCCACCTCCGGGTCGTCGACGATGGTCAGCCCGGCGGCCACCGCACCGAGCAGCGGATACGAGGACACGAACCAGCCCAGCGCACGGTCCCACGGCCCAGAGGCTGCCTTGCGCCCCGCCCCGCCCACGCGCGCGTTCGCCTTCTGCATGGCCGCCTGCGCCGATTCGGCGAGACCGCGTGCGAACAACTGCGGCCAGTCGGTGTCCCACGGGCCCAGGCTCGGGTCGCGGCGGCTGGGTTCGGGGATGTAGCACAAGCACGGACGGGGGCTGTTCGGGCCGAGGCCGCGCAGCGCGTGCGGTACGCCCTCGACGGACCACCGGGCGGCGAGCGCCAGTTCGTCGCCGCCCGGGAGTTCCGGCAGGTGCACGAGGGGGGTTCCGAGGCGGAAGGCCTCCTGGGCGAAGCGTTCGACGGCGACACAGCACGCCGCCGCGTACGCCTGGGGGATCGGCTCGCCGGGGGTGATGCCGGCCTCGCGCAGGCGTTCGGGGGCGAGGTGTCCGAGGCCGAGGTGCAGCAGCAGGTGGGTGAAGACCCAGGCCCACTCGTCCGGCCGGCCGTCCCGGTACGGGTCGGCGTCGACACGGCCGACCGACGTGACCCGCGCCCAGCCGCCCGGTTGCTCCGCCGGCGCGTCCGAGAGCACCGCCTCGCGGGCGAGCCGCCACATGACCGGGTGTTCGCGTACGCGCGCCCAGCCCGCGGCCATCGCCTCCCTGCGCCGGGTGTCGTGGACCGTCTGGGCGCTCGCCCCGCCCGGGGACCTGCGTTTGGCCATGCGTCACTTCCCCGCGCGGGCCGCGACCAGACGCGGCATGTCCTTCGCGGCGTCGACCAGGAACCACGCGGGCAGGCGGGAATCGCCCTGCTCGTCGTCGGCGATCACCAATTGGGCGATCTCCAGGGATATCTCGGCCAGTTCGACGAGCAGGGTCTTGGCACGGAACGCGAACTGGCGTACTGCCGGCGAGGCGTGCCGCCTGTCCGCCGGGAGCTCTTTGACGAGCCGGGCGCGGAACGTCTCGGCGAGGAAGTACAGCAGGTCGCGGTCCTCGGGCGCGGTGGGCCAGCGCGCGGCACCCTTCACGATGGCGTCGAGGCCGTACGCGTTGCGGACGGTCTTGAGGTATGCCAGGAAGCCGGCGGCGTGTGCGGGGGTGAGCGTGCCGTACGCGAGCAGGCCGACGGTGTCGGTGCCGCGCGGGCCGCGTACGGCGTCGCCGTACGAGATCAGGGTGTCGGACAGCATGTGCCAGCTTCGCGGCGTCGAGAACGGCTCCTCGGTCTTGGGCGGGGCACTCCACAGGTGGTCCGGGCGCTGCGTGAGGTATTCGACGATCCACGGGTGGATGCCCGCGTGCACGGCCCAGGTCAGCCAGTCGGCGGCGGAGGCGCGCAGGTGCACGTGGACGAGACGGTTCGCGAGCGCGGAGGACATCGGGCGCGCGAGCGCGTTGTCGGTGGCGCGGTTCCCGGCCCCGACCACAACGGAACCGTGCGGCAGTTCGTACGTGCCGATGCGCCGGTCGAGGATCAGCGAGTAGAACGCCTTCTGCACGTCCGGTGAGGCGGCGTTGAGTTCGTCGAGGAACAGGCAGTACGGCTCGTCGCGGGCTATCTGCTCGGGCGGGCAGAAGCGGCTGCGGCCGTCGACGATCTGCGGGACACCGATGAGGTCTTCGGGCGCGAGCTGCGTGCCGAGGAGCGAAACGCATTCCAGGCCGAGCCCGTCCGCGAACTGCCGGACCATCGAGGACTTTCCGATGCCGGGCGCACCCCACAGGAACACCGGTCGCACCACGGCCACGTGCAGCAGCACGTCGGGCAGTTCGGCGGGGGTCACGGTCACGGAAGACTGCACAAACGGTCCTTGGGTCGGGGATTTCGACGGTTTTCGGGCGGTTGACGCCATGGGCGGCGTGCGCCGCGTGGCCCGGCCGGTTCCGCAACGGCCCCGGACCGACTGTGGTTTGGCCCGGACGCGCAGCGCGGGCCGAGGACGGCTGAGCGCCGAACCGCGTCCAGGGTGGCGGTCCGGCCGTACGATGTCACCCGGTTTTGCGCGGCTCGCTCCGGGGCGTTGTTACCGCTGGAAGCACGGACATTCCTCTACCGTGTGTGCCAGACGGCCGATCGTCTCCGCTCGGCTGCCCCAATCGACGGTCCGCGCAGGCGGGAACGACCACGTGCGAGGAGAACTCCCCCGATGACGATGGTGCGGCTGCGGCGGCAGGACCCGCGCGTCGTCGGGTCGTACCGTCTGCTGCGCCGCTTGGGCGCCGGCGGCATGGGCGTGGTCTACCTCGGCACCGACCGGCACGGCAACAAGGTCGCACTCAAACTGATCCGGCCGGAGTTGGCCAACAACCCCGAGTTCCGCTCCCGGTTCGCGCGCGAAGTCGCCGCGGCCGCACGGGTGCGCGGCAACCGCACAGCTCCCCTGGTCGACGCCGACCCGGAGGCCGCGCGGCCGTGGCTGGCCACCGCGTACGTGCCCGGCCCCTCACTGCAACGGCGGGTCGGCGAACGCGGGCCTTTGGGATGCCTCGACCTCGCGCGCGTCGGCTCGGCGGTCGCGGACGGCCTGGTGTCGGTGCACGCGGCCGGCGTGGTGCACCGGGACGTCAAGCCGTCGAACATCCTGCTGTCACCCGACGGGCCGCAGATCATCGACTTCGGCATCGCGTACGCCGACGGCGCCGGGACGCTCACCCACACCGGCACGGCGGTGGGGTCGCCGGGGTTCCTCGCACCCGAACAGGTGCGCGGCCAGCCGGTGACGCCGGCCACGGACGTTTTCGCCCTCGGGGTCACGCTCGGCTATGCGGGGCGCGGGAGTTCGCCTTTCGGCTCCGGCCCGGTCGATGTGCTGTTGTACCGGGTCGTGCACGAGGAGCCCGATCTCGAAGGGGTGCCCGATCCGGCGGTCCCGCTCATCTCGGCCTGCCTGGCGAAGGATCCGCTGATGCGCCCGAGCGCGGAGGAAGTCCGCGACCGGTTGGCCGTGTTGGCGCGGCGTCAGCTTGAGGCGACGGGCGAGGCCGGGTCCCGGTCGGGCGGGGTACGTGCGGGCGGGGCGAAGTCCGGCGGGCCGGGCTCCGCTTCCGGTGGCGACCACGGCGGTTCCGGTTCCCCGGGCCCCCACCGCTCGGGATCGCACGGCACCGCCGCGGCGTCCCCGGCGCGTTCGGCTGCGAAAGCCGCCGGCGTCGCGGGTCTGGCGGCTGCGGCAGGGCTGCTGAGCGACTCCCCCGGCGCCTCGGAGGCGGCAGCGGCCCCCGCGTCGGGATCGGACACCGGACGCAACCGCACGGGCGGCCGTCCGCCCGGCAAATCGCGGTCTGCGGCGGGCCCGGGGCCGCGGTCGCGCGGCGGCTCGACGAACGGCGGCGGCGCCCGGCCGTCGGCGAGGCAGCGCCGGCGCGTGCTTCTCCACCAGGCGATCGTGTTCGTGATCGTGACGGCGGTCGTCGCCCTCGCCATCGCGGCGTTCCAGGGCGGTGACGACCGTCCGGCCAGGTCGAGCGACCCGGCCCACCAGGTCGTCGAAGACGGGCCCGGGGCGCTCACCGCGGCGGCGGCGGCCCCGGTGGCCGACTGGGCGAACCGCACGTACGCCGACCCGACGGCCGGGGGTGCGTCCGTCACCCTCATCGGCGGCACGGCCACGGTGGGCGCGGACCGCGTGGACCTCAGCGCGACCGTCCCCGCGACGTTCGCCGGCGAGCCGGCCGCGGTGGTCATCCTGACGCGCACACCGCTGGACGGCAGCGCCGCGACGCAGTTCGTCGAACTGTTCCGCTTCGACGCGGGGACGCCGGTGGCGCTCGGGGTCAAGGCCGTGCAGGCCGACCCCCGCGCGACGTCGACGCGCTGGTCCGTCGAACCGGGCGCGATCCTGCGCACGGTCACGGTCCCCGGCCAGCCCGACGTGGTGACCCGGTACGACGTCCGGACCGACGGCAGCCTGCGCTAGGTCAGCGCTAGGTCAGCGCCAGGTCGTGTCTTCGACGTCGCGTCGGGTGGGCCGCGTCGCGCCGGGCCTGGACGGCCCTCCGTCGTGCCGTGCATCGGGGGCGCCGGTTCCGAACTCGTACTCGGTCGTACTTGAGAAATCGGCAACGCCGCGAGGTGCGGTGCCGGGCCTGGGAGGGCCGCCGGGCCCGGCGTGCGGCCCCGGTGGGAGTTCGAAGACACGGCCCAGGGGCCGTCGGCGCATCTCTCGGGGCTCGTGCGGCGTGCTCGGCGCGCTCGTGGCGTCTCGGACGGACCGACCACGAATTCGCCTTCCCTGCGAGCCGGGTGCGGGGCCGTGGAGCGGCTTTCCTGCCGACGGCAGCCTGCGACGGGCCGGGGCCACCGAATCGCACCGCGCCGGCGTCGGCACGTGGGTTGCGGTCAGCCGGTCCCGACCACCGCCGTGACCCGAGCGAGCACCCCTCGTCACCGACGGCTGCGTGCTTGTGCGTCGTCCGGCGGCCCCTGCCCGGGCACACAACCGTGAAGGGCGCCCCTCTCGTGATGCGAGAGGGGCGCCCTTCTGGGGAAGTCGCCTGGTGGTCCGGGTGGTTCGTGGTCCGGCCGGATTCGTCCCGGTGCGCCGGGTCAGCCGAACTGGCGTTCCAGGTCCTTCAGTTTGCGTTCGAGCGAGTCGAGACGCGGGAGGGTCATCGTGTCGTCCTCGGCGGTCAGGTCGATGACGTCCTGTCCGCCTCCGGCGGCTCCCTCGGTCGTCGAGGGAAGGGCAGGACGGCTCGAAGTGTCGCCGCTGTCGAGGGAGTTGGTGGTGTGGCCGGCAGAGCTTTCATCTATGGCCGGCTCCGAAACTGCTTCGGAGCCCCCACCTCCTGGCAACGCCGCGATCTCCTGGCGCGGGCCGGAACGGCCCCAATGGCGGCTCTCGCCGCGGCTGATGGCCTTCAGTTGCGCCCGCTCGCGCTTGCTCTGGAGCCGACGGAGCTCCCGCGTCTCCTGCTTGGTGCGGCGGTCCTCACGGACCTCCTCGACCGCTTCGTCGAGCGTACGCACGCCTTCGAGCAGCATGAGCGACCACGCCGCGTACGTCTCACGCGGCGCACGCAGCCACCGCACGATACGAATCTGCGGCAACGGCCGCGGCACCAAACCCTGTTCACGCAGAGCAGCGACGCGCGTCTGCTTCAGCGCACGGTCGAACAGCACCGCGGCCGCGAGCGACATGCCCGCGAAGAACTGCGGGGCGCCGTCGTGTCCGACACCGCGCGGGGCGTGCAGCCAGTTGAACCACGCGGACGCGCCGGCGAACGTCCAGACGAGGATACGGGATCCGAGCGCCGCGTCGCCGTGGCTCGCCTCGCGGACCGCCAGGACGGAGCAGAACATCGCCGCACCGTCGAGGCCCAGCGGCACGAGGTATTCCCAGCCGCCGCTCAGCCCGAGGTTTTCCCGCCCGAAGCCCATCAGGCCGCGGAACGACAGGGCCGCGGCGACGGCGGCGCAGCAGAACAGAAGCGTGTACGACGCGATGCCGTACCACAACTCCTTGCGCCGCCTTCGCTCTTGGTCCCGCTCCCAACTGTCGTCGAGGGCGGCCGTCGCCGCCGCCGACTCGCGCTTCGCGCGAAGGAGGTACGCCACCAGCGCGACCAACAGCACGAATTGGACCAGGCCGACGACGGCCCAGGCCAGGGGTACACCCATGATCTTCATGAAGCCGTTGTGCCTCACTTCCCATACCTGGTCCGGAAACCGCGGACGCCGTTGCCCCTTGGCCATGAGCCAATCGGCGCGCACCGGACCGGAGTTCGGAGCGTTCCCTGCGCGCCGGATGTCCCCTCGTACGGCGCCCTATCTTGGCGGAAAAACCGCTTCGCGTATCCCGAATGCCGGAACAACCCCTCTGTGGGTGAAAACGGGCTCACCAACAGGGACTTGCCGCGACGGCCGGGCGCATACCGATGGGACGCTCCGAAACCGGTGCGGTCGAAAACTCGACCGCCCGAAGATACAGCCGTTCGGGTGACGCGTGCGCCGACACACCGCCCCGTGGACGCCAAAGGTGCCGAAAATCCGTGCGGCAATTGGCTGTTGCGGCGGGAGGCTTGCCGCACAACGGACATGACGGGCCCTCAGGTGGAACTCCCGGGAGGAACGGAACCGATTACGACGCCATCAAGCTACACCGACGCGCCGTGTCCTTTGGCGGGCCCCCGGAAGATGAGGCCGAGGCGGTGCGCCACCCGCGACCGCGCCCGTGCGGGGCCGGGCGCGCAGACGGCCGCGGACGGGTTCCGGCGGCTCAAACGCGGAAATCGCGTCAGGCGTCGGGGCGGCCGTGGCCGACGGCGTAGAACGCGACGGCCGCCGCGGCACCCACATTGAGGGAGTCGACGCCGTGCGACATGGGGATGCGCACGAGTTCGTCCGCGGCGTCGAGTGCCTTGCGGGTGAGCCCGGGGCCTTCCGCGCCGAGCATGACCGCGCAGCGTTCCACCGCGGTGCGCGGCAGTTCGTGGAGCGGGACGGCACGGTCCGCGGGCGTCATCGCCAGCAGTGTCAGCCCGGCGTCGCGCACGGCGGTGAGGGCCTGCGGCCACGGGGCGAGGCGCGCGTACGGCACGGAGAAGACCGCGCCCATCGACACCTTGACCGCGCGGCGGTAGAGCGGGTCGGCGCAGTCCGGCGAGAGCAGGACCGCGTCCATGCCGAGTGCGGCGGCGCCGCGGAAGATCGCGCCGATGTTGGTGTGGTCGTTGACCGCCTCAAGGATCGCCACGCGTTGGGCGCCGGCGAGGAGTTCGGCGACCGGCGGCAGCGGTTTGCGTTGCATCGAGGCGAGCGCGCCGCGGTGCACGTGGTAGCCGGTGACCTGTTCGACGGTTTCGGGCGCGGCGACGTACACCGGTCCTTCGGCGTGCCCGATGACGTCGGCCATGGCGTCCAGCCAGCGTTCGGTCAGCAGCATCGAGCGCAACGGGTAACCGGCGTGCAGGGAGCGGCGGATGACCTTTTCGCCTTCGGCCATGAAGAGGCCTTCGGCGGGCTCCCGGCGGCGGCGCAGGTCGACGTCCGTCAGGTCGGTGTAGTCCGTCAGGCGCGGGTCGCGCGGGTCGTCGACGCGGATGACGCGCAAGGTCATCCCGGCCTCCCCGGGGCGCTGCCCGGTGCCCGGGCACCGTCGGGCCCCGGCGTCCCCACGGACGGCGGGACCGGCGGCGGAAGCGTCGGCGGCGTCGCTGTCACCGCACCCGTCACCGGGCGATCTCGTCGGCGACCGCCACGACGTCGCCGACGATGACGATCGCGGGCGGCCTCATGCCCTCGGCCTGCACGTCGGCGGCGGCCTGGGCCAGCGTCGTCCGCAGCGTGCGCTGCGTCGCCATCGTGCCCTCCTGGATGACCGCCACCGGCGTCGCGGCGTCGCGGCCGTGCTCGATCAGGGTGTCCGCGATGGCGCCGAGGCGTTCCATCGCCATGAGCAGCACCAGCGTGCCGCGCAGGCGGGCGAGCGCGGGCCAGTCGACGAGCGACTGCGGGTTGTCGGGCGCCACGTGGCCCGAGACGACGGTGAACTCGTGGGCGACGCCGCGGTGCGTGACCGGGATGCCCGCGGTCGCGGGCACCGAGATCGCGCTTGTGATGCCGGGGACGACCTCGACCGGGATGCCGGCCTCCGCGCACGCGATGGCCTCTTCGAAGCCGCGCCCGAACACGTAGTTGTCGCCGCCCTTGAGGCGCACGACGAACTTGCCGGCCGACGCGTGCTTGACGATCTCGTTGTTGATGGCCTCCTGCGCCATCGCCCGGCCGTACGGAATCTTGGCGGCGTCGATGACCTCGACGTCCGACGAGAGCTCGTCGAGCAGGGCGCGCGGACCGAGTCGGTCGGTGATGACGACGTCGGCCTCGGCGAGCAGGCGCCGGCCGCGCACCGTGATGAGGTCCGGGTCGCCGGGGCCGCCGCCGACGAGGGCGACACCCGTCCTCTTGCCACGGGAGTGCGCCGCACCGAGCCCGCCTTCGCGCATCTCCTCCAGGACGCGGTCGCGCACGGCCGCGGCCCGGCGCGGGTCGCCGCCCGCGAGCACCGCGATCTGGAGTCCGTCGTGCCGCCCGCTCGCCGGTGTCCAGGCGCTGGCGTGCGAGGCGTCGTCGGAGCGTACGCAGAAGATTCGGCGCGCCTCGGCATCGGCTTCGACGGCCGCGTTGACCTCGGGGTCGTCGGTCGCGGCGATCACGTACCACGCGCCGTCCAGATCGTTCGCCCGGTAGCCGCGGCGCTCCCAGCGCAGCTCGCCGTCGTCGGCCATCGCCTCGACGGACGGGGTCGCGGCCGGTGCGACGACCAGCACATCGGCCTTCGCGTCGACGAGCCCGGGCAGTCTGCGGCGGGCGACCGTGCCGGCCCCCACCATGACGACCTTGCGCCCTGCGAGGCGGAGGCCTGCGGGGTAGGCGGGGACGTCGTCGTACTTCGGGGACATGGCGCTCTTTCTCACTTTTCGTCGGGGCCCGGGGTGCGGGCCCGTGGGGCATGCCGTCCGCGCACGGGAGTATGCCCGAACACGTGCGCGCGGCGGTTCGCGCGGGTGCGTCCGGGCCGGGACGGGGATGGTGCTCCCTGCCCCGGCCCGGACGGTTTCCGCGTGGTCCCGCCCGGTTCAGCCCGTCTTGCCGCTGACTCCGGCGGAGTCGAACGTGGCCACATCGTGCATCACGCGGGCCGCGCTCTGCACCAGGGGCAGCGCCAGCACGGCCCCCGTGCCCTCGCCGAGGCGCAGCTCCAGCTCGACCAGCGGACGCAGGCCCAGCTTCGCCAGGGCGGCCGCGTGCCCTGGCTCCGCCGATCGGTGGCCTGCCACGCACGCCGCGAGGGCGTCGGGCGCGATGCGGTGCGCGACCAGCGCGGCGGCGCCGGCGATGACACCGTCGAGGATGACGGGGGTGCGCAGTGCCGCGGCGCCGAGGATGAAGCCCGCGAGCGCCGCGTGCTCCAGCCCGCCGACCGCCGCGAGGACGCCGATCGGGTCGTCCGGGTCCGGAGAGTGCCGGGCGAGCGCGGCCCGGATCACCTGCACCTTGTGGTCGTGCATGTGGTCGTCGATGCCGGTTCCGCGGCCGGTGACCTCGGCGACGTCCGAGCCGGTGAACACCGCGATCAGCGCCGCCGACGCGGTGGTGTTCGCGATGCCCATGTCGCCGGTCAGCAGGCAGCGGTTGCCCGCGGTGACCAGGTCGCGGGCGGTCTCGATGCCGACCTCTATGGCACGCATGACCTCCTCGCGCGACATCGCCGGCCCCTGCGTCATGTCGGCCGTGCCTGGACGCACCTTGCGCGGCAACAGGCCTGTGGCGACCGGGAGTTCGGCGGCGACACCGACGTCGACCACACACACCTCGACACCCACCTGGCGGGCGAACGCGTTGACCACCGCGCCTCCCGCGAGGAAGTTGTGCACCATCTGCGCGGTGACCTCCTGCGGCCACGGCGACACGCCCTGCGCGTGCACGCCGTGGTCGGCCGCGAAGACCGCGACCGCGGCGGGCTCGGGCACCGGCGGCGGACACACACGTGCCAGCCCGGCCAGTTGCGCGGAGATCATCTCCAGGACGCCGAGCGAACCGGCCGGCTTGGTCATCACCTTGTGGCGGCTCCACGCCGCGCTGAGCGCCTTGGCGTCGAGCGGGCGCACCGCGCGGATCGTCTCGTCGAGAAGGCGCACCGGGTCCTCGCCGGGCAGGCCGCGGCGACCGTATTCCTCCTCGTGCACGACCCACGACAGCGGCCGCTGTTTGGCCCACCCGGCCTGTTCGAGCTCGGGTTCGTCCGGGAACGCGTCGACATAGCCCACGCAGAGGTACGCCACGATCTCCAGGTGTTCGGGCAGGCCCAGGACCGTACTGAGTTCGCGCTCGTCGAAGAAGCTGACCCAGCCGACGCCCAACCCCTCCGCGCGCGCCGCGAGCCAGAGGTTCTCGACCGCGAGGGCGCTGGAGTACGGGCCCATCTGCGGCTGCGTGTGGCGGCCCAGAGTGTGGCGTCCGCCGCGCGTCGAGTCGACCGTCACGACGATGTTGACGGGCGTCTCCAGGATCGCCTCGGTCTTGATCCCGAGGAACTGCTTCGCGCGGGCCTTCGGCAGGGACGAGGCGTACGCCTCGCGCTGGCGGGCGGCCAACTCGTGGACGCCGGCGCGGGTCTCCTCCGAGCGGATCACGACGAAGTCCCACGGCTGCGAGTACCCGACACTCGGCGCGTGGTGCGCGGCCTCCAGGACGCGGATGAGGACCTCGTCGGGCACCGGGTCGGAGCGGAAGCCCGTGCGCACGTCGCGGCGTTCCCGCATGACACGGTGCACGGCCTCGCGGGACGCGTCGTCGTACGCGGGCGCGGGCTCGCCGGGCTCCTCGTCTTCTTCCGTTGTCTCCGCTCCCTCCGGAACGCTGCCGGTTTCCTCCACAGGTGCCTCCTCCGCCTGCGCGGCGACCGCTTCGGCACCGACTGGTTCGGTACCGGCCGGGTCCGTGTCGTGGGCGTCCGCCGCGTCGGCGGGCCGGGCCTCGGCGGTTTGGCCCTCGGCGGCGTCCGCTCCCGCCTGGTCGGGGACGGTCTGTGCCGGAGCGGGCGTTTCCGGCAGGACGGCGGCGGCTGGCTGCTCCGGTTGCGAGGCTGCCGCCGGGGCGGCGGGAGCCGGTGCCGGTGCGTCCGATGCCTGGGTTCCGGCATCGGACGGCTCAGCCGGGGCGGCCTGCGGCGCCGGGTCTTGTGCGGGGGTGTTCTCCGCGGGGGAAGACGGCGTGTCCGGTGCCTGGTCGGCCGGCCCGCCGTCCGTCGGCTGTGCGGGCGCGGCTTGGGCACCGGAGGCATCGGCCCGGCCCGCGGATCCGCCGACGCCTTCCTGCTCGTGTGCCGGGCCCGTCCCGGAGGTCCGCGCCTGCTCGGCAGGGGCCGACGACTCCGCCGGAGCGCCTTCTGCTCCCAGCGGTGTGGCCTGGACTGCACCTGGGTCGGCCTGAGCGGGCACCACCGGCTGCCCCAGGGGCACGGTGGCGGGGGGGGGGGGGGGGGGGGGGGGGGGTGGGGGGGGGGGGG
>NZ_JBPKBI010000004.1:141739-158960 GCF_051388935.1 Yinghuangia sp. YIM S10712
CCGCGGACGCGTCCGCGGCCTGCTGGGCTGTCGGCTGCGTCGGCACGGCCTGCCCGGGGTCGGTCGAGGCGGGCGCCTGCTCGTCGGAGGGTCCGGGCTGTTCGGCCTGTCCTCCGGGCGCAGACTGCGTGGGTTGCCCGGGCGGCGCTTCGGACGCGGGCACAGCACGCGGCGCACGGCGCCGCCCGGCCGACGCGTGGTCGGCCTGCCCGTCCTGCGGCCCCGGGGCCGGCTGTTCGGGGTGTGCGGCCTGTGCTGCTTCCGGCGACGCCGACACGGCCTGCGGATCACCGCCGTGCCCGGTCGTCGCTTGCTCGGCGTGCGCGACCTGCTCGGCCTGGCCCGGCTGCGCCTGCGCGGGAACGGCCGCAGGAGCGGAGCGCGGCGCACGGCGACGCCCGGTCGTGGCTTGCTGGGCAGGCTGCTGGACCGCCTGGCCGAGGTGCTGCTCGGCAGGCATACCCTGCCCGGCCTGGTCTGCCTGGGCTGCCTCCGGCTGCGCACTCTGTATCGGCTGGGCCGTGGGGTCGGTCTGGGCGACCTGCACGGGCTGTCCGGCCTGTGCGGGCTGCGCTGCCTGGGCGGGCTCGCCCGCCGGGGCAGGCGCCGACGCATTCGCGGGCGCCGCGACAGACGGGCGAATATCCGGGCCTGGTTCCTGGGCGCCGGGTTCCCGCGCGCCGGGGGCACCTGCGGTGTTCGCGGGGGTTTCCGTCACGTTCTCCTTGCCTGACGTGCTGTTCTCGCCGCCGACCGCGGCCGGGTCATCGGGAACGGGCCGGGCCGACGCCGGGGCCACCGGCGGAACCGGGATCGGCCCTTGGTGCGCGGGCGCGACGTGGTCTCCGGCGGCGGGCGTCCCGGCAACGGGGACGGCCTGCGCTTCCGCATCGCCCTTCGGTCCCTGGGCAGGTGCCGGTGGTTCGGGCGCCGGCGGCGGAGCCGGCGCGACGCGTGCCTGCCGGGCCCGACGCGCGGCAACCCGCCCGGCCCCCGGGACGGTACGCGCCGTCGCCTGCCGGGGACCCGCCGAAGCAGCGTCGACCGCCTCGGACGGAGTCTCCGAAGCGTCCTGGGCGTGCTCCCCGGCGGCACTCGGCGGTGTCTGTCCCTCCCCCGAACCTTCTGTTTCCGCAGGCGAGTTCGGCGACGCCGGTGCTGCGGCACCGGTGGTCTCGGCGGCCTGGGTGGGGACGGTCGGCGACGCGGGCACCGGAGGCTGCGCGCCTGGTCCCTGGCCTTCGGTCGGGGCGGAGGCGCCCGTGTCGACCGGTTGTTCGGCGGCCGGAGCCGCGACCGCTTCGGCCGCAGGCCCGCCCGCCGACGCCGCAGGCTGCGCAGCCGGTGCCTGGTCTCCGGTCGGGGCGGGAACGCCCGTACCGGCCGACTGCTCGGCCGCCGGGGTGGCGACCGCTTCGGCCGCAGGCTCGCCCGCCGACGCGACATGCGCGTCCTGCGCTGCTGCGTTCGGTGTGCTCGCCTCTCGTCCGACGTCGGCCGGACGCGGCTCGGCGACGGCTCCTGCCGATGCGTCGTCGGCTGCGGCAGGCACCGCGGCGGGCTGTTGCCCGGGCGCAACCGCAGGTTGCGGTGCTTCCGCCTGCTGCCCCGGGGGCTCGGCCGCGCGCGCGTCGCCGACGACCGCCCGGACCCGCGTGCGCGGGCGTGCGCCGGGCGTACGCTGCCGCGCGCCGGGGCCGGCATCTGCGGTGCCCGGCGTGCCGGGCTCGGGGGCTGTCGGCTGAGGCGCCGGCTGGGGTGTGGGCTGCGCCCCGGGGTGGCCTTCGGTCGGCGCGGCGGGTTGCGCCGCGGGCTGCGGAGCGGGAGACGTCGCCGACGCGGCTTCGGCGCCAGCCGGAGCCGTCGCGTCCGGCGCGGTTTCCTGCGGGGTCTCCGGCCCTGCCGGACGCGCCCGGAGGCGCGTGCGCGGGGTCCGACGCGGCGCGGTCTCGGGGTCGGCGAACGCGGCCGTGCGCATGCGACGAGACTGCGCCGGCGCCGCGGGAGCCTGAACGGGCGCGGCCTCGTGGACGGCGTCGCGGGCAACGTCTCCCGACTCGACCGGCCCGGTCGGGGGCGGGGGGATACGCGGCATGTCGGCGGGCGCGGACTCGGCGGCCGGGGACGGTGCCGACGACTGGGCGGGCGCCGGGGATTCCGCCCCCGCCGAGCTCGACGGCTGGGGCTGGTCCACCGGTTGGGCCGGCTGCTGCGCCGACTGCTGCTGCGCTTGCGGTGCGGATGCGTTCTCGGGAAGCGGCACCGCGCCCGGGGGCTGAGGTACCTGCTGCTGCGCGGCCGGTTCCTGTGCCTGGGGCGGCGTGGTTTCCTGCGTTCCCTGCTGTTGGTGCTGTTGGGACGGCAGCGCAGGGGGCGACGGCACCGGCTCGGCACCGGAGTTCGGCGCAGCGTTCGGCTGGGGAGTGTTCGGCTGTGGAGCGGTGCCCGGGGCGGTGTTCGGTTGCTGGGTGTTCTGCTGTGCGGTGTCGGATTGGGCGGTGTTCGGCTGTCCGTTGGTCTCTACCGCCCCCGGACCGCCGGGCTGTCCCGGAACCACCGGCGCCTGCCCCGCTGCGGGCGTCGCACTCTGGGCCGTCTGCGGGGCGTTCGGTTGCAGCGTGTTCGCTTGCGCGGTGTTCGCCTGCGCCGTGTCCGGACCATCGGGCTGTCCCGGAACAACCGGCGCCTGCCCTGCCGCCGGCGTCGCATTCTGAGCGGGTCTGACCGCTTGGTGCTGTGCCGATACGGGCCCGCGGCCCACTCGGCGCTGTCGGCGCGGCGGCAAGGTCGTACGCGGCGGCGGAGCGCCACCGGCTCCGGCGGTCATCGCCTGGACCTGCTGCGACTGCGGCGATCCCGTTGGCTGCTGCGGGAGTTGCACAGGTACGGCGGAGGCCTCGGGCTGTGCGCCCGGCGCGGCCGTCGTGTCCGGGAGCTGCTGCGGCGCCGGTGCGGTGGGCGCGGGGTGATCCGGGGACTGCCCCGGCGTCGTGCCCTCCGGTGCGGCGTACTGCTGCTGTTGCGGCAGTGCTTCCGCGCCGGGCCGTACCCCGGAGCCCGGCGTCGGCGGCATGTGCTGACCGGCGTCGACGGCCTGGTGTCCGAGGGCCGGTGCCGCGCCGGAGTCGGTCGCGTGGCCTCCCGGCATCCCGAACGTCCCGGCCTGCGAAGGCTGTTCGGCGACCTGCGCGGCGGCCGACCGGGCGTCCGGGAGCTGGTGCGCGCCGGAGTGCTGGGGGTGTGGCACCTGCGGCTGGGCCTGCTGCGCGGTTGCGAACTCCTGGGCGGGCATGCCGAGTTGTGGTCCGGCAGCGGCAGGTGCGAAGCCTGCGGGCGGGACGGGCGCGGCTGCGGCGGCCGACATGCGGTCGGCGAGCGAGCGCACCGGTCCCGACGTGGGTCGGGTGCTCTCTTGGAGTGGAGCCGAAGGCACAGGTGTCCCCGGGGGCGGCGGGTAGGCCGGCGGCTGGGGCATCCCGTGAGACGTCGCGGCTCCGCCGTTCTGCGAAACACCGAACTGCCCGGTGTCGACAGGCGGAACGGGCGCCGGCGGCACGGGCGCCGGGTTCGTGACCGGTCCGTGGCCCACCTGGTGTGCACCCGACGACGCGGGGTCGGCGTGTGTGCCGAATGCGGGCGTGCCGACCTGTCCGTCCGGGTAGCCCGCGACGGGCGGGGGTGTCGATCCCGGCGCGGCGGCCTCGGGGTGGCCTGGCTGCGGCACGCCGTACGCGCCTGCCACAGGCGGGAGATGCCCCTGTCCCGGCGGCACGGGATGGCCCGGCATGGCGGGAGGGAGCGGTTGTCCGTCCTGTGCGTGTTGCATGTGCGGCACTTGCGGCACCTGCGGCATGGGCGGCTGCGCGGGCGGCATGTGCTGCCCCTCCGGGGGCATGTGGCCGAGCGCGTCGGCGGGCGCGCCCATCGCGTAGCCGGGAGCCGGAACACCGGGCGGGACCGGAGCCGGCGGCATGTGGGCGGCCTGGAAGTGGCCGGACTCCGGCGACGGCACCTCGGCCCAGCCGCCCTGCGGGCCGGGCATGAGCAGCGCGTCGTCGTCGTCCAGGTCGTCGAGTTCGTCGACGCCGTCGGCGTCGGGGTAGCCGTATGCGGGACCGGTCGTGCCGGGGTGCCCCGGGACGGCCGCCGGGTTCTGCGGCCCGCTTGCGGGACGCAGCTCGTCTGACTCGTTCATGCCCGCACCTCGCCGAGCTCGGCGCCGCACCCGCGGAGCGCGCCGCGTTGAACGGTTCGCTCGCTGCGCTCGCTCGTGCAGGCCCCTCGCAGCGCTCGGTGCCCACATTCGCGAACCGCAACCCCCCGATTGGTTCGCTCGCTGCGCTCGCTCACGTCGTCAACACCCCTTCTAGTGCAGCCGCGAAGGCCTGTGTCGTGGCGCGGTCTCGTACCGCTATCCGAAGCCAGTCCGGGCCCAGGCCCGGAAAGGTGTCGGCCCGCCGGACCGCGAAGCCCCGCTCGCGCAGGAGTTCGCGGACCCGGAGGCCCCCCTCGATGTGCGCCAGCACGAACGAGGCGCGGGGTTCGACGGGGAGCCGAACCCCGGGGATCGCCCGCAGTCTTGCCATGAGGTACGCCCGGTCCGTCGCGAGCGTAACCGCCGAAGCGTCGGCGTGTGCCAGGGCTTCCAGCGTGCTGCACGCCTCCGCGGCGACCAGGGCGGGTGTGGAAACCGACCAGAGCGGCTGCGCGTCGGCGCAGCGTCGTACCAGGTCGGCGGGGGCGAGGAGATAGCCGACGCGGAGTCCGGCGAGCGCCCAGGTCTTCGTCAGGCTGCGGACCACGACGAGCCCTTCGACGTCGCGCCGTTCGGCGAGGCTTTCGGGTTCGCCGGGGATGGTGTCGGCGAAGGCCTCGTCGACCACGAGCACGCGTCCGGGGCGGGCGAGTGCGGCGATGGTCGCGGCGGGGTGCAGGACGGATGTGGGGTTGGTGGGGTTGCCGAGCACCACGAGGTCGGCCTCTTCCGGGATCTGTGCCGGATCAAGGCAGAAGGCGTCCTGTTCGCGCAGGACAACCTGGTGGACAGTATGCCCGGCGGCCTGCAACGCGGCCTCCGGTTCGGTGAACTGCGGGTGCACCACGACCGGATGACGCGGCGTCAGGGCGCGGGCGAGCAGTACGAAAGCCTCGGCTGCGCCGGCGGTGAGAAGTACCTCGTCGATCGGACGGCCGTGGCGCGCGGCGACCGCGCGGCGGGCCGAGGTGTCGTCGGGGTACGCGGCGAGGCCGGTGAGGCTCGCGGCGAGGCGTTCGGCGAGCCACGCGGGCGGTGCGCTTCCTCGGACGTTCACGGCCAGATCGACGAGCCCCGGCGCGAGTTCCCGGTCGCCGTGGTGGCGGAGGTCGATGTGCCCGGCGCCGTGCTCGGCGCACACATCGTCGGCACGGTCGGCGGTGCGGTGGGCGGGAGCGGACGCGGGGTCGGGCGAAGTCGTCGTGGTGGTGCGCATGTCCGGTCTGTCCGTGCCCCTGCCGTGCCTCGTGCCGTGTGTCGTGCGGTCCGCCGTCGGGCCGTCGGCGTCCATCATGCTGGTGGCCGCACCGGTCCGGACCGGCGGGGTCGTCGGTCCGATCACTGCCTGGTCCCCTCTGCTCGATTCACCGCGTGTCGACCCTGGTTTTCCGGCAGTTCATGTCGCCTTCCCACCAACCTGATGGCGTGCCAGGGCAATCGTGCACATAGAAGGGCGGCGGGCGCTGCGTGTTTTCCCCAACACGAGGACCCCGCCGGGCGCGGCGGCGAGCGCGGCGGCCTCGGCGACGCTCGGTGTGCCGATCGTCCGGCGCACCACCTCGGACGGGTGCGGTACGGGCGTCGCGGCCAGGCGCTCCGGCGGCAGCCACAGCATCGTCGCCCCGAGGTCGTCCGCGAGCGCGCGAATGGCCGGTTCGTCGCGCTTGGTTGTGACGCTGGCCACGGTCGCCACGCACGCGCGCGCGAGCCCTGCCGTGGCGAGGGCCGCACACAGCGTCTCGTGAACTTCTTCGTACGCGACCCCCCGCGATGCCCCGACACCGACCACGATCCGGGACGGCGCGGGGCCCGGTGCGCCGCCGTTCGCCGGTTCGGCACTCACAACCGTTCGCCCCACAGCATGAACACCGGTGCGGCGGGAGTGAGCCGGTGTGCCTGCCCGGCGGCGGGCGTCAGGCGCGACGACTGCAACAGCGTTCCTTCGACGGCGTATCCGGCGCCGGTGAGCGCGGTGTGGACCTCCCCCACGGGTTCGAGTGCGGGAAGCACGGCCACCAGGCGCTCCGGGCGGCGGGCGGCGCATGCCGCGACGACGTCGGCGCCGCCTCCGCCGATGAACACCGCATCGGGATCGGGGAGTCGCGACAGGGTGTCCGGTGCGGTCCCGGACACCACCTGGATTTCCACGCCGTAGCGCGCGGCGTTGGCGTGGATGTGCTCGCAGCCGAGCGGGTCGCGTTCGACGGCGATGACGGCGGCGCCCTGGCGGGCCACTTCGACGCTCAGGGCGCCGCTGCCGGCGCCGATGTCCCACACGAGGTCCCCGGGCGCGGGGCCGAGCCGGGCGACGGCAATCGCGCGTACTTCGGGTTGAAGAATGGGCGCGCCCACGGTGTCGTACGCGTCCTCGTCGAGCCCCCATCCGCGCACCGGGCCGGGAAAGTTGGACCGTTGTCCGGAGATCCAGCCGGCCGGCGCGGAGGTGACGGGGTTGGGGCCGACGACGATGACCACGTTGGGGTCGGCCCACGTGCGGTCGGCCGCCTTGTCGGCGGAGAGCATGGTGACTTCCTCGTGCTCGGTGCCGAGGTTTTCACACACGACGAAGGTGCGCGGCACGTCGCGCAGCATCAGGCCGAGTTCGGCCGGCCCGGAGCCGGGCCCGGTGAGCACGGCGACTTTGCCGTACGCCCGGCACACGTTGACCGCGCGGCGCAGCTCGCGGCCGTGGGCGCTGACCACTTTGGCGTCGTCCCAGGGCATCGCGGCGCGGGCGAAGGCGTGGGCGACGGACGAGACCGCGGGCACGATTTCGAGTTCGAGTCCGTACTCGGGTCGGCGCAGTATGCGCACGATGCCGAAGAATCCGGGGTCGCCGGAGGCGACGACGACGGCGGTGCCCCGGTGTTCACTGATCCGCCGGGCGGCGACGTGCACGTTGCCCATGACGACGCGTTCGGCCGCCTCGGGGACCTCGACGGCGTCCAGGTGCCGCGCGCCGCCCGCGACGAGCGTCGCCGACCGGAGCGCGGTGCGCGCGGCAGCGGACAACGGCGCGCCGTCGTACCCGATCACGGTCACCCTGTCAGCCATGTGCTTTCCGTCCGTCCTTGTCTTCCTGGTCCGGCAGTCGCGCGGCGCCTCTCCCGGCGACGACGTCCCGAAAGGCGCGCGGGGTTCCGCGGTGCCGGGTCGTGTCGGCCGTGGCCGATCATCCCGCGCGGGGGGACCGCCGCGCACATCGGACCACAACGTGACATGGAGGCCCGCCACCGATTTTCGGCCGCTCCGCGCGGATCAACCGGTCGTTCTTCGGCCACTTCGTGGTGCCGGGGGCCGCCTCACGCCCGCGTGGCGGCCCTGCCCGCCGCGGCGACGAACCGTCGCGCGGCATCGGGGTTCCCGGCCCAGTGGGTGTGAAGGTACGAGGCGTGCACCCGGCCGACGACGAATCCCTCCCGGCGGGGTGCGACCGGCTCGCCGAGCGGGGTTCGACGGCTCTCGGCGGCAGCGCCGCCCCGGCCGCGCGGGCCGCCGGCCTGCGCGGGCGCCGGCGCGTCCCACTGCCACGCGGCCTGCGCGCCCGCGCCCGGTGTCACGGCCGTGCGGTGGAACTCGTGCCCGCGCACGACGGCTCCCTCCGCCGCCAGGACCGAGTCCGACGCCGCGACGGCCTCGCGATAGCCGAGCGTCAGTCGCTCGGTCATGCGCGCGTCGGCGGGCAGCACGCCGCACATGGGGGCTCCGTCGAGTGAACGCGCGAGGTACAGGAGCCCGGCGCATTCGGCGGCGATCGCTCCGCCGTGCGAGGCGAGATCCGCGACCGCGGTGCGCAGCGGCTGGTTCGCGGACAGTTCGGCGGCGTAGACCTCGGGGAAGCCGCCGCCGATGACGAGTCCGCAGACGCCGTCGGGCAGCCGCTCGTCACGCAGCGGGTCGAACGTGCACACGTCCGCTCCGGCGGCGCGCAGGAGTTCGGGTGTCTCGGCGTAGCCGAAGGTGAACGCCGCGCCGCCGGCGACCGCGATCCGGGGCCGTGCGCTGTCGCCGAAGCCGGCGGTTCCGCACGCCGGTTCCCACGCGTCGGTGCGAAGTGGCCCGGCGGCACGGGCGATCCGCTCGATCGCGTCGAGGTCCACGGACGTCCGGACCAGCTCGCCGAGTTCGGCGACGGTGGCCACCGCCTCGGTACGGCGTTCCGCGACCGGGACGAGCCCGAGGTGACGCGACGGTTTGGCGATCGTGTCGTGGCGGCCGAGCACCCCGAGGACCGGGATGCCGAGCGGTGCGAGCGCGTCGCGCAGGATCTCCTCGTGGCGTTCGGTGCCGACCCGGTTGAGGACGACGCCGGCGAGGTCCACGCCCGGGTCGAAGGTCGCGAAGCCGTGGACCAGCGCCGCGATCGAACGGCCTTGCGAGCGCGCGTCCACGACCAGGACCACCGGAGCGCGAAGCAGCCGGGCGACGTGTGCGGTGGAAGCGAAGTCGGCGCGTCCGGCGGCTCCGTCGTACAGCCCCATGACGCCCTCGACCACCGCGATGTCCGCGGCGTGCGCGCCGTGGGCGAACAACGGGGCGATGCGCTCCTCCCCGACGAGAAACGGGTCGAGGTTGCGGCCGCGGCGTCCGCACGCGAGGGCGTGGTAGCCGGGGTCGATGTAGTCGGGGCCGACCTTGTGCGGGGAGACCCGGAGGCCACGTGCGGTGAGGGCGGCCATGAGGCCGGTGGCCACGGTGGTCTTGCCCTGTCCGGAGGCGGGCGCGGCGATCACGACGCGCGGCGGGCCGGCGACCGCCGCGTCCGTCAGCATCTGCTCACCTCGCGCCCGCCGGGCCGCCGAATGTGCCGCTCGCCGCGCCGCTCACCATTCGATGCCTTTCTGGCCCTTTTGCCCGGTGTCCATCGGATGCTTGACCTTGGTCATCTCGGTCACCAGATCGGCATGCGCGAGAAGGTCGGGGTGCGCGTCACGGCCGGTGATCACCACGTGCTGGCGGCCGGGCCGGGCGGCGAGCGTGTCGATCACGTCCGCGACGTCCACCCAGCCCCATTTGATCGGGTATGTGAACTCGTCGAGCACGTAGAGGCCGTACGCCTCGTCGGCCAGGTCGCGCTTGATCTGCGCCCAGCCCTCGGCGGCGTCCGCGGCGTGGTCGGCGTCGGAGCCGGGGCGCTGGATCCACGACCAGCCCTCGCCCATCTTGTGCCACGCGACCCGTCCGCCTTCGCCGGTCTCCTCGTGGAGCCGGCCGAGGGTGCGCAGCACGTTCTCCTCCCCGACCTTCCACTTCGCCGACTTCACGAATTGGAATACCCCGACCGCCCAGCCCTGGTTCCACGCCCGCAGGGCGAGCCCGAACGCCGCGGTGGACTTCCCCTTGCCCGGTCCGGTGTGCACCATCACGAGCGGACGGTTGCGGCGCTGCCGGGTGGTCAGACCGTCGGCCGGTATGTGTTCCGGCTTGCCCTGCGGCATGGCGTCTCCATGGGGACGGAAGTGGTCGGAGGAGTAAGGGGGTTCACAGCCGACGGCCGCGCGATGCGACGAACGTCTCCGTGCTCGCGGTCGTCACGGCTCGTCAGCTCGCGGCGCGCAGGTCGCGGACCAGCCCGGCCAGGCCGTCTGCGGCGAGCTCGGCGAGGCCGAGGACCGGGCCGGCCAGATCGGCGGCCAGGCGCGCCGCCAACCCGAGGCGGACCGGGCCGCTCTCGCAGTCGACGACCACCGACGCGGTCCCGGACGCGGCCAGCAGCCCCGCGGCCCGGCGCGCCTCGCCGAGTGGGTCCCGGCCGTGGGTTGCGCGGCCGTCGGTGACCACGACGAGCAGCGGGCGGCGACGCGGGTCGCGCAGGCGTTCGACACGCAGGGTCTCGTAGGCGCGCAACAGACCTGCGGCGAGCGGTGTGCGCCCGCCCGTGGGCAGCGCGGCGAGCCGGGCCGCGCCGGCCTCCACCGACGATGTCGGCGGCAGCGCGAGTTCGGCGCCCGCTCCCCGGAATGTGACCAGGCCGACCTTGTCGCGGCGCTGGTAGGCGTCGAGCAGGAGCGAGAGCACCGCGCCCTTGACCGTGCGCATGCGAGCCCGCGCAGCCATGGACCCGGAAGCGTCGACGACGAACAGCACGAGGTTTCCCTCCCGGCCCTCGCGCACCGCTTCGCGGACGTCGTCGCGCCGCACGACGAGGCCGGGCCCGGAACGGCCGCGGGCCCGCTGGTACGGCGCGGCGGCACGCACCGTGCCGAGCAGGTGCGGACGACTCGTGCGACTGCCCGACGGGCGGCGTTCCCCGGTTGCGCGCCCGATGCCGGTCTCGGCACGCGAACGCCGCCCGGCCGCGCCCTGTCCCAGGCCGGGGACGGCGATCAGACGGGCCCGGAACGGTTCGGCGGCGGCCACCGCGGGCTGTTCGGCGGCAGGCGCGGCGGCGGCCGGGCCGGATGCGGCGGACGCCTCGGGCCCGCTGCCCGTCGGGGCGCTGCCGTTGCTCTGGTCCGCCTCGGCTGGAGTCCGGGGGCCCGGCGCGCGGTCGGTCCGCCCGCCGCCCGGCCCGGGGTTGCCGGGGCCGTCCGGATCGGGCTCGTCGTCGTCCGGTGCCGGCTGCTCGGGCTCGTCGGGCTCGTCGGGCTCGTCTTCGAGCGCTTCGTCGAGTTTGTCGTGATCGAGGCCGGGTGCGTCGAAGGGGTTGCGTCGCCGGCGGTGCGGCAGCGCGAGCTGCGCGGCGCGGCGCACGTCGGAGGCGTCGACTTCGGTGCGGCCCTGCCAGGCCGCGAGGGCGATCGCGGTCCGCGCGGTGACCAGGTCGGCGCGCAGCCCGTCGACCTCGAAGGCCGCGCACACCCGGGCGACGCGCTCCAGTTCGGCGTCGGGCAGCGTGACCCGGGGCAGCAGGTCGCGGGCGCGGACGATACGCGCGGCGAGTTCGGCGTCGTCGTCCGCCCAGCGCCGGGCGAAAGCGTCCGGGTCGGCCTCGTACGCGAGTCGGCGGCGCACGACCTCCGCGCGCTCGCGTGGCTCGCGGCTCGCGGCCACCTCGACGGTGAGTCCGAAGCGGTCGAGCAACTGCGGTCGCAGTTCGCCTTCCTCGGGGTTCATCGTGCCGACGAGGAGGAACCGGGCGGCGTGCCGAACCGACACGCCTTCGCGTTCGACGTGCGCGGTGCCCATCGCGGCGGCGTCGAGGAGCAGGTCCACGAGGTGGTCGTGCAAAAGGTTGACTTCGTCGACGTACAGCACCCCGCGGTGCGCCCCGGCCAGCAGACCGGGCTCGTACGCCTTGACGCCCTCGGCCAGCGCCCGTTCCAGGTCGAGCGAGCCGACCAGGCGGTCCTCCGTGGCGCCGACCGGAAGCTCGACCAGGCGCGCACGCCTGGTCTCGGCCGGTGCGGACGCGTCGTGCGGGCCGTCGGGGCAGGCGGGATCGGGCGCGGCGGGGTCGCAGGCGAACCGGCAGCCGGAGACGGTCTCGGTGTCGGGCAGCAGCGCGGCGAGTGCCCGCACCATCGTCGATTTCGCGGTGCCCTTCTCGCCACGCACCAGCACGCCGCCCACGCCGGGCGAGACGGCGTTCAGCAGCAGCGCCAGCCGCAGGTCGGCGAGCCCGACGATCGCGGAGAAGGGGTAGCCGGCGCTCATCGGGTGCCCACCAAGTTGCAGAAACAGCGCGCCGGATTCGGCGTCGTGCGCGGCGACATCGGCTGTCGGCCTCCCTCGGGTGTCCACGCCCTGGTCGGTGACGGGACCGCGGCGCGGGCCCGGACAGCCGGAAGTGTCTGGCTCCCGGGAATCACGGCCGACGAAAGCCCCCGTCCGCACGGGGCGTTCGCGCGTTCGCCTCTCCCGGTCACAGTGGCGGGACCGCTCCGGCTTCGACCGGATTCCTCCCCAGACTGTCGGCGACAGCTTCTCACACGCGTGTCGGACTCCCCCGGCCGCCCTGGCCCGCCCGGGGTCGCGACCCCAGTCGCCCCAATACGGCCTGCGGGGGTGGTGTACGACCGGCTAGGGCGCGCGCTGGCAGACTGGCCGCTCATGGGAGACCCGGTGTACGCCCCCGACGTCCTCGGCGGGTTCGAAGCCACGACACTGCCCCTGCGGGACGACGCCGAAGGCGAGGCGGTCGCGACCCTGGTGCGACGACGCGCCGACGAGCCGACCAGGCGCGCGGTGCTGTATGTCCACGGGTTCAACGACTACTTCTTCCAGACCCACCTCGCCGACTTCTACACCGGCGCCGGGTTCGACTTCTACGCCCTCGACCTGCGCTCGTACGGCCGGTCGATCCGACCGCACCGACGCACCAACTACATCGACGATCTCGGTCGCTACGCCGAGGAGTTGGACGAGGCGGCGCGGCTGGTCCGGGAGGTCGACGGGCACGATGTGCTGCTGGTGAACGGGCATTCCACGGGCGGCCTGGTCACCGCGCTGTGGGCGCACCACCGCGTCGGGCGCGGCGTGATCGACGGGCTGTTCCTCAACAGTCCTTTCCTCGACCTGAACGCTCCCCTGGTGACACGGACCGTCGGCGTCCGGGCGGTGCACGCGGCACGGCACTACGTGGCGGAGCGTCCCGTGCCGAGCGCGTTGGGCGGCGGTTACGGGCAGAGCCTGCACCGGGACCACCGCGGCGAGTGGGAGTTCGACACGGCGTGGAAGTCGTTGGCGGGCCTGCCTGCGTACGCGGGCTGGGTGGCGGCCGTGCACCGCGGTCACCGCGCGGTGGCGCGCGGGTTGACGATCGACGTTCCTGTGCTGGTGATGGCATCGGCGGCGAGCGTCGACGGCCGGGCCTGGAGCGAGGCACTGCACCATGCCGACGCGGTCCTGGACGCGAACCGCATCGCGCTGCTGGCGCCGCGGTTGGGCGGCCATGTGACGATCGTTCGGATCGAGGGAGGCATGCACGATCTGGTGCTGTCCCGTAAGCCGGTGCGCGACCGGGTGTTCGACGAACTGCGGCGCTGGCTCGGCGCCTACGTGGGTTCCCCGGCCACACCGATCACCCGTTCGGGTTAACACCCGGGGACGGGGCCGGGAAATCCGTCCGACCTGGGACTATGGGCGGGTACAGACTGCTAGCGTCGCCGCGTGGGGGCTCACGAGGTCGCGAACGCCGACAGCACACGCACTGTCGAGGTCTACGAACGCGCGCGTCCCTCCTATCCGTTGACCGCCCTGGCCGAGTTGGCCGACGCGTTGGAGCTCGGCGCGGGGCGCACCGTCGTCGATCTCGGCGCCGGAACGGGCCTGTTCACACGTCTGCTGGCGCTCACGGGCGCGCGGGTGGTCGCGGTGGAGCCGGTGGCGGCGATGCGCGGACGGCTGGCCGAGTTGCTGCCCACGGTCACGGTCGCCGACGGCACGGCGGAGCGGACCGGCCTCGCGAGCGGTTCGGCGCACGCCGTGGTCGCGGCGCAGGCGTGGCACTGGTTCGACACCGAGGCGGCGCTGGCCGAGGTCGAACACGTGTTGGCGCCGGGCGGCGGACTCGGGCTGGTGTGGAACACGTACGACGAATCCGTGCCGTGGGTCCGCGACTACCGGGACGTGTGCGCCCGCCACGCACCGGCCGGGCTGCCCGGGCAGCGCGACTGCGCGTGGCGGGACGCGCTGGAGTCCCGTCCGGGGTGGGGCGTGATCCGCGAGCGGCATTTCGCCAACCCGCACGGCATGTCGCGCACCGCACTGATCGACCGGGTGCTCGCGACCACCCGCGTCACGGCCCTGGAGGAGGCCGAACGCGCCCGCGTGCGGCGCGAGGTCGAGGACGTGCTCGACGACCATCCGGAGACACGCGGCCGGGAGCAGCTCGAACTGCCTTACGTCACCGACGTGTACTGGACCGTGCGGACCAACTGATTCGCGCCTGTGGCGCGTTCGGCTGCCGGGTCGGAATCGGGATCAGAACGCCGGGATCACCGACCCCTGGTACTCGTCCTCGATGTACTTCTTCACCTCGGGCGAGTTGAGCAGCTTTTTCAGCTTCAGCACGTTCTCGTCGTTCTCGTGCCCCTTCTTGACCACGAGGAGGTTCGCGTACGGGTTGTTGTCGGCCTTCTCCAGTACCAGCGCGTCCTTGGCACTCAGGTTGGCCTGCAGGGCGTAGTTGCCGTTGACGACCGCCGCGTCGACGTCGTCGAGGGTGCGCGGCAACTGCTCGGCGTCGAGGGCCTTGAACGTGAGCTTCTTGGGGTTGGCGGTGATGTCCCGCTCGGTGGCGTTGACGCCGACGCCGTCCTTCAGTGTGATCAGCCCGTTGTCGGCCAGCAGCTTGAGTGCGCGCCCGCCGTTGGTGGCGTCGTTCGGGAACGATATGGTCGCGCCTTCCTTCAGGTCCGCGAGCGCTTTGTTCTTCTTCGAGTACAGCCCGAGCGGTTCCAGGTGCACGCGTGTGACGGGGACGAGGTCCTTCTTGTTCTCGGCGTTGTACTTGTCCAGGTACGGCTGATGCTGGAAGAAGTTGGCGCTCACGCTGCCGTCGTCGAGAGCCGGGTTCTGCAAGGAATAGTCGTCGAATACTTCGACGTCGAGCTTGAGCCCCTCGGCGGCGGCGAGGTTGCTCTTGACGTATTCGAGGATCTGCGCGTGCGGGACCGCCGATGCGGCCACCTTGAGGGTGTCGGAGTCGCCCGACTCGTCGGAGCAGGCCGCGAGGCCGAGGGCGAGCGTTCCAACGGCCGTGAGAGCGATGATCTTGCGCACGAAGAGTGCCTTCCTTATTCCGGGGTGGGTGTCAGCGGTGGCTCAGTCGGCGCGCCACGAAGTCGCCGATGAGCTGGACCGCTTGGACGATGACGATCAGGACGACGACGGTCACGAGCATCGTCCGGTCGTCGAAGTTCTTGTAGCCGTAGCGGATGGCCAGGTCACCGAGGCCGCCGGCGCCGATCACGCCGGCCATCGCGGAGTAGCCGATGACCGCTATGGCGGTCACCGTGAAAGCCGACACCAGTGACGGCAGTGCTTCCCGGACCAGGACTTTGCGCACGATCGTGGGAACGGAGGCGCCCATGGCCTGTACGGCCTCGACCAGGCCGCGGTCGACTTCGCGTACGGACGTCTCGACCAGGCGCGCGAAGAACGGGATCGCCCCGACGGTGAGCGGGACCACCATGGCGTCGGTGCCGATCGCGGTGGCCTGGCCGAACAGCCCCATGACCCATCGGGTGAACGGGATCAGGGCGACCAGCAGAATGAGGAACGGGAACGACCGGCCCACGTTGACGACGAAGCCGAGCACTTTGTTGACCGGCGCGAAGGCCGACAGCCCGCCCTTGTCGGTCAGGACGAGCAGGACTCCGAGGGGCAGTCCGGCCAGGACGGTGAACAGCATCGTCCACCCGACCATCGAGAACGTCTCCTGCGAGGCCGTCCACAAAAGCGGGCGCAGTTCGTCCCAGGGCACGTCAGGCCTCCTTGGCGAGGGAAGCGGAAGCTGCCGCGGTGGCGTCGGGTGCGGCCGTGAAGGGTCCGGGGGCCGTGGAGGGTCCGGGAACACCCGGCCCGACATGCGGTCCGTCGGCCTCGCGGACATCCACATGCAGGCCTTGGTCGCGCAGAAAGCCGAGCGGGGCCGCGTTGTCCTCGAACGGGCCGTCGAGTGCGATCCGCATGCGGCCCACCCGGCGCCCGCCGAGCGTCTCGACGGACGCGCCCAGGATGTCGACGTCGACGTCGTAGGTGCGGGCGAGTGTCGACAAGAACGGCCGGGCGGACTCGGTTCCGCGGAAGGTGATGTCGACGACCGTGGTCGCACCGCCGTTCGCGGTGTGCCGCCCGAGGGGGAACACGGCACGGGCGAGGCGCGAGTCCGGGCGGGTCAGCAGGTCGGCGACCGTGCCGGTTTCGGTCACCCGCCCGTCCTCCATGAGCGCGGCCGAGTCGCAGATGCCTTTGACGACTTCCATCTCGTGGGTGATGAGCAGGATCGTCAGGCCACGCGACGCGCGGAGCTCGCGCAGCAGGTCGAGGATCGAGCGTGTGCTCTCGGGGTCGAGCGCCGAGGTCGCTTCGTCGCAGAGCAGCACGCGCGGGTCGTTGGCCAGCGCACGGGCGATGCCGACGCGCTGCTTCTGTCCGCCGGACAGTTGTGCGGGATAGGCCTTCGTATGCCGGTCGAGCCCGACCAGCTCCAGCAGCTCTCCGACCTTGCGCTGCCGAGCGGCACGGCCGACCCCGGCGATCTCCAACGGCACCGCGACATTGCCCGCGACGTCGCGGTTGGACAGCAGGTTGAAGTGCTGGAAGATCATGCCGATGCGCCGCCTTTCGGCGCGCAGCTCGCGCGCCGAGAGCGCGGTGAGCTCCCGGCCGCCCACCTCGACCGTGCCCGAGGTGGGGCGTTCGAGGAGGTTCACGCAGCGGACCAGCGTGCTCTTGCCGGCTCCGCTGCGGCCGAGCACGCCGAAGATCTCCCCCTCGGCCACGGTCAGGTCGACGTGTTCGAGCGCGGTCACCTCACGGCCGCGGGTACGGAAGACCTTGGTCAGTGCGTGGGTACGTATCACCGTGGGTTCCTGGGGGCGTCATGACCGCCGGACGGGGCCGGGAGGCCTCGCAGCAAACGTCGGCGGCGAGTCGGGGGAAGTCGGCAGGGTCCCGGGGCGCCGCATCAGTCGGGCGCGCACCCGGGGGCGGGCACAGGGCTCAGGGGCTGGAACTGGGGCTGGGGCTGGGGCTCAGAAACTCTGAGGCTCTGAGGCTCAGCAACCGCGCATTCGACAGCGGTGACAGCGGGGGCACTCACCGCAGCGGTGGCTCATCCGCCCGACCTGGTACATACACCCTGCACGACACATACAGCGAACTGTCGGGGCGAGAGCCTCGACCATGCGCATGTATGCCGTGACGACCATGGCGGTGATTAAATCAGACAAGACGCGCCATGGGAAATGAGATCTCAAGCAAAGAGCCCCGGCAGCCATCACTTCACAGGCTGCCGGGGCTCTTTGAAGTTGTTTCCAAGGTATGAACAGGTGTGGCGTGTGCGCGGCTGAGGGTGGC
>NZ_JBPKBI010000004.1:159064-208080 GCF_051388935.1 Yinghuangia sp. YIM S10712
GTGTGCGCGGCTGAGGGTGGCCGCGCACACGCCGTCGCCTGGGGGTCCGCAGCGGGGACGGACCGGCCGGGCACCGGGGAACCGCGTGGGCCGGAGGCGTCCGGAGCGAGGGCTGAGGGAGCCCGGCCCGGGGGACGACCGTCAGGCCGCCAGCGCCGCCGACTTGGTGAGGTACACCAGGCTCATGCGCGGGCCGATGCGCTCGATGCGGTCGGCCGCGTAGCCGAGCCGCGCGTACAGGCGCAGGTTCTCGTCGCTGCGGTGCGAGGTGAACAGTTCGAACGAGTCCGCATGGGCGAAGCGCTTCTCCAGGCTGCCCAGCAACCGCGTCCCGAGGCCGTGGCCCTGGAGACGCGGGTGCACGATGAGCCGGCCGATGCGGGCCACGCCGCCCTCGACGACGCCGCGGACCGAACCGACGACCTCGCCTCCGAGGCGGGCGACCAGCACGGTGTGGGTGTCGAACTCCGAGCGCAGACTCGCGAGAGTCTGAGTCAGCGGCTCGATGCCGTAGTCGTTGTAGAGGGCCGCTTCGCCCTGGTAGCAGAGGTACTGCAATTTCAGGATTTGCTCGGCGTCGGCTACGTCCGCCGTATCGATCCGTACGTTCTGCCCCATCCGGTACTCCCTGTGTACCCGTGGGCGCGCGCGGTCAGGAGGTGCCGGGCCCGGCGCCCCCCGACGGCACGGGCCCTGATCGCCCTGATCGCCGTGCGAGGTGCTGAACTGTGCTCGGGCGACGTTCGCCACTCGCCCGCCGCCCTGTGTTCCGTCACTGTTCCACACGGCTTTTCCGGTTCTTCTACCCGGGTGGGATCGCACGGCACACCCGCTTTCCGCAGCCGACGGCGGCGACTCGACACCCGACCTGCCCGCCGCACGCACGGGTGCCGCGTTCAACAGGACGTTGAGTCGATCGACGATGCTGCCGACGAGCGCGAACGGATCGGGCGGCTTGTCCCGGTGCGTCGCGGCACCGGACGCGGTGCGGCCGTCCTGTACCGCGTCCCCGGTGAAGGAACCGAATTCGTCTGCGGTGCTGCCCATTTCACGCCTCCAACCGTCGCCATCGCGAAGGGGGATGCGGCGAATGGCGATGCCGCACGAACGACCGTAGTACGTGTTCACGGCCTCGAACACCGGCCGTGGCCAGGGGTAACGGCGAATTCACATCCGGGGCCGGAAGCTTTACGTCACTGCAAATCCGCACGCGCGCCGGTGACACCGGGGAAACGTGGACACGCGGAAACCGAGGGAAGATCCTGCCCCGGCTGCCCTCGGATGCCGTCCGGCGCCGGCCCGCCCACGCCGTGACCGCCGCGGTGGAACGACGACGCCGGTGACGTTGCCGCCGGGCCTACTCCCGCGCGCCTCCGAGCCGCGACCCCCGGGCCGTCATCCACCGGCCGTCAGCCGGAGCCGTCGCCCCGAGAAGGCGCTCCCGACGAAGGGAACCACGCGTGCAGCCACTGCAACCTGACGACCCGTCACAGATCGCCGAGTACCGGATCTTGGCACGGTCGGGGGCCGTCGGGATGGGACAGGTCTATCTGGCGCCCAGCCGGCGGGCGCACAGCGGTCATCAAGGTCGTCCGCACCGAACTCGCGGACGAGAGCGGCTTCCAGGAGCGTTTCCGACGCGAAGTCGCCGCCGCGCACCGGGCTCCGGCCCCTACACGGCATCGGTCGTCGACGCCGATCCGGACGCCGAAATCCCGTGGCTGGCAACGGACTACGTCGTGGGCTCCGCACTTGCCACCACCGTCGCGACGTACGGCCCCTCCCCGAGCCGAGCATGCGCGCACTGGCATCCGAACTTGCCGAAGCACTCCAGGCCGTCCACGGCGCGAGTCTGATCCACCGCGGCCTCGGACCGTCCAACGTACTTCTCGCCCTCGCCGGCCCGCGGCTCATCGAATTCGGCATCTCCCGTGCTTCCGCCGACCACGGCACGAAGCGACAGGCCCGGCCCCGGCTTGCGCCCCGGGCCGGACCGTTGTCACGTCACCGCGCGAAAGCGCGTCAGTTCTCCTGCGCCCACGCCCGCTGGACCTTGAGGTCGTCGCGGAGCCCGGCGAGTTGTTCGACCACACGCGCGGGCGCGGTGCCGCCACGCCCGTCACGCGAGCGGATCGACCCGAGCACGGTCAGAACTCCACGGACCTCGGGACGCAACTCGGGGGAGATCTCGGCCAGTTGCTGATCGGTGAGGTCCCACAGCTCCAGCCCTCGCGGCTCGCAGTACTTCACACAGGCACCGGCCACCTCGTGTGCGACCCGGAACGGGGTGCCCTGCTTGACCAGCCACTCCGCGATGTCGGTCGCGAGCGAGAAACCGGCCGGAGCCAACTCCTCCAGGCGTTCGCGGTGGAACCGCAGCGTCGCGACCATGCCGGTGAAGGCCGGCAGCAGCACTTCGAGCGTGTCGATGCTGTCGAAGACCGGCTCCTTGTCCTCCTGGAGGTCGCGGTTGTACGCGAGCGGCAGAGCCTTGAGCGTGGCCATCAAGCCCGTGAGGTTGCCGATCAACCGCCCGGACTTTCCGCGCGCCAACTCGGCGATGTCCGGATTCTTCTTCTGCGGCATGATCGACGAGCCGGTCGAGTACGCGTCGTGCAGGTCGACGAAGGAGAACTCCTTCGTGTTCCAGATGATGATCTCTTCGGCGAGCCGGGACAGATTCACCCCGAGCATCGCGGTGACAAACGCAAACTCAGCGGCGAAGTCACGGCTCGCGGTGCCGTCGATGGAGTTCGCGGCGGACGCCGAGAAGCCCAGCTCCCGAGCGACCGCTTCCGGATCGAGCCCCAACGAGGACCCCGCCAGCGCCCCCGCCCCGTAGGCCGACACATCGGTGCGCCGGTCCCAGTCCCGCAACCGCTCGGCGTCGCGCGCGAACGCCTGGACGTGTGCGAGCAGATGGTGGGCCAGCAGGACCGGCTGGGCGTGCTGGAGGTGGGTACGCCCCGGCATCGCGACATCGAGGTTCGCCTCGGCCTGCTCGACCAGGGCCTCTTGCAGATCCGCCAGCAGCGCACCGATCACGCGGCCGTGGTCGCGCAGGTACATCCGGCCGAGGGTGGCGATCTGGTCGTTGCGCGAACGCCCGGCTCGCAGCTTGCCACCGAGATCCGGCCCGAGCCGTTCGAGCAGGCCGCGTTCGAGGGCGGTGTGCACGTCCTCGTCCTCGATCGTGGCGGTGAACCGGCCGGCGGCGACGTCGGCCTCCAACCGGTCGAGGCCCTCCAGCATCCGGGCCAGTTCGTCGTCCGTCAGCAGCCCGGCCTTGTGCAGCACGCGGGCGTGCGCACGCGAACCCGCGATGTCGTACGGCGCGAGCCGCCAGTCGAAGTGGACCGACGCCGACAGCTTGGCCAGCGCCTCGCTCGGGCCGTCGGAGAACCGGCCGCCCCACAGGCGGGTGGTCTCCTGCTCGTTCGTCACGTGTGTTGCCTTCTCCCTGGTACCGGTCCGGACAAGCCGCGCGGGAGGGACCGAAGCCGGCCCCGCCCCGGCGCGGCGTCGCCAACCTACTGGCCGAGGTCCCGGCCGGCCGCGATCTTGCTGGACAGACCGAAGATCTCGATGAAGCCCTTGGCCTGCGACTGGTCGAAGGTGTCGCCCGTGTCGTAGGTGGCCAGGTTGAAGTCGTACAGCGAGCTCTCGCTGCGCCGCCCGGTCACGACGGCGCGGCCGCCGTGCAGCGTCATCCGGATGTCGCCGGACACGTGCTCGTTGGCCTCGTTGACAAAGCCGTCGAGCGCCCGCTTGAGCGGCGAGAACCACAGGCCGTCGTAGACGAGTTCAGCCCAGCGCTGCTCGACCTGCCGCTTGTACCGGGCGAGCTCGCGCTCGACGGTGACGTTCTCCAGCTCGGCGTGCGCGGTGATGAGAGCGATGGCGCCGGGTGCCTCGTACACCTCCCGGCTCTTGATGCCCACGAGGCGGTCCTCGACCATGTCGATCCGGCCGACGCCCTGCGCGCCGGCGCGGCGGTTGAGCTCCTCGATCGCCTGGAGCACGGTGACCGGGCGGCCGTCGATGGCCACCGGAACACCCGCCTTGAAGGTGATGATCACCTCGTCGGCGTCGCGCTGTACGGCCGGGTCCTGGGTGTACTCGTAGACGTCCTCGATCGGGGCGTTCCAGATGTCCTCAAGGAACCCGGTCTCGACGGCACGGCCGAAGACGTTCTGGTCGATCGAGTACGGCGACTTCTTCGTCGTCGCGATCGGGAGGTCCTTCTCCTCGGCGAAGGCGATCGCCTTGTCCCGGGTCATGGCGTAGTCGCGGACCGGTGCGATGCACTTCAGCTCGGGGGCCAGCGACGCGATGCCCACCTCGAAGCGGACCTGGTCGTTGCCCTTGCCGGTGCAGCCGTGCGCGACGGTCGTGGCGCCGTGCTTCTTGGCGGCGGCCACCAGGTGCTTGACGATGACCGGCCGGGACAGCGAGGAGACCAGCGGGTACTGGTCCATGTAGCGGGCGTTGGCCTTGATGGCGGGGAGGCAGTACTCGTCCGCGAACTCGTCGCGGGCGTCGGCGACCTCGGCTTCGACGGCACCGCAGGCGAGTGCCCGCTTGCGGATGACGTCGAGGTCTTCGCCTCCCTGGCCGACGTCGACGGCCACCGCGATGACCTCGGCGCCGGTCTCCTCGGCGATCCAGCCGATGCAGACCGAGGTGTCCAGGCCTCCGGAATATGCGAGTACGACGCGCTCGGTCACGAGCCTTCTCCATTCGTTTCTGCCGCAGTTCCGGGGCGGGTGCGGCGGTTCAGGTGTCGCGGTCTTGGGGTCCGGGCGGGCGGCCCGGAGGGGGTGTCACTCGGACGCGGGGACCTCGGTGGCGGCGGCCCGGGTCGCCTCGGACGCGGGCACGGCCCGGCCCTCGGCGAGGGAGATCAGGTGGGCGACCAGCGCGGCCCCGCCCTCCGGATCCCGGCACACCAGGAGGATCGTGTCGTCTCCGGCGATGGTCCCGAGCACCTCGCGGGTCTCCGCGTGGTCCATCGCGGAGGCGAGGAACTGCGCGGCCCCGGGCGGCGTCCGCACCACCACGAGGTTGCCGGACGCCTCCGCGGAGACCAGCAGCTCCGCGGCCAGGCGGGCGAGCCGGCTCTCACTGACCGTGTCGTCGAGCGGGGGGCGCGGAGTGCGGTCGCCGCCCTCCGCAGGCACGGCGTAGATCAGCGCGCCTTCACCGTCGCGGATCTTCACCGCGCCCAGCTCGTCCAGGTCTCGGGAGAGCGTGGCCTGGGTGACGGCGAGACCGTCGTCGGCGAGCAGTCGGGCAAGTTGTCCCTGGGACCTGATCCGGTGCCGGGTCAGGATGTCCACGATCCGCCGGTGCCGGGCGGTCCGGGTGCTGGGCACCGCGTACACGCCGTCGGGCGCCGGGGTGGGCATGGTGTCCTGCTCGTTGCTGCGCATGACGGCCTCGCCTACCTTCGGGCTCGTCGCGAGCGGCCTCGCCGCGGCCCGGGCCGGGCGACGCGTGGCCTCGCGGGGGCGAGGACTTCCCCGGGGGTCATGGGTTGCCTCCTTGTGCCGGTACGGCGGATGCCGCGTCAAGGATCTTCGGCAGCGCCTCGATCAGGGCGTCGACGTCCTCGTCGGTGACGACGAGCGGCGGGGCGAGCCTGATGACGTCGGGCGCGACCGCGTTGACGAGGAAGCCCGCATCGCGCGCGGCGTCGGCAACCGGCGTACCCGCCGGCATGGTCAGCACGATACCGAGCAGAAGCCCGGCTCCGCGGACGTGTCCGATGAGCGGATGTCCGAGTCGTTCGACCGCGGCGGCGATACGCGCGCCGAGCGAACGAGTGCGCTCCAGCAGCGCATCGGCCTCGATCGTGTCGAGCACCGCGAGGCCCGCGGCACAGCACACCGGATTGCCACCGAAAGTGGACGCGTGCTGGCCCGGTGCCAGGAGCTCGGCGGTCGCTCCGAATGCCACACACGCCCCCAGCGGCAGTCCGCCGCCGAGGCCCTTGGCAAGCGTCATGACGTCGGGGAGCACACCCTCGAAGTACGGGTCCTGGTGGGAGAACCAGTACCCGGTCCGTCCGGTCCCGGTCTGCACCTCGTCGAGCATCAGCAGCGCGCCGCGCTCGGCGGTGATCTCGCGTGCCCGCTTGAGGTATCCCGGCGGCAGCGGACGCACGCCGTACTCGCCCTGGATGGGTTCCAGCAGAACTGCCGCGGTCTGGTCGGTGACGGCGGCGTCCAGCGCGTCGATGTCGCCGAACGGAACGTAGGTGACGCCGCCGGGCAGCGGCTCGAAGCCGTCACGTTTGCCGGGCTGCCCAGTCAAGGCGAGGGCACCCATCGTGCGGCCGTGGAAGGAGCCTTCGGCGGTGACGACGTGCGGTCGCCCGGTCTTGCGGGCGACCTTGAACGCCGCCTCGTTGGCCTCGGCTCCCGAATTGCAGAAGAAGACCCGGCCGTCCCGGCCGGTCAGCCCGAGGATCCGCTCCGCGAGGTCGACGGCGCGGGTCGAGATGAAGAGGTTCGACACGTGGCCGACCGTCGAGATCTGCGTGGTGACCGCGTCCACGATCGCGGGGTGGGCGTGGCCGAGGGCGTTGACCGCGACGCCGGACAGGAAGTCGATGTACTCCCGACCGTCGGCGTCCGTCACGTGTGCGCCCTTGCCGGACACCAGGGCGAGCTCGGGCTGCCCGAGCGAAGGCATCAGCGCGCCGCCCCAACGCCGCCGGTAGTCGGCGTTGCCCGGCTCGGTCTTGATGCCGAGATCGGTCGTGTCGGTGCCGGTCATGCGCCCGCCCCCTTGCCCTGCGCCGGGACGACCATCGTCCCGATGCCTTCATCGGTGAACACCTCAAGCAGCAGCGAGTGCGCGACCCGGCCGTCGAGGACGTGGGCCGCCTTCACGCCGGCCTGGACCGCACGCAGGCACCCTTCCATCTTGGGCACCATGCCGCTCGACAAGCTCGGCAGCATGGCCGCGAGCTCGTCGGCGTCGAGCAGGCTGATGACCTCGTCGCTGTTGGGCCAGTCGGCGTACAGCCCTTCGACATCGGTCAGCACGACCAGGCGCTCGGCCTTGATCGCTGCGGCCAGCGCCGCGGCGGCGGTGTCGGCGTTGACGTTGTAGACGTGGCCGTCGGCGCCGCGGGCGACGGAAGAGACCACCGGGATCCGTCCGTCCTCCAGCAGCGCCGTAATCGCTCCCGGGTTCACCTCGACGACGTCGCCGACCATGCCGATGTCGACCTGCTCACCGTCGACGACGGCGTGCCGCTTCTCCGCCGTCATGGTGTGGGCGTCCTCGCCGGTCATACCGACGGCGAACGGGCCGTGCTCGTTGATGAGCCCGACGATCTCCCGCTGCACCTGGCCGGCGAGGACCATGCGCACGACGTCCATCGCCTCCGGCGTGGTCACCCGCAGCCCGCCCGCGAACGTGGACTCCAGCCCGAGTTTGTTCAGGTGGGCACTGATCTGGGGGCCGCCGCCGTGGACGATGACCGGCTTGAGCCCGGCGAACCGCAGGAAGACGACGTCCTGCGCGAAGGCCCGCTTGAGGGCGTCGTCGACCATCGCGTTGCCGCCGAATTTGATGACGACGGTCTTGCCGTAGTAGTGCTCGAGCCACGGCAGTGCCTCGATGAGGGTGTGCGCCTTGCCGAGCGCGACATTGTGCCGCGCAGCCCGGATGGCCTTGCCGACGGACTCGGTCTTCACCGTGTTCCCCCCGGAGTTGGTGGTGGCGTCGGCATTCATGACGAGTACGCCGAGTTCTCGTGGACGTAGTCCGCGGTCAGGTCGTTGGTCCACACGGTGACCGCTTGGTCTCCGGCGTTGAGGCGTGCGGTGATGCGCACTTCGCGGCCGCTCATGTCGACCAGGTCGCGGTCCTCCCCGACGGCACCGCCCCGGCACACCCACACGCCGTTGATCGCGACGTCCAGCCGGTCGGCGTCGAACGTGGCGGACGTGGTGCCGATGGCGGACAGCACCCGGCCCCAGTTGGGGTCCTCGCCGTGGATCGCACACTTGAGCAGGTTGTTGCGGGCGATCGAGCGGGCGACCTCAAGCGCCTCCTCCTCGGTGGCCGCGGCCTCGATGTCGATCGCGATGTCCTTGCTCGCGCCCTCCGCGTCGCCGATCAGCCGGCGGGCGAGGTCGGCGCACACCGTCCGGACGGCCTCGGCGAACTCCGCCTGGTCGGGCGTGACTCCGGAGGCACCGGAGGCGAGCAGGAGCACGGTGTCGTTGGTCGACATGCACCCGTCGGAGTCGATCCGGTCGAACGTCGTGCGGGTGGCCGCGCGCAGCGCGGTGTCCAACTCCTCGGCCGGGACGTCGGCGTCGGTGGTCAGCACGACGAGCATGGTGGCCAGACCGGGGGCGAGCATTCCGGCGCCCTTGGCCATGCCGCCGACGGTCCATCCGGCACCGGACGCCGTGGCGGTCTTGTGCACCGTGTCCGTGGTCATGATGGCCTTCGCGGCGGCCTCACCGCCGTCCGACGACAGTTCCGCCACGGCCTTGTCGACGCCGGGCAGCAGCTTGTCCATCGGCAGTTGCAAACCGATCAGGCCCGTCGAACAGACCGCCACCTCACCGGCGTTCAGCCCCAGGGCGGTCGCCACGTGCTCGGCGGTCTTGTGCGTGTTCTGGAACCCCTCCGGACCGGTGCACGCGTTGGCGCCTCCCGAGTTGAGGACGACGGCCTGGACCAGCCCACCGGTGAGCACCTGCCGCGACCACAACACCGGAGCAGCCTGGACGCGGTTCGAGGTGAACACACCTGCCGCGGCCAACGACGGGCCGTCGTTGACGACGAGCGCGACATCGGGCGCACCAGTCGTCTTGAGCCCCGCGGCGACTCCCGCGGCGCGGAATCCCTTGGCTGCGGTCACGCTCACGGTGCCACCCCCGTCTTGCTGAGCCCCAGGTCCTCGGCGAGCCCGAGGGCGATGTTCATGCTCTGCACGGCCCCGCCGGCAGTGCCCTTCGCGAGGTTGTCGATCGCACCGACCGCGACCAGGCGACCGGCCCGCTCGTCGACGGTGACCTGGATCAAAGCGGTGTTGGCGCCGTACACCATGGCGGTCGCGGGCCACTGGCCTTCGGGCAGCAGGTGCACGAACGGCTCGGCCGCATAGGCCTTTTCGTACGCCTCGCGGACCTGTGTCGCGGTGACGCCCGGCTTGACCCGGGCGGAACAGGTCGCCAGGATGCCCCGCGGCATGGGCACCAGCGTCGGGGTGAAGGACACGGTGACCGGTGCACCGGCGACCGCGGTGAGCCCCTGCGCGATCTCGGGCGTGTGCCGGTGCACGCCGCCGACGCCGTAGGCACTTGCCGAGCCCATGACCTCACTGCCCAGCAGATGCGTCTTGGGCGTCTTGCCCGCGCCGGAGGTGCCGGACGCCGCGACGATCACGATCTCCGGCTCGACCAGCCCGGCGGCGAACGCCGGGAAGCAACTGAGCAGCGAGACCGTCGGATAGCAGCCGGGCACGGCGATGCGCTTGGCGCCGTGCAGCCGGTCGCGCGCCCCCGGAAGTTCCGGAAGTCCGTACGGCCAGGTGCCTGCGTGCGGCGAACCGTAGAAGTGCTCCCACTCGGCCGCATCGGTGAGCCGGAAGTCAGCGCCGCAGTCGACCACGAGGACTTCGTCGCCCAATTCGGCCGCTATCTGCGCGGACTGCCCGTGTGGCAGAGCCAGGAAGACGACATCGTGCCCGGCAAGCGTCGCAGCCGTGGTCTCCGCCAGCACGCGATCACCCAACGGCACCAGGTGCGGTTGGAGCGCGCCGAGGCGCTGCCCGGCGTTTGACCCCGCGGTGAGCGTGCCGATGTCGATGTGTGGATGCGCGAGCAGCAGACGCAAGATCTCTCCGCCCGCATAACCGCTGGCTCCCGCCAGTGCCGCTGTGACCCGCATGGGTGCCTCCTCCCGGATGGCATGAATATACGGACCTCGGAAGTTTTATGCAAACCCCGAGGTCACCGGCCGCCAAAGGCTCGGGAACCGGACGAACCGAGGATCACAGCCGGGCCGAGGCAAAGGCCGTGGAAGTCGAGAGACCGGGGCGCATGAAACACGGGCTCCCACCCCCCGCCCCGACGGGACAGGGTTCGAAGCAAGAGGCGACGACTGCTGGTATATGCACCGATTGTCGCATTGCTCGCCAGGGTGCCGGCCGGCGGGAGGCTGAATTGGCGTGCTGTCGCCCGGCCCACCGCTCGCGGTCTCGGCCCACCGGCCGGTCGGCGCCGCGCACGGCAAGCCCCAACCCCCCAATCCCCCCAAGCCCCAAGCCCCAAGCCGGCGCAGCAAGCAGCACGCCCGGGGCGCAGGCGAACTTGTCGGCATGCGGGGGCGAAACGCCCGGGTCGGGACCTTCGTCGTCGAGGCCCGGAAACGAAGGCCCGGGCACAGAACCGCCCCTTCCGGCACTCAGCCGGAAGGGGCGGTTTCCGCGATCATCGGTCGGTTCGTCCGGCAGCGGCGGAAACCCGGCCGCCGCCGACGTCCCGGTGCCGTCAGCCCAGCGAGTCGATCGCCGCGTTGAAGGTCGCCGAAGGCCGCATCACCGCGGCGGCCTTCGCGGCGTCCGGCCGGTAGTAACCGCCGATGTCGGCGGGCGAACCCTGGACCGCGAGCAGTTCGTCGGTGATGGTCTGCTCCTGCTCGGCAAGCGTCTTCGCCAGCGCCGCGAAAGCCTCCGCGAGCTGCACGTCGTCGCTCTGCCGGGCCAGCTCCTGCGCCCAGTACAGCGCGAGGTAGAAGTGGCTGCCGCGGTTGTCGATGCCGCCGACCCGGCGGGCCGGCGACTTGTTCTCGTTGAGGAACGTGCCGGTCGCCCGGTCGAGGGTGTCGGCCAGCACCTGGGCCCGCGCGTTGCCGGTGGTCTGCGCGAGGTGCTCGAAGCTCACCGCCAGCGCGAGGAACTCGCCGAGGCTGTCCCAACGCAGGTAGTTCTCCTTGACGAGCTGCTGCACGTGCTTCGGGGCCGAGCCGCCGGCCCCCGTCTCGAACAGGCCGCCGCCGTTCATGAGCGGGACCACCGACAGCATCTTGGCGCTGGTGCCCAGCTCCAGGATCGGGAACAGGTCGGTCAGGTAGTCGCGGAGCACGTTGCCGGTCACCGAGATGGTGTCCTCGCCGCGCCGGATGCGCTCCAGCGAGAACGCGATCGCCTTGACCGGCGACATGATCTCGATCTGCAGGCCCTCGGTGTCGTGCTCGGCGAGGTAGGTCTTGACCTTCTCGATCAGCCGGGCGTCGTGCGCGCGGCCCTCGTCGAGCCAGAAGACCGCCGGGTCGCCGGTGGCACGGGCGCGGGTGACCGCCAGCTTCACCCAGTCCTGGATGGGCAGGTCCTTGGTCTGGCACATGCGGAAGATGTCGCCCGCGGCGACCGGCTGCTCCAGCACGGCGTTGCCGGCCGCGTCGACCACGCGTACGGTGCCGGGCTCGGCGATCTCGAAGGTCTTGTCGTGGCTGCCGTACTCCTCGGCCTTCTGCGCCATGAGGCCGACGTTCGGAACCGAGCCCATCGTCGCCGGGTCGTACGCGCCGTTCGCCCGGCAGTCGTCGACCACGACCTGGTAGATCCCGGCGTAGCTGCTGTCCGGGAGCACGGCGAGGGTGTCGGCCTCCTCGCCGTCCGGGCCCCACATGTGGCCGGAGGTACGGATCATCGCCGGCATCGACGCGTCCACGATGACGTCGCTCGGAACATGCAGGTTGGTGATGCCGCGGTCGGAGTCGACCATCGCGAGCTCGGGGCCGGCCGCCAGCTCGGCGTCGAACGAGGCCTTGATCTCGGCGCCTTCCGGCAGGGAGTCGAGGCCGCCCAGGATGGCGCCGAGGCCGTCGTTGGGGGTGAGACCGGCCGCCGCGAGGGTGTCGCCGTACTTGGCGAACGTCTGCGGGAAGAAGGCCCGCACGACGTGGCCGAAAATGATCGGGTCGGACACCTTCATCATGGTGGCCTTGAGGTGCACCGAGAACAGCACGCCCTCGGCCTTCGCCCGCGCGACCTGTGCCGCCAGGAACTCGCGCAGCGCCGCGACACGCATCACGGAGGCGTCCACCACCTCGTCGGCGAGGACCGGTACGGACTCGCGCAGCACCGTCGTCGTGCCGTTCTCGCCCACGAGCTCGATGCGCAGCGATCCGGCGTCGGCGATGACGGCGGACTTCTCGGTCGAGCAGAAGTCGTCCGCGGTCATGTGCACGACGTTGGTCTTGGAGTCGGCGCTCCAGGCGCCCATGCGGTGCGGATGCGCCTTGGCGTAGTTCTTCACCGAGGCCGGAGCGCGGCGGTCGGAGTTGCCTTCACGCAGAACAGGGTTGACCGCGCTGCCCTTGACCCTGTCGTAGCGCGCGCGGATGTCGCGCTCTTCGTCGGTCTTGGGGTCGTCGGGGTAATCGGGGAGCGCGTAGCCCTGGGTGCGAAGCTCCGCGATGGCGGCCTTGAGCTGCGGAATCGACGCCGAGATGTTCGGCAGCTTGATGATGTTGGCCTCGGGCGTCTTGGCCAGGTCGCCCAGCTCGGCGAGCGCGTCCGCCTGGCGCTGCTCCTCGGTGAGGAACTCGGGGAAGACCGCGATGATTCGCCCCGCGAGGGAGATGTCACGGGTCTCCACCGTGACGCCCGCCGTCGAGGCGTACGCCTGGATCACCGGCAGGAACGAATACGTCGCCAGGGCCGGGGCCTCGTCGGTGTGCGTGTAGATGATGGTCGAGTCAGTCACCGGGTGCTCCGCTCCACGTCTGCAACATTGCTCGATATCAAGATATCCCGTGCACGCCGCCTTCTCGACAGGGCCCTGCCCGGCCGGGGCCGGGGCGCCGCGCCCCCTGCGGCAGCGACGGGACCGGAGCGGAACACCGGCGTCCGGACAGCGAGTTTTGCGACGATGAGCAGGTATTTCGTGGCATCCCCACCCCCCACCACCCCGCCCGTCACGCCGGCCTCCTACGTTAGAATCTGGGCCTTTCCCGTCAGCTACGCGGCCGTTCGGCCCGCCCATCGGCCCAGCCGCGTTCCGGCCAGCGCGCGGCAGCATGCGCGCCCAGAGACGTAACGAGACCAAGTGACCACTCCCCTCGGATCGGACCACCGGACCGACAGCACGGATCCGGAATCCCCGAGTCAGGCACCAGGAACCTTCGGCGGACGGCTCAAAAGCCGCCTGCGCGCTCTGCGCCCCACCGATCTCGTCGCCATGGCGATCCCCACGTTGATCCTGATCATCATGGGCTGGCAGAAGCGGTGGATGACCGACGACGGCCTCATCTTCACGCGCGCGGTCAAGCAGATCCTCGCGGGGAACGGCCCGGTCTACAACGTCGGCGAGCGCACGGAGACCTCGACCAGCACGCTGTGGCAGTGGGTCCTGGTCTTCGCCGACCCGTTCAGCCCCTGGGGCCCCGCCGAGACGGCGGTCTTCCTGGGACTGTCGCTGTCGGTTATTGGTTTCGGGATCGCACTCGACGCCACGCGGCGGCTGTACCGCCGCGTCAGCACGCAGCGCTACCTGCTGCCGGCCGGCGCGCTGGTGTTCGTCGCGGTGCCGGTCATGTGGGACTTCCTGAGCGCGGGCATGGAGACCGGGCTCATCATCTTCTGGATCGGCACCTCATGGGCACTGCTGGTCAGCGCGTGGCAGCGGCCGGCCGACGAGATCAGCCTGCGCCGCGTTCTGGCCACGTCGTTCGTCTTCGGCCTCGGCCCGCTCGTGCGGCCCGACCTGGGCCTGGCGATGCTGCTGCTGCTCGTCTCGCTGGCCCTGCTGGTACGCGCCCGGTGGACGCGGTGCATCGCGATGCTGGCCGCCGCCGGGTTCCTGCCCGCGGCCTACGAGATCTTCCGCATGGGTTACTACGGTCTGATCTTCCCGATGCCCGCGCTGACCAAGGAGGCGGGCGAGTCGCTGTACGGGCGCGGATGGGATTACCTCACCGACTTCGACCGGCCGTACAAGCTGTGGATCCCGCTGCTGCTGATGGTCGTCGTCGCCGTCGTGACCCTTCGCGGGATCAAGACCGACCGGCGCACGCTGATCCTGTTGGGCACGCCCGTCGTCATCGCGTTCGCCCAGACCTGCTACATCATCAAGGTCGGCGGCGACTTCATGCACGGCCGCATGTGGCTGCCCGTCCTGCTGATGCTGCTCCTGCCGCTGATGCTCACGCCGTTCACCAAACTGAGCACGCCGCTGGTCGCGGGGGTGGCGGTCTGGGCCGTCGTGTGCGGCACGTCGTGGCGCTCGGGAGCGATCACCACCGAATCGCCGAACTGGAGCCAGGACAACCAGGTCCACCAGGTCTGGAACGAGCGCGGCTTCTACACTGCCGAGACGAAGACCGACAATCCGGTCGCCGAGCAGCCGCACATCGGGACCATCAAAAGCACGTACCACCTGCTCGTGCACGCCGAGGCGGACGGCCGCCGCGTCCTCTACCTCGACCCCACATACGCCGGCGCGTACAAGCTGCCGACCAACTTCTCGATGCCGCTGCGCGCGGACCTGGACTTTCCCGTCGGGCTGGTCATCGGCCGTCTCGGCGTCGGCGGCGCGGTGGTGCCGCTGGACGGCATCGTCGCCGACCTGTGGGGGCTGTCGAGCGCGATCGGCTCGCACATCGAGCAGACCAACTTCGACGCCGCGGGACACCAGAAACTGCTGCCGCCCGCGTGGAACATCGCGCTGTACGTCGACCCCTCGGGCTACGCCGCGATCCCCCCGCACTTCGCGACCATCGAGCAGATCAACGCGGCCCGTCACACCCTCACGTGCGGCGACGTCAAGGAGTTGATCGAATCGGTCACCGAGCCGATGAGCTTCGACCGCTTCTGGAAGAACCTGACCGGCGCCTTCGACCGCACGAGCCTGCGCATCCCCGCAGACCCGATCGCTGCGGAGAAGAAGTTCTGCGGGACGGGGAGTTGACCCCCGGTGAAGCGGAGTTGACCACGGGGTGGCCGGGCGGGGCGCAAGCGCTCCGCCCGCTCGCCTCCCCTCGCTCCGGCCGCCCGCTATGGTGTCGGTAACCTGCGCACCGCACGTGATCATCGAGCGCGATCGCCCCCGTGCCGGGGCAACCGCGCCCGCCGCCTTCATCCGACGCCCCGGCCCGTCTGGAGTCCCCGAAACATGAGCCTCGTCAGTGTGCTTTCCCGGCGCACCGGCATCGGACCCGCGCAGGACGACTCACCGCAGGGCGCGAAGCTGACCCGCTGGTGGAATGCCCTCATGGTGGCGCTGCCCTCGGCGGCCATCCTCGCTCTCGGCTACCGGAACCGCTGGATCAGCGACGACGGCCTGATCTTCACCCGGACGGTCCGGCAGATCCTCGCGGGCCACGGCCCCGTCTACAACGTCGGCGAGCGCGCCGAGGCGTCCACGAGCACGGTCTGGCAGTGGCTCCTGGTCCTCGTCGGCGGCATCACCGGCGCGGACATCGCCCGCACCGCGGTCTTCCTCGGCCTGCTGTGCACCACCGCCGGATACGCGATCGCGCTCGACGCCGCCCGGCGCCTGTACCGGCCGTTCGCCGCGGGCCGTCTGATGCTTCCCGCGGGCGTGCTGGTCCTGCTCGCTCTGCCGCCCGTGTGGGACTTCGCGACCTCGGGCCTGGAGACGGGCCTCACCACGCTGTGGACGGCGGGGTGCTGGTGGCTCCTGGTGCACGCGTACAACCAGCCGACCGCGCGCGTGGCGTACCCGCTGGCGGTGTTGATCGGGCTCGGGCCGATGGTCCGCCCGGACCTCGCCATCGCGAGCGTGGGATTCGCCGTCACGCTCTGGTTCGTCCGACGCCCGCGGTGGCGCGCCGTCGTGGGGCTGCTCTGCACTGCGGCGGCGATCCCCGTGGCGTACGAGATCTTCCGGGCCGGCTACTACGGCGTCCTGCTGCCGCTCCCGGCGATAGCGAAGGAAGCATCCGGCAGCGACTGGCACCGGGGCGGCGACTACGCCCAGGACTTCATCGCCCCGTACTTCCTGTGGATGCCGATCGTTGCCCTCATCGCGATGGTCACCGTCGCCGTCTGGCTCCGCGTCCGCGCCGACGGCTGGCACGGGACCGCCCGCAGCGACTCCGGACGCACCGCCCTGTTCACGATGCCGCTGATCGTCTCCACGATCATGGCGTTGTACGTGGTCCGCGTCGGCGGCGACTTCATGCACGGCCGCATGCTGCTCCCGGCCCTGTTCATCATGATGCTGCCGATCATGCTCGTGCCCAGCGGGCGGCTCGTCCTGCCGGTCACCGCCGTCGTGGCGATGTGGGCCGTGGCGTGCGCGGTCTTCATGCGCGTCCCCTACACCGGTCTCAGCCCCGGCGGGATCGTCGCCGACGAACGCGGGTTCTACACGCAGGCGATGGGGATCCCGAACCCGACCACCGCCGAGGCGTACCTGCGGAACTACCCGCGGTTCCCGCCGGCCGTGGCGGAGATGATGAAGAATTACGAACACGTCATGCTCTACCCATGGTTCGAGCAGTTCAGGGTCACCCCCCTCAAACCGGACGACCCCGCGCCCTACGCCGCTTCGTGGCTGAACCTCGGCATGAGCGGGGCCGCGATGCCGCTGAACGGCCGCTCGATCGACCTCCTGGGCCTCGCGTCCCCTCTGGCCGCGCACCTCAAGCTCGAAGGCCGCGGTCGGCCGGGGCACGAGAAGTCCCTCGACATCGCCTGGCTGATCGCCATCTACGCGCCGCCGCAGGCGGTGCTGCCCGCCGGCATCGATCCCGAGCGCGTCGCCAAGGCTCGTTACGCGCTCACCTGCGGGGACGAAAACAGGGGCGCGCTCAAGGAGTTGCACGACTCGGTCAGCGAGCCGATGTCGTGGTCGCGGTTCTGGAAGAACCTGACGGGTTCGTGGGAGCGCACGTCGTTCCGCGTCTCGAACAACCCGGAGGACGCGATGGAAGAGATCTGCGGTACGCGGAAGTTGCCGGAGGGCTACTTGGAATCGGTGTACACGCTCAGGCCGACTCCGCCGACACCTCCGGGCCCATGAGCAGCGCCACGCTGGCCGGGACCACCGCACTGGTCACCGGTGCCGCGCGCGGAATCGGCCGGGCGGTGGCCGAACGGCTCGGCCGCGAGGGCGCGGCCGTCGCCCTCCTCGGCCGCGGCGCGACGAGCCTGGAAGCCGTCCACACCGCCCTGACCGAACGCGGGACCCGCACGGTCGCGGTCGTCGCCGACGTCACCGATCCCGAGGCTGTTCGCCGGGCCGTCGGCCGCGTGGAAGACGAACTCGGGCCGCTGGATCTGGTGGTCAACAACGCGGGCCTCATCGACGCGGCGGAAGTGCCTTTCTGGGAGGCCGACGCCGCGCAATGGTGGGATGTCGTCGAAACCAACCTGCGCGGGCCGGTCAACGTCGACCGGACGGTGCTGCCGGGCATGGTCTCCCGCGGGCGAGGGCGGATCGTCAACCTCAGCAGCGGCTTCGCGGTCTCCGCGGACCCGCACTACTCGGCGTACACGACGTCCAAGTCCGCGCTGCTGCGGCTGACCGACACCATCGCGCGGCCACTGGCCGAACGCGGGGTCCACGTTTTCGACATCTCCCCCGGCGCGGTCCCCACCGACATGACGGCGGGCATGGCGATGTTCGCGGACAAGACCGACTGGTACGACGTTGATTTCTTTCTGAACGCCGTCGTCGCCGTCGCGGAAGGCCGCCTGGACGCGCTCTCCGGCCGCTTCCTGCACGCGGGCAAGGACGACCTGGACGCGCTCGCCGCCCGGGCCGAGGAGATCGCGGCGATCGACGCGCGCACGATGCACCTTCGGCCCTACGGGCCGGACGACCCGCAGCGCTGAACCACCCGGCCGAGGCAGTACCCGTATCGGCCGAAACGACTGACGAGACCAACCGAAGAGACGACCGAAGAGACGACTGAGGGGCCGCCCGATCGGGCGGCCCCTCAGCTTCGGTCCGACGGCCTCACGCTCCGCGCAACACCGCGCCCGTGCGCTCCGCAGCCAAGGCAACCGCCGCGTCGCGGGCGGCGGTCGACTCCTCGGCGGTCAGTGTGCGGTCGGCCGCGCGGAAGCGCAGCGCGTACGCGAGCGACTTCTTGCCCGCACCGATCTGCTCGCCGGTGAACACGTCGAACAGCCGCAGCGATTCGAGGAGTTCCCCCGCCCCATCGCGCAGGGCCCCCTCGACGTCGGCGGCCGGCACCGACGCGTCGACGATCAGCGCGACATCCTGGGTGGCGACCGGGAACGACGAGATGTGGCCCGCCAACGCCAGGCGCTCGCCGCCGAGTTCCGCCAGCTCCGCGGTCAGCAGCGCCACGTCGAGCTCCATCGCGCAGGTGCGCTCGGGGAGTTGCAGCGCCTTGACCACCCGCGGGTGGAGCTCGCCCGCGTGGCCCACCACGGTGTCACCGACCAGGATTTCGGCGCAGCGGCCGGGATGCCAGGGGGCGTACTGCGCCTGACGTACGGTCACGTCCACGCCTACGGCCGCACCGACCACGCGGGCAGCCTCGACCGCATCGGCCCATCCGGCCGCGCGCCCGTTCCCCCACCAGCCGGACGGCTCGCGTTCGCCCGTCAGTACGACGGCGACGTGGTACGGCTGGTCCGGCAGCGCGGCGGCGAGTTCTTCGAGCTCGGCGCCGGTCGGCCGCCGGTCCACGGGCAGGCGCGGTGCGATCGGCCGTTCGGTCTTGGGATGGAAGACCAACCCGGCTTCGAACAGCGCGACATCGCTGTTGCCGCGGCCCACATTGCGGCGCAGTGCGGCCAGCAGCCCGGGCAACAGTGTCGTGCGCAGCGCGGGCTCTTCGTCGGAAATCGGGTTGACGAGCTTGACCGTGATGCGGCGCGGGTCGGCGGCGTCGAGCCCGAAGGACTCGAAGACCGCGTCGCCGACGAACGGGTAGTTGAGCACCTCGCTGTAGCCGTCACCGGCGAGCGCCCGGCCGATGCGGCGGCGCAGCCGCTGCGTCGCGGTGAGGCCGCGCCCCGCGGGTGCCTGGGGCAGTGTGGAGGGCACGGCGTCGTAGCCCTCCAGCCGGATGACCTCTTCGGCGAGGTCGTTGGGGTCGGTCAGGTCGGGCCGCCAGGTCGGCGGGGTGACGGTGAGCGCGTCGATGCCCTCGACCGTGCAGCCGACGTCCTGAAGGCGCTGCGCGACCGTCTCGGCGGAGTACGCGACGCCCGCGACGTTGCCGGGATGGTCGACCGCCATGCCGATGCGCACCGGCTCGCGCGGCGCGTCGATTTCGGTGACACCGGCCTCCGCGACCGCGCCTTCGCCACCGAGCAGCACCAGCAGGTCGACGGCGCGCTGGGCCGCGGCGCGGGCGGCCTCGGGGTCGACGCCGCGCTCGAAGCGCCGCGACGCCTCGGAGCCGAGCTTGTGGCGGCGTGCGGTGCGGGCGATCGACACCGGGTCGAAGTTGGCCGCCTCGATGACGATGTCGCCGGTGGCCAGGCCGATCTCGGTCGTGGCACCGCCCATGACGCCGGCGAGCCCGATCGGGCCGCTGTCGTCGGTGATCAGCAGGTCCTCGGGGTCGAGGACCCGCTCGACCCCGTCCAGCGTCGTCAGCTTCTCGCCGTCGCGGGCACGCCGCACGGTGATCGGCCCCTGGAGCCGTGAGCGGTCGTAGGCGTGCAGCGGCTGGCCGAGTTCGAGCATCACGTAGTTGGTGATGTCGACGGCGAGCGAGATCGGGCGCATGCCGGCCATCTGGACGCGGCGTTGCAGCCACAGCGGCGACGGCGCGGTCGGGTCGACGCCGATCACCGTGCGCGCGACGAACCGCCGGCAGCCGTCGGTGTCGTCGACGACGACCGGGTAGCCGTAGGTGTTCACACCCGGCACGTCGAGGAGCGCCGGGTCGCGCAGTGGGATGCCGTACGCGATGGCGGCCTCGCGGGCGACCCCGCGCATCGACAGGCAGTAGCCGCGGTCGGGCGTGACCGCGATGTCGAGCACCTCGTCGACCAGGCCCAGGAGCTCGATGGCATCGGTGCCCGGCTCGGCCTGGACCGGCAGCACGATGATGCCGCTGTGGTCGTCGCCCATGCCCAGTTCGCGGGCCGAGCAGATCATGCCCTCGGAGGTCTTGCCGTACGTCTTGCGCGCGGCGATCTCGAAGCCGCCGGGGAGCACGCCGCCGGGCAGGATCACGACGACCTTGTCGTCGACGTCGAAGTTCGTCGCGCCGCACACGATCTGCTGCGGCTCGCCGGTGCCGTTGGCGTCGCCGACGTCGACCTTGCAGAAGCGGATGGGCTTCTTGAAGCCGGTCAGCTCCTCGATCTCGAGCACATGGCCCACGACGAGCGGACCTTTGAGATCGCTGCCGAGCTGGTCGACGGTCTCGACCTCAAGGCCGAGGCCGACGAGTTTCTCCGCGACGTCGCGGCCGGACACGCCGGCCGGGAGGTCGACGTACTCCCGCAGCCAGGAAAGCGGGACCCGCATCAGATCTCCATCCCGAACGGAAGGGTGAAGCGCACGTCACCCTCGACCATGTCCCGCATGTCCTCGACGTTGTGACGGAACATCAGCGTGCGTTCCAGTCCCATGCCGAAGGCGAAACCGCTGTACACCTCGGGGTCGATGCCGCACGCGACGAGCACGCGCGGGTTGACCATGCCGCAGCCTCCCCACTCGATCCAGCCCTCGGAACGGCAGGTCCGGCACGGGTTGTCGGGGTCGCCGACGGACGCACCCCGGCACACGAAGCACTGGAGGTCGACCTCGGCCGACGGCTCGGTGAAGGGGAAGTACGACGGCCGCATGCGCGTCACGATCCCCTCGCCGAACATCGACGACGCGAAGTGGTCCAGCGTGCCGCGCAGGTGGGCCATGGTCAGCCCCTTGTCCACCGCAAGCCCCTCGACCTGGCCGAACACCGGCGTGTGCGTGGCGTCGAGCTCGTCGGTGCGGTACACGCGGCCGGGACAGATGACGTAGATCGGCGGTGTGCGGGTGAGCATTGTGCGTACCTGCACCGGCGACGTGTGGGTGCGCAGCACGACCCCGGAGTCGGGGGTGCCGTCGGCGGCCTGGACGAAGAAAGTGTCCTGCATGGTCCGGGCCGGGTGGTCCGGGGCGATGTTCAGCGCGTCGAAGTTGTACCACTCGGCTTCGACCTCAGGCCCCTCGGCGACCTCGTAGCCCATCGCGACGAAGACGTCCGCGACCCTCTCGGGCAGCGTCGTGAGCGGGTGCCGTGCCCCGTGCCGGGCGCGGTCCCACGGCAGCGTGACGTCGACGGTCTCCTCGACGAGCACACGCGCGTCCCGCTCGGCCTCAAGCTCGGCGCGGCGGGACGCGAGGGCCTGGTTGACCCGCCCGCGCGCCTGGCCGACGCGCTTGCCGGCCTCGGCCTTGGCGTGCGGTGGCAGCGCGCCGATCTCGCGGTTGGCGAGGGCGAGCGGCGAACGGTCCCCGGTGTGGGCGATCTTGGCCTCGTGGAGGGCGTCCAAGTCGCCGGCGGCGGCGAACGCGGCAAGGGCGGCATCCCGCGCCTTGTCGACCTCCTCCGGTTTCAGCGACTCCACCTCGACCGGGTCGTACGACTTGTTCGGTGCCGACATCTGATTCCAGTGCTCCTGTAGGGATTCTCGCCCGCGGGTGCCCGGGCAGGCCGGGCGGCCCCTGTGTTTGGCGGCCACCGACTCCGCATCGTGCTCCGGCACGCAGGTTGGGCCTGGGGGCACGGGGCGACGGGTCGAGTCTAGGTGAATCGGGCCGGTGACCCGGAACCCGCCCGTACTGCGGTACGGGGGGCAGGGGGTGGCCCGAAGGGGGCTCGGGACGGCCCGCGGGGCGGCGCTGCGACCCTGTGCTCAGGTCAGTGCGTCCGGCATCCCCGCGGGCAGGCGAAATCGGAACATCGCCCCGCCGCCTTCGGCGCGGCCGGCGTCGATCGTGCCGCCGTGGGCCTCGACCAGGCCTTTGACGATGTAGAGCCCGAGCCCGGTGCCGCCGCGCCTGCGATTGCCGCGCCAAAAGCGCGTGAAGACACGGTTCAGCAACTCGTCCGGGATTCCCGGGCCTTCGTCGCTCACCGTGATCTCCATCGCCTCGTCGCCGTCCGCATTGCCGCCCGCGGCGTCGTCGGACAGGCCGCGGGTGTGGATCTCGTCCCCGGAGCGCCTCCGCCGGGGCGCCTCAAGACGCGTCCGGGACACCTTGATGGTGACGGCTCCGGCACCGTGGCGCACGGCGTTTTCCAGGAGGTTGCCGAGAATCTGGTCGAGTTTGTCGCGGTCCATCCAGATCGGCGGCAGCGGTTGCTCGGTCAACACCCGGAACCTGTCCGCGGGTTGCCCGGCCGCGGTCTGCGCGCGCACGTGCCGGTCGACGGCCTCGGCGAGGTCGACGATCTCGCGGTGCAGTTGCAGGCGGCCGGAGTCGATGCGGGAGATGTCGAGGAGTTCGGTGATCAGCCGGGTGACCCGGTCGGCGTCGGCGTCGACGGTCTCCAGCATGAGGCGCTTCTGCTCGTCGGTGAACCGCTCCCACTTGCGCAGCAGGGTCGCGGTGAAGCCCTTGACGCTGGTGAGCGGGGAGCGCAGTTCGTGGGCGACGGTGGCGATGAGCTCCGCGTGGTTGCGCTCGTCGCGCCGCCGCGCGGCGGTGCAGCGCAGGGCCACGACCACATGGGTGACCGGCGAATTCGCGCCGGACCGGCGGATGTACGAGGCGGTCACCAGGACCTCGCGTCCGTTGAGGACGAGATTGCGCTCCGGCTGGCGGGTCCGGGTGCCCAGGCCGCCGTAGGGATCCGTGCACACCCACCAGCGCCGGCCTTCGATGTCCTCCAGGGGGAGGGCGTCCGAGAGGTGTTTGCCGAGCGCGTCCTCCGCCTTGATCCCGGTGATGCGCACCGCGGCGGCGTTGAAAGAGCACACCGCGCCGGTGGCGTCGGCAATGACCAGGCCGTCCGGCAGCGCGTCCGCGCCGAGCCCGCACAGCCCGTCCGGTGCGAACAATTCCGCGTCCACGTCCATCGGCCCCCTCCCGACCTCGCACGGCCGAGGGATTGCACCATTCCGTGGCCCCCTGCGGAACGGCACACCCCTATGAAGCAGATGCTCCGGGCCGGTCACACTACTCCAACTGCCCGCACTACTCGACGGTCACGCGAGCAGATCCCCTGGCGCGATGGTGGCGAAAACCGGCGCACGCCCCGCGCGCGACGGCGCTCGGCGAACCCCCCGAGGCCCGTATGCGCCCCCACGCCCCGAAGCGACACCGAAACGTTCCGGCACGCGCCCCTGTCGTGCGCGGCCGAGGCTCCCCACCGATGCACCGGCCTCAATCTCCCCGCTTCACCCGGCATCCCGAACTTCCGCGCTGGGCCCGCGCGGACGCATATAGACACACGGCAGCCGCCGTCGCCAGGTTCAAGCTCTCGGCACGCCCGTGGATCGGCACGCGCACGACGGCGTCGGCGAGTGCGCGGGTTTCCTCCGGCAGCCCCCAGGCCTCGTTGCCGAACACCCACGCGGTCGGGCCGTCGAGGCCGCCGGCGTCGAGTTCCTCGTCGAGGTCGGCCGCGCCGGTGCCGTCGGCCGCGAGGATCCGCAGCCCGGCCGCGCGCAGATGCGCGACCGTCTCCTCGACTCCCGCGCCCACGACGACGGGAAGGTGGAACAGGCTGCCGACCGACGCGCGCACGGTCTTGGGGTTGTAGAGGTCGACCGACGCGTCCGTGAGCACGACGGCCTCCGCCCCGGCGGCGTCGGCGGCGCGCAGCACGGTTCCGGCGTTGCCCGGGTCGCGCACGTGCGCGAGCACCGCGACCAGGTCCGGCGCGGAAGACTCGGTCAACGCACCGAGTGGGACATCCACGAACCGGCACAGCGCGACCATCCCCTGCGGGGTGACGGTCTGGCTCATCGCCGCGACGACCTCCGCGGCGGCGCGCAGTACGGGGACGTCGGCGCCCCGGGCCGCGTCGACGATGTCGGGGTAGCGCTCGGCGGCCTCGGCGGTCGCGTACACCTCGATCGCTGTGCCGGTCAGCGCGACGGCCTCGCGCACGGCTTGGGGGCCTTCGGCGAGGAATCTGCGCTCGCCCGCCCGGAACGTGCGCTTGGCGAGCCGCCGGGCCGCCGTCACGCGGGGTGAGCGCGTCGAGGTCAGCTCGGGGCTCGCCATGGATGCAACCGTTCGTCGTGACTCGGCGGAGGTCGGAGTCCGGCCCGGAACGGACCGGTGGGCCTCCGCTTACGGCGTCACGGACCGGAGACCGTGGCGACGGGAACGGAGGCCCACCGATTCACCCGAAGACCAGGTGGTGCCGCAGTGGAGAAGGTGCGCCGAGTCTCACGGCGCGGCCTTCCGGTCACCGCGAAGTTCAGGCGGCTTCCTTCGGCGCGTTCACGTCGGCCGGGAGCGCCTTCTGCGCGACCTCGACCAGCGCGGCGAAGGCCGTCGGGTCGTTGACCGCGAGCTCGGCCAGCATCTTGCGGTCGACCTCGACGTTGGCGGCCTTGAGCCCCTGGATGAAGCGGTTGTACGTGATGCCGTTCAGCCGGGCAGCGGCGTTGATGCGCTGGATCCAGAGCTGGCGGAAGTCGCCCTTGCGCTTCTTGCGGTCGTTGTAGTTGTAGACCAGGGAGTGGGTGACCTGCTCCTTGGCCTTGCGGTACAGGCGGGACCGCTGACCGCGGTAACCGCTCGCGCGCTCGAGGATGACGCGGCGCTTCTTCTGGGCGTTGACCGACCGCTTGACGCGTGCCACTTGATGAACTCCTTGGCTTCAGACCGGGGCGTGGTGACCCCGACCCGGGGTACGACTGGGACCGGCGCCCGCCGCCTCCGCGCGGCCGTCAGGCTCGCGGGGGCAGGCGCACATGGCTCACTTGCCGAGCAGCTTCTTGATCTTCTTGGCGTCGGCCGGGGAGGCCTCAACCGTGCCCGCGAGGCGACGGGTCAGCGTCGAGGGCTTGTGCTCAAGCAGGTGGCGGCGACCGGCGCGCTGGCGGACCACCTTGCCGGAGCCGGTGATCTTGAAGCGCTTGCTGGCACCACTGTGCGTCTTGTTCTTCGGCATGTCGCCGCTGTCTCCTCGTCGTGCCGTGCCTGCCCGGCGTCGCACGCCAGGCAGGCACAGATGTGTGTGGAACTACTGCTCGCGGAACGAGCGCGGGGTCAGCGCTCCTCCGCGGCGGGCGCAGGGGCCGCAGCGGTCCTCTCGGCTTCGGGCTCGTCGCCGCGACGCGCACCCTTGCGGGCGGCCTGGGCCTCGCGCGCCTCGGCCATCGCCTCGGTCTTCTTCTTGTGCGGACCGAGGACCATGATCATGTTGCGGCCGTCCTGCTTGGGGCTCGACTCCACGAAGCCGAGCTCCTGGACGTCCTCGGACAGGCGCTTCAACAGGCGGAATCCCAGCTCGGGGCGGGACTGCTCGCGACCACGGAACATGATCGTGATCTTGACCTTGTCGCCCTGCTTCAGGAACCGCTCGACGTGACCCTTCTTGGTCTCGTAGTCGTGCGGATCGATCTTCGGCCGGAGCTTCATCTCCTTGATGACCGTGTGCGCCTGGTTCTTGCGCGCTTCACGTGCCTTCATGGCGGATTCGTACTTGAACTTGCCGTAGTCCATGAGCTTGCACACAGGCGGCCTGGCGTTGGCCGCGACCTCGACCAGGTCGAGGTCGTATTCCTGAGCCAGCTCCAGGGCCTTGGCAAGCGGAACGATCCCGACCTGCTCGCCGCTGGGACCGACAAGTCGCACCTCGGGGACGCGAATCCGGTCGTTGATGCGGGGCTCGGCGCTGATGGGGCCTCCTCGATTCCTGAAGTGGTCGGCGGTTCCGTCCCGCGGCCACGTGCTTCTCGCCATCGACCGACGCGGTTCCTGCCGCATAACCGGACCGTTACGGCCCGACAATGCGAAAAGCCCCGCATGGGACGCATGCGAGGCTCCATAACACCGGCGGACGGCGCGTTTCTTCCCGGACGGGAAGCGCGCCACGGACAACCGAAGGCCATCCGCGCCGGACCGGGACCCGTCGACCGTGAGGCCGATCAGGTGGGAGACGGAGCCTCCGCTTGCGTTGCGGACACATCAGTGACCGCTCGGTCGACACACCACATTACCACCCGGCAGGTTCGACCGGACACCGGGCGGTGTGCTGCGGCCGACCACTGTAGGCGACCGCCCGTTCCGCATCGCACGCGCCCCAGGGGCCGACACCCGGGCCGTGTCGGGCGCGCCGCGGCCATGCCGGAGACTTGACGCATGACCGACAGCGCACAGCCCGACGACCGCACCGCCCCGGCCGAGGACGCCTCCGACGCGTTCTTGGACGTCGACACGATGACCCGCGACCTCGCCGACGTCTCCGCGATGGAGGTGATCACCACGCTCGCCGTGCACTTGATGAGCGCGTCCGCGGTGAAGCTGGGCCTGGCGGAGGACGGCGAGCAGCACAAGGACCTCGACGAGGCCCGCAAACTGATCACCGCCCTGGCCGGGCTGGTGACCGCCGGAGCGCCCGAGCTCGGCTCCCAACACGCCGGCCCGCTCCGTGACGGCCTCCGGTCACTGCAACTGGCCTTCCGCGAGGCGTCGCTGTTCCCCGACGAGCCGGGCAAGGGCCCCGGCGAAAAGTTCACCGGTCCGGTGTACGGCTGACGCGTGTCGGGCCGCCGTTGAGGCGCTCGCGCACATCCGCGGCGGCGGTACTGCAACCAGCTCGAAGGGCCGAGCCGTTTCTCGGCCGATGCGCGGCGCCTTGTGACGGTGGTCTCGAAAGCGCCCGGAACGTGACTTGACGGCGGTCGCGCGTGCGCATCGCGCGCGGCACGACCCGTCAGGCGGACACGGCGCCCCGGACCGCCGGTCTCACAGCGACGTGACTCGACTCCGTCGCGGATGCGCATCGCGCACACGACCCATCCGGCGAGCCCGGCGCCCAGGGCCGCCGGTCTCACAGCCGGCCGGTCGCACACGCGCCCACGAACGGTCTGCACTCGCCGGGGTCGTGCCGACCCCGGCCCGGTGCGGCGTTCGGGGAGGTCCCGAGGCGCACGGTTCGGGTGCGTGGTGCCCGGCTTACCACGTGCGTGAGGGCGTCGGGCGTGTCGATGTCGCGCAGTTCCGGCAGGGTACGGATGCGCAGGTCCGCGGCTGCCGGCCGTGCGTACTGGACGGCTCCGGTGTGCGGGCCGGTGTCGACGCCGGCCGTGGCCGCGGCCGAGCGCGGAGGGTCGCGACGGCGTCGCGCGGCCGCGACCCCGGGACAGCCGTTCCGGCCGCGGCACTAGGGTCGACTCGTGGACTTCTCCGGCAAGAGCATCCCCGACCCCGGCTTCTCCGGTGACGACGGCAGCGCCGACGCCGCTCTCACCGCCGCACTCGCCTCCGGCGCGGCACCCGGGGAGGTCCTTGCCGCGTTGGCGCCCGCGCGGCTGCTGGTGCCGGTGGTCGCGATCCTGGGCGAGTTGGAGGACACCGCGCCCGGCGAACTGCAACGCGAGAAGTCCAGTGACATGGCCGTCCCGACCATCGCCGGTCCCGGCGGGCGCAAGGCCCTGCCCGCCTTCACCTCGACCGACGCCCTCGCGCGCTGGCGTCCCGACGCGCGTCCGGTGCCGGTCGACGCGCGGCGCGCCGCTCTCGCGACGTATTCCGAGGGCGCCGACACGCTTCTGCTCGACCTCGCCGGGCCGGTCACGTACGAGGTCACCGGCCCTGTGCTGCGCGCTCTCGCGGAAGGCCGGGAGCTTGTCGCCCCGTACGCCGACCCGCAGGTGCGCGGTGCCGTGCGTGCCGTCGTCGCGGACGAGCCGCTGGTGACCGCCGCGTACCTGGACGAAGGCACCGACACCGACCTACGGCTCACCTTGGCCGCGGACGCCCCGCAGGCCGACATCGTCGCCGCGGCTCGGCGTATCGCCGCACGGCTCGCCGACGCGGACATCCTGAAGGGCCGCCTCGGCCGCGGTCTCGACCTCGCCCTGCTGCCCCCGGGGACGCCGCCGCCCGGCGAGCCGCTGTAGGGCAAGCCGTGCGAGCCGCCCGCGGCGCAACCGGAGATGCCGCACGGGCGTGACCACGCAGACTCGTGCGGCATTCCGTCCGGGAACGGCCGCCGGGCGGACGACCGCCGCGATCAGTGTCATCGGCCGCTCCGCGGCTCGGGTCGGGCACCAAGCCCGAGCGTGACTGACGTCAAGGACGGCGGCGGTCGTGCTCGGGGAATCCGTGCGCTGTCACTCGTTCGGGCGATGGCGGCGCATGGACGTCGTGATCGGCGTACTCCGGGCGCGCCTGCGCCTGTCGGGTTCCGGCTCGGCGTGCTCGTTGCGAACTTACGCTCCCGCCGCGGGACTTCCGACGTCGTCAGGTCGGCAGGCCCAGGCTGCGGTAGCGGGCGAGTCGCTTACGGACGCGGTCTCCCGGGTCGATCGCACGCAGGGCACGAATCTCGTGTTCGAGCGTGGCCGCGACGCGTTGCACGAAGGCTTCGGGTTCGGCTGCGGCGTCCGGAAGTTCGGGGATGATCCGGTCGACGATTCCGTCCGCCCGCAGGTCGGTGGCCCGGATCCCCTGCCGTTCGGCGATCTCGCCTGCCCTGTCGGTGGTGCGGAAAAGAATCGCCGAGGCGCCTTCCGGCGGCAGCGGAGAAAGCCAGCCGTGCCGGGCGCACAGGACGCGGTCGGCCGGCAGCAGCGCGAGAGCCCCGCCGCCGGCGCCCTCGCCGAGCAGGAGGCAGACCGTGGGCGCGGGCAGGACGACGAGTTCCGCGAGGCACCGGGCGATCTCCCCGGCCAGGCCGCCTTCCTCGGCCTCGCGCGAGAGTGCCGCGCCCGCGGTGTCGACGACGGTGACAAGCGGCAGGCCGAGCTCGGCGGCGAGCCGCATGCCGCGCCGGGCCTGGCGGAGTCCCGCGGGACCGAAGGGGCCGTACTCGCTCTGACGGGTGCGGTCGTGGCCGAGCACGACGCATGGTGCGCCGGGCGAACCGGGTGCGCCGAATCTGGCGAGGGCGAGGCGGAGCGACGGTTCGCTCTCCCCTTCGCCGGTGCCGCGCAAGGGCGTGACGTCGCGTGCGCCGGAGCGCAGGAGCGTACGCAGCCCGGGGCGCGCGGGGTCGCGCGAGCGGCGCACGCTCTCCCACGCCGGAGTGTCGGAAACCTCGGCTTCTTCGGCGGTGTCTTCGGCGGGGGCCGGATCGCCGTCGCCGTGTTCGTCGTGTCCGCCGAGCACGTCGAACACCCGGATCGCCACGTCGCGAAGCTGTTCCGGCGGCACGACGGCGTCGATGAGCCCGTGCTCGTAGAGGTTTTCGGCGATCTGCACGCCGGGCGGAAACGGTTCTCCGTTGAGCGCCTGGAACACCCGCGGACCGAGGAAGCCGATGAGCGCGCCTGGCTGGGCGGCGGTGACGTGGCCGAGCGATCCCCACGAGGCGAACACGCCCCCGGTGGTCGGGTGCCGCAGGTAGACGAGGTAGGGCAGTCCGGCCGTACGGTGTGCGGCCACCGCCGCCGAGATCTTCACCATCTGGAGGAAGGCGACGGTCCCCTCCTGCATGCGCGTGCCGCCGGAGGTCGGGGAGGCGACCAGCGGCAGGCGCTCGGCGGTGGCGCGTTCGATCGCGCGGACCAGCCGCTCCGCCGCCGCGACGCCGATCGACCCGGCCAGGAAGGTGAACTCGCATGCGACGACGGCGACTCGGCGCCCGTGGATCCGGCCTTCCCCGGTCACCAGCGCCTCGTCGAGGCCGGTGCGTTCGCGTGCGGCGCGCAACTCCTCGGCGTAGTCCGGGTCGACGGCGTCCGGCCCCGGCAGCGATTCGGGCAGCGGTTCGGGCCACGCGGTGAAGCTGCCGGCGTCGAGGACGCGGGCGATCAGGTCGAGCGCTCGCACATGCATACGTCCGCCTTCCGGGCCTGGTACGGATCATCGGAACATTCCCCGGTCAAGGACGCGGCAAGGCTGTGCTGTGCGCGGTACCACGGATGCGCGTACGCACGGGCCACCGTTTGCCGACATGGCACCGGGGTGGTACCGGGCAGGCCGGTCGCCAAAGTGCGCGCCCCCGCGCCGGGGCGTGCGGGGTGCTCGGGGCGCGCAAGTTGCCGCACACCGGGCGGCAATCGCATCGAGGCGCGATCGGCCTCGCCGCGTGGCGGACGGTGTGCAGCGCGTGACATTGTTTGCCTGATCACCCGTCAGGGAGGCGTTTATGCCGGGAAATTCATCGACCAATCGAGGAAGAAAAGCCGCAAAATCCAGCGAGCTACCCCTGATCGCCCGCTCCCGGCCAAGATGCGCGCGACAAAGGGTGTCCTCAGGGTCCCGCGATGCCTCAGAATGCACTCGGCGCCGTGAGGTTCCCAATCCCGTCCCGACCAAGGAAAGGTCGAGGCCATGGTCGCGCGGCTTGGCATGCTCGGTCAGGAACACCCCGTCACGGGGGTGACGATCTGGCGCGGGTGCGCGGTCGTGCACCTTCACGGCGAACTCGATTTGCACAACGCCCCGTTGCTCCACCGCACGCTGATCGACCTGGTCGACGGCGGGTGCCGCCGCGTGGTGGTCGACGCGACGGCGCTCACCTTCTGCGACTCGGTGGGGCTGGGCGTCCTCATCGACGCATTCAAGGCGATGCACGCATGCGGCGGCGGCCTGCGCCTGGCCGCTCCCGACCGGCACGTGCGTGCCACGTTGCGCATGACGGGCCTCATCGACATCCTCGGCGTCCGCGACACATTGCAGGAAGTCCTGGACGAGTTCTCGACCTGAGCGTCGGAGCCCGTACCGCCGCACCCCGGTTCGGGCCGCAGCCTCGCCTGGTTCCGTCGTCGTGCCGTCTCGCCCGGCGGCAGCCAAAACGCCTCGCCCGCGATCGTCGGCCCCGTGAGAATCAGGCATGATCACCGACCACTGGCCGTTGTTCGGCCTCCGCATCACGACGCCGAGAGATGTTCGGGTCCGCAGTGGGAGAGGGCGCCTGAGCACACGGCGATGACAGTCCCGTAGGGCACGATAGGGCGCGTGCCTGGACAACTGATGCTGCTCGACACCGCGTCCCTCTACTTCCGTGCGTATTTCGGCGTGCCCGAGTCGGTGAAGGCGCCCGACGGCACCCCGGTCAACGCGGTGCGCGGCCTCCTCGACTTCATCGCACGGCTGGTGGCCGACCATCGGCCCGACTCGCTGGTGGCGTGCTGGGACGACGACTGGCGTCCGCAGTTCCGGGTGGACGCGATCCCGTCCTACAAAGCCCACCGCGTCGCGGAGTTCGTCTCGGGCGACACCCCGGACGAGGAGGAGGTTCCGGACACACTGGCACCGCAGGTTCCGGTGATCGCGGAGGTGTTGGAGGCGTTCGGGATCGCCCGGGTGGGCTCCCCCGGTTTCGAGGCTGACGACGTGATCGGCACGCTGACGACGGCGGCGACCACACCTGTCGACATCGTCACCGGCGACCGTGACCTGTTCCAACTGGTCGACGACGAGCGCGGCGTGCGCGTGCTTTACCCGGTCAAGGGCGTCGGCGTGGTCGACACGATCGACGAGGCCGCGGTGCTGGCGCGGTACGGCGTGCCGGCCGCCTCGTACGCGGACTTCGCCACGCTGCGCGGCGACACGAGCGACGGCCTGCCGGGTGTGAAGGGCATCGGCGAGAAGACCGCCGCACAGCTCATCGGCGAGTTCGGGGACCTGGCCGGGGTGCGCCGCGCCGCCGAGGATCCCACGTCGTCGCTGACACCGTCGCGGCGGCGCAATATCCTCGCCGCCGCCGATTACCTCGACGTGGCGCCGGGTGTCGTGAACGTGGTCCGCAATGTGGCTGTTCCGGACGGTCTGTCCGGCGCACTCCCCCGCGCGCCCCGGGAGCCCGGCCGACTGGCCGCGCTGACCGAGCGTTGGGGCCTGGGCGGGTCGGTGCAGCGCCTGTCCGCAGTGCTCGCGGGCAACGACTGACAGATCTCGGGACGGCAAAGCCTCGACCCGAACGGGTCACCCGGACGTGCGCCCGGCGCGTATCAGGCGTGTGACGCAGGTCACATTCCAAGGCGCAGATTGTCGCGTCACTTCCACGGCACACCCTGGTCTCCCCAGGCATGCATACCGAGTGTGACCCCACCGCCCCGAAACGACCGGGCCGTCCTCTCCGGCTCCACACCCGCACCGCCCCCGCGCGCAGCGGACGACCGGGAACGCCCGGCGGCTCCCCCGCCCTGCCGTGCCCGCAGGTACACCCCGCTCCGCAGTCGGCCTCCCGCCAGGGGAGCTGAGCGTGTACGGCGTCAACCCCCGGCCCGGTCCCACGTGCTCCACGATCCGCCCTCCGGCGCTCCACGCGCCCCGCACCCTGTCCGCTCACCGTCCCGACCACGCGCCCCGCGGCATGCGCTCCGGCTCCGGACCGCGCTTCGGGCGGCAGTTCACGACGCTGAGTCACCGCTGCCGGTCCTCCACCCAAACAAGCACACGGCGGGGAACCACGCGCCTCGCAGGCGCTTCCCACGCCGGAGCGCACCACCTTGACGGCGTACGCCTGTTGGCGAACTGGACAGACGCCGCGGCTCTCGCCACCATGCTGAGCACAGAGGCGACGACCACCGCTCAAGGGAGTCATGGGTGCCACCCGAGGACGACCCGTCGGCCTCCGGTCCGGACGGGCAGCCGCCGGACCAGCCCGCCGAACCCCCACGCGGCTCGGCAGGGAACGAGGACGCGGCCTGGATCCCCGGGCAGGAACGAACCGACGAGCCGGCGCAGGGCGCCGTCCTGCCCGGGCAGCGCACCGCGTACCACCGCCGCAGCCCCTTCCCCGCTCCCCGCGCGGACGATCCGCCCGCAACCGAGTCGGCCGCAACCGAGCAGGCCGCCGAGCCGGCCGCCGACGACCCGCGCGCGGACCAGCCGCCCGGAACCCAGGCGCCCGGTGCCGGGGCGCCCGACGCCCCAGCGCCCAGTGCCGGGCCGGCCCCCCTCCGGCCGCACACGGACGCCGGTCCGGTGCCCGAGCACCAGCCGGCCGCCGGGCACGGCGACGGGCCGTCCGACGCCTATCTGGCCGACCGGGTGCGCGACGGCGACGAGGCCGCCTACGAAGTCCTGTACGCGCGCCACGTCGACGCGGTGCGCCGCCTCGCCCGCCTGTGCACCCGAACGCCCGAGAACGCCGAAGACCTCGTCGCCGAGACCTTCACCCGCACCCTGCGGGCGCTGCGATCCGGCCACGGTCCGCGCGAGGCCTGCCGCCCGTATCTCCTCACCACCGCGAGGCATCTGGCCGGGGACTGGACCCGCAACGACCGCCGGGTCCTGCTCACCGAGGATGTCGCGGCCTACGAACCGGGCCCCGGCGGCGAGCCGGAGGACCCCGCGGTGGCCGCGGCCGACCGGAGGATGGCCGCCCAGGCGTTCAAGGAGCTCCCGGAGCGCTGGCAGGCGGTGCTCTGGTACACCGAGGTCGAGCGCGAGCCCCGCGAACGCGTCGCGCCGCGGCTGGGCGTCAGCCCGAACGCGCTGTCCAAGCTCAAGGAACGCGCGCGCGACGGGCTCCGCGACGCCTACCTGAAGGTGTACGTCGAGAACGGGCTCGCGGACGAATGCCGCCCGTACGCCAAGCACTACGGCGCATATGTCCGGCAGCGGCTGGGCGACCGCGCCGAGGAAAACGTGCGGACCCATCTTGAGACGTGCGATCGGTGTCGGGCCGCGTGCCTGGAACTCGCCGGTGTCAGCACGCACATGCGTGTGGTCGCCGAGGGCCTGCTCGGTGCGGTGGCCCTGACGTACATCGGTGCGGCGAGCGCGGCGACTACCGTGGCCGGGGTGCTCACCGGCGGCGCTGCGGGCGCCGCCGGCACGGGCGCGGGTTCAGGCGGCACGGCGGCCCCGGGAGCCGGAGCGGGCGACGCGGCGGGCAGGGGCGGGACGACGGCCAAGGCGGCGCTGGTCGCGGGCGTGGTGGTCACCGCGCTCGCGGCCCTTGCCTGGGCGTTCGTCGCCCAGCAGTCCGGGGACGACGGGGGCCCGGCCGCGGCTCCGGCCCCGCCCGCCGCGGCCGCGCCCCCGGCGGCTCCCGCCCCGGTGCCGGAGCCACCGCCCCCTCCCGCCGCGCCGCCCGCCGAACCCCCGGCGGCCCCGGTGCCGCCCGCACCTCCGCCGCCGGCACCCGCGGCGCCACCGAAGCCGCCGCCGACGAGACCACAGCCGTCACCGCCCGCTCCGGCGGCGACCCCGCAACCATCCCGCCCGCGATCGCCCGCCCCTACCGCTTCGCCGACTCCGCGAGCGCCCAAACCGACGCCGCGGACCACGGTGATCGTCGAGCCGACGCGCATCGTCGTCGACAACGGCAGGGCCCGCGTGGAGTGTTCGGGCGGGCAGGCGGGCAACTCCGGCATGCCGCGCTGCGACCGGATCAAGATCACGCTGCCGAGCCGCGCAGGAAACCCCGCCCGGGCGTCCGACCCGATTCCCGACTGCCGGAAACCGGGCGACCGCCCTGTTCCGAGAGTGACGATCTGCCGGGGCTAGGGGTAGCTTCGAATCCCCGTCGGGGCCGCACGCCGGGCCCGGCGGCTCTCCCGAGCCGAACCCAGGCCGAACTGCGTGGTCTGTGCCTTGCGACGCGCGGCACGAAGGGGGCCGTCCAGGCCCGGTGCGACGCGGCCTGATCCGGCGGGGATTTGAAGAAACCCGTCTCGCGGGCGCCCGCGCGGTTGGTGCGTGGGTCACGAAAAGGGCGGGCCCGGGGCTCGTACTCGGCGCACTCGCCCACCGACCTGGCGGCCCTCCTTCGCCCGCAACACCGCGAGCGGGCAAGCCGCACCACGCCGGCTCGGGCCGGATCCACCGGACAGGCCCCTGGCCGCGTCGTCGATTCCCCGGCGCGGACCGCCAAGGCCCCAGCGAAACGGTGCGACAGGCCAGGGCCTTGAGACCCCGTCAGCTCCGGTACACGCCGAAGCGCATGGGCCGGAAAGCGCCTGTCACGCCAACGACGAGTAGGCGACCACACCGCGCCGCACCGCGTCAACCGCCTTGCGGGCCGTCGTGCGCACCTGCCCGCCCTCGGGCGCGGCGTCCGCGATCTGCCCCAGCACGTCCACGAGTTGCTTCATCCACCGGACGAAGTCGCCTGCCGGCATGTCCGATTCCCCGAGCACGGCGTCCAGCCGCTGCCCCGACGCCCAACTGTAGGCCGTCCAGGCGAAGCCCAGGTCGGGCTCGCGCAGGAAGTCCAGATGGTGGCGCTCCTCCAAGGCCTCAAGGTGCCCCCACAGCCGCACCATGTCGGCGAGCGCCGACTTCGCCGCTCCGCCCGGCAGTTTCGGGGCGAGGGCGTCGTCGGGCATGCGGGCCTCGAAGACCAACGCCGAGGCGCAAGCCGCGAGTTCGGCGGGGGTGAGGTGTTCCCACAGTCCTTCGCGGAGGCACTCGGCGGTCAGCAGGTCGAGTTCGGCATAAATACGGGCGAGCCTGCGTCCGTCATCGGTCACCGTGTCGCCGGCGAGGTATCCGAGATCGGTCAGCATCGCGCAGACCCGGTCGAAGGTCCGCGCGATGGTGTGCGTACGGCCCTTCATACGCCGCTCAAGCTGCTCGGTGTCGCGTTGCAGCCGGTAATAGCGCTCGGCCCACCGTGCATGGTCCTCACGGTCGTCGCAACCGTGGCACGGGTGCTGCCGGATCTGAGCGCGCAGCCGCGCGATCTCGGGGTCGTCGGCGGCCGGCGATCGACCGCGCCGGGGCCGGGACGGCTCGATGTGCCCGGCCTTCGTACGCAACGCGGACGCGAGGTCGCGCCGCGACTGCGCGCTGCGGGCGTTGAACGAGCGCGGGATCCGCATCCGCTCGACCGCCCCCACCGGAGTCGGGAAATCGATCGAGGCGAGGCGCCGGGCCTGCCGGTCGGCGGTCAGCACGAACGGGCGCGGCCCGTCGTGGCCTTCGTCGAGTCCGGGGTCGAGGACGACGGCGAGCCCGGCGTACTTCCCGGTGGGCACGACGATGATGTCGCCGGGCTTGAGTTTCTCCAGCGAGGCCGCCGCGGCCGCCCTGCGCTGGGCGGCTCCCTCGCGGGCCATCCGCGTCTCCCGGTCCTTCAGGGCCCGGCGCAGCGCGCCGTACTCCTCGAAGTCGCCCAGGTGGCACGTCATCGCCTCGCGGTAGCCCTCCAGGCCCTCCTCGTTGCGGTGCACCTGCCGGGCGATGCCGACCACCGAGCGGTCGGCCTGGAACTGCGCGAACGACGTCTCCAGCAGCTCGCGTGAGCGGTGCCGGCCGACCTGGCCGACGAGGTTGACGGCCATGTTGTACGACGGCTTGAACGACGACCGCAGCGGGTAGGTCCGCGTGCCCGCCAGCCCGGCCAGATGCTTGGGGTCGAAGCCCTGGTGCCACAGCACGACCGCATGGCCCTCGACGTCGATGCCGCGCCGCCCGGCGCGACCGGTGAGCTGGGTGTACTCCCCCGCGGTGAGGTCGGCGTGGGTCTCGCCGTTCCACTTGACGAGCTTCTCCAGCACGACCGAGCGGGCCGGCATGTTGATGCCGAGCGCCAGTGTCTCCGTCGCGAACACGGCTTTGACCAGGCCGCGCACGAACAGCTCCTCGACGACCTCCTTGAAGGTCGGCAGCATGCCCGCGTGGTGGGCCGCGATGCCGCGCTGCAAGGCCTCCAGCCACTCGAAGTAGCCGAGTACGCGCAGGTCTTCGTCCGGGATGTGCCCGGTACGGGTCTCCACGAGCGATCTGACCTGGGCGCGCTCGGCGTTGGTGTTCAGGCGCAGCCCGGCGTGCAGGCACTGCTGTACGGCTGCCGCGCATCCGGCGCGGCTGAAGATGAACGTGATCGCGGGCAGCAGGCCCTGCGAGTCGAGTTTCTCGATGACGTCGACGCGGCTGGGGGTCCACACCCGCCGGGCACGCGTGTTTTCGTCGCGCCCGCGTGACTTGCGGTAGCGGTCGTACGCTCGCCCGCTGCGCTCGTTGGTCTCCCGGGCCAGGCGGACCAGGTCGGGGTTGACCTCGTGGTGGTTCTCGTCGGTGAACAGGTCGTACACGCGGTTCCCGGCCATGACGTGCTGCCACAGCGGGACCGGCCGGTGCTCGGAGACGACGACCTCGGTGTCCCCGCGGACGGTGCCGAGCCAGTCGCCGAACTCCTCGGCATTGGAGACGGTCGCGGAGAGTGACACGAGCGTGACCGACGGCGGGAGGTGGATGATCACTTCCTCCCAGACCGCGCCGCGGAAGCGGTCCGAGAGGTAGTGGACCTCGTCCATGACGACGTAGCCGAGGCCTTCGAGGGTGTACGACGACGCGTAGAGCATGTTGCGCAGCACCTCGGTCGTCATCACGACGATCGGTGCGTCCCCGTTGACCGAGTTGTCGCCGGTCAGCAGCCCGACCTTGTCCGGGCCGTAGCGTTTGACCAGGTCGGTGTACTTCTGGTTGGACAGCGCCTTGATCGGCGTGGTGTAGAAGCATTTGCGGCCCTGGTCGAGGGCGAGGTGTACGGCGAACTCCCCGACCACGGTCTTGCCGGAGCCGGTCGGCGCCGCGACGAGCACGCCGCGTCCGGCCTCCAGCGCGCGGCAGGCCTCTTCCTGGAACGGGTCGAGGCCGAACTCGTACTGGTCGCGGAAGGCGTACAGGCTCGTGCTCGCCTCGATCCGGCGGGCGCGGGCGGCGGCGAACCGCTCGGCGGGCGACAGCTCCGCAGAGTCGGGATCGCGGTCCGGTGTCGTCATTCGGACCACCCGCTCTTCGGTCGCGCGCTGCTTGGGGCTCGGGGATCGCGGCGGCTGCCGCGGCAAGGGTCGAGGTGCATCTCACCGTGCAGGTTACCGGGCGGCGTCGCCGGATGTGATCACGTTTTCCCGGTGCGCGGGGACTGCGGAAGCCCTGTCCGCAGTCCACTGGCGCATGCGCGACGACGGTTCCCGAAGCCTGCCCCGGCTCAGGTGATGTCGTCGGCGTGTATGGCGGACTCGTGCGCGTTGCCGTCGCGCGGCGACGGAGCGGTGGCGGCCGGCTGCTCGATCGGGGACGGCCCGAGGTCGAGGGACGAGGCCTCGTCGTCGTCCACGTCACCGCCGAGGGCGGCTCTGCGGCTGCGTCCGCGGCGCTTGTCGTTGATCCACGAGAACAGCACCGCGAACAGGTACAGGACCGTGATGGGCATCGCGAGCAGGCACATCGTCAGGGGGTCGGTGGTCGGCGTCGCCACCGCGCCGAAGACGAAGATGCCCATGACCACCCAGCGCCACCAGCTCACGAGCTGACGCGCCGTCACCAAACCGGCGACGTTCATGAGGATCAGGATCAACGGCAGTTCGCACGCGAGGCCGAAGACGATGACCATGCGCAGGACGAAGTCGAGGTATTCGTCGAGCTGGATCTGGTTGTTCGCGTCGCTGATCGTGAAGCCGAGCAGCGCGTCGAGGGCGTGCGGCAGGATCGTGTACGAGAACCAGGCTCCGGCGGCGAACAGCGGCGTACCCAGCGCGACGAACGAAATCGCGTACCGCTTCTCGTGTTTGTGCAGGCCGGGCGCCAGGAAGCCCCACAACTGGTAGAGCCAGATCGGCGCGGCCAGGACCAGGCCGGTGGTGAGCGACACCTTCAGCATGATCGAGAACGGGTTGAGCACGCCCTGCTGGACGAGCACACCCTCGCCGCATTCGCGGTTGTTGCCGACGCCGCTGACGTTGTCCAGGTCACAGACCGGGGCAACCAGGAACTCCGCGACGTCCTTGTAGTAGAACGCCGCCACCACGGTGATCAGCAAAATCGCCAGCAGCGATTTGACCAGCCTGTTGCGCAGTTCGCGCAGGTGGTCCATGAGGGGCATACGCCCCTCGTCGTTCTTGGGTGGGCGGGCAGGCTTGCGCCAGAGCCCTTTGCGTTCGCTCACCTTGGCGGGCCGACTCCGGGGGGCTGGTCGTCAGATGCAGGTCAGCGGCGGTTGGCGTCGGGCTCGCCCACCGGGCGCGCCTGCGACACCTCACCGGGCGCGGCCTGGATCGTGCGCGGCGCCTCGGTGGTCTCCGACTTGCCCGCCTCGGACTTCGCCGTGCCGGCGGAGGCGGCGTCGTCGGTCTTCATCGCCTTGGCCTCGCTCTTGAGGATCCGCATCGAGCGCCCGAGCGCCCGAGCGGTGTCCGGCAGCTTCTTGGCACCGAACAGGAGCACAACGATGACCAGGATCAGGATGATCTCAGTGGGTCCTAGCCTGCCGAACATAGTCGTTACCTCATAACCGGGGGGTTGATGGGTCCGATCGTACGCCGATCCGTGTTAAGCCGGTGCAACGCAATCGTGGCGAAAGCCGGGCGCTTTGAGAACCCATTCGTCGCCGAACGTTCAACCGGAACACCTGGGCGCCACAAGAACGAACCGGTCAGAACCGGCGAGAACGGGCGTCATCGAGGTCCGCCGCGGCACGACCGATGCGGTCGGCCGCGTCGCCGACCGCACGCCCGAGGTGACGTACGTCACCCGCCAACCGGAAGGCCAGGCGCCCGAGAACGGCGACACCGCCGACGAAGAGGAGGAGTGCGAGGGCGAGAAGTACCCACAGGAACATGGCCCGACCCTACTGTGCCGCCCCTGGCCGCACGTCAGCTCGCCACCTGCATCGACGCGACGCCGCCGTCCGACAGCAACTCGACGATCTTCTCGCCCGCCGGACGGCGCACCGAATCATGACAATTGGGACAACGGAAAACGTAGAACGACTTGCCGGGGCGCACCACGAGCCGCAACTGCTCGGCGGTCAACTCGACCCGTCCGCACACCGGGCAGCGTGCCGTGAACATCGCCATAGGCCGCTCCTCACTCCTCCTGAACGCCCCTCGGGGCGTGCCTCATCGGATTTGTCGACCCTGCCGGGGCGGGGGTGGCGCAAGTGCGCGGCGCGTCAGGCGGTCGCGTACGCCGCGAGCGCGGCTGCGGCGGTCCGGCGGATGTCGTCGGCGAGTTCGGCGGGCGCGACGACGCGGCCGTGCTCACCGAGCCGCAGCGCGAGCCTGCGCACCACCGACGGATCCGGCGTGCGCAACGTCAACCGCAGCCCGCCGTCGGGGAGTTCCTCCAGAGCGTCGTACGGGTAGTACTCGCGCACCCACCGGCCACCCGGGCCGAGTTCGAGGACCACCTCGATGTCCTCGGGAGTCGGCTGCACCAGGCCGTCGGCGGGATCGAAGGGCGCGACGGTCGGCGCCGCAGACTTGTCGTCGAGCAGTTCCGCGGCCACCACCCGGTCCAGCCGGAACAGCCGGCGGTCCTCGGCGGTGCGGCACCAGGCCAGCAGGTAGGAGCGGCCCTCGACCAGCAGCAGCCGCACCGGGTCCACGATGCGCTCGGTCACCTCGTCGCGCCGGGGCACGTAGTAGCTCAGCCGCAGCGCTCGCTGCTCGGCGATCGCCCGGTCCATCGTCGCGAACGAGGAGTCCTCCGCCTCGAATTCGACGCGGACGTGGGCGGCGGCCTGCGCGGCGTCGCCCGCGGCGTCCTCAAGCTTCGCGGTGACCCGGCCGAGCGCCTCGCGGTCGCGGTCGCGCAGCCCGGACAGCCCCGCGAGCGCGCGCAGGGCGACCAGGAGAGTCAGCGCCTCGTGCGGGGCCAACCGCACCGGACGCACCGGGGCGTCGGCGTTGTCGAGCCACACCCGACCATCGGCGTCCACATGGGGTTCGAGGAGGTCGTCGGCCATGAAGCTGGTGCCGCACATGTGCAGCGTGCCCAAATCGGCCTCGATGGCGTCGATTTCGTGACCGAACGCGCGCGCGACGTCCTCCAGCCGCGCGCCGGGGCGCTCACGCAGGTACGCGACCAGCGACAGCAGGCGACGCGTGTCGTCCAGGGCGTTGCTCATGCGCGCACCTCACTCGCGTCGCTCAGGGTCTCGCTCGGGTCCGCGTCAGTGTCGACCGGAAGTCCTGCCGCGGCACGCAACTGGCGTACCACCGCGGACCGCAGCTCCGGCGGGTCCAGCACGACCACATCCGTGCCGAACTCCGCGAGCCAGCTGTGCAGCCCGTGCCCGTACGGCAACTCCAGCTCGTCCCAGGCCTCGTCGACCTGCTTGACCGCGGACGCCCGCGCCCGCAACGGGAATCCGGCCCCGGAGCGCAGCCGGATGCGGGCGGTGCCTTCCCCGCCCTCCCCCGCGAACCGGGCCACCTGCGCGCGGATGTCGACGCTCGCCGGGACCGGGGCGCGCAGCTCTTCGCGCAGAATGCGCGGCTTCGGCTTGTCGAGCACCCGCTCCAGGCGGAACACGCGCTGCTCGCCGCGGTCGCGCGCCCAGCCCACCAGATACCAGCGGCCCCGCCAGCAACTCATGCCCCACGGCTCGACCACGCGCTGGCGTGCCTCGGAAGCGCCCGACCCGCGGTAGGTGAACTGCACGGGACGGCGAGTGCGCAGCGCCTCCAACAGCGGCCCGAACGCGGGCTCGCGTGCGGCGACGCGGGGTTCGACGGAGGTGAGCGGTGCGGTGTCGATCTCGACGCCGGCGGCCTTGAGCTTGTACAGGGCGCCCGTCGCGGCCCCCGACAGCGACGACTGCTGCCACGCGCCCGCGGCGAGCGCCAGCGCCGCGGCTTCCTCGGGGTCGAGGTCGACGGGCGGGAGCGCGTTGTGCTCGGGGCGGATCCGGTAGCCGTCGGCGGACTCGACGAGCGGGTCGTTCGCACCGGTCTCGATGGTGAACCCGAGCTCGCGTACGTCGTCCTTGTCCCGCTCGAACATCCGGTCGAAGGCCTCGTCGGAGGTGCACAGGCGGTACGACTCGATCGACGACCGCAGCTCCTCCTTCGTGACGTACCGGCGCGCGGCGAGCAGGCACATGACCAGACTCACCAACCGCTCCTGCTTGGGGATCGCCATCCGTTCCGCCCCTTGGCTCACTGTCCCGTGTCGCGCGGCAGGGCACGCCTCCCGGGCCCATCCGGGGGAAGCCGCCGCGCGTTCCGCCCCGACCGTACCGCGTCCGCGCGCTCCGCGTCCGCCCGGTGACAAGGCCGGCGACACGCCCGCTGACCGGCCCGCCGCCGAGTCGGGCCCCGACGGACCCGGGCCCGACCGCTGTTCATGATCCGGTCGTGGGACTCGCCTCCGCACTCGGTTGTCCACTAGCCTCGCCGACCGTGATCACGTGGCGGCGCGGTGAGGTCCTCGGCATCCGGCGCGAGTGGCGCGGCGCCGTGGAATTGACGGTGCGTCAAGAAGGCGCGGCGGAGCCCGTCCGGGCGCTCGCTTACCCCGAGTTGGTCGGGCGGCCGGAAGTCGGCGACGTCGTCCTCCTCAACACCACCGCGCAGTCCATGGGGCTGGGAACCGGCGGCTACGCCTTCGTCGTAGCCCTGCCCGAGCGCCTGCCCAAGGACCCTCCCCCCGGCCCCGGCCACCTGGTCAAAGGCCGCTACACGCCGCTGCAGGCCGTCGTCCTGGGCGCCGACGAGCAGGAGTCCCCCCACCACGGCCTCCTGCGCGACGCGGACGACCTGGACGCGATGCCCGTCGTCGTCGCCGACCTCCACTCGGCGCTGCCCGCGGTGTGCGCCGGTGTACGTGCCGCGCGCCCCGGCGCCCGGATCGCGTACGTCATGACCGACGGCGGCGCGCTGCCCGCCTGGTTCTCGATGACGGTCGCAGCGCTGCGCGACGCCCACTGGCTGACCGGCACCGTCACCACCGGCCAGGCCATGGGCGGCGACCTGGAGGCCGTGACCGTGCACACCGGGCTGCTCGCGGCCCGGCACGTCCTGCACGCCGACATCGCGGTGGTCACCCAGGGACCGGGCAACCTGGGCACGGACACCCGCTGGGGTTTCTCCGGCGTCGCGGCGGGCGAGGCGGTCAACGCCGTCGCGGCGCTCGGCGGCCGGCCCGTGGCGGCCCTGCGAATCTCCGACGCCGACCCGCGCGAACGCCACCGGGGCATCTCGCACCACAGCCTCACCGCCTATGGACGCGTCGCGCTGGCCCCGGCCGACGTCGTCGTGCCGGCCGTCGGCGAACCCCTCGCGAGCCGGCTCGCCTCCGACGCCGTTGCGCTGCGCACCCGCCACAACGTCGTCACCGTCCCGACCGACGGCCTCGACGAGGCGCTGCGCGCCGTCCCGGTGAAGCTGTCCACGATGGGCCGCGGCCTCGACGCGGACCACGCGCACTTCCTCGCCTCGGCCGCCGCGGGGCGCCACGCGGCATCGCTTCTCCCGGCCGGTCTCCCAGCCGGTCTCCCGGCCGACGACCGGCTGTGACCGGCTGTGACCGGCAGCATGCGCAGGTGACCAGCGGTGCCCGGCGGCGATCCCCCGCAACAACGCCGGTGGGACGGCGCCCCCGCAAGGACACCGCCCCACCCTTGACTCCGGGTTCGGATCAGCGCACTCCGCGCAGGTCCACGACGAAGATCAGCGTCTCGCCCGGCTTGATCTTGGGCGACGGGCTCGCGTCGCCGTACGCCAGGTGCGGCGGGATGACCAGCTTCCGCCGGCCGCCGACCTTCATCCCCTGGATGCCCTGGTCCCAGCCCGCGATGACGCGCCCGGCACCGAGCGGAAACTCCAGCGGCTGACCGCGGTTCCAGCTCGCGTCGAACTCCTCGCCGGTGGAGAAGGCGACGCCGACGTAGTCCGCCTGGACGGTGTGGCCGGCCTGGGCCACCTCGCCCTGGCCCTCCCAGATGTCCGTGACCTCCAGCGCCGTCGGCGGCTCACCGCCGGGGTAGTCGATCTCGGGCTTCTCGTTGCTGCTCATCGCGGAACCGCTCCTTGATACGTGACCACTGTCGACGGACACTCTTTCAGCTCACGCACCGACGGTCGTCGCACGCCCCGCCGGACGAGCCGTCAAGATGTCGTCGCAGGGCCGGATTTGACGATGTCCACGACCACCACGAACGTCGAGTTCGCCGGGATGTTCTGCGAAGGGTCGCCCGCCGCGCCGAAACCGCGGTCCGGCGGCATCACGACCATCACGCGGCTGCCGACCTTCTTGCCGGTCAGCGCCTCGGTGATCGACTGCATGACCGGGGTCGCGTCCGCCTGCCCGAGCGGCAGCGCGGTCGGTCCGCTGCCGCCCCACGTGGAGCCGAGCATCGTCGGCGAACCCCACAGCCACTGAAGGAGCTGGACCTCGACCTGGTCGGTACCGCCGACCGGCGCCCCGGCACCCTCGATGAGCGGCTGCGACACAAGCGCCGTCGGCGCGGCCTTGCCGGCGGGGAACGTCAGGCCGACGACCTTGTTGCCGTCGGTGGTCACCGTCGGCAGGTCGGGGTTGGGGGCCACCGGCGTGCCGGTGGCGTAGCCCGGCCGCGTCCCGATGATGTCGACGACGAACACCAGCGTCTCGTTGGACTTGATGTCCGGGTCCTTGCCGGCCGCGCCGTAACCCAGGTCGCCCGGGATCGTCAGCAGCACGCGGCTGCCGACCTTCTTGCCGGCCAGCCCCTGCGTCCAGCCCTTGATGACGCTTTCGAGGTAGAACTCGGCAGGCTCACCGCGTTCGAACGAGCTGTCGAACACCTTTTTGGTGCTCCACGACACGCCCTCGTAGTTGGCGTTGACCAGATCCTGGGCGCTGACCACGGCGCCTGTCCCCTCGGTCAGCACCTGGGCGCCCAGGCCGGTCGGCGGCGGGCCGTCCGGGATCTTGAGGTCGGGCGCCTGCCCGAAGGCGGGGTTGGCCGTCGCGGCGCTCGTCGTGCTCAACCCCGCGGAACGAGGTGGCGCGCTCGACGACGCCGTGGGGGACGGATCGCTTCCCCCGCCCTCGTCGTCGCCGCACGCCGCGGCGCCGAGGGTGAGGGCGGGAACAATCAGCAGCGCAGCGAGACGGCGCACGGGAATCCTCTGACACGAGCCGACAAGACCCGGACACTCTACGGGCATCCCGAGTCGGAATCGTGTGAAGACGAACGCCGCAGCCGGCCCGCGCGACGGCGGGGACCGGACGACACCGGTCCCCACCGAGAAGCGGCCTACATGCTCGCGATGAGCTTCTCCACACGGTCGTCCACCGCTCGGAACGGGTCCTTGCACAACACCGTCCGCTGCGCCTGGTCGTTGAGCTTCAGATGCACCCAGTCGACCGTGAAATCGCGGCGCTGCTCCTGTGCCTTCTTGATGAACTCGCCGCGCAGCCGGGCGCGCGTGGTCTGCGGAGGCACCGACTTGGCCTCGAAGATGCGCACGTCCTGGCCCACGCGGTCGATCTGGCCGCGTCGTTCCATCAGGTAGTACAGCCCGCGCCGGCGGTGGATGTCGTGGTACGCGAGATCGATCTGCGCCACGCGCGGCGAGGCCATGGGCAGATTGTGCTTCTCCCGGTACCGCTCGATCAACTGGTACTTGATCACCCAGTCGATCTCCCGGCCGACCAGGTCGAGGTTCCCGGTCTGCACCGCCGTCAGCGTCCGCTCCCACAGGTCCAGCACCTGCTGCACTGTGCCGGTACGGATGCCCCGGCGGTCCGCGAAGTCCATGGCCTTGGTCAGGTACTCGAGCTGGATCTCCAGCGCCGAGGCCTCCCGGCCGTTGGCCAGACGCACCTTGCGCTGCCCGGTCATGTCGTGGCTGACCTCGCGGATCGCCCGGATCGGGTTCTCCAGGGTCAGGTCCCGCATGACCATGCCGGCCTCGATCATCCGCAGCACCAGGTCGGTCGCCCCGACCTTGAGCAGCGTGGTCGGCTCCGCCATGTTGGAGTCACCGACGATCACGTGCAGTCGCCGGTAGCGCTCGGCATCGGCGTGCGGTTCGTCGCGGGTGTTGATTATCGGCCGCGAACGCGTCGTCGCGGAGCTGACGCCCTCCCAGATGTGTTCCGCGCGTTGGCTCACGCAGAACACCGCACCGCGCGGCGTCTGCAGGACTTTGCCCGCGCCGCACAGCATCTGACGGGTCACCAGGAACGGGATGAGGATGTCGGCCAGACGGGAGAACTCGCCGTGCCGGGCCACCAGGTAATTCTCGTGGCAGCCGTACGAGTTCCCCGCGGAGTCGGTGTTGTTCTTGAACAAGTAGACGTCACCGGCGATGCCCTCCTCGTGCAGGCGCCGCTCGGCGTCCACGAGCAGGCCTTCGAGGATGCGCTCACCCGCTTTGTCGTGCACGACCAGTTCGGGCACGGAGTCGCACTCCGGCGTTGCGTATTCGGGGTGGCTGCCCACATCCAGATACAGCCTGGCCCCATTGCGTAGGAAGACGTTGCTGCTTCGGCCCCACGAGACGACTCTGCGAAACAAATACCGCGCCACCTCGTCCGGTGACAGCCTGCGCTGCCCACGGAACGTGCAGGTGACCCCGTATTCGTTCTCAAGCCCGAAGATTCGGCGGTCCATGAACCAACATTACGCCGCTGACGTGCCGTTCCGGGACAACTCGAGCGTGCTCGTTCCCTCGATGTCGATCTTCTTCGGCGCGAGCGTGCGGCGTCCGGCGACCAACAGCAGCGTCCCGAGCGCCGCGCCCGCTCCCGCGACGGCGAACGCCCAACGCACACCGCCCGCTTCGCCGACCAGGCCGGCCACCGCGGTGCCGGCCGCCGCACCGGTCCCGAACGCCGCGACCACCCAGGCGAAGGCCTCGGTGACCGTGCCCGCCGGCGCGAGCTCGTCGACCAGCGCGAACGTGCACGCGATGACCGGCGCCAGGAAGAGACCCGACACCGCCGCGAGCACCACCATCACGGCGGGCCCGGGAGCCCACACCAACGGCAGGTAACACACCGTCAGACAGCCCATGAGCCATGGCAGCCGGTCCCGCGCCGGGCGCACCCAAGGACGCGCGCCGTGGGCCACCCCTCCTGCAAAGGCACCCGCCGACATCACCGCCATGATCACGCCCGCCCACACGTCCGACCCTCGGGCGTCCGCATAGGCGACCGATGCGACGCTCAGGACCCCGAGCGCCGTCCCGGTCAGCGTCAGCGACAACAACAGCACCCGCAGCCCCGACGACCGCAACGGCCCCGCCCAGTGCCGCACGTGGTCCTCGCCCCGCCACGCGCGCGACGGCCGACTCGACGCCACGACCAGCGTCCCCGCGATGCCCAGCAGTCCCGTCACCACGACCGCGACCGCCTCCGACGACACCGCCGCGACGACGACCACCAGCAGCGGGCCCGCGGTGAAGAGGATCTCCTGCGCCGCCGCGTCCAAGGCGTACGCCGCGTGCACCTGGTCCGGCCGCAGCACCGACGGCCACAGCGCCCGCAGGCCCGACTCCAGCGGTGGCGTCGCGAATCCTGCGACCAACACCGCCGCGAACGCCAGCACGACGGGGTATACGCCCACGACGGCGAACACGGTGTACCCGGCCGCCGAGACCAGCGCCCCGCCGAGCAGCACGCGCGTCTGTCCGCCCCGGTCCATCAGGCGGCCCAGCACGGGCTGCCCGAGCGCGCTCGCCAGACCTGACAGCGCGGACAGCGCGCCGGCAAGCGTGTAGCCCGCTCCGTCGGCCCGCGCGAGCAACAGGATCGCCAACGCCCCCATGCCGTTAGGCAGGCGCCCGAGGAGGGTGCCGCCGAGCAGTCGGGCCGCGTACCGGGCCCTGAAGAGGTCCGCGTATATGCGCATGGGCCGACAGCCGCCTTCTCCCCTGGGCGCGTGCTCGCGCGCGACACGCGTCAATCGGTGCTTGCAGTCAACAGCGAAGTCATACGTATGACTGACGCCAGTCTGGCCCCTCGTCCGTGCCCGGGGCAACCCGAATCCGGCACACTCACGCCCGCGACCACGCGCCTACAGTGGCCGCAGGAACCCGACCGGCCGCGGCACCCGCCGCGGCCCGCACGAAGGGAACGCCGTCACCGTGCCCCCCACCGGCCCGCCGGCGGACCCCGCCGCCGCAAAACACGAACGCACCGCCACCCGGCCCACCAGCAAAGACGTCGCGAAACTCGCCGGTGTCTCGCAATCGACGGTGTCCCTGGTACACGCCGGCAAATGGCCCGGCCGCGTCTCCGAGCGCACGGTACGCGCCGTCAACGAAGCCAGCGCCGCCCTGGGCTACCGCCCCAACCAGGCCGCCCGCCACCTGCGCCTCGGGACCACACGCACGGTCCTCCTCGTGGTCCCCGCCCTCACCAACCCGTTCTTCGGCGCCGTCCACACCGGAGCCTCCGAGGCAGCCGCACTGCGGGACTTCGCGGTCGTCGTGTTCCCCTCACCCGTCGAAGCCGGAACCGAACGCGCCCCCTTCGCCAGCCCCTTCGCCGCCGCACACACCGCCCTCGACGCCGTGCTGGCCTCCTCCATGGCCTACGAGTCCCTCGCCGAACTCCTCGCCACCACAAGCCCCAACCCCGACCTCCCCCTCGTCATGCTCGACAGCGAACCAGGCGCCGGCCCCCCCACCGTCAACGCCGACGTCGCCGCCGGCATGCACGACCTCACCACCCACCTCCTCGGCCTCGGCCACCGGCGCTTCGGCCGCCTCGTCCCCGACATCGACACGTGGACCTTCACCGCCCGCGAAAACGCCTACCGCGCCGCACTCCACGGCATGCCCGGCACCCGAACCACAACCGCCCGAACCGCGTTCACCGTCCACGACGCGGCCCGAGCCGCCCACGCGCTCCTCGACGCCGCGCACCCGCCCACCGCACTCGTATGCGACGACGACGTCCTCGCCGCCGGCGCCTACAAAGCCGTCCGCGCCCGCGGCCTGCGCATCCCCGAGGACATTTCCGTGACCGGCTTCGACGACCTGCTGATCGCCACCGTCATCGAGCCCGAACTCACCACCGTGCGCCTGCCCGCGCACCGACTCGGTGCGGCCGGAATGAGCGCGCTCCTCGACCTTCTCGACGGTCGGCGCCCCCAGGACACCTCTCTGCCCGGCGAGTTGGTCATTCGGCGATCAACCGCACCCCCACCGCCCACCGGTTGACGGCAGTTCGAACACTCCCGCGGAACAGGCTCACCGCTCACCACCCGCCGGAGTTCCCCACAGAGGGCATCCGCCCGGGCCCGGACATGCGGACGGGGGGGGGAGCGGGGGGGGG
>NZ_JBPKBI010000004.1:208179-230288 GCF_051388935.1 Yinghuangia sp. YIM S10712
CGCCCCCGGTGGGGGGCGCGCCCGTGGCGTCCGATGCCGAACTCCCGCTACTCCTCGGCAGATCCGGCCGTACCGTTGCCCGCAGCCGGTGCGTCGCCCGACTCCGGCGTCCCCTCGGACGCCGACGCCGACTCGCCCAGCAACCGACCGAGTTGCGCACCCACGATGCGCTTGAACTTGCGCTTCTGCGTGCGCGTCCGGTCCAACACCGCGACCTCAAGCTGCGCCGCCGTGATCCGGCGCTTTTCGGCGCCCTCCGGCCCGAGGACGTCCACAGCCACCCGCAGCGCCTCGTCGAGCGGCAGGCCCTCGCGGTGCGTGCGCTTGAGCTGCTCGGTGATCTGATCGGCGTTGCCGCCCATCGCCACGTAGTGGTGCTCGTCGGCGATCGAACCGTCGTACGTCAGACGGTAGATCTGGTCGTCGGCCGGCGTGCTGCCCACCTCGGCGACGATCAGCTCGACCTCGTACGGCTTCTCCCCACCGCTGGAGAAGATCGTGCCGAGCGTCTGCGCGTACACGTTCGCAAGACCGCGCGCGGTCACGTCGTGCCGCGCGTACGAATAGCCGCGGATGTCGGCGTACCGCACGCCGCCGATCCGCAGGTTCTCGAACTCGTTGTACTTGCCGACCGCCGCGAACGCGATGCGGTCGTAGATCTCACTCATCTTGTGCAGGGCCCGCGACGGGTTTTCCGCCACGAACAAGATGCCGTCCGCGTACGTCAACACCACCACGCTGCGACCCCGGGCAATGCCCTTGCGGGCGTAGTCGGCCCGGTCCGCCATGGCTTGCTGCGGCGACACATAGAAAGGCGTCGTCACCGTGGAGTCCTTTACTGGAAGGGGATCAAGGAGTCGCCGACCATCCGTCGAACCGTCGACACCATCAGTTCAAGGGGGCGTTCGGGCCGTTCGGACGGACCCGGCGCCCGTCGACGATCGCCTCGACCACCGTGCGGACCTGCTCGTCGCTCCAGCGGCTCAGACCCTCGTCGGTCACCACCGTCACGATCGGGTAGATCTTGCGCGACAGGTCGGGGCCGCCCGTCGCCGAGTCGTCGTCGGCCGCGTCGTACAGCGCCTGCACGCAGACCGTCACCGCGTCGTCGGCCGACAGATCGTCGCGATACAGCTTCTTCAACGCCCCGCGCGCGAACACCGAACCGGACCCCACCGACGTGAAACCGTGCTCGTCGCTGCGCCCGCCGGTGATGTCGTAGCTGTAGATGCGCCCGGTGCCTTCGTCCAAGTCGTAGCCCGCGTAGATCGGCACGACCGCGAGGCCCTGCATGGCCATGCCCAGATTGCCGCGGATCATCTGCGACAAGCGGTTGGCCTTGCCTTCGAGGGACATCGTGGCGCCCTCGATCTTCTCGTAGTGCTCAAGCTCGACCTGGAACAGCCGAACCATCTCGACGGCGATCCCGGCGGTCCCCGCGATGCCCACACAGCTGTATTCGTCGGCCGGGAACACCTTCTCCATGTCCCGCTGCGCGATGAGATTGCCCATGGTGGCCCGGCGGTCGCCGGCCATCACGACCCCGCCCGGGAACGTCACCGCGACGATCGTCGTCCCGTGCGGCGCCTCCACCGTCACCGGCCTGGCCGGCACGTCGCGCCGCGAGGGCAGCAGTTCGGGCTGGTACGCGTCCAGGAACTCGGTGAACGAGGACGACCCGGGGGTCAGGAAGGCAGCCGGTAGACGCCCGGTGCCACGCGTGTTGGCTTCCACACGATCCCTTCCAAGTAGGCGGCGGCCCGGCGCAAAGCGTCGGGGCTGTCCGTGAAGTGCCCAAGAACGGCATTGCAGTTGATGCAGAGTACGGCTCGGACCTTACCTGTTTCGTGATCGCGATCCACGTGTTCGGCCCTGGCCACGAGGCAGATCGCACAACGTCCGACCTGCTCTTCGACGGTCCGCGTGCAGCGACCCCGCGCGCCGCCGTACGTCCGCTTCACCTGCCGGGCCCGGTCCCGCACCACGTCGCGGACCCTGCGGTACGCCGTCGCACCGTCGAACGCGTGCGTGCCGGGATCCGGGAAATGCAGCTTGTTTTCCGGACAACGGACGGACCGCTCATGCCCCGAAGACACCTTGGCCTTCGGATGTACTTCTCGTCCTTTCGCCCGCCGCCGCTCAGTGTCAGCGCTCGCCGAACATTCCCGGCGATACGACCGCGTCGGCGAGCGAAATCTCGGAGATGAATGGGTTACCCGGCAAATGCCGTTTTCAACGCGAGCCTTTGTTGCCCGAGGGTAAAACGGGCATCTACCTCATTCACCACCCTTTTGCACAAATCCCCTCACGAAGTCCTCGGCGTTCTCCTCCAGCACTTCATCAATTTCATCAAGTACGGAGTCGACGTCATCCGTCAATTTCTCCTGGCGTTCTTGCAGGTCAGAGGCCTCAGTTGCCTCAGCCGAATTTTCTTCGACCTCTTCCGACCGCTTGTTCGCGCGAGCCTGTCCGCCGGTGTCCTTGGTAGCCATTCGACTCACCCCACCTTTTCTTCCGGATCCTGAGCGGAACGGTCGCGTCCCGCCCGACGGCCTGATCCAACGGCTCCGTGGAGCCGGGTACCAGACAGTACAAGCGTAAGGCGACAGTTGTTCCCGCTCTCGGGAATTCTTCTTGTCACAGGTTGCCGGGGCTCCGGGGCCAGGGAACGCCCCATCGCCTTTGTTCAGGACGGCCGGCTGCCGTGAGGTGCCGGGGACCACCGCCCGCGTCCTCGAAGACACGTTCGGTGTTTCCGGCGCCTCCACCCGCTTCTTCCCCCGGACGGCTGACGTTCACCCATCCGCGAACGCGTTCCCCTGCACGCGAACAAAGGTTTTCACCCCGTCGGATGACCCACCGGCAACGACCCCGCACCCAGCGCCTCGGAACCCGACCCGCGCTAGCCTCCGGTGAGGGCCGCGACCAGTTCCTCGGCCGTGCGGCAGCGGTCCAACAGCTCCTTGACGTGCGCCTTCGTACCGCGCAGAGGCTCCAGGGTGGGCACCCGCTGAAGGGAGTCGTGGCCCGGCACGTCGAAGATCACCGAGTCCCAGGAGGCCGCGGCGACCTCGTCGGCGTACTGCTCCAGGCACCGCCCGCGGAAGTAGGCCCTGGTGTCCTCGGGGGGCAGGTGTGCGGCCCGCTGGACCTCGGTTTCCGTGGCGATGCGCTCGAACCTGTTCTCCAGGCGGTTGTAGAGGCCCTTGTCGGGCCGTACGTCGGCGTACTGAAGGTCGACGAGGTGGAGACGCGGGGCGTCCCAGTCGAGGTTGTCGCGCTGGCGGTAGCCCTCCAGGATCTGGAGTTTCGCGACCCAGTCGAGCTCCCGCGAGAGCGACATCGGGTCGGTCTCCAGCCGCGTCAGGACGGATTCCCAGCGGGTCAGGACGTCGGCGGTGATGTCGTCGACATCGGTGCCGAAGCGGTCCTCGACGTATTTCCTGGCGAGTTCCAGGAACTCCATCTGGAGCTGGACAGCGGTGAGTTTGCGACCGCTGCGGAGCGTGATGAGCTGTTTGAGGGTGGCGTCATGGGACACCTGGTGAAGCGTGCGCACCGGCTGGTCCACGGTCAGGTCGTGGGTGATGAACCGGTCCTCGATCATCGACAGCACGAGGGCCGTCGAGCCCAGTTTGAGGTAGGTGGAGACCTCAGAGAGATTGGCGTCACCGATGATCACGTGCAGGCGGCGGTACTTCTCGGCGTCGGCGTGCGGTTCGTCGCGGGTGTTGATGATGGGGCGCTTGAGAGTCGTCTCCAGGCCGACCTCGACCTCGAAGTAGTCGGCGCGCTGGCTGATCTGGAAGCCGTGCGCGGCGCCGTCCTGGCCCACGCCGACCCGACCCGCGCCGCAGACGACCTGGCGGGAGACGAAAAAGGGCGTGAGATGCCGCACGATGTCGGCGAACGGAGTGCCGCGCTGCATGAGGTAGTTCTCATGGCAGCCGTAGCTGGCACCCTTGTTGTCCGTGTTGTTCTTGTAGAGCAGGATGTTCTGCCCACCGGGCACCTCGCCCGCGCGGCGGGCCGCCTCGGCCATGATGCGTTCCCCGGCTTTGTCCCAGATGACGGCGTCACGGGGGTTGGTGGTCTCGGGTGCGGAGTACTCGGGGTGCGCGTGATCGACGTAGAGCCGGGCACCGTTGGTGAGGATGACGTTGGCGAGGCCGACGTCTTCGTCCGTGAGCTGGCTGGCGTCGGCGAGTTCGCGGGCAAGGTCGAAGCCCCGGGCGTCGCGCAGTGGATTCTCTTCCTCGAAGTCCCAGCGTGCCCGGCGGGCGCGCTGCATGGCGGCCGCGTAGGCATTCACCACCTGAGACGACGTCAGCATCGCGTTGGCGCCGGGATTCCCCGGCACGGAGATCCCGTATTCGGTCTCGATGCCCATCACGCGCTGGACGGTCATGCGACCCCCTCGACGTTCAAACCCTGGCCACTCATCGCAATCACTCTAGGACGCTCTGCTACTATTCCCCTCGCCCGCCGGGTCGGCGGCGACTGTCTACGGAGCTGGTGCACGTCGTCAACAGTTCTCTCCCGGGGATGCAATCGGCGCGGTATCAGGCGGTCGGCAATGCAACGCGAGTGGTCAGACCACGTGTTGAGCCTATTACCGCCCGCACCGGTTCGGGATACTTCCGTCCCGACTCGTGCGGATGGACTGCCGTACACATGCCGCCGCGACCCACAGCGTGCTGTGGGCCGCGGCGGCTGGTGTCACAGGTACTGTCCGGTGTTGGCGACAGTGTCGATCGAGCGCCCGGTGTCGGCGCCCTGCTTGCCGGTGACGAGCGTACGGATGTAGACGATCCGCTCGCCCTTCTTGCCGGAGATCCGTGCCCAGTCGTCGGGGTTGGTGGTGTTGGGGAGGTCTTCGTTCTCCTTGAACTCGTCGACGCAGGCAGCGAGCAGGTGGGAAACGCGGATGCCCTTGCGGCCGGCTTCCAGGAACTCCTTGATGGCCATCTTCTTGGCACGTCCGACGATGTTCTCGATCATGGCGCCGGAGTTGAAGTCCTTGAAGTACAGGGTTTCCTTGTCGCCGTTCGCGTACGTGACCTCGAGGAAGCGGTTCTCCTCGCTCTCGGAGTACATGCGCTCGACGGCGCGCTGGATCATGTTGGCGACCGTGGTGATCTTGTCGTCGCCGTGCTCCTTGAGGTCGTCCTCGTGGAGCGGCAGGTTGGGGGTGAGGTACTTGGCGAAGATGTCCTTCGCGGCCTCGGCGTCCGGGCGCTCGATCTTGATCTTCACGTCCAGCCGGCCGGGCCGGAGGATCGCGGGGTCGATCATGTCCTCGCGGTTGGAGGCACCGATGACGATGACGTTCTCCAGGCCCTCCACGCCGTCGATCTCGGAGAGGAGCTGCGGAACGATCGTGTTCTCCACGTCCGAGCTGACGCCCGAGCCGCGGGTGCGGAAGAGCGAGTCCATCTCGTCGAAGAAGACGATGACGGGAGTGCCCTCACTGGCCTTCTCGCGGGCACGCTGGAAGACCAGGCGGATGTGCCGCTCGGTCTCGCCGACGTACTTGTTGAGGAGTTCGGGACCCTTGATGTTGAGGAAGTAGCTCTTGCCGTGCTCGCCGCTGACTCCCTTGGCCTCGGCGACCTTCTTCGCGAGGGAGTTGGCGACCGCCTTGGCGATGAGCGTCTTTCCGCATCCGGGCGGACCGTAGAGCAGGATGCCCTTGGGCGGTCGGAGTTCGTGCTCCTTGAACAGATCCGGGTGGAGGTACGGCAGTTCGACAGCGTCGCGGATCAGCTCGATCTGGTTGCGCAGACCGCCGATCTTCGTGTAGTCGATGTCCGGCACTTCTTCGAGGACCAGTTCCTCGACCTCGCTCTTGGGGACGCGTTCGTACACGTACCCGGAGCGCGGTTCGAGCAGCAGGGAGTCCCCGGCCCGGAGCGGGCCGTCGAGCAACGGTTCGGCGAGGCGCACCACGCGCTCCTCGTCGGTGTGCCCGATGACCAGCGCGCGTTCGCCGTCTTCGAGGAGTTCCTTGAGCATCACGACATCGCCGATCCGCTCGAACTCCATGGCGTCGACCACGTTGAGGGCCTCGTTGAGCATGACCTCCTGGCCACGCCGGAGGTCTTCGAGGTCGAGGTTGGGGCTGACGTTCACGCGGAGCTTGCGGCCTCCGGTGAAGATGTCGGCCGTGCCGTCATCGTTTGCGTTCAGGAATACGCCGAATCCGGAAGGTGGCTGCGCGAGCCTGTCCACCTCCTCTTTGAGGGCCACGATCTGATCGCGGGCCTCTCGGAGCGTCGCCACCAGCCGCTCGTTCTGCGTGGTCAGACCTGCGAGGCTGGTCTGGAGCTCGACAATGCGCTCCTCCAGCATCCTCGTCTGACGCGGCGAGTCGGCGAGCTTGCGACGCAGGACGGCGACTTCCTGCTCAAGAAAGGACACCTGGCTCATGAGGTCGTCCGTACCCCGAGCCGGCCTCCCGCCACGGTTCATGTCGTCGTCGTGGGCTGCCACGGTCCTCACCTCCTCCTGGGAGCTGCGACGTCTCCGACCCTACCTGTGGCAGGAGGGGTTGAAACCCCTTGATCAAAAGACGGTGCGGGCGTGTCCGACCTTCACCCTTGCTTTTGCCCCCACTGTTGTGTGGTGCAGATACCCACCGAACAACATCGGGAAGCCGCCGGCGGTAGGGTCTCTTGGTCGGTTCTGTCTGTGAAACGGTGAAGTGCGAGGCCTGATGTCCACGGAGAATGAGCCTCTTGAGGTGTGGATCGACCAGGATCTTTGCACGGGTGACGGGATTTGTGTGCAGTTCGCCCGCGATGTGTTCGAGCTCGACATCGACGGCTTGGCGTACGTCAAGGGCGACGACGACGAACTGCGCGTCGACGCAGGCGCAGCCGTACCGGTTCCGCCGTCGCTGCTGGTGGAAGTGATCGACGCCACACGCAAATGCCCAGGTGAGTGCATCCATGTGCGTCGTGTTTCGGACGGCGCCGAGGTCTACGGACCGGACGCCGCCTGAGGGTTCGTCCCCCGGAAGAGAGTCCCCGCACAGGACCCATGAGCGCGACGATGCGCCACCTTCGTCTGACTTCGCGTCATATGGCGTGCGCGCCAAGGAAGTCCTGCGGCGCGCGCGCTTTCAGGCGAGGTTTCCGGCCATTTCGGCAACGGCCTCACGGCACGAAGACGCGGACTTCCTCGATGTCGGGACAGCAGCGCGGGATCTCGTCGGTGGTCCAGCCCAGAAGAGTCGCGTGCACGTTGCCGTCGCGGACTTCGACGGACTTGACGAGGTGGTTGTCGCCGACGCCCATGAGTGTCGAGGCCAGCGTCGGGACCCCGTCGGCGGGGACGTCGTAGGTGTAGAGGGCGTCGGGGGCGGTCCCGGAGCCTGCTCCGCAGCGGACCTGGACGACGTAGGCGCTGTTGTCGGGGGTCAGCGGCCGAGCGTCGCGGACGTCGTAGGGCATTCCGTGGCATTCCATCGGAAAGCGGACGACGGACCAGTCGACGGTGAGGACACGGTCGCTGTTGCGGTCCGTCTGCACACCGCTTCGTGCGGTGTCGATGGCGACTGTCGGTTCAGGGGCGGGCGCGGGGCCCTCGGGGCGCGGTGCCTCGGCGTCGTGTACGGGTTCCGCGGTGGCGGGCGGCACGGTGCGCTCCGCCGGCGGTATGACCGGGTCCTCACGGTGACCGTCGGCGGGGCCGGTGATGCCGGGCCGTCCGCCTTCGAAGTTGGAGGCCGCCCATATCGCGACGCCGCTGATGCCGGTGAACGCCAGGATGACGACGGCGAGCACGAGCACCACAGAGTTCTTGACGTCGGGTTTCGGCTTGGGCCGCCGCGGGGGGCCGGCGGGTATGAGCCCGCCGCGCGCGGCTTCGGGGGCCCTCGCCTGGGCCGGCACCGCGCCGCCGCCGCGTTCGGGCGTGGGTGAGGCCGGCTGTGCCGATTCGGAAACTTCCGGGGAGTTGTGCGCGTCACCTGACACGGTGTGTTCGTCCGCCACGGTGCGCAACGTTAGTGGGCCGGTGGCCTGCGGTGAAAGGCCCAGTCGCGATCCGGGGGCGGCAACGGCCTGGTAGCCCGTCTGCCGCCCCCGCGCGGGACTTCGGGGTCAGACCTCGGGGGCCTCGTAGTCCTCGCCGTAGGAGCCCTTGGAGGGGCGTCGGCGGCGCATCGGGGCTTCGACGCCGTCGGCCATCCGGCGCGCGGTCACCAGGAAGCCGGTGTGCCCGATCATGCGGTGGTCGGGGCGTACCGCGAGGCCTTCGACGTGCCAGGTGCGGACCATGGATTCCCACGACTGCGGTTCGGTGAAGCACCGCATGGCGCGCATCGTCTCCACGGTGCGGGCGAGTTGCGTGGTGGTGGCGACGTAGCAGCAGACCAGGCCGCCGGGGACGAGGGCCTTGTGGACGGCTTCGAGGCATTCCCACGGGGCGAGCATGTCGAGAATGACGCGGTCGACGTCGGTCTCGACGAGATTGTCCTGGAGGTCGCCGACGGTGAGCTTCCACGCGGGGTGCGGGCCGCCGAAGTAGCGCTCGACGTTTTTGCGCGCGATGTCGGCGAAGTCCTGGCGGCGCTCGTACGACGACAGTTGCCCCTGGTCGCCCACGGCGCGCAGCAGGAAGGTGCTGAGTGCGCCGGAGCCGACGCCTGCCTCGACGACGCGGGCGCCGGCGAAGATGTCGGCCATGGCGATGATCTGACCCGCGTCCTTGGGGTAGATCACGGCGGCGCCGCGGGGCATGGACAGGACGAAGTCGGGGAGCAGAGGCCGCAGCGCCAGGTAGTCGAAGTTCCCTGAGGACCGCACGACGGTGCCCTCGGGGGCGCCGATGAGCTCGTCGTGGGGGAACGAACCCTTGTGGGTGTGGAAGGCCTTGCCCGCTTCGAGGGTGAAGGTGTGGTGGCGGCCCTTGGGGTCGGTCAGCTGCACTTGGTCCCCGACCTGGAAGGGCCCGCGACGGCGGGCGGCACCGGTCGGTTCGGACATGCGGACCAGCGTACCGGTCGCCGGAGGCCGGTTCGGCCACGGGATCTTCCGCCTGGTGACGCACCGCATAACATCGACGGCGTGAGTGTTTCCGGCGGGCCGCAGGGTCAGGACGATCAGCGGAGCGGGGCGGGGGGCTCGGGCGCGTCGGTGCCCGGGTCGGCGTCCGGTTCCTCCGCGGGATCGCCGGGTCCCGATTCCGGTGGACCGGGTGGACCCGATCGCGGTGCGCCGCCGGGCGGCGGGTTGCTGATGGGGCGCCCGTTCGGGGTGCCCGTATACGTCTCGTCGTCGTGGTTCGTCATCGCGCTGATCATCACGCTGCTTTTCGCACCGACCTTCGAGCGGTTGTTTCCGGGGTTGGACGAATGGCGCTACGCCGTATCGTTCCTGTTCGCGGTGTTGCTCTATTTGTCCGTTCTGGTCCACGAACTGGCGCACGCGGTCACGGCGTTGCGGTTCGGGCTGCCGGTGCACCGGATCACGATCCAGTTCCTGGGCGGGGTTTCGGAGATCGACAAGCCGCAGACCGCGCGGCGGGAGTTCGCGGTGGCCGCGGCCGGCCCGGTGCTGTCGCTGGCGCTGGCGGGCGCGTTCTGGGGTGTCGGGCTGGCGTTGGACGTGGATTCGTTCGCCGGGCGCATGGTGGCACTGCTGGCGGTGTCGAACCTGATGGTGGCCGCGTTCAATCTGCTGCCCGGGCTGCCCCTGGACGGCGGCCGGATGCTGCGCGCGGGTGTGTGGGGGGCGACGCGGCGGCCGATGGCCGGGACGGTTGCGGCATCGTGGGCCGGCCGTGTTCTGGCGGTCGTGGTGCTGTTCGGCGCGGTGTGGTGGTCGCGCAACGACGAGACGTGGGTGCGCGTCTACACGGTCGTGTGCGGCGGTCTCATCGCGGGATTCATGTGGACGGGTGCGGTCCAGTCGCTGCGCGCCGAGCAGTTGCGCGAACGGCTGCCCACGCTTCGGGCGCGGGGGCTGACGCGGAGGGCGATCCCTGTCGCGGCGGATCTGCCGTTGGCCGAGGCGCTGCGGCGGGCGGGCGAGGCGGGCGCGCGGGCGCTGGTCGTCGTCGACGGCAACGGCAGTCCGATCGCGCTCGTGCGCGAGTCCCGGGTGGTGGAGACGCCGGAGCAGCGTCGCCCGTGGGTTCCGGTGGGGCCCTTGGCTCGGGACCTGCGCCCGGGAATGCGGGTTTCGGCGGATCTTGCCGGGGAGGATCTTCTGGCCGCGTTGCGTGCCGCTCCGGCGAGCGAGTACCTCGTGGTGGAGGCGGACGGCAGCGTGTACGGCGTGCTCGCCCGCAGCGACGTGGAACGGGCTTTCGTGGACTTGATGCGTCGGGCCCCGGCCGGCGGGTGACTTCGGCGCTCGGTGTCGGTGGCACGGGTTTCGTTCGAACGTCCTGCTTCACCGTTGCGGGTGGGTCGCGGGTGAGCGGATGCGGGGTTGTCCGGGGCGGCCCGTACGCTGCTATGCCATGACTGTGACCGGAGCCGACCCCTCTTCCGCAGGTCCTGCCGACGCCGTGGCGGCGGAGGGCGGTGCGGCGGCCGAGAGTGGGGCGCGGAGAGCCCCGGCCGATTCTCGCGCGGTGTCGTTGTCGCCGTCGCGGGCGGGCGACTTCATGCAGTGCCCGTTGCTGTACCGGTTCCGGGTGATCGACAAGTTGCCGGAGAAGCCGAGTGCGAGCGCGACGCGCGGAACGGTCGTGCACACGGTGCTGGAGCGGCTGTTCGACCTGCCGCGGGGCGAGCGCACTCCTGCGGCGGCGGTGGCGATGCTGCGGCCTGCCTGGGATGAACTGCTGAGCCGGCGGCCGGAGTTGGCGGAGCTTTTCGCGGACGGCGAAGGCGCCGTGAAGGCCGAGGAGTTGGCGGATTGGCTGGCGGGGGCGGAGAAACTCGTCGAACGCTACTTCACGTTGGAGGATCCGAACCTCCTGGAGCCCGCACGCCGAGAGCTGTATGTCGAGGCCGAGTTGGAAGGCGTGGAGGGCGGCCTGACGCTGCGCGGGTACATCGACCGGCTCGACGTCGCGCCGGGCGGCGACCTGCGCGTGGTGGACTACAAGACCGGCAAGGCGCCTTCGCCGCAGTTCGAGGACAAGGCGCTGTTCCAGATGAAGTTCTACGCGCTGATGCTGTGGCGCCGGCACGGACGGCTGCCCCGGCGCCTGCAACTGGTGTATCTGGGCAGCGGGAACGTCGTGTGGTACGACCCCGACGAAGCCGATCTCCTCGCGGTGGAGCGCAAGTTGCGCGCGCTGTGGGAGGCGATCCGGCACGCCACACGGACCGGTGAGTGGCGTCCCAAGCGCACGCGTTTGTGCGACTGGTGCGATCACCAGGCGGTCTGCCCGGAGTTCGGCGGGACACCGCCGGTCTATCCGCTGCCGGTGATCCCCGCGCAGGCCTGACGCGCCGGCGACGCAGGGGGTCCGGCGGGCGCCTCAGAGGGCGCCGGGACGCACGAGGCCGCTTTCGTACGCGTAGACGGCGGCTTGCACGCGGTCGCGCAGGCCGAGCTTGGTGAGCACATGGCCGACGTGGGTCTTGACGGTGGTCTCGCTGACGAACAGCTCGGCGGCGATCTCGGCGTTGGACATGCCGCGCGCGACAAGGCGCAGCACCTCGACTTCGCGTTCCGTGAGCATCGCGAGGGTGTCGGGTGTCGGGTCCTCGGCTGCGGGCAGGCGCGCGGCGTACATGTCGAGGAGGCGGCGCGTGATGCTGGGCGCCAGCAGCGCGTCTCCGTCGGCGATGACGCGGATGGCGGCGATGAGGTCGTCGGCGGGGACGTCCTTGAGGAGGAAGCCGCTCGCTCCCGCGCGCAGTGCCTCGACGACGTACTCGTCGAGGTCGAAGGTGGTGAGCACGAGGACGCGCGCGGACCCTGCCGCCGCCTGGCCGCCATCGCGGCCGCCGACGATGCGGCGGGTCGCCTCGACGCCGTCCATGCGCGGCATGCGGATGTCCATGAGGACGACGTCCGGTTGCAGTGTGCGGACGAGCTCGACCGCCTGGAGGCCGTCGGCTGCCTCGCCGACGACGGCGATGTCCGGCTCGGCTTCGAGGATCATGCGGAACCCGGTGCGCAGCAAGGGCTGGTCGTCGACGAGGATCACGCGGATCGTCATGCTGGGTTCTGCTCCAGTCGGTCGGTGCGGTCGGTGCGGTCGGTTTCGGTGGCGCGGTCGGTGCGGAGTTCGCGCCCCGTGGACGCCGGGCGGTCGCCCGGGGGCAGGGGTATCCGGGCGAGGACCTCGAAGCCGCCTCCGGCGCGGGGCCCGGCGTACAGGCGTCCACCGTAGAGGGCGACCCTTTCCCGCATCCCCAGCAGGCCGTGTCCGGTGCGTCCGTCGTCGCGTGCGTCGAGGTTCGCGGCGGCTCCGCGGCCGTCGTCGGCGACGCGGACGAGGAGCTCGTCGTGGCGGTAGCGCAGCAGCACGCGGGAGCCCGCCGGCCCGGCGTGTTTGAGGGTGTTGGTGAGTGCTTCCTGGATGATGCGGTACGCGGCGAGGTCGATTCCGGGGGGCAGCTCGGTGGGGACGCCTTCGATGGACAGCTCGACGGGGACACCGGCTTCGCGCACCTGCTGGACGAGCACTTCCAGCGCGTCGAGGCCGGGCTGCGGCGCGTTGTGGCCTTCGTTGAGCTGGACCGTTCCGCCGGCTTCCTCTTCGTTGCCGCGCAGAATGCCGACGAGGCGCCGCATCTCGACGAGTGCCGCCCGCCCGGTCTGCTCGACGGCGGCCATGGCCTCGCGGGCGCGGTCGGGGTTGCGTGCGATGGTGCGCTGCGCGGCGGAGGCCTGCACGGTCATGACGGACACGTGGTGGGCGACGACGTCGTGGAGCTCACGGGCGATGCGTCCGCGTTCCTCGGCGAGTGCGGCGCGTGTGTCGGCTTCGCGGGTGTGCATGAGCCGATCGGCCCGGGCCTCGAGTTCGGCGGTGTAGGCGCGGCGGAATCCGACGCTGCGGGCGAATGCCCAGACCGCGAAGAGCGCGGCGAGGTTGGCGAGGACGTCCACGAAGCCGAGTTGGCGGCGTCCGATGGCGAGCCACAGCAGGGTGGTGCCTTCGGCGAAGAAGAGGGCGAACGCGGCGGGGATGCGCGGGCGGCTGACCGCGGCGCTGTACATCGCGACGAGCTGGCCGAGGCTGGCTCCCGTGGCGCTGTAGTGGTTCGCGGCCAGGATCAGGAACGGAATGGTGACCGCGACCAGGACGCGGAGCGAGTGACTGGAGCGCCACAACAGCGGTACGACGCACAGAACCGCGAGCACGACTCCGAACGCGTCCGGTTCGCGCCGCTGGGTGTCGCCGAGATCGTCGATGAACAGCCCGCCGATGGCGAGGGCGCCGAGGACCACGACGAGGAGGATGTCCAGCGGGGTGGGCTTGCAGCGGACCGTTTCCTCGGCCTGGTGGAGCTCGTCGAGCCAGTCGAGCGTGCGGTCGCGCAGGCGTTCCCGGCGCGTGGCGCGGGGGGTGGCGCGGGGGGTTTGCGGGTCCGCCGTGGCGGGCGTGCCGGAATGCGCGTCGTCGTGGGCGGATGTCACAGGGTCCACGGTAAATGCTGTGACCAGCAGAATCCGCCGTCCGGGTGACGTCTCGTTCGCACGGAGGACCGGGTGGGGCTCGTGTGCGACCTGGGGAGGAGCGGGGGTGGCGGTGGTGGTCGGGTGCGGTCCCGTGTCGACTCGAACCCGAGATCGAGGGATTTCCCTGACGACGGTCTACCCGCGTGGTCTGGAGACTGTCGGTGCACGGGGGCTCCACCGCGGTGGGCCGCCCTGGCAGCCCGGGACGGCGTCCGCGTCGTCCACGTCGTCACAAGATCCACGGGGGATTTTGTGGAGGCGGCCGGTCCACGGGGTGGACCGGGTTCGGGATGCGGGGCGGCCCTTCGGGGCGCGGCGGAAGCTTCGGAACCGGCCGTCGGCGAAGGGGAGCGCCGGCGCCGGGTCCGGACGGGGCGCGGTCGGCCGGGGAGAACGGCCGCGGAGCACACAATCGGGGGAACGCACGGGGATCGGGAGCGGACGGACCAAATGGGCTGTCCGCTCCCGCTGTCTTCGAGGCACCCGCTCCGGCTGTACCGGTCAGTGACCGGCCAGGCGCCGGCGTACGGCGTGGTTCAGGAACGGCAGGTCGACGCTTTCGAGCGAGGGCACCACGGTGCGCCGGGGGCCCGCGGGGATCTCCGTCATGCTCGGCACCGCGACGACCACGCACCCGGCGGCCTCGCCCGAGGCCACGCCGGTGCGGGAGTCCTCCAGCACCACGCACCGGTCGGGGGCGGCGCCCAGTGCCTCGGCCGCGGTCAGGTAGGGCTCCGGATGGGGCTTGGGCAGGGTCACCTCGTCGCCCGCGACGGTGACGCTGAAGTGGTGGGCGCCGAGCGAGGGCAGCACGGCGTCGACGATGGCCCGGTACGACGCGGTCACCAGGGCCAGCGGCACTCCGGCGGCGTCCAGCTCGGCGAGCAGGCGTTTGGCGCCGGGGCGCAGGTCGACGCCGCTGCTGAGGGTTTCGACCATGCGGGCGTTGATGCGGCGTTCGAGTTCCGCGGGGGCGATGTCGACGCCGGAGACGCCGATCAGGTAGGCGACGGCGGGGTCCATGGGACTGCCGAGGAGGCGTTCGGCATGCTCGGGGCCGAGGTGGAACCCGAGGTCGGCCATGACCGAGACCTCGGTGGCGAACCAGCTTCGTTCGGTATCGACCAGGGTGCCGTCCATGTCGCACAGCACCGCTTGGAGGTCCTGGGCCGCACCGGGGTAGGCGTGGGCTTCGAGAGCCGTCATGGCCACCTGCCTTTCGTTCTCCTGGCCCGATCGGTCTCCGGTTTCGATGGCCGGGTCGGGCGACGCGTCGCGCCCCCTCCTCCACTCGCTCGCTCGCTGGTGATGGGCCCTCGATTGTGCGCGGCGGGGCGGTTGGAGGCAAGCGCGGGCACCGGCGCGTCGCGGGTCTTGGCCCAGGTTTGGCGCGGTGTTCGCGGCGGGGTCGGGCGATTGTCGCGGGGTGTTCGGGCGGCGTCGGGTCCGCGCACACGCGCCGATACGGGGCGTGCCCGGTCTGGCCGGCAGGGGAACGGAACGCCGGGCGAGGTTCAGCGGGGTGCGTAGGCCGAAACGGTGACTTCGGCGCCGACGTGCAGGGGCGCGGGCAAGGCGGCGATCCTGCCGCGCACGGTTTCCGGGTCGGTGTGCCATGCGCTCGGGCCCATGGCGACGACGCTCGCGGCGTCCGCGTGGCCGAGGGTCATGCGGAACGCGACGCTTCGGGCGTCCAGCGGGGTGAAATACGGGCTGAGTGCGGCGTCGAGGCGGGCCTTCTTGTCGTCGTCGACGCTGAGGAGGTCGAGCACGGTGACAAGCTCGGCGAGGTGCCGGACGGTGGGTGTGACGACGACGAGCCTGCCCTGCGGATGAAGGACTCTGCGCAGCTCGGCGGGGTTGCGCGGGGCGAACACGTTGAGGACCAGCGCGGCGGTGCCGTCGCGGACCGGCAGGGGTTGCCAGGCGTCGCAGGACGCCGCGGCGGCGCGCGGGTGGGCTTTGGCGGCGCGGCGCAGTGCGTATTTGGAGATGTCGAGGGCGAGGCCGAGTCGTCCGGGTGCGGCTTCGAGGGCGTGGGCGAGGTAGTGCCCGGTGCCGGCTCCGACGTCGACGATGACGCCGGGGGCGGTGGTGTCGGCGGCGTGCGCGGCGAGTGCGTCGGCGATGGGGCGGTAGTGGCCGGCTCCGAGGAAGGCGTCGCGGGCCGCGACCATGGCGGCGGTGTCGGCGGTGCCGGTGTTGGCGTCGCCCGCCAGGAGTCCGGCGTACCCCTGGCGGGCGATGTCGAAGGTGTGGCGTCCGGCGGCGCAGCGCAGCACGCGGCGGCCCGCGTCGTGGTCGAGAGACGCCTGGCAGTGCGGGCAGCGCAGGATGTCGGCGATGTCGTGCAGCACTGCCGTTTCCTGTGCCTCCTGTGACGTTCGTGCGGTTTCGTGCGGACTCATGCGGTCGGGTGCGGTCGGGTGCGGTCGGGTGCGCCGGTCGGCGGCTCACCGGGCGTTGAAGTACTTCGCCTCCGGGTGGTGCAGCACGATGGCGTCGGTCGACTGCTCGGGGTGGAGCTGGAATTCGTCGGACAGGTTGACGCCGATCCGGGTGGGGTCGAGCAGAGTCACGATCTTGGCGCGGTCCTCCAGGTCGGGGCACGCTCCGTACCCGAGGGAGAACCGGGCACCGCGGTAGTCCAGTTTGAGCATGCCGTCGAGGTCGGCGGGGTCCTCCCCGGCGAATCCGAGCTCGCTGCGTACGCGCGCGTGCCAGTACTCGGCGAGCGCCTCGGCCAACTGCACGGACAGGCCGTGGAGTTCGAGGTAGTCGCGGTAGGAGTTGGCGGCGAACAGCTCGGCGGTGGCGTCGGAGAGGCGTGAGCCGACGGTGACGACCTGGAAGCCGACGACGTCGATCTCCCCGGATTCCTCGGGGCGGAAGAAGTCGGCGAGGCACAGGTGGCGGTCGCGGCGCTGCCTGGGGAACGTGAAGCGTGTGCGCTCGGAGCCGTCCTCGTGCAGCACGATGAGGTCGTCGCCCTTGGACACGCAGGGGAAGTAGCCGTAGACGACGGCGGCTTCGAGGAGGTTGTCGGTGACGAGCCGGTCGAGCCAGTAGCGCAGGCGTGGGCGCCCTTCGGTCTCGACGAGTTCCTCGTACGTCGGCCCGCTGCCGCCACGCGTGGGCTTCAGGCCCCACTGGCCCATGAACGTGGCGCGTTCGTCGAGCCAGGAGGCGTAGTCGGCGAGCTGGATGCCCTTGACGACGCGGTCGCCCCAGAACGGCGGGGTGGGGACGGGGTTGGTGGTGGACACGTCGGATCGCGCGGGCATGTCTTCGGGGGCGGTCTCGACGAGGGACGCGGCGGCGACCTTCCGGCGCTTGAGCGGCGGCAGTTCGGCGCCGGGCACGCCGCGCTTGACGCCCATGAGCGCGTCCATGAGCCGGAGGCCTTCGAACGCGTCGCGGGCGTAACGGACTTCGCCGGCGTAGATGTCGTGGAGATCTTCCTCGACGTAGGCCCGGGTGAGGGCGGCGCCGCCGAGGATGACGGGGTAGCCGGTGGCCAGGCCGCGCTGGTTCAGCTCCTCCAGGTTTTCCTTCATGATGACGGTCGACTTCACCAGGAGACCGGACATGCCGATGACGTCGGCCTTGTGGTCCTCGGCGGCTTCGAGGATGGCCGAAACCGGCTGTTTGATGCCGATGTTGACCACGTTGTAGCCGTTGTTGCTCAGGATGATGTCGACAAGGTTCTTGCCGATGTCGTGGACGTCGCCCTTCACGGTGGCCAGGACGATGGTGCCCTTGCCGTCGGCGTCGGTCTTCTCCATGTGCGGTTCGAGGTATGCGACGGCGGTCTTCATCACCTCGGCGGACTGCAGCACGAACGGCAGTTGCATCTGACCGGAGCCGAACAGTTCGCCGACGACCTTCATGCCTTCGAGCAGGGTGTCGTTGATGATGTCGAGGGCGGGCCGAGTGGCGAGCGCCTCGTCCAGGTCTGCTTCGAGGCCCTGACGCTCGCCGTCGATGATGCGGCGTTCCAGCCGTTCTTGGAGCGGGAGCGCGGCAAGCTCTTCGGCGCGGGAGGCCTTGACCGATCTCGTGTCGACGCCTTCGAACAGTTCGAGGTAACGCGTGAGGGGGTCGTACCCCTCGCGGCGCCGGTCGTAGACGACGTCGAGGGCCACCTCGCGCTGCTCGTCGGGGATGCGCGCCATGGGCAGGATCTTCGAGGCGTGCACGATGGCCGAGTCGAGCCCGGCCTGGACGCATTCGTGCAGGAACACGGAGTTGAGCACCATGCGCGCGGCGGGGTTGAGGCCGAACGAGATGTTGGACAGGCCGAGCGTGGTCTGCACGTCGGGGTGGAGCTGCTTGAGCCTGCGGATGGCCTCGATGGTCTCTAGGCCGTCGCGCCGCGTCTCCTCCTGCCCGGTGCAGATGGTGAAGGTGAGGCAGTCGACGATGACGTCCGAGACCTTGAAGCCCCAGTTGTCGCGCAGGTCGGTGATCGTACGATCGGCGATCGCGACCTTGCGCTCGGCGGTGCGCGCCTGGCCTTCCTCGTCGATCGCCATGACGACGACGGCGGCGCCGTGCTCCTTGGCGAGCGCGGCCATGCGGGCGAACCGCGAGTCGGGGCCGTCGCCGTCCTCGTAGTTGACGGAGTTGACGACGGCGCGTCCGCCGAGCGCTTCGAGGCCGGCCTGGATGACGGCGGGCTCGGTCGAGTCGAGGACGATCGGCAGCGTGGTCGCGGTCGCGAGGCGGGTGGCGAGCTCGCGCATGTCCTCGGTGCCGTCGCGGCCCACGTAGTCGACGCACAGGTCCAGCATGTGGGCGCCGTCACGGGACTGGTCGCGGGCGATCTCCAGGCACTTCTCCCAATCCCGCGCGAGCATCGCCTCGCGGAATGCCTTGGAGCCGTTGGCGTTGGTGCGCTCGCCGATGGCGAGGTACGAGGTGTCCTGCCGGAACGGGACGGACTGGTACAGCGAGGCCGCGCTCGGCTCGTGCCGCACGTTCCGCTGCGTCAGCTCGCGGCCCCGGACGCGCTCGACGATCTGCCGCAGGTGTTCGGGCGTGGTGCCGCAGCAGCCGCCGACGAGCGCGAGGCCGTACTCGCGGGTGAACACGTCGTGCGCGTCGGCCAGCTCCTCGGGGGTGAGCGGGTAGTGGGCGCCGTCCTTGGTGAGTACGGGCAGGCCCGCGTTCGGCATCGCGGAGACACCGATCTCCGCGTGCCGGGCGAGGTGCCGCAGGTGCTCGCTCATCTCGGCGGGACCGGTGGCGCAGTTGAGGCCGATGAGGTCGACGCCGAGGGGTTCGAGGGCGGTGAGGGCGGCGCCGATCTCGGAGCCGAGCAGCATGGTGCCGGTGGTCTCGACGGTGACCTGGACGAAGACGGGGAGGTCGGTCCCGGCGGCCGCGTTGGCGCGGTGTGCGCCGATGACGGACGCCTTCGTCTGGAGGAGGTCCTGGGTCGTCTCGACGAGCAGCGCGTGGGCGCCGCCGGCGATCAACCCGGCTGCGTTGGCCTGGTAGGCATCGCGCAGCGCGGCGTAGGTGGTGTGGCCGAGGCTGGGCAGCTTGGTGCCGGGGCCGATCGAGCCCAGAACCCACCGGGGCTGGTCGGCGGTGGAGAATCCGTCGGCCACTTCGCGGGCGATTCGCGCGCCGGCCTCGGAGAGCTCGAAAATCCGATCGGCGATGTCGTATTCGCCGAGGTTGGCGAGGTTTGCGCCGAACGTGTTGGTCTCGACGCAGTCGACACCGACCGAGAAGTAGGCCTCGTGCACGGAGCGCACGATGTCGGGGCGCGAGATGTTGAGGATCTCGTTGCAGCCTTCGTGGCCTTGGAAGTCGTCGAGGGTGGGGTCCTGCGCCTGCAGCATCGTGCCCATGGCGCCGTCCGCGACGACGACGCGGGTGGCGAGTGCGGTACGGAGTTGCTGGGGGGTCGCAGATGCTGCGGTCATCAGGATTCTCCCTGGGTGCGACGGCTGTCGGCTTCGCGGCCCGGGCCGGGCCTGGCCCGCATGAGGGCCGCGAACAGCCTAACCGCGCCGCGCCCGGATCTCTTCTGGCATCCCACCAGGTGGGCGCATCTCACAGCATGGGCCCGCCGGAGCCGGGCAGTCCGGAGGCGGGAACACCGGCGGCCTCGGCCGTGTTCCCCAGGGATCGGCCCGGGGACGCCATCCGGCCGGCGTGCGGCCCGCCCGGATCGTTCGGGCGGGAAGCCGTAGGCTGGACACGACGGACCTGGGTAGGAACGACGGTACGAATCGACGATGGCCGGCTGAGGCCGGCGAGGAGGCACCGGCTTGATCGAGCTCGACGACATCCCCGAGCTGGTGGACCCCGTCATGGTGGCCGCGTTCGAGGGGTGGAACGACGCGGGCGACGCCGCGTCCGCCGCCGTCGCGCACCTCGACCAGGTCTGGGGCGGTGAGGTCTTCGCGGCGTTGGACGCGGAGGACTACTACGACTTCCAGGTCAACAGGCCGACCGTGTGGCTGGACGGCGAGACGCGGCGCATCACGTGGCCGACGACGCGCCTTGCGGTCGTGCGGGTGCCCGAGCCGCGCCGCGACATCGTGCTGGTGCACGGCATCGAGCCGAACATGCGGTGGCGGTCCTTCTGCAACGAGCTGCTGGGGTTCGCGCACGAGCTGGGCGTCGAGACCATGGTGACGCTGGGCGCACTGCTGGGTGACACGCCGCATACCCGTCCGGTTCCGGTGACCGGGACGACGTCGGATTCGGTGGTCGCGCGCGGTCTGGGGTTGGAGCAGACCAAGTACGAAGGGCCGACGGGCATCGTGGGTGTGCTCCAGGAGGCATGCGCGCACGCGGGGATGCCCGCGCTGACATTCTGGGCCGCGGTGCCGCACTACGTGTCGCAGGCGCCCTCTCCGAAGGCGACGCTCGCGCTGCTGCGCAAGCTGGAGGACTTCCTGGACGTGTCGATCCCGATGGGCGAGCTCACCGAGGACGCGCGGGCGTGGCAGCTCGGGGTGGACCAGTTGGCGTCGGAGGACGCCGAGGTCGCCGAGTACGTGCAGGCGCTGGAGGCGGCGCGTGACGCGGAGGACCTCCCCGAAGCGTCGGGTGAGGCGATCGCCTTGGAGTTCGAGCGTTACCTGCGGCGCAAGGGCGGCGAGACCGGCCAGTAGCCGGGTCGACACGTGTCTTGGGGCGCTGTACCCGTGTGTCATACGTCCGTCCAGGCCGGCGTCGTGTAACCCGTTCGGGTTCATCCGAAGCACGGCCGCGAGGGGCGGCAAAGCCTGGCATCCCGCCCGATTACGGGCGGTTGATGACTTTCCGGGTGTGATGAGGGGCACGTATGCCTGTGCCACCAGGCTGCCGTCGATAGGGTCGTCGCGGCTTCCGCGGCAGGTCGAATCAGGGCCGACCTGCCTTCGCGAACCCGGTCGGCGGGAAGACAAGCGGCCGGCCGTCCACGCACGCCCTTAACGGAGGGAGCACGCGTGTCCCAGCCCGTCCAGCCTGTCGACCCCGCAGGCGTTCCGGCGCCGGTCGAGACGGATCTGCTGATCATCGGAGCGGGTCCGACCGGCCTGTACGCCGCCTACTACGCCGGTTTCCGCGGCCTTCGCGTCGCGGTGCTGGATTCGCTGCCGGAGATCGGCGGCCAGATCACCGCTATGTATCCCGAAAAAATGATCTACGACGTGGCGGGGTTCCCGGCCGTCAAGGGTCAGGATCTCGTCGACGCGCTCGGCGAACAGGCCGGGCAGTTCGATCCGGTGTATCTGCTCGGGCACCGCGCCGAACAACTCGACCACGGTGACGAGTCGGTCACCGTAACCTGCGACACCGGGCTCGCGGTGACCGCCAAGGTGGTGCTGATCAGCGGTGGGATCGGCACGTTCAGCCCGCGTCCGCTGCCGGCGGCCGACGCATTCACCGGCGACGGTGTGATGTTCTTCGTGCCGCGCCTGGCCGAGCTCGCCGACCTCGACGTGCTGATCGTCGGCGGCGGGGACTCGGCGTTCGACTGGGCGATGAGCCTGGAGCCGCTGGCGAAGTCCGTAACGCTGGTGCACCGGCGCGACAAGTTCCGCGCCCACGAGCACACCGTGCAGCGCGTCCTGACGTCGCGGGTGGAGGTCATAACGTCCGCCGAGGTCGCCAAGCTGCACGGGAACGGCCGTGTCGAGGCGGCGGACATCGTCGCCAAGCTGGACGGGGCGGTACGCACGCTCCCGACGCAGGCGGTGGTGGCGGCGCTGGGCTTCGTGGCGGACCTGGGGCCGATGAGCCGGTGGGGCCTGGAGCAGCGCAAGCGGCACATCCTCGTCGACTCGACGATGCGCACCAACTTCGCCCGGGTGTTCGCGGCCGGCGACATCGCCGACTACGACGGCAAGGTGAAGCTGATCGCGACCGGGTTCGGCGAGGCGGCCACCGCGGTCAACAACGCGATGACGGTGGTCGACCCGGCGGCGAAGGTGTTCCCGGGCCACTCGTCCGATTCCGCCTGACCGAAACGCGCCCAGGTGGGGGCCGCGGCACCGAGGTGCC
>NZ_JBPKBI010000004.1:230442-252466 GCF_051388935.1 Yinghuangia sp. YIM S10712
CCCCCACCTGTTTCCCCCGGCGCCTGTGTGCGGCGAACTCCGGCGCCCGGTGAACCCGTAGGCTCACCCCGGAATCGATCGCCGGTGCCCGCGACGGGTGCCGTATCGGACCGGCAGTCGTCGGGGCAGTCGTCGGACTGGGGAGAGCGCGTGAACGACCAGCAGCGGTGGGCCGGGCAACAACCGGAATGGGAGCCGCCGCACGGGCAGCCCCCGCAGCAGGGCTTCCCGCCGCCGGCGGGTGGGCCGCCGCCGCGTCCGGCGTACGCCCCGGGTCCGCCCATGCCGCCGTCCGGCCGGTCGCACCGCTCCGGTCCGCCGGGAGGAGGCAACCGCAAGCTCGTCGTCGGCGCAGTGGCCTCGGTCGTGGCCCTCGCGGTCATCGGCGGGGGGATCTGGTTCGCTACCTCGGACGACGACGGGGACAGCGGCAACACGGCCCAGTCGGTCGGCAACTCGTCTACAAGCCCGGCGCCCGCATCCGCCTCGCCGTCGCAACCGGCCGCGCAGGGCGGCGAGACCGGCGGCACCGCGGGCGCGTCTGCGTCGGCGTCCGCATCGGCGTCGTCCTCCGCGGCGGGGAGCGGAAAGTGCACCCCGGCTTCGGGGCCGCCGAAGTCCATGACGTTCCCGTCCGTGCCGCCGATGACGATCGACAAGAACGCGTCATACGACATGACGCTGAAGACGAGCTGCGGGACCATCACCGTGCGCCTCGACGCCGCGAAGGCGCCCAACACCGTCAACTCCTTCGCTTTCCTGGCCGGTCGGGACTACTTCGACCACACGCCGTGCCACCGCCTCACGACCGAGGGCATCTTCGTCCTGCAGTGCGGCGACCCGACGGGCCGCGGAACCGGTGGGCCCGGATACCGGTTCGACGACGAGAACCTCGCCGGGGCGACGTACAAGGCGGGCACGGTCGCGATGGCCAACTCCGGGCCGGACACCAACGGCAGTCAGTTCTTCCTCGTCTACGAGGACAGCCCCCTGCCGCCCGACTACACGCCGTTCGGCACGGTGACCGCGGGCATGGACATCCTGCGCGCGATCGGCGACAACGGCGTCTGGGACGGTTCCGGCGACGGCATCCCCAAGTCCCTGGTCACCCTCGACGACGTGACGGTCGCCCGGAAGTAGCCGGAAGACTTCGGACATGCGAGTGGCCGTGGGCCGTACCGGAGTTCGGTACGGCCCACGGCCACTCTGCGGCGACTCGCAGGGCTGCTACATGTTGATCGTTTGACCTGACGCTTTCCTGACCTGCACCGATGAGCCGAAAGGGGCTCTGACGTGCAGAAACGCCCTTCACTGTCTTTCATCGCTTGCCAGCGTTTCTTGCTGGCTTGTGCCCTCGTTGTGCCCTCCCTTGCGAGAGGTCCGCCGCTGACTCTGCGTACGCGCAGACAGCAAGCGGCCCCGACACCGCGATTCCAGCGCGGGCCGGGGCCTGGACCGAACATCCCTTCTGCATCAAGGGAGGCACGATCGTGCCTGCAATCCTTCCATCTCCCGCTGGCCCCGACGACGGCCGGACCGAAACCCTCGCGACCCGTCTGGAGTCCGCGCGCCGCACGCACGCCTACGCCGTGGCTGCCGACTTCGGCACCGCGTCCACGGGTGAACTGCTGTACATCCTCGTGAGCCTGCGCGACGAGTTGGGCGCGCTCCTCGACGCCGTCGAGGTAGACCTCGACCACCAGGCGCCGGCCGCGGTCGTCGACGTGGACCTCGACCCCGACCAGCCGCTGTACGTCGTCGACCCGCTGCCCGCCCGGTTCCGGCCGGACGCGTTCCCCGCAGCGGTCGTCGTCGCGCGGCGCGTCCTCGACGAAGCGGCGGCCGTCGACGTCGTCACGGCCACCCGCATGGACATGGTCCGCGCGCAGGCCCGGCTGTCCGGTGTCCTGCAAGCGCTCGTCGCCTACTCCGGCGGGTCCGGTGTGCCGCCGCGGATCGTCGAATGGGCGCGGCAGACGGCTGCCGAGGTGAACGCCACCAACGTCGGTGAGATGTCGCTCGACGGTCTGGCGTACCAGTTCGGGCTGTTGCGGGGCACCGTGCGTGCGTTCGTCGACGCGGCCGTCCGGGGGGCGCTGTGAACCTCGACGAAGCGCACGAGTTGCGCATCCTGTCCCACCGGATCACGGTCGCCCTGGTCGTCGTCGCGATCGTCGCGATGCTGTTCAGTGCGGTGTCCGTGACGCGGTTCGCCCTCGACCATGGGGTGAGCGAGTGGACGGCGTGGGTCCTCGACCCGATGGTGTGCGTCGCCTTGTTGGCGGTGCTGTTGGCGGACGCTCGTCTCGTCGAGCTGGGCGCGGCGCCGTCCGGGTGGGCTACGGCGCTCAGGTGGTTCGCCGGCGTGACGACGTGGGCGATGAACGTGTGGTCGTCGGTCTGGCCCGACGGAGAGTTCGGCGTGCCGCGTGACGTCGACCCGGCCGGGGTGGTGCTTCACAGCGTGGCACCCGTGCTGCTGGTGCTGCTGGCGGAAGCGGCGACCGGGTACCGGCGGGTGATCGCGGCGCGCATCCGGCACCTTGAGGGCCCGGAAGCCTTTGACAATGTACAAGGCTTCCGCCCCGGGGCCGTCCACCACGGTGGACACCCTTCCCTCGGGGTCGTCGTCGACGACGCTCCGGCGTTTCAAATGAAACACCTCGGGGCCGCGGCAGCGGCGGGTGACCATCTTCGCGGCGCCCCGGAAATGGTCCTGCCGGACGCTATTCACCTGAATTGCGCAGACGCGGTGTCGTCGTGGGATGAGCCGTGGCGCGCACCGTGGGGCGACTACTGGCCCGGGCCGTTGGCTGACCACACGCAACCCCAGGAAATCGCCGCACCCTATGGAACCCGGGCGGTAACCCCGGTGGTAGCCGAGTGGCAGTCGACCATGCCGTCAGATGACCACCGACACGACCACCTCGACGACCAGCAGACGACCAGCGGAGTGGTAGCCGAGGTGGTAGCCCCGGTGGTCATGTCGCGGCCGTCGGATGACCGGTCACACGACCACCTCGACGACCACGCAGACGACCAGGCGGGAACCTCCTGCGATCCCGGGAAGATGGTCGCCCCGGTGGTAGCCGAACCGGTGCAGGACGGCCGCCTCGACGACCACGCGGGCGACGAAGGGGACACGGCAGCGTGGACCCTCGACGACCAGGCGCCGGAAGGGTACGGAGTAGTCCCGACCCCTGCGCAGGTAAAGGTAAACGCGCAGGTCACAGGGATGACGGTTGTCGCAGATCTGCGACAAGCTGGTGAGTGGATCGAGCCGAGGGCGTCTGTGGGCCGGCCGGAACCCTCCGACGCCGAGCTGCGGAAGGCCGCGCGGAAGCTGCAGATGGACGCGCTGAGGACGTCCCGGAACCCGGTGACCATTCAGACGCTGCAGACCGAACTCGGGCTGTCCCGCCGGCGTGCCGCTGCACTGCGCCGTGAGGTCGTCGGGGGTGCCCGATGACCGAGATCATCACGCGCGGCTTGTGGGAAGAGCCGGACGCGTTCCCGGCGGTGAAGCGGCCGGGCCTCGACGTCGACGAGCTGATCAAGCTGGCGAAGTTGGACGGCCCGAAACCGACGCGTGCGGTTGCCGTGCCGACCACCTCGACGACCACCGTGGTTACCGGCGAGGGGACCACCTCGGGGCGCGCCGCGCGGCGCGTACACCAGCTCGTACGCGGCCGGACGGTGGCACCCCGGGTGGTCGTGCGGGTGGTCGCCCGGACCACCGGCCGCACCCTCCTCTACGGCACGTTGGGTACCGCGCGAGCGACCGGTCACCTGTGGCGGTGGGTCCGTGCCGACGACTACGGCGCGCACATCGCGACGAAGCCGGAGATGGTCGAGAAGATCCGGCGCAGGCGACGTCTCACCCTCGCGTGGACCGGCGGACCCGCAGCGTTGTCCACAACGATCGGTGCGTTCCTGTGGACACCCACCCCGTACCTGGTCGGCACCGCCGTCTTCGGCACCGCGGCGGCTGCCGAGTGGTGGCGCAGGCGACCCAAGGACGGCGGGCCCGCGCTGATCACCGGCCGGATGGGCAGCAAAGCCGTACGCGAGGCGTTCGCCGCGGCGAAACTCGGTGAAGTCCGCGTCATCGGGCCGGTGGCGCGCGACGGCGGGGCGTGGGTGGCCATGGTCGAGTTGCCGGGCGGTGTGCCGGCGGAGAAAGCCGTCCGGCGGTGCGCCGAACTGGCGTCCGCGTTCGGCACCGACCCCGCGCAAGTCGACGCCGCACCGGTCATGGGCCACGGCGGGCGGGTGCGCCTGCGGGTGTACGACGAGCACCCGTTCGCGGGCGACTCACCCGCGAATCCGCTTGCCCGTCCCGGGGCCGGCCCGGTCGACCTGTGGGAACGCGTCGAGTTGTTCCGGGACATCCGCGACCAGGCGGTGACGGTGTCGGCGTTCGAGGGCTCGTTCCTCTACGGCGGGCAACCCGGCGCCGGAAAGTCCATGAGCGCTCTCGCGTTGCTGATGGCGGTGGGCCTCGACCCGCACGCCGAGCTGTGGCTGACGCCGGTCAAGCGCGGTGTCGACACGATGGCGTGGCACCCGATCTGTTCGCGGCTGTCGACGCCGGACGACGCGGGCAGCGTGGCCGGTCTGCTGCAGGACGCCGTCGACGAGATGGGGCGCCGGTACGACGTCATCCTCAGCAAGGGAGCAAAGAAGCTCGACCCGTCCATGGGTGAGCCTCTGCTGTTCCTGTGGGTCGACGAGCTGGCCGGCCTGTGCCTCGACCCCGACCACGGCAAGGCAATCAAGGAACTCCTGCGGAAGATCGCAGCCGAGGGACGCGCGGCCGGGATCGTGCCCGTGCTGCTGACGCAGAAGCCGGAAGACAAGGTCATCCCGAGCTTCTTGCGGGACCTGATCAAATACCGGTGGGCGGGCCGGTGCGCGACCCCGGAGATGTCCGACACCATCCTCGGACGCGGGTACGCGGCACGCGGGTTCAACGCCATGGACTTCGCCGAGGAGCACCGCGGCGCGGGCCTGTTCCTGTCGGAGTCGTCGACCCCGAAACGCGTGCGCGGGTTCTACACGCCCGACGACCACGCCGACGACGTCGCACGGCGCGCGTACGAGCTGCGGAAGCAGGCAGGCACGCTGCCCACCCTCGACGACGACCCGCGCGCTGTACTCCTGCGGTCCGTCCTCGACGTCTTCGGGGAACGGCGCCGGATCATGTCCGCCGAACTCGTCGACAAGCTCGACCAGGCCGACGATGCCGAGCATCTCGCCGACCTGCTCCGGCCGTTCGGCGTCGCACCCGCAACGCTGTGGATCGACGGCGCGGCGAAGCGAGGATACGAGCGCGAACACGTCGAATCGGCCCTCGACGCCCTGTAGGAACCGGTGCCAGAGGGGCGCAAGAACTTACGCCGAACCCGTAAGGATCTTGCGCCCCACACAAGAGGGGCGCAGGGCCGTGACCTGCGATCTTGCGCCCCTTGCGGCCCTTACAGGCACCCGCTCACACCCCTGTCAGCCGCCTGCGGCCCGTCACCCGCAGCGGTGGCGTACGAGAGCGGTTGTCCCGAAACGACCATGCGCACCGAACCGGACAACTACCGTCACACCCACACCCTCCCCCACGACCGGAGGCACCCATGAGCAACAGGCCCTTACCGGGGAACGCGGCGTTCGTCGCCGCCCGGCACGCCCGCGGCTGGTACTCGCAAGCCGCACTCGTCGACGCGTTCGAAGCCAAAGCCCGAGACCTCGGGATACGGCTCGACGTGTCCGTAAGGCAGGTCCGCAGGTGGGAAAGCGCCACCCCGCCGTGGCCGTCCCCCGACTACCAAGCCGTCCTAGAGCCGCTGTTCGGGCAGCCCCTGTCCGCCCTGGGGTTCACCCCGCCGTACGGCAACCAGGCGCAGGCAGAAGCCGTCCAAGCCGTGCGGGCGACGCAGCACACCGGGTGGTGGCGCGCCATCGTCGACGACCTGCCCGACCACCTCGACCGACTGGCCACGCTGGAATCACAGTCCGTCGGCGTCCGCTCGTACCAGACCACGATGATCCCCGGGCCGCTCCAGACGTACGAGTATGCGTGCGCAGCGATCCGCGCGACCGGTCCCGCGCTCAGTGACGAAGCCGTCCACCAACGCGCCGAGTTGCGCATGGAACGCAAACGCAGGTTCCGCCCGGCGCCCGACCACCCGGTGTGGTTCATCGTCGACGAGTCCGCGCTTCACCGCACGCTCGGCCGTCCCGACGTCCTACGCGACCAAGTCGCCCACCTCCTCGAAGAGGCGTCCCGCCGGCCGGAGTTGCGGATTCAGGTGCTGCCCCTCGACGCGGAGACGCCGATCCCGCAACCGTTCGTCCTCTACGAACTCCCGTCGCCCGCGCGGCGCGTTGTCTACCTCGAAGCGGTGGGCGACGCGATGTGTACTGACGCGGTCGAAGTCGTAGCGGGATACTCCATCGCGTACGAGAGCTTGCAGGCGGCTGCCCTGTCGCCAGCGGACTCACTGGAACACATCAGCGGGAGGTTGGCCAACCTGTGGAATCCCGACACGGCACCCTCGACGGGTGGCGCAAGTCCAGCTACAGCGGAGACACCGGATGCGTGGAGGTGGCAGCCGGAGGCGACGCCGTAGGCATCCGCGACAGCAAGACGGCGGACTCACCGGTCATCGCCGTCGGCCGTGAGGCGTGGGGAACGCTCCTCAACGGCATACAGCACCCGTAGAGCGCAGCAAGGCGAAAGCCCGACCCTGGGGGAACCAGGGTCGGGCTTTCGCGCACTCAGCCTGAGTCACACCAGCATGCCCTACCGCACAGACGCCTGTCCCGCCCGTGCCCTCAAACGAAAGACCCGCCCCCGGCGGCACACCAACAGGGCGGGTCTTGCTCAACCATGATGCCACCGCGGACCGACACGTCACCCGGCCGCACACAGCTCGTCGAGAACCGCCCCGTCAACCTCGGCCAGAGACAACGGCGTTCCCGGATGCCTGCGGCCCGTCATCGCGATGTACCGCCCCCGGGCGTACACCTCGACCGCGTACCCGCCCGCACGACGCACCCGACGACCAGGCCGAGACGGCGACCGAAGCCACACATGCAACCCGGTGCCGCTCGGCGACACCTCGGTGAACGACGCCGGCAGAGTCCGGAGAACCTTCGCGGCCCACGGCGCCAACATTCCGCGGCCGTCGACGCAGTGATCGAGGTCCACGCACACGATGCCGTCGCCGTCCGCCAAGACGAAGCCGACCCCCTCGCCTGCCGTCGACGTCGACACCGCCGCGAACGTCGACCACGTCGCCCGGTCCGTCGACGACGCAGCGCGCCCGGCCGGCGTCAAAGGCACCTTCGCCGCGTTCCTGCGCACCCACCTGCGGCGCGCGGTCAACTCCTGCGGAAGCTCCGGGCCGGCGTCGCGACGAGCCGCCGCACGCGCCCGGCACACCGCCATCCGGCACGCGCCGGAACAGAACTGAGCGTCCCGACGGGCCTTCCGCGGCAACTCGCCTGAGCAGTGCGCGCACAACCGCTTCTCCATGAACCCATTCTAGCGCGTTTCCGCAGGTCAAGCCGTCACAACAGGCCGATTCGCTGTACGGCCCGACACGGTTCGGGGCACCGGAACACCCCAGGAACACCCCGAAACAGGCCCCAGAACGGCCCCAGAAGGCCCCAGTGCTCAAAGTCCCAGACCCGTACACACAGCGAGCCGCAGCACTCCTTCGGTCTCGCGCTGGGCCCTCAGGAGTCCAGTGCCAGGGGGGTGGGGGGTCGCTGAACAGGCGGGAGCCGCCCCGTCCGTGGTGGCCCGGGGCGGCGTGGTGGTGGTCAGTGCTGGGGTTCGCCGATGGCGTGGATGTGTTCGATGGGGATGGTCCACTTCGTTCCGGTGTTGTCGGTGATGCTGACGCGGGTGGGGTTGAGGCACCGCATCGTGCCGGTGATCGACAGGGCCGGGGTGACGATGGTGACGGTGTGGCCGTTGAGCTTGGTTGCCTTCTCGGCGACGGTGCGGATGGTTGCTCCGGTGGTCATGGTCGGTGTTCTCCTGTTCATGCTGCGTCGTGTCGTTCGAGGACGGTGGCGCGTGCGGTGGCGATGGCCTCGTCGAGGCTGACGCCGGCTTTGGTGGCTTGCCCGATGCGTCCGCCGTAGATGTCGCTGACCTTCTTCAGTGCCTGGTGCATGTCGCGGGCGCACTCCCGGGCTTCCTGGAGTTCGGGCATGGTGGGGAGCCAGATGCGGGCGGTGGTGGTGGTTGCTGCCCAGCGCAGGTAGTCGGCGCCGTAGAGGCGTTTGCGGGGGTCGCCGTCGTCGGGCCACGGGTACGCGAGGCGCATCGTGCCGTAGAGGTCGAAGGTGATGGTCTCGATGTCCCACGGGTTGGCGATCTCGGCGACGGCGCCTTCGAAGTAGTGCCGGGCGCCGACAGGTTGGTCGCGTACGACTTCGGCGATGGTCTGGTATTGGGCGTCGCGGATGAGTCCGTAGACGTCGGTGAGTCGGCACAGTTCGCGGTATGCGCGGGTGTGGTCGTCGTTGTTGCTGGCCATGGCCTGTTGCATGGTGCGGATGTCGCCGAGTTGTTCGTCGACGTGTCGGGCTTGGTCGAGGGTGTCGGCGAGGCGGCCGGCGAGGTGTTCGAGGACGGGGTCGGCGTTGTCGGCGAGGAACGTCTTTTCTTTGTGCTGAAGTCGGCTGATCGCGCTGTTGACGGTGTGCACGATGCGCTTGCCGCGGACCGTACGGCGTTCGGCTTCGTCTTCCTGCTCGATGTAGTCGTCGGGGATGGGCTGTCCGTTGAGTACGGCGTTCACGATGCGGTCGACGCCGTCGCGCTTGATGGGTTCTTTGTCGCGGCCGAGGTTGACGAGGTATGCGCGGAGTTCGCCGATCGCCTCAGGGATGCGGCCGTATCCGGTGAGGGTGGCGCGTGCTGCTGCGAGTTCGCGGTTGGTGGTCACTGCTGGTCTCCTTCGATGTTGGTGGGGATGCCGAGGATGTCGGCGAGTTCGGCGTATCGGGCGACGACGACGGCGCAGGAGCTGACGTCGTCGCGCAGGTCGCCGCGGTAGCCGTGGCGGGCGTATCCGCCGGTGCAGTCGGCGCAGATGGGCTGCCCGGTGTTGTGGTGGAGGTTGAGTGCGGCGCGGGTGACGAGGGGTCGCCAGTCGGGGCCGGCGGCGACGAACTCGGCGGGGTTGCTGTTCTGGTCGGCGCCGGGCGCCGGGTTGTCGATCACGTTGACGGTGATGCCGTGGGCGCAGGTGCTTGCGATGGCGAGCCATGTGCGCGCGGGCGGTTCGCCGTCGGCCTGGTCGTCGAGGTCGTCGAGCGGGTCGAAGTCTTCGGGGTCGTCGAAGTCGGTTGCCCGCGCGTGCTGCTGGGCGACGTCCAAGGGGGTGGGGATCACGGGGTTTCTCCTTCGATGAGGTCGTCGAGGTGGTCGTAGATGCGCACGTCGACGAGGCTGTAGAAGCTTTCGAGTCCGTCGGCGAAGTAGTGCGCCCGGTCGCGGGGTGCGTAGATGGTCCGGGCGATCGACATGCGGGAGACGCGTACGGTCCCGGGCGGGTCGTCTCGGATGTACTGGGGATCGGTGCGCGGACGAGCGATGCGGCCGAATCCGCGGACTCGCGCGATCGCGTAGACGGGGAATGTCTTGCCGCGGGTGTTGTCGGTGCGGCGGTATGCCTTCCAGTACGCGGCGAGGTGGTGCAGGTCGCGTACGACGCGGTAGCCGCAGTGGCATTCGGGGTCGGGTACGGGGTGGTCGTGCTCTTCGAGGCATTCGGCGGGTCGGGCGCTTAGGTGTCCGTCGCGGAAGTTGTAGAGGAGCGCTCCGCCGCGGGCGGGGAAGACCCATTCAGCGCGCCATCCTGTGATCGCTTCGGCGCGGGGGATGTCGATGGTGTGGCCTTGTGGGATGTTCCACGGGTCGGTTGTGGTGGTGGTCATGGTGGTGTCCTCACGCGGCCGTGGGGCCGTGGTCGTCGGGGTCTTCGGCGAGGAGTCGGGCGAGTTTCCGTGCGTGTCGTCGGCGGAGTCCTGCGGCGCGTGCTGCGGCGAATTCGGCGCGCACCTGCGCCTGCCTTTCGCGGCGTCGGCGTGCGTCGTCCACCATGCGGGCGATGCGGGTGTCAGCGTCCATCGGTGCTCCCTCGGGGATGTGCGAATTAAGCGAAGTTGATGAAATAAGGGGTCTGACCTGCGGGTTCGCCTTGTTTCGCGGCGCGAAAAAAGCGAAACGAGGATCGGCGCGCGGACCTTCTTTCGCACTCTTTTCGCAGGCCCGAAGCGGGTGTTCGCGCAGGTCAGAGGGCATGTTTCATCAACTTCGCTTAATTCGCAGGGTCTGAGTAGACGAGGACCTTGGCGGACGCTCCGCCGGTCGGGCGCGGCAACATCGCGTACCCGTCCATCTCCAGCAGCTTGGAGACGAGGACGTTCTTGTCAGCGGCCTTGAGGCGGTTCCCGAACATGCGGGTCACTTGCGTCTGCGTGAGGCCGTCGGGGCCTGCGTCGCGGACGGCCCGGATGAGCTTGTCGAGGTTGACGTCTCCGGTTCCGGACCCGAGAAGCAGGTGGCGCGCGGAGTCTTGGGAGTAGCCGACGAGGTCGTACGCGGCGCGTAGGTCGTCCTCCTCGATCTGCGCCCGGTGGTCGAGGAGCGCGTACAGCATCGCGATGCGCTGGCAGTAGGCGGCGGCACGCGCGGTGAACTCCGCGACCGGGCCGGCCGACGAGTCGTCCGTCAGCGCCTCGTAAAGCTCGTCGGTGTACACCTTGCTTGCGGCCGTGCTGAAGCGGACCAGGCCGACCGACCGGGCCGCGGCGACGTGTTCGCGGAGCTTGATCCCGTAAGCGGTGACAATCTGTTCCTCGGCGCCGACGGGGTGAGGCAGCATCAGGTTGCGGTGCGAGTAGAACGGCAGGAACCGGTTGTAGGTCCCGCCGGCCATCTCGGAGTCCTGCACCTTCGCGCGGAACTCCCGCTGCGTGATGTGCGCGACGATCCCGACGTGCGGGTCGGATGCCTTGAGCTTGCTGCGGTTCATGACGGACAGGTGGTCGCCGTCCCACGCCTGCCGGAGCATGCCGGGCAGGGTGTTGCCCTCCCGCTTGCCGCGGGCCATCGTGACGGCGTACTCCGACTCGACGACCAGGCGCCGCTTGTCGTCGGGGTCGGGGCGGTCCCGCCCACCGGAGCCGCCTTCCTCGTCGTCGTCCTGGTCGCGCAGCTCCTCCAAGAGCCCTTCACCGGACGACAGTCCGCTGACGACGTTCCGCACGGCGAAAATCTCGTCAGCAGCCCGCACAATCCGCATGGCGGTGCTGCGGGAGGAACCTTTGCGTCCGGTGCTGGTGTTGCCGTAGATCAACGGCCAGATCAGGGCCGGGTGCCGGTCGTCTCCGATCCGCACGTGCGGGCCGCGGCCGACCATGACACCGCCGGCGGCCATGAGCGTCACGAGGATCGCCACGGGGTCGGCTTCCGTGGTGCTCTCGATACGCCGCACGACGGTCCCGGGGAAGCCGTGAAAGACCAGCGGGGACGGTGTTGGTCCCTCTCGGTCGGGGCGCGGCTTCCCGTCCGGCTGTACCCCGTCGTACATGGGGTTGCCGGGCAGGAAGCCGTCGATCTGGTCGCTCACGCGGCACCTTCGTTCATCTCACCCAACCGCCGGCCACCGCTCCCGGGGATGAGCACGGGCGGCCAGTTCGGGGTCTGGATCGGGGTTCGGGTCGGCGGGTACGTCCGGCGCCGGTCCTGCAACTCGGCGAAGTTGGGCAGCTTGGCCCAGTCCTTCCGCTGGTCGCGGACGACGGCGTTGCTCTGGTCGTGCGCTTCGTGCACGCGGGCAAGGTGGGCGACGTGGCCGTTCTCGACCTCGACCCGCAGGCGCTCGGCAAGCTCGACGTCGTCCTCGTACCGGGCCGCGACGTACCGCAGGAGCGCGGTGCGGACGACGGCCCTCGGGGCGGTGCGCACGTCGAGTTCGTGGAGCGGCGGAACGTCGAGGTTGCCGAGAAGCACGATCTCCTCGGCGATGACCGCGCGGATGTCGGCGGATGGTGTGGCCGGCCCGGAGGCCCGGGGCGGCCATGCGCCCCGGGCTGCCGAGTTGGTGCTGTCGGTCACCGGGTGGCCTCGATGCTGTCGAGGACGCGGGTAACCGCGAATGACACGGTGTCGGGGTTTTCGGTGCTGTTCCCGACGATGTAGTGCTGGCCGTCGTGTTCGACGTGGAGGGCGTAGGCGCCGCGGCCGAGTTCGGCGTACCGGAGCTTGACGTCCTGGTGGTCGTCGACGACGAGCCACCCGCGGCCGTCGGGCCCGGTGAGGGCGACGACGACGACGCCGAGCGGCAGACGCTCGCGGATCAGGGTGGGGAGCGTGGTCGTGGTCATCGCGCGTCCTCCTCGACCTTGCGGACGGCGATGACGTCGGCGCCGCGCGCCCACTTGGTGACGAGCGCGAAGACGACGCTTTCGACGTCGGCCGGGTCGAGGTCGTCGCGGTAGATGAGGGCCGCGGGGATGTCGTGTTCGTCGAGGAGGAACGCGTCAGCCGAGAGGCCGTCGTTGTTGCGCGGCATGTTCGCGGTGTCGGTGCTGAAGACCTGGATGCCGGCGAAGGTGACGTACTCGGCGGCGGTGGTCTCGTACCGGCCGGTGTTGGGCAGGCTCTCCGCCGGTATGGCGACGAGCTGGGGGCCGTCCGTGACGGGCGGCGGGGTCTGTGCGATGCTGGGCATCAGCGTTCCTTTCACGCGAAGTCCCGGGGTCTGGCTCTCAATCAGTCCGGGGCTTTCGCATCTCTTGAGTTGGTTCGCTTCGCGGCCTCTGCCGGGAGCCGGATCGGTGTTCGCAGCACCGGGGTCCTGGCGGGGGCCGTTCGGCATTTCAGGCAGCGTCGTCCTGGGCTTCGAGCCACGCGTCGACGATCGACCACTTGGTCTTGAGGTGGCGGCCGACCATCGTGAACTTCGGGCCTTTGCCGCGGTGGCGCCACGTGTAGATCGTCTGAAGCGGGATGTCGAGGAAGTCGGCGACCTCCTGGGCGGAGACCAGGGGCTCCCGCTTGACCCCCGTTTTGGCGCGCGTCATGTTCGCAACCTCCGTACAAGATGTTGGAAGGTGCGAACAGCTTGCGCCTACTGTTGCGCGTTCGTCAAGTCTGTGGTTCTGTTCGTGACATGCAAACACCGCAGGGGCAGAAACTCGGACCGACCGGGCAGCGCGTGGCCGCGAATGTTGAGCACGTGCGCGGCAGGATGCCGCTACGCGAACTCTCGGGACGGCTTGAGCAGTTGGGGCGGAAGATTCTGCCCTCGGGCATCATGAACGCCGAGCGGGGCACGCGGCGCGTGGATGTCGATGATCTGGTGGCGCTCGCGCTTGCATTGGAGGTCAGCCCGAACCGACTGTTGCTTCCGGCCAAGGCGGACAGCAGAGCGATTCAGTTGACCCCGTCGGTTGGCGCCACTGCTCGCGAGGCTTGGGAGTGGGCGGGCGGGGAGCAGCCGTTCCAGGAAATGCCGTGGCGTCCGGAGCGCGTTTTCGACCTGGATCGCTGGGAGCGGTTCGTCGATGAGAACCAACCTCACGTCGAACACGACCGAGCGACGGTAGAGGACGACGAGCGTTGGGCGGACGTACTGGCGCCGGTCGCTGAAGCGGTGCGGGTGGCACTTGCCGCAGGCGTTCCGGCCGCGTCCATCAAGACGGTCGTCGACTCCGCGGCGACGATGCACAACCTGCACCAGCACATGGAGCGGAAGCGTTCGCAGCAGTCCGAGGAGAACAGCAGTGGCTGACGTCTACGACCGGTGGCACAAGTCGCGGCCGGGGGATGATGACCCGCCGTGTGGGCAGCACAGCAGTCGTACGAGGAAGCTGGTCGCGACGGCTGACCACGGCAAGGGGAAGCGCTGGCAAGTCCGGTATCGGGACGCGGACGGGGCGCAGCGCAAGGAGAACTACGAGACGCAGGCGGCGGCCGAGGTCGCTGCGGCCAAGGTCAAGACGCAGCTTGCCGAGGGTACGTACCGCGACCCGAACGCGGGCAAGGTCACCGTCGCGTCCCGGGCACGCGAGTATCTGGCCGGCCTGACGGACGACCCCAGCACCATCGCGATTTGGACTGGGCACGTCGAGGCACACATCGTTCCCGAACTCGGCACCCGCGAGATGCGCGCTGTGAGGCCGTCCACGGTGCAGACGTTCATCAAGCAACTTGAGGCCAAGGGCCTGGGGCCGTCGACGATCGGCGATGTCCTCAGCACGCTTTCCGCGATCTTCAACGTGGCGGTTGAAGACGGAGACGTTCAGAAGAACCCGTGCAAGTCGCAATCGGTCAAGCCACCCAAGGCGACATCCGCGAAGGCGGAACCGTGGCCGCTTGCCCGCGTGCACGCGGTCACGGATGCCTTGCCGGAGCGGTACCGGATTCTGAGTGTCGCCGCGTTCGGGTGCGGCCTGCGGCAGGGCGAGGCTTTCGCCCTCGGCATCGACGACGTCGACTTTCTGCGGCACACGGTGCACGTACGCCGACAGATCAAAATCGTGAAGGGCAGTCTGGTGTTCGCGCCCCCGAAGGGTGGCAAGGAGCGGGACGTTCCGCTCCCGGATGAGGTGGCGAACCGGATCAGCTCGCAGTTGCAGAAACTGCCCGCGGTCGAAGTGACGTTGCCGTGGCGGGTGCCGGACGGGAAGCCGGTGACAGCGCGTCTGATCACGACCAATCCGGACGGCTCGGCGTTGATCCGGAGCACGTTCAACCACGTGTGGATGTCCGCGCTCGTCGTGGCGGGTGTCATCCCGAAGCCGCGTCGCTCGCGCACTCCGGAGGAACGGGAGCGCGCCGGCGTCGGCCGGTCGTCGGACAACCGGAAGTACGGCATGCACGCGCTGCGGCACACGTACGCGAGCGTGCTCCTCGACGCCGGCGAGAGCATCCGCGCTCTGGCCGACTACCTCGGGCACTCCGACCCGGCGTTCACGCTGCGTACGTACGCGCACATGATGCCGACGAGTCAGAACCGCACGCGGAAGGCCGTCGACCGTGCGTTCAGCTACACGGCCGACGACCAAGATCATTCCGCTAGTGCCCTCACTGTGCCCTCGTGACCTACTGAACCGACGTTGTTGCAGGTCAGAGCCGAATGCGTCACATGTTGATCATGTGGCCGGCGAGGCCGTGGACCGCTTCCTTGACCGCCTCGCCCAGGGTCGGGTGGGCGTGCACGTTGCGGGCGATCTCGTGGACGGTGAGGTCCCACTGCTGTGCGAGCGTGAGTTCGGGCAGCAGTTCGGTGGCCTCGGGGCCGATGATGTGAGCGCCGAGGAGTTCGCCGTATTTGGCGTCGCTCAGCATCTTGACGAAGCCGACCGGCTCGCCGAGGCCGTGCGCCTTGCCGTTCGCGGTGAACGGGAACTTGGCGACCTTGACGTCGTAGCCCTGTTCGCGCGCCTGTGCCTCGGTAAGGCCGAAGCTGGCGATCTGCGGCTGACAGTAGGTCGCGCGCGGCACCATGATGTACTCGACCGGCATCGTCTCCGCGCCGGCGATCGTCTCCGCGGCGACGACGCCCATGGACTCCGCGGTGTGCGCGAGCATCAGCTTGGCGGTGACGTCGCCGATGGCGTAGATGTGCGGGACGCTGGTGCGGCAGTAGTCGTCGATATCGATCGCACCGCGCTCGGTGAGCCGGACTCCCGTGTTCTCCAGGCCGTAACCGGAGACGCGCGGCTGGAAGCCGATGGCCTGGAGGACCTGGTCGGCGCGCAGTTCCTGGCGGGCGCCGTCCTTGCCGGTGACCGTGACGGTGACGCCCTGGGCGTCCTCGGCGATGGACTCGACGCGGGTCGAGGTGAGGACGTCGATGCCGAGCTTGCGGTAGCGGCGGGCGAGTTCGGCGGAGACCTCTTCGTCTTCGAGGGGAACGACGCGGTCCAGGAACTCCACGACGGTGACCGAGACACCGAAGCTGTTCATGACGTACGCGAATTCGACGCCGATCGCGCCCGCGCCGACGATGACGATGCTGCCGGGCAGCTTGTCGGTGAGGATCTGCTCCTCGTACGTGCGGACCCGCTCGCTGAGCTGTGTCCCGGGCAGCAGCCGCGTGGTGGCGCCGACCGCGACGATGCAGTTGTCGAAGGTGACTCGGGAGGCCGTGCCGTCGGAGCCGGCGACCTGGAGGGTGTTCGCGTCGAGGAAGGTGCCGACGCCCGCGTACTGCGTGATGTTGTTCTTCTTCATCAGGTAGTGGACGCCCTTGACGCGGCCGTCCGCGACGCGGCGGCTGCGGGCGTGCGCCTCACCGTAGTTGAGGCTGACCGGGCCCTCGATGTCGATGCCGAAGCTCTTGGCCTCGTGTGTCACCAGATGCGCGAGCTCGGCGCTGCGCAGCAGGGCCTTCGACGGGATGCAGCCGACGTTGAGGCAGACACCGCCCCAGTACTTCTCCTCCACGATCGCGGTGCGCAGTCCCAACTGCGACGCCCGGATCGCGGCGACGTAGCCGCCCGGTCCCGCGCCCAGGACCACCACGTCGAAATGTCCGTCGGCCATGCCGGATTCCCCTCTCGCTCGGTTCCTCTATCCCAGCACCACGGTTCGGTCACCGTGCATGCGGGGCCGGGTCGCCGCCCGGCTGTGGGGCTCGGGGCGCGATGTGTGCCCCGAGCGGGTCTCAGCGCGGCAGCCGTCGCCACAACGGACGGGGCATGAACCGCATTCCCGCGAAGACGGGGCGCAGCGTGCCGGGCACCCACACCTCGCCTTTTCCGCGCAGGAGGGCTTTCACGGTCGCGTCCGCGACCTGGTCGGGGGTGCTGGACAGCGGCGCGGGCTTCATGCCCTCGGTCATCCGGCCGATCACGAATCCGGGCCGGACCAGGAGCAGATGGACGCCGCTGCCGGCGAGGGCGTCGGCGAGGCCACTGGCGAAACCGTCGAGGCCGGCCTTGGCGGAGCCGTACACGTAATTGGCGCGGCGGACGCGGACGCCGGCGACGGACGAGAAGACGACCAGTCGGCCGTGTCCCTGCTTGCGGAGCAGGGTGGCGAGGTGCGTGAGGATGCTGACGTGCGCGACGTAGTCGGTGTGTACGACGGCGAGGGCGTGGTCGGCGTCGGTCTCCGCGCGCTGCTGGTCGCCGAGAATGCCGAACGCGGTGACGACGACGTCGAGCGGGCCGTGTTCTGCGGCGACGCGGTCGAGGAAAGGGCGGTGCGCGGCGACGTCGTCGGCGTCGAACTCCTCGCGGACCACGTCGGCTCCGGCGGCGCGCAGCTCGGCTTCCTGGGTGTCGAGGTCGCTGCTGCGACGGGCGGCGAGGATCACGCGGCGGGCACCGCGGCGGGCGAGGCGTACGGCGACGGCTGTGCCGATCTCGCTGCGTCCGCCGAGCACGAGGACGGTTCCGGTCACCGCGTTCACTCCGGTCGCTCGGTCTGTCGGGGGGTTTCGGTCGCTTGGGTCGCTTGGGTCGCTTGAGGCACTCGAATCACTTCGTACGCTCGGTCACTTCGGTCATGGCGGGCGCTGGAGTCGCTTCGGTCACTGCGGTCGCTCGCGGCACGAGGGACAGTCTGCCGGACCGGGAGGGTGCGCCGGGACGCATGGCGCAATGAAGGCTGCGTGATCCGGACTGCGGCCGGCGGTTGCTTCGTCTTCGTCGGGCCTGATGACGTCGGCCACTCGTTCGGCGGAGCGTGCGCCCCGCCGAACGGGTCACGGGTGTCAGTCGTTCGGGTGCCCGTCCAAGCCCCGGCCGTCCCCCGGACGGACGGAAGGGCAGGGTTGCGGGCGTGACCGAAGCGCGAACCGCCCCGAAGTCCCCGAGCCCTTCGGCTCCGCCGGGGGAGCCGCTGGTCGTTCTCAAGGGCGTCAACAAGTACTACGGGTCGCTGCATGTGCTGCGCGACATCGACCTGGCCGTGGACCGCAACGAAGTCGTGGTGCTCATCGGCCCGTCCGGGTCCGGCAAGTCGACGCTGTGCCGCACGATCAACCGCCTGGAGACCATCGAGTCGGGCACGATCACCGTCGACGGCGAGCCGCTGCCGGCCGAGGGCCGGGCGTTGGCCCGGCTGCGCGCCGAAGTCGGCATGGTGTTCCAGTCGTTCAACCTCTTCGCGCACAAGACGGTCCTCGACAACGTCACGCTCGCACCGATCAGGGTGCGCGGACGGGGTCGGGCGGAGGCGGAGAAGCGCGCCCGCGAACTGCTCGACCGGGTCGGACTCGCCGACCAGGCCGGCAAGTTCCCCGGCCAACTGTCGGGCGGTCAGCAGCAGCGGGTGGCGATCGCGCGCTCGCTGGCGATGGAACCGAAGGTAATGCTGTTCGACGAGCCGACGTCGGCGCTCGACCCCGAGATGATCAACGAGGTCCTGGAGGTCATGCGGGCGCTCGCAGCCGACGGCATGACGATGATCGTCGTCACCCACGAGATGGGGTTCGCCCGGTCCGCCGCGAACCGCGTGGTGTTCATGGCCGACGGGCAGATCGTGGAGGTCCGGCCGCCCGCCGAGTTCTTCGACGCGCCGCGGAGTGCGCGCGCCCGCGACTTCCTGTCCAAGATCCTGCACCACTGAGGGCGGGCTCGAATGCACAGCTTGGGGCGTCCCCATGCGATTCGCGGGGCGGTGCGTCTGGCGATGGCGCTGACGGTGTTGGCGGCGCTGGTGTCGGCGGCGGCGTGCGGGCGCGACGGGACGCCGCCGCCGAAAGGGCCGGACCAACGCGAGTTGCCGGCGTACCAAGTCGACTCGGCGGCCGACGTCGCCGACTCGCCGACGTGGCGAGCCGCGCGCGACCGCGGGAGGCTGATCGTCGGGACCAAGGCCGACCAGCCGTACGTTGCACAGCAGGATCCCGCGAACGGCAGGTACTCCGGGTTCGACATCGAGATCGCCAAAATGATCGCGGCGGACCTCGGATTCGCCCCGGACCGGATCGAGTTCAAGACGATCGCCTCGGCGAACCGCGAGACGGCTCTGCAGAACGGCCAGGTCGACTTGTACGCGGGCACGTACACCATCAACGACAACCGCAAGAAGTCCGTGGGCTTCGCCGGGCCGTACTACATGGCCGGGCAGTCCCTGCTGGTGCGCGCGGACGAGACGGACATCGCCGGCCCCGACGACCTCGCGGGCCGGAAAGTCTGCTCGGTGGCCGGCTCGACGCCATACCAGCGGTTGCAGCGCGATTTCCCGAGGGTGAAGTTGATCGGCTACGACAGCTATTCGGTGTGCGTCGACAACCTGATCAGCTATCAGGTGGACGCGGTCAGCACCGACGACACGATCCTCATGGGCTACGCCGCCAAGGTGCCGGACCAGTTGAAGATCGCCGGCCGGCCCTTCTCTCAGGAGCCCTATGGCATCGGAGTGCCGCGCGACGACCGGGCGTTCCGGCTCGCCGTCGACGACGCGATCGCGCGGCACCAGGCGAACGGCGACTGGAGGCGGGCGTACGACGCGACCCTCGGGCTGTCGGGCGTTCCGGCACCCGAACCGCCCGCGATCGACCGGTATTAGGACCACGCGGAGGGGACGCAGGCGAATGCGGGGTGAGGGAATGTCAGGGGTCCGCCGACAATGAACGTCCTGTTCGACAACTGGGACATCTACTGGGAAGGCTTCATCGGCACCATCGAGCTCACCGCGGTCGCGGCGGCGCTCGCGCTGGTGGCGGGTGTGCTGGTGGCCGCGTGCCGGGTCTCCCCCGTCGCACCCTTGCGGGTGTTCGGCGCGCTGTGGGTGACCATCTTGCGCAACACGCCGCTGACACTGCTGTTCTTCGCCGTGGTGCTGGGCCTGCCGCGCTTCGGGATCGTGCTGCCGTTCTTCGCGTTCGCGGCGCTGGCGCTGGGGTGCTACACGTCGGCGTTCATCTGCGAGGCGGTCCGCTCGGGCGTCAACACGGTGCCGGCCGGGCAGGGCGAGGCGGCGCGCAGTCTCGGCATGACGTTCGGTCAGACGCTGCAACTGATCGTGATGCCACAGGCGTTCCGCTCGGTGGTCCCACCGATCGGCAGCACATTGATCGCGCTGGCCAAGAACTCGGCGATCGCCGGCTCGTTCAGCGTCGTGGAGCTGCTGGGCACGTACCGCACGCTCAACGAGATGGGCTACAGCATCGTGTGGACTTTCGTCTGGATCGCCGCGGGCTACCTGGTCGTCACGCTGTCGATCAGCGCGGCGTTCCGGCTCATCGAGCGGCGCTGGGAGGTGGCCCGGTGACCGCGCAGGCTGTGGCGCTGTACGACGAGCCGGGTCCGAAGGCGCTGGCCCGGCACCGGCTTTACGGCGCCTTGGCGCTGCTGGTGCTGGCCGGGGTCGTCGCGTGGCTGGTCTACAAGCTCTTCGACACCGGGCAGTTCACCGCGGAGAAGTGGAACGCCTTCACCTACAAGGGCATTCAGGAACTGCTGCTGCGCGGTCTCGGCAACACGTTGCGCGCGTTCGCGTGGGCCGCGGTGTTGTCGCTGGCCTTCGGTGCGGTGTTCGCGGCGGGGCGGCTGTCGGACCACCGGGTGGTCCGCTGGCTCTCGACCCTGGTCGTGGAGTTCTTCCGGGCGATGCCGGTACTGGTGATGATCTTCTTCATCTTCATCGCGCTCAAGGTGGAGCCGCGATGGGCGCTCGTCGCCGGGCTGACGCTGTACAACGGGTCGGTGCTCGCGGAGGTGTTCCGGGCCGGCGTGCACTCTGTGCCGCGCGGGCAAGGCGAGGCGGCGTACGCGCTGGGCATGCGCAAGACGCAGGTGATGACATACGTGCTGATCCCGCAGGGCGTGCGCGCGATGCTGCCGGCGGTCATCTCCCAGTTGGTTGTGGCGCTGAAGGACACCTCGCTGGGCTTCCTGATCTCCTATGAGGAGTTCTTGTACGCGGGCCGGCAGATCGCCACGAACCTTGACTACAGCCTGCCGTTCATCCCGGTGGTGATGGTCATCGCCCCCGTCTACATCGGCATGTGCATGGCGTTGTCCGGACTCGCGAAATGGGTCGAGCAGCGCGGGCGGCGCAGCAGCCGTACGGGCTGACACCGCAAGCGGACGCACGTCACACCCCGGCCGGGAGTCTCGGCCGGGGTTTTCGTGTTGTCGTCAGCGATGAGTCCGGCACCGCCGGCGGGTCTTCATTGACGGAAGGCCGGTCGCGGGCAGCGGCCATTGAGGAACGAAGGCTTCCTATATGGCTTCTAGAGTCGACACAGCGAACGAAGGAAGTGCGGAACCCGGGTGGGGCTCTTCCCCGACGAAGGGGTGGGGACAGCCCCACCCCAAGACGGAAGCGACCCGTATGGGCTCCGCGACCTGGGGTTTCTAGATTTGAGGCAGTCGAGGGCCACGGGAGATCGGGTCCGCGGGGGCGAAGGAGCCGCTAGTGAGCAGCAGCACGGGAACCGCGATGGCAGCAGCGAGGAACGGCAACGGGCCGGTGGCCTCGTTCGTGCGCTTCGTGGTCTTCGGGGGCGGTACGGGGCTCGCGGCGAGCGGTGTGCTGCTGCTCCTGTCGAGCCACATGTCGCTGGCGCTGGCGAACGCGATCGTCAGCGTCTTGTCGACGGTCGTCGCCAACGAGCTGCACAGCCGTCTGACCTTCCGCAGCGGCGAGCGCGGCTGGCGGATGCACATGAAGTCGAGCGGCACTGTCGTGGTCGGCTACATATTCACGACCGCGGCGATGACGGCTCTGCACACGATCGTCGCGGAACCGAGCGTGGTCACCGAGCAGGCGGTGTACCTGACCGCGTCGGCCCTCGCCGGCATCGGCCGGTTCGCGGTGCTGCGGGTGTACGTGTTCGCGACGCGCACCAAGACTCCGACCGTGCGGCCGGCCGAGCAGCCGACGGCCGCCCCGGCACTGGACCGCACCGCGGTCGCCGTCGCGGCCTGACGCGACAGGCCGCACGCACTCCTGCACCGCTGCTTCTCTCTCCCCCGCGTCAACCCGCTCGCCCCACCCCTCGCTCTCCCGCCCTCTCCCGCCCTCTCCCACTCGCGG
>NZ_JBPKBI010000004.1:252568-265901 GCF_051388935.1 Yinghuangia sp. YIM S10712
CCGGTCTCCCCCGACCGGTCGGCCGCGGCGTTTCCGAAGACGGAGGCCCCACACTTGCGCCGAATCCACGCCCAACAAGTTTTGTTCGTTCACCCGTTCGAATGATTGCCGCTGAAACCGGCGCAGATCGCCACACCGCGGCGTAGCGTGCCGCAGGTATCGAAAACTTCGCGACCTGGAGTGCCGCCATGACCGACTCCATCCTGCTCGCCGTGGGCACGCGCAAGGGGCTGTGGCTAGGCCGTTCGGAAGACGGGGGCCACACCTGGGACTTCACCGGCCCGCACCACGCGATGACCGGCGTGTACTCGGTGATGATCGACTCCCGAGGCGACGCCCCTCGGCTGCTCGCGGGAGTGACCCACGAGCATTTCGGCCCCGTCGTCGCGGCAAGCGACGACGGGGGCGCAACGTGGTCGGAACCCGAGCTCGCGACCGTCGCGTTCCCGAAGGACACCGACGCGTCCGTCGAACGCATCTGGCAACTACAGCCCGGCTCGCCATCGGAACCGCAGACGGTGTACGCCGGGGTCGAACCGTCGGCGCTCTTCCGCTCCGATGACGGCGGACGCAGCTTCTCCCTGGTGCGCGGGCTGTGGGACCACCCGCACCGTCCGCACTGGACCCCCGGGTTCGGCGGCATGGCGATCCACACCGTGCTGCCACATCCCGCCGATCCCGACGACGTAACGGTGGCCATGTCGACGGGTGGCGTCTACCGGACCCGCGACGGCGGGGCGACCTGGGAGGCGTCCAACTCGGGGATCCATGTGAGTTTCCTGCCCGAGGAGTACCCGGAGTTCGGCCAGTGCGTCCACAAGGTCGCCCGGCACCCGGAGGTCCCCGATCGGCTGTTCCTCCAGAATCACCACGGCGTCTACCGGAGCGACGACGGCGGAGCGCACTGGGTCTCGATCGCCGACGGCCTGCCGAGTGATTTCGGGTTCCCGATCGCCGTCCACCCCCGGCGCCCCGCGACGGCCTACGTGTTTCCGCTGGTCGCCGACGCGATGCGGTTTCCGCCGGATGGCCGCTGCCTCGTTTACCGCAGCGAGGATGCCGGTGGGACCTGGACCCCGCTGGGCAACGGCCTGCCCGGCAGCGGATTCTGGACGGGCGTGATGCGCGACGCACTGTGCCTCGACGACGCCCCCGATCCGAACGTCTATTTCGGGACCCGATCCGGCGAGGTCTACGTCGGCCGACACGGCGGAACGCACTGGACACGGGCCGTCGAGCACCTCCCCGACGTCCTGTGCGTCCGCGCGGCGACCGTGTCGGGCAGCCTGTGACGCGACTTCGCATGCGTCTCGGACGGTCCGGCGACGGAGGCTGTGACGGTAACCGCTGCGCTGTCCGGTGAGGTGGTCGGGGGCGTCTGCCGGCCTCGGCCTTCGACGGGCGCTTCGACCGCTGCGGGTGCCCGGAGCCTGCGGACGCCGGGTGCACACAGCGCCCCGGCCGTGGCAGCGGCGACGAGAGCCGAGCAGAGGAGCAACGCGGTGCGTGGACCGACCGATTGGGCCAGGGGGGCGGCGGCGATGAGGCCCAGGGGGCCGAACATGAAGGAGCCGAGCCCGTCGTAGGCGCTGACGCGGGACAGCGCCTCTCGGGGAACCTCGCGCTGCATCGTGGTCTCCCACAGCACACCGAAAACGGTGAACGCGACGCCGGTCACAAACGCGCCCGACGCGACCGCGTACACGGGTGCGCCGACACCCAGCAGGGCCATCGGGAGCGCGACGGGAAAAACCATGCCCGTTGCGACGACCAGCGGTCGGCGCGGCCGGACCCGGATGGCGACGAACACCCCGACGATGGTGCCCAGACCCTGGCCGGCCAGGATCGCCGACCATGCGGGTGCACCGCCCAGATCGGATTCGGCGACGACCGGCCCCAGGACCCCGAATGCGGCCTGCATCGCGGCGATGACGAACGCGAATTGCAGCACGATCGCCCAGAGCCATTGGCGGGATGCGAACTCCCTCCAGCCGTCACGGAGTTCCGCCGGCATGGAGGTCCGTGCCGGCGGCCGGCGGGACACGGTCGACCCAAGACCTGCCAACAGCACCGCGGCAACGGCGAAACCGGCCGCGTTCACGGCAAGCGCCCATCCGGCGCCGACCAATGCGACCGCGCCGCCCGCGAGGGCCATGCCGAGCAGGCGCGCAGTGTTCACACCGAACCTCAGGACCCCGTTGGCGGTCTGTAGCCGGTCTTCGGCGACCACATCCGGGACGACGCCGGTCAGCGCCGGGTAGTAGAGGGCCAGGGCGATGCCGCTCATCGCCGCCGCCGCGGCCACCGCGGGCAGCGGAGCCGCACCGGTGACGAACATGACCGCCAAGGCGAGGAAGGCGGCAGCGGACAGCAGTTCGGCGCACGTCATGAGCCGGAAGCGCGGCATACGGTCGGCCACGACACCGCCGAACAGCATGAGCGCGATCTGCGGCACGGTCTGGGCGGTCAACACGATGGTCAGTGTCGTGGCACTCGCGCCGGGCAGGTCGAGCACCCCGAAGGCGAGGGCCACCGGACCGAACGCGGCACCGAGCACCGATATCGTCCGGGCGAGGAACAGCATGACGAAACGACGGTCGTCGAAAAGGTCGCGGGCTCGAACCGAGGTGGAATCATGTCCGACGGCCGCATCGGTGACGGAGGCGTCCGCCGGTCCGGCGCTCGGGATGACGCGGTCGGGCGGCTCAGTGGCGAAGGCATCGGCCGCCGCACGGCGTTGCTGTCGCGGCAATCGGTTCCCGCGGTTCATGACTCCTCCGCCACGGTCAGGACGACCTTGCCGCGACCGTGACCGGTCTCGACATCGCGGTGGGCGTCCGCGGCGCGGTCCAGTGGATACGTCGCGCGCACGTGCAGTGTGAAGAGCCCCTCGTCCCACATACCGGCCAGTTCCGCGAGCCGTTGTCCACTGCGGGTCCCCGACCATTCGGGCAGTCCCAGTTCGCGGCCGAGTTCGCCGTTCGTCATCGTCACGATGCGCGCGCGGTCTTCGACGAGCTCGACGGACGCGCGGAGTGCTTCGGGGCCGGCCGCGTCGATCGCGGCGTCGACACCGGACGGTGCGAGGGCACGGACACGGTCGACCAGGCCGGGCCCGTACGCCACCGGCAGCGCGCCGAGCCCCCGCAGATACTCGTGGTTGGCCTCACTCGCGGTGCCGATGACGGCCTTCGCTCCCTGCGCCTTCGCGAGTTGCACGGCCAGGGTGCCGAAGCCTCCGGCGGCTGCGTGGATGAGGACCACGTCCCCCGCACGCACGCCGACCTGGCGCAGTGCCATGTACGCTCCCTGGCCGTTGGCGGACAGCCCCGCAGCCACCTCCCACGGCATTGCCGCAGGCCGCAGTGCGAGCTGGTCGGCGGGGACCACGACATATTCGGCGTAGGCCCCCGTCGTGGTGAAGCCCAAGACGTGGTCTCCCACCTCGAAGCCACTGACCGCCTCCCCCAACTCTTCGACCACACCGGCGAATTCGTTGCCAGGGATGGCCGGCTTGTCCGGGAAGCCGGGTGTCATCGCGGGAGGGAAGCGGCCGGAGCGCAGGCCTGTGTCGAACGGGAGAACTCCGGCCGCACGCACGCGGACCCGGATGTCGCCGGGCCCCGGACGCGGAGTCGGGACTTCGGCGAGCCGCAACACCTCGGGGCCCCCGAATGCCGTGAACACCACTGCCTTCATGGTCTTTTCCACCTTTCCGAAGCTTCCGCCGACACTGGCACCGAATAACGGAGCGATGCGATCCGATAAAAATATAACGGAGCGACCCGCTCCGCAATCACCGTTCTTGGCATCCTTGGCGCATGAGCACATCCGAGCGCCCGAGGAAACGCGGGAGGCAGGCCGAGGCGGCGCGCAACGACCAGCTCGTGCTGGCCGCCGCACGCGAGGTCTTCACGACACAGGGAGCCGACGCGCCGGTCGCAGCCATCGCCGAGCGTGCCGGGGTCGGCATCGCCACGCTGTACCGCCGCTACGGCACCAAAGAGGAACTGATCCAAAAACTCGCCGTGTTGGCCGCGGAGCAGTACGCGGCTGCCGCATCGCGCGCGCTCGACGCCGACGACCCGTGGGAGGGGCTGGCCCAATACATCCGCGAGTGCGTCGCGTTCGGCTCGTTCTCACTCGCGCCGATCGCCGGCACCATCGCCTTCACCCCCGAGATGGCCGCGGCCGGCGAACGCTCCGACGAACTCGCCGAACAGGTCGTCGCGCGCGCACACCAGGCAGGCGTTCTGCGTGCGGACGCGACGACTCTCGACATCCACCTGGTCGTCGAACAATTCGGCCGCCGGGCCCCCGTTCCGACGGACGAGGACGACAACAACCGCGAACGACTCGTCTCCCTGGTTCTCGACGGCCTCAAGGCCCGCCCGGAGAACACCATGTTGCCGGGCAACCCGCCGACGGCCGAGCGCTACGCGCGCCTGTGGAACAAACCCTGATCCGGACACGCGATCCCCTCCTGCAAGCGGGGCGGCGCCGCTCGTCACTTTCGCTGTGCTGAACGCCGAACCGCCCGGAAGCGGTTCGGCTTCTCCCGCCCTTCTCCGCAGGGGTCCGTTTCCTCCCCGGCCTGAAGGCCGGGGTATCTACCGAAAAATCCGATGAACCGCGCCGTGTGGTAACCGACGAGCGCAGCCGTCTCGTGTGAGCACACCGCGGTGCCCCGGCGTCGGATCGTGACGACGGTCCGTGAAGCCGGGGGCCGAGGCCCGGCCTACGAAGCCGGACGAGAATCCCCCGGACGCGTTCCACCGGACCTCCACCGGGCCCGGACTTGTGCGGGCGTCATGCCGGCGTCGACCAGCATGACGTCGGCAAGCGCGTCGTCCCACACCACCTGGGGACCGAAAGCCCCGGTGAGCGCGACGGCGGCTCGGGCTATCGCGTCGTCATGTGGCCCGGTGCAGGTCAAGCCCGTGACTGCGGCATGTGCCGTTATATGGCCGCGGTCGACGTCACCCACGGACAAGTGCAGCCCGCCGAGCGACGGGCCCGGCGCGGAGCCGGCCGCACGGAGCGCCTCGACTGCCTTGGTTGTGGCGGCCGTTGCCGCGACAGCGGTGTCGACGTCGTCCACGGCGAACCAGCAATCAGCGCCGACGCCCGACGCCGCAAGCGTTTCGAGGACTTGGAGCACTTCGGGGTAGGCCGCGGCCAACGCCCGTGCGACGGCCTCGTCGTGCAGATCGTCGCCGTGCGAGCGGACGAACTCGGCTCCCCCCTCGCGCTCCACGAACCAGCGCAGCGAATTGACGTGCACAGCAGGCGTTCCCGCACGGGTCTGGGCCGGGATTCGAGCAGGAGTCTTCGCGGTGCTGTCGTCAGGCGTGCCGGTCATGCGTGGACCTCGATCCGCAGGATGGGGCACGGAATTCCCAGCCGGTCGATGTCGGACGATGCGGACTCTTCCGAGCCCGGCTTCCGACCGGGCAGGGCGTGGGCGGGCGGCAGCCCCATGGCGTGTGCTCCGATCGCGCCCGTCGCGCCGTTCCCACCAACCGGCCCTCCGCGGATCCCTGCGCGCGAGACGTCTGCGACACCCCGTACTTCGCGCCGATCGCTCATGTCTCCTCCGTCCCGAGTCCCCCACCCATGATCCTGTATGGCACGGACATTGACGTCTCGTCAGTCGCCCCGGAGGCGGATCGGCGGCGATCCGCCGCGTGTGAGGCCACTTCCGCGTAGACACCGAGCCTCGCGAGACGGTCCGCTCGCTCCCGTGCTCGTTCTTCGGCGCGCAACCGGTTTGTGGCACGCCGCTGTTCGGACTCGGCACGCCACCGCTGCCAGTCCTCTGTGGCTTCGACGCGCGCGACACGTGCCTCGTCGTACAGGCGCATGTGCGCCGCCGACCGCACGACCGGGTTTGGAGCCAGCGCGTCCGCTTCTCCGAGAAAGCGGCCGATGCCGCTCTCGGTCCACCCCCGACGACGCAGATTGCGGCGGCCGAGAAAGAACGGTCTGCGCGGGGCCTCGGACGACCCCGACACGGCCGAACCGGCATGCGGCTGCGGCGTCGTGGTGACCATCGCGGCCTCCGATGCAGGTGGCGGCACCGTGTGTGGTTTCGCGGCCCCAGGCGGCCGGGGCGCGTCGCCCTTTGACGAAATCCTGCCGTGCTTCGCCGACTTCCCGGCCTTCGACGTCTTGGCACCCATGGAATCGTCCCTCCTCGCGAATCGCCCGGACGGCCCTCCGCCGACCGTGACGGCAACGCTACGCAAGCGACGGGGAACGCAAAGTCAGAAAACCGGCAAGCTGTGGAGAATCGTTTCTTCCAGGAGTCGAGAGGCCGGGTTTTCCACAGGTTTCGGGCGACGACACGCAGGCTCGGCAACGAGGGGACCGAACGGATAAGCGGCTGCGCGGTGCTCAGGTGCCCCGTGCGCGCACGGCCTCGGGCCCCGATCGGCGCGGCTGACGGCGTCGAGGTTCCGCGCGGTGGTGGCGCCGAGCCGGAGACCGCTCGACCACGATCGGCAGGGCCGAACCGTGGCCCCCACAGCACCGCGAAGCGGGCATCGACGCCACGGCCGAAGGCGACGGAAGCAGATCGAGCGGGTGTCCCCCTCGGGGCTTCAGCGGGCTGCGAGCGCTGTCGCAAGCCTTGGCTCGCGGGATCTTCCCTGCGTTTCTCCGGCGGCCAAAGGCCGTGGGGGGCCCACAGACCCGCGTTGCTCGCGGGCTCTTGGGGCCGCCACGGTTACCGTCGTGCGCAGGGCAGCGGAACTGCCTTGGTCTCCACCACGCTTCGGGCGCGCCGCGCGGTGACCGGCGTCAGACCGCCGATGCCGCCGCCTCGCCCGGCTCCCCCGCGGCCTTCGGCGTGGCGTCGATGCCCGCCTCGCGGCGCTGCGCCGGGGTGATCGGCGTCGGTGCGCCGGTCAGCGGGTCGCCGCCGGTCGCGGTCTTCGGGAACGCCATGACGTCGCGGATCGAGTCAGCGCCGGCGAGCAGGGCGACAAGCCGGTCCAGGCCCAGGGCGATGCCCCCGTGCGGCGGCGGGCCGTACTGGAAGGCGTCGAGCAGGAAGCCGAACTGCGACTGCGCCTCCTCGTCGGACAGGCCGATCGCCTCGAACGCCCGCTTCTGCACGTCGGCGCGGTGGATACGGATCGAACCGCCGCCCACCTCCGTGCCGTTGAGCACGAGGTCGTACGCGTTGGACAGCGCCGCCCCGGGATCCTTGTCGAAGCTGTCGAGGTACGCGTCCGTGGGCGCCGTGAAGGGGTGGTGAATCGCGTGCCAGCCCTGGAAGTTGCCCTTGTCGTCCTCGATCGGCTCGAACATCGGGAAGTCCACGACCCACAGCAGGTTCCACGCCGACTCGTCGATGAGCCCTCCGCGGCGGCCGATCTCCAGCCGTGCTGCGCCGAGGAGTTCGAGTGACGGAATGCGCCGGCCCGCGGCGAAGAAGATCGCGTCCCCCGGCTTGGCGCCGGTGGCGTCGACCAGCCCGCCCAGATGCGCCACGGACAGGTTCTTGGCCACCGGGCCGCGCAGTTCGCCGGTGTCCGCGTCGACGAGGACGTACGCCAGGCCGCGCGCGCCGCGCGACCTCGCCCAGTCCTGCCATCCGTCGAGCTCCTTGCGGGTCTGCGCGGCACCGCCGGGCATCACGACCGCGCCGACGAACTCCGACTGGAACACCCGGAATTCGGTGCCCGCGAAGTAGCCGGTCAGGTCGGTGATCTCGACGCCGAAACGCAGGTCCGGCTTGTCCGAGCCGTACTTGGCCATCGCGTCCGCATAGGTCATGCGCGGCAGCGGAAGCGGCACCTCCACACCGTGCACGTCGCGCCAGATACGGGCGATGAGGCGCTCGGTGAGCCCGATGACGTCGTCCTGGTCGCAGAAGGACATCTCGATGTCGAGCTGCGTGAACTCCGGCTGCCGGTCGGCGCGGAAGTCCTCGTCGCGGAAGCAGCGCGCGATCTGGTAGTACCGCTCCATGCCCGCCACCATGAGCAGTTGCTTGAACAACTGCGGCGACTGCGGCAGCGCGTACCACGTGCCCGGCTGAAGGCGCACCGGCACCACGAAGTCGCGGGCGCCCTCGGGCGTCGAACGCGTGAGGTACGGAGTCTCGATGTCGAGGAAGTCGTTCTCCGCCAGCACCTCGCGGATGATCTGGGTGACCTGCGAGCGCAGCCGCAGGTTGTGCGCCATCTGGCGGCGGCGCAGGTCGAGGTAGCGGTAGCGCAGGCGGACTTCCTCGTTGACCGTGCCGGGGGCGTACTCCTCGATCGGGAATGGCAGCGGCGCCGCCTCGGAAAGCACCTCGAAGTCGTTGACGAGTACCTCGATCGCACCCGTCGGGATCTCGGTGTTCTCGTTGCCCTCGGGGCGGATCCGCACGTCGCCGGTGACCTTGACGCAGTATTCGCTGCGCAGCCCGTGTACCGCGTCCAGGTCGCGGAAGACGACCTGGACGGTGCCGGAGGTGTCCCGGATGTCCACGAACGCCACGCCGCCGTGATCGCGCCGCCGGGCGACCCAGCCGGCGAGCGTCACGGTGGTCCCGGCGTGCTCCGCGCGGAGCGTGCCGGCGTCATGGGTGCGGATCACTGGAGCTTCTCCTTCAGGGTGTCGACCACGGCGTCGAGCGGGACGGCCGTCTGGTCGCCGGTGGTCAGGTCCTTCAACTGGGCGACGCCTTCCGCGAGATCGCGGTCGCCGAGGACGATGGCGTACCGGGCGCCGGACTGGTCGGCGGCCTTCATCGCGCCCTTGAGCTTCTTGCCGTCGAACGCCATGTCGGCCGGGATGTCGGCCACGCGCAGCGCGGTGACGAGCTTGAACACCGCGCGGCGGGCCTCGTCGCCGAGCGCGACACCGTACACGTCGCATTCCGCGGCGGTCTCGATCTCGCGGCCCTCGGCCTCCAGCGCGAGCATGGTGCGGCCGATGCCGAGTGCCCAGCCCACGGACGGCAGTTCGGGTCCGCCGAGCTCCTGGGCCAGGCCGTCGTAGCGGCCCCCTCCGCCGATCGCGGACTGCGAGCCGAGGCCGTCGTGCACGAACTCGAAGATGGTGCGCACGTAGTAGTCGAGGCCGCGGACGAGCCGCGGGTCGTCTTCGTACTTGATCCCGAGGTCGTCCAGCATCGAGCGGACGAACGTGTGGTGCGCGGCGCACGACTCGCACAGGCTGTCGGTGATCAGCGGCGCGCCGGTCAACTGGGCCTGGACCTCGGGACGTTTGTCGTCGAGAACGCGCAGCGGATTGATCTCGACGCGGCGGCGCGTGTCCTCGTCGAGGTCGAGCGCGCGCAGGAACTCCTGAAGCCGCGACCGGTAGACGGGACGGCATTCGCGGCAGCCGAGCGAGTTGAGCAGCAGGCGGAAGTTGCTCAGCCCGAGCTTCTGGAAGCCCTCGACGGCGAGCGCGATCATCTCGACGTCGACGAGCGGGTCCTGGCTGCCGATCGCCTCGGCACCGACCTGGGTGAACTGCCGGGTTCGGCCGGCCTGGGGCTGCTCGTAGCGGTAGTACGACCCGAAGTACCAGAGTTTGACCGGGAGTCGAGCGGCGTACAGCTTGTGCTGGAGCACAGAGCGCACGACGGCCGCGGTGCCCTCGGGGCGCAGCGTCAGCGACCGGCCGGCGCGGTCGGTGAAGGTGTACATCTCCTTGGAGACGATGTCGGTCGACTCCCCGACACCGCGCGCGAAGAGGCCGGTGTCCTCGAACGTGGGTGTCTCGATGTACTGGAAGCCCGCGTCGCGCAGTTCGAGGCCGAACTGGATCCGGATCCGGTTGTACGTCTCCGAATACGGCGGGAGCATGTCGAAGGTGCCCTTGGGGGCGTTGAAGGTACTCACGTCTTGCGTTCCGTCACATTCCTCGGCGAGGACCTGCCTGGGGCGCCAGCTCCTGGAGATACGGGTTGGTGGCGCGCTCGCGGCCGATCGTGGTCTGGGGGCCGTGCCCGGACAGGACGACGGTCTCGTCCGGCAGCGGCAGGACCACCCGGGTGAGCGACTTCAGCATCTGCGCGTGGTCGCCGCCCGGTAGGTCGGTGCGTCCGATGGAGCCGGCGAACAGCAGGTCACCGGAGTAGAGCACGGGCGGGATGTCCGCCTCCGCTCCGGTGCCGAAGGTAACCGACCCCCCGGTATGGCCGGGCGCGTGACGGATGGTGAACTCCAGCCCGGCCAGGTCCAGGGTCGCGCCGTCGGTCAGCTCGCGGACCTCGTCGGGCTCGGTGAAGGTCATGCCGCCGAAGAGCTGCTGCCCCGCGACGCGGGAGAACCCCTTGATGGGGTCGGACAGCATGGCGCGGTCGTCGGGGTGGATCCACGCGGGCACCTTGTGCTCGTCGCATACCGGGACGACCGACCACATGTGATCGAGGTGGCCGTGGGTGAGCAGCACGGCCACCGGCCGCAGCCGCTGCTCGCGCACGATCTCCTGGACACCGTCGAAGGCGTCCTGACCGGGATCGACGATCACGCACTCCTCGCCCGCTGCGGGAGCGACCACATAACAGTTCGTGCCAAAAGACCCGGCGGGGAACCCGGCGATGATCACGTTGGTCCTCGGCTGTCTCGAAGGTGGATCGGTGGTGGATCGGTGGTGGATCGGCTGCGGATCCGCGCCCGATCACGACCCGGAGGTCTTCCGGCGCCGCCGATCAGCAGGCAATATGCGGCGGACGTGGGAATCCTCGTCCGAGGGTACCGGCGCGCGGGGGCGGTTAGCGAACCGGTTCCCGGCGGCACGCCTACACTGTCGGCCAGTCGTCCGCGTTTCGGCGTGTCGGTGTATCGCCGCAGGTCGTGGACGTGCTTTGCCGTCGGTCCAGCGGTTGGCCGCGCGGGACGTCCATGCGGCCGGTCACGTGGGAACCGGCAGCGCCGCCGCCGGAGCACCGGAACGCCGAGGCTGCGGGAGACAGCGGGGGAACAGCGTCAGCGATCGACAATCCCACCGGACAAGCCACAGACAGGTCCGTCAGACAGTCCGTCAGACAGTCCGTAAGACAACCGGGGGCAGCCGGAGCGCCGGGACAGCCGGCACGTCGGGCCCGGACCAGCCGAACCAGGAGAACACGCGGTGGTCAGCAAGGAGCAGCGCCAGCGCCATCTCGCGCGCGCGAAGCACGAGCGCCAGCAGCAGCGTCGGGCGGAGGCCCACGCGCGGGCGAAGCAGCGCAACTCGCTCATCGCCGCTGTTCTCGCGGTTGTGGTGGTCGCGGGCGGCGGGGTGTGGATCGCGACCGCGGTGAGCGGTGACGACAAGAGCGAGGATCCGACGGTGGCCGCGGCCGACACGGCGTCCCCGTCGGCGGCGCCCGCGGTGAACACCAACCCGAAGACGTGTGCGGAGCCGGCTCCGGGCGAGGTGGCACAGCAGACGTTCCCGGCCGAGCCGGCGATGACGATCGACACGAACGCGCCGTACGAGATGGTGCTGAAGACGACGTGCGGCGACATCACGATCGCGTTGGAGGCGGCGAAGGCGCCCAGGACGGTCAACTCGTTCAACTTCCTCGCCGAGAAGAAGTACTTCGACCACACCCAGTGCCACCGTCTGACGACCGAGGGCATCTTCGTCCTCCAGTGCGGCGACCCGACCGCGACGGGCACCGGCGGTCCGGGCTACCAGCTCCCGGACGAGAACCTGGGTGGCGCGAGCTACCCGGCGGGCACCGTCGCGATGGCCAACTCGGGGCCGAACACCGGCGGCAGCCAGTTCTTCCTGGTCGAGAAGGACTCCCCGCTGCCGTCCGACTACACCCCGTTCGGGCGGATCACCGGCGGCATGGAGGTGCTCCAGAAGATCGCCGCGGCCGGTACCACGGACCTGAGCTCGGACGGCACTCCGCACGAGAATGTCGTCCTCAATACGGTGACGGTCACGAAGAAGACCTGATCCTGCGGAGTTGGGGTCCGGGCGCCGAAATCGTTGTCGCTACCGGGCGGTGGCGCGCCCGTCACCCCCGACTCCTGTGTAAAGTGCGCCGCATTCAGCATCGAAGGAGGCCGCTGTGACCAGCGACCCGTGGGGCCGCGTCGACGAGCAGGGAAACGTCTTTGTCAAGACCGCGGACGGTGAGCGTTCCGTCGGCTCGTGGCAGGCGGGTTCCCCGGACGAGGCCCTTGCCTACTTCCGGCGCAAGTACGAAGGCCTCGTCGTCGAAGTCGAGCTCCTGGAACGGCGGGTGCGGACCACGGACCTCGCGCCCAAGGACGCGGCCACCGCGATCGAGCACCTGCGCGCGAACATCGTCGAAGCCCATGCGGTCGGCGACCTGGATTCCCTGGTGAGGCGTCTGGACGCACTGACCCAGGTCGTGGAGGCCCGCCGCGAGGAGCGCAAGGTCGCGCGGGCGAAGGCCCAGGAGGAGGCGCACGCCGCGAAGGAGCGGATCGTCACCGAGGCCGAGCAGCTGTCGCAGAGCACGGACTGGCGTCAGGCCGGCGAGCGGCTGCGCGCCCTGGTGGACGCGTGGCGGGCCGTCCCTCGGCTGGACCGCAAGACGGACGACGAGCTGTGGCACCGCTTCTCGCAGGCGCGTTCGGCGTTCGCCAAGCGCCGCAAGAGCCACTTCGCCGAGCTGGACCAGCAGCGCGAGGCGGTCCGGCGTACCAAGGAACGCCTGGTCGCCGACGCCGAGGCGTTGTCGACGTCGACCGACTGGAACGAGACCTCCGCGCGCTACCGGGACCTGATGCGCGACTGGAAGGCCGCGGGTCGGGCGCAGCGCGACGTCGAGGAGCAGCTGTGGCAGCGCTTCCGCGCCGCGCAGGACGTGTTCTTCGCGGCGCGCGGCGAGGTGTACGCCGAGCGGGACTCCGAGCAGCGTGAGAACCAGGCCCTCAAGGAGCAGTTGCTCGTCGAGGCGGAGGGCATCCTGCCGGTCGAGGACGTGAAGGCGGCCCGTGCGGCGCTGCGTTCGGTCAACGAGCGGTGGGAGGGAATCGGGCACGTGCCGCGCGACGCGCGTCCGAAGTTGGAAGCGCGTCTGCACGCGGTCGAGCGGGCCATCCGCGAGGCCGAGGAAGACCTGTGGCGCCGCACCAACCCGGAGGCACGCGCCCGGGCCCAGGCGACGGTGGACCAACTCCAGGCGTCCATCGACAAGTTGCGTGTCCAGGGGGACATGGCGCGGGCCGCGGGCAACGAGCGCAAGGCGCGCGAGGCGGACGAGGCCGTCACGGCCCGGGAGGCGTGGCTCGCGGAAGCGCGTAAGGCGTTGGAGGAGTTCGGGGGCTGAGGCTCCCCGCTCCGCCGGAGGTTTTCTGAGTGGCTCGGGGGGGGGGGGGGGGGGGGGGGGGGGGGGGGGGGGGGGGGGGGGGGGGGG